>NZ_JOGB01000045.1 GCF_000719335.1 Streptomyces sp. NRRL S-87
GTCCCCTCGGCGCTTGACAGGGGCGGCCTGCAGGCCTCCCCCAGCTACCGCTGGGAGGTACCCCCAGCGGCAGGCCCACCCCGAGGGCTTTGGGGCTTCACCCTGGCCTGCGGCCACCCTCGGCCCGGGCCTGCCTCCGGTCCAGCCTGCCACCCCTGTCAAGCGCCTCCCCCACACACCACGCGACCCACTGCGGGGTCGAGTTCGTGGAGGGAGTGGGGGAGTGGGGGGCGTGGGAGGGCGTGGGAGGGCGTGGGAGGGAGTGAGGGGAGCGGGCGGGGAGGGGAGGGGGCGTGGAGGGGAGCGGACGGGGAGGGGAGCGGGCGGGGCGCCCATGCCGTTGGTCTGGACATGGCCAATTCCCGTCAATAGTCTGGGACTTGGTCTAGACCTGAATCGAACGGTGCCGGATCGAACCGCAGACACCGGCCGTCAGCCCCACACGCGTGCGCACGCTCAACGGAACTCCCCCCACGTCCAAGGAGCATCATGCGTAGGACAGCCCTGCCCGCCGCCGCCCTGGGCCTCGCCCTCGTCGGCGGGCTCAGCCTGCTGAGCGCCCCCACCGCCAGCAGCCACGGCTACACGGACCAGCCCCTCAGCCGCCAGAAGCTGTGCGCCAACAAGACCGTCCCCGACTGCGGGCCCATCCAGTGGGAGCCGCAGTCCGTCGAGGGCCTCAAGGGCTTCCCGGCGGCCGGTCCCGCCGACGGTCACATCTGTTCGGCCAACCACAGCGAGTTCGCCCAGCTCGACGACCCGCGCGGCGGCAACTGGCCGGCCACCCAGGTCTTCGGCGGCCAGGCGTACAACTTCCGCTGGCAGTTCACCGCCCCGCACTCGACCACCGACTTCAAGTACTACATCACCCGCAACGGCTGGGACTGGACCAAGCCCCTCACCCGGGCCGCCCTCGACCCCCAGCCCTTCCTCACCGTCACCTACAACGGCACCCGCCCGCCCTACACGGTCGTCCACCCCGGCACCATGCCCTCGGGCAAGACGGGACGGCACGTGATCCTCGGGGTGTGGACCATCAACGACACCGCGAACGCCTTCTACTCCTGCTCCGACGTTCAGTTCTGACGTAGCGTCAGCTATGGTGCGGCGCCATGGGGACGGAGACCGTCGCGGAACTCGTACAGCGCCAGTGGGGCGACCAGCGGTCCGACGCCCTGGTCGACCACGGCACCCGGCTCGGCCACCACGAGGTCGCCGCCGGGGCCGCGGCCCGCGCCGCGCTCCTGGTCGACCTGCTGCCGCGCGGCGCGGAGCCGCACGTGGGGGTGCTGCTGGACAACACCCCCGAGTTCCCTCTCTGGTTGAGCGCGGCGGCCCTCTCGGGGGCCGCCGTCGCCGGGATCAACCCCACCCGCCGCGGTCCCGAGCTCGCCCGCGACATCCGGCACACCGAGTGCGCCCTCCTGGTCACCGAGCGGGCCCACCTCCCGCTGCTCGCCGGGCTGGACCTGGGCGGCGTACGCGTCCTCGTGACGGACGACGCCGACGACCCGGGCGACCCGGACGACCCGGGCGACCCGGGCGACCCGGGCGACCCGGGCGACCCGGGCGACCCGGGCGACCCGGGCGACCCCGACGGCGTGGACGCCGCGGCTCGCGCGCTCGTCGCCGGGGCCTTCGGCGGCGGGGTCCGGTACGCCGACCTCCTCGCCCCGTACGCGGACGCCCGACCGGGCGAGGCCGTGCTGCGCCGCGGCGGCCCGGGGCCGGACGACCGGCTGCTGCTGTACTTCACCTCCGGCTCCACCGGCGCGCCCAAGGCGGCGATCTGCAGCCAGGGTCGGCTCGCGGCCGCCGGCGCCTCGTTGGCCCGCCAGTTCGCGGTGGGCCCGGACGACGTCCACTACATCTGCATGCCGATGTTCCACGGCAACGCCGTGATCGCCGACTGGGCACCGGCCCTGGTCGCCGGGGCCGGGGTGGCGCTGCGCCGCCGCTTCTCCGCCTCGGGCTTCCTGGACGACGTACGCCGCTTCGACGCGACCTACTTCACCTACGTCGGCCGGGCCGTGCAGTACCTCCTCGCGACCCCGCCCCGCCCCGACGACCGCGCGCACCGGCTGCGGCTCGGCTTCGGCACCGAGGCGGGGGCGGTGGACGCGGCCCGGTTCGCCGAGCGCTTCGGTGCGCCGCTGGTGGAGGGGTACGGGTCCTCCGAGGGCGGGGCCGCGATCCGGCGCACCCCCGACACGCCCCCGGGGGCCGTCGGGCGCGCCGCCCCCGGGGACGACCTGGCGGTGGTGGACCCCGAGACGGGCGTGGAACGCCCCCCTGCCGGGACCGGCCCGTCGGGGGCGCCGACGGGGGTGGCCGAGGCGATCGGGGAGCTGGTCAACCGCGGCCGGAACCCCTTCGAGGGCTACTGGCGCAACCCGGAGGCGGACGCCGCCCGGCTGCGCGGGGGCTGGTACTGGACCGGGGACCTCTTCTACCGCGACGAGGCGGGGTTCCTCTACTTCGCGGGACGGGCGGACGACCGGCTGCGGGTGGACAGCGAGAACCTGGCCGCGGCGGTGATCGAGAACATCCTCGCGCGCTGGGAGTCCGCCGCGGGGGCGGCGGTCTACGCCGTGCCGGACCCGGTGGCGGGGGACCAGGTGATGGCCGCGCTGGCGATGCGGGCGGGGGCGGCGTTCTCGCCGTCGGAGTTCGAGGGCTTCCTCGCCGCGCAGCCTGACCTGGGGACCAAGATGGCTCCCCGGTTCGTCCGGCTGGTGGCCGCGATGCCGGTCACGGCCACGAACAAGGTCCACCGGGTCGAACTGCGACGAGCGGGGTTCTGCTGCCCCGACCCGGTCTGGTGGCGTCCGCCCGGCGCGGCCGGGTACCGGCCCTTCACGCCGGCCGACCGCACCGCCCTGCTCGCCCGGTACGCCGCCCAGGGCCGGGCCGCCCTGCTGGGGCAGCTCGGCCAGGGCGGGCCCGGCGCCGTGCCGGCCCCCTGATGCCCTGGTGGCGGGCTCCGGAACGGGGGTCGGCGGGGCCGCGACGGGGGTGGTCACGAGCACCCCTCCGGACCAGGTAGTATTTTCTCTGTCAGCAGGCGCCGCTAGCTCAGTTGGTTAGAGCAGCTGACTCTTAATCAGCGGGTCCGGGGTTCGAGTCCCTGGCGGCGCACCTGATCTTCGGGCGGTTTCCGGTTCACCGGGAACCGCCCGAAGTGTTTTCCGGTCCGGTCCGGTCGGTTCGGCCGGTTACGGTGCGGGTTTCCGGCATCCGGCCTGGATCCCCCGGCCCGAGACCCTCGCGAGCCCCGGGTGCTCGAACGCCCCAGGGTGCTCGACGGCCGCCCGGCGGGCGCTCAGCCAGGCGGGCGCACGGCCCTGGCAGGTGCACGGCCCCGGGGATTCCGGGTCCCGCGCCTCAGATGGCCAGTGACAGCAGCACGGGGGCCGCCCTGCGGTTCAGGGTGTCGGCTGCCGCGCGGAGGCGGTGGGCGTGTTCCACCGGCATCGAGAGGGCCAGGCAGCCGACCGCGGAGCCCGCCGTGATCGGGACCGCGGCGCACACCGTGCCGACCGCGTACTCCTGGAGGTCCAGCGTCGGCACCGTGGCCGGCTGGGCGTCGAGCTTCGAGAACAGCACCCGCTCGTTCGTGATCGTCCGCGACGTCAACCGCGCGATCTTGTGCCGCGAGAGGTGGTCGCGGCGACTGTTCAGGTCCAGCTGGGTCAGCAGGCACTTGCCCACCACGCTCGCGTGCGCCGCCGAGCGGAAGTCGACCCACTCGTGCACCTTCGGCGTCCGCGGGCTGTCGGCGAACTGCGTGATCTTCACCTCGCCGTCGACGTACCGGCTGATGTAGACCGCCGCGCCCACCGTGTCGCGGAGCTGGTCGAGGGTCTCCTGGAGCTTGAGCTGCAGCGCCTGCTGGCGGTCCATGCCCGAGCCGAGCAGGACCATCGAGTCGCCTATCGCGTACGCGCCGTCGGAGACCTGTAGGACGTATCCCTCGCGGCGCAGCATCAAGAGCATGGGGGCGAGGTGGACGGCGGGCAGGCCGGTCTCGCGCGCGATCTGCACGTCGGTCACGCCCCCGGCGTGCCGGGAGATCGTTTCGAGTACGCGCAGGGCGTACTGCACCGAGTGGAACGGCGCGGTCGGCTCGGGCTTCAGCGCCACGGTTTCCCCCTAGCAGGTTGTTACCGCTTGCCTTACCACGATAGCCACCAAGAGGCCCACGTGGAGCGTCTGTTGAAGAGTTTGATGGCTCATTCACGCCGTTTCAGCGGGACCTATATCGATGGCATATGCCAAGGTCACGGGCCAGCCGACGGTGCGCCGCCGATTCCCGGCGGATCCGCGGTCGGGGCGCCGGGAATGCGTGCCGGCCGGTCCCTGTTCGACCTCTTCGTACAGATTCGATCAGGCTGCGGCAGGGCCCGGAACCGTCCCGGAAAGTCCGGAGACCGACCCGGGCGGGCCCGCGGGATTACCGGAAAGGCTGGCGCAGTGGAAATGGAAGACGCCATTCGGGGGATTGCGCAGGGCGCGGCCCCGGTGCCGCTGTCGGTGCTCGACCTCGTGACGGTCGGGGCCGGCTCGACCGCGGGCGCGTCGCTGCGCACGTCCGTCGAGATCTCCCGGCTCGCCGAGCGACGCGGCTACCACCGGCACTGGGTGGCCGAGCACCACTCCATGCCGGGCGTGGCCAGCTCCGCCCCCGCCGTGATCCTGGCGCACCTCGCCGCACACACCTCCCGCATCCGCCTCGGATCCGGCGGCGTCATGCTCCCCAACCACGCTCCCCTCGTCGTCGCCGAGCAGTTCGGCACCCTCGAAGCCCTCGCCCCGGGCCGCGTCGACCTGGGCCTCGGCCGCGCCCCCGGTACCGACGGGGCCACCGCCCGGGCGCTGCGCGGCCCCGGCCGCTTCGACGAGCAGGCCGAGGAGTTCCCGCGCGCCCTCGCCGACCTGACCCGCTTCCTCGACGACGACTTCCCCTCCGGGCATCCGTACGCCCGCGTGCACGCCGTACCCGGACCCGTGCAGGGGCCCGCCGCCCGGCCGCCGATCTGGCTGCTGGGCTCCTCCGGCTACAGCGCGCGGCTGGCCGCCGAGCTCGGACTGCCGTTCGCCTTCGCCCACCACTTCTCCGCCGCCAACACCCTCCCGGCCCTCGACCTCTACCGCTCCTCCTTCCGGCCCTCCGCCGTCCTGGACGAGCCGTACGCGCTCATCGGCGTCTCCGCGCTCGCCGCGGACACCGGGGGCGAGGCGGTGCGCCAGGTCCGCGCCGCCGCGCTGTCGATGCTGCGGCTGCGCACCGGGCGGCCCGGGCTCGTCCCGACGCCGGAGGAGGCGGAGTCGTACCCGTACAGCGCCGCGGAGCGCGAGTTCGTCACCGACTGGACGCGGAACGTCGTGCACGGCACGGCGGACGAGGTGCGGGCGGGGTTGGACGCGCTGGTCGCGCGCACCGGCGCGGACGAGCTGATGCTGACCTCCAACGCCCATGCGGGGGAGGCCCGGAGGCGGTCGTACGAGCTCGTGGCGGACGCGTACGGGATGCCGGACCGGGCGGCGGTGGCGGCCGGCGCGGCGCCGGTGCGGGAGCCCTGAGCCCCGCGAACCCCGGCTGAAAGGGGTTCGGCTGGTTCCTCGCCGGAACCTTGCGCGCGGTTCCCTCAAGAGAGCCTTAAACCGCTCGTCACCATGGGTGGCGGGCGGTTTTCGCTGCCCTTCCACCCCTCTGACGAGCGGTTTTGTCTCGCGAGTGGTCTAGTCCTTCTTTGGTCCAAACCATTGACGCGATCATTCCGCGAGGGCTATCTCTTCATCCCGACGCGCGTGCCTCCTCCCCGTCCCTCCCACCTCCCCGGGGGCTGTTCATGCACATCCGTAAACCGCTTCTGGCCGCGGCCGCCACCGCCGCCCTCGCTTCCGGAGCCCTGGCCGGCTTCGCGGGCCTGACCACCGCCCAGGCCGCCACCACCGCCACCCCCGGCTCCGGCGGGGTGAAGATCGCGTACTACGACCAGTGGAGCGTCTACGGCAACGCGTTCTACCCCAAGCACCTCGACACCCGCGGCATCGCGGGCAAGCTGGACGTCATCAACTACTCGTTCGGCAACATCCACCCCACCAACCTCACCTGTTTCGAGGCCAACAAGGCGGCCGGTGACGACAACAACGCCAGCGCCGGTGACGGCGCGGGCGACTCGTACGCCGACTACCAGAAGTCCTTCGGGGCCGCGGACAGCGTGAGCGGGGTCGCCGACAAGTGGGACCAGCCCATCGTCGGCGTGTTCAACCAGTTCAAGCAGCTCAAGGCCAAGTACCCCAAGCTGAAGATCAACATCTCGATCGGCGGCTGGACGTACTCCAAGTACTTCCACGACGCCGCACTCACGGACGCCAGCCGCAAGAAGTTCGTCAGCTCCTGCGTCGACCAGTACATCAAGGGCAACCTGCCGGTCGAGGGCGGCTACGGCGGCGCCGGCTCCGCCGCCGGGATCTTCGACGGCATCGACATCGACTGGGAGTACCCGGGCTCGTCCGGCGGCCACCTGGGCAACCACTACGGCCCCGAGGACAAGCAGAACTTCACGCTCCTGCTCAAGGAGTTCCGCGACCAGCTCGACGCCTACGGCGCGGCCAACGGCGGGAAGAAGTACCTGCTGACGGCTGCCCTGCCGGCGGGCCAGGACAAGATCAAGTACATCGAGACGGACAAGATCGGCGCGTACCTCGACTACGCGAACATCATGACGTACGACATGCACGGCGCCTGGGACGGCGACGGGCCGACGTACCACCAGTCCCCGCTGTACCCGTCCGCGGCCGACCCGACCGACCCGATCGCCCCGGGCACCGAGAAGTACAGCATCGACAGCGCGATCAACGCCTGGCTCGACGGCAACCCGACGTACGGCATCGCCGGCGGCTTCCCCGCCAACAAGCTGACCCTGGGCTACGAGTTCTACTACCGCGGCTGGAAGGGCGTCCCCGCGGGCGCCGACAACGGCCTCGCCCAGCCCGCGACCGGCGCCTCCGGCGTCCGCCCGGTCAGCCAGCAGGCCGGCATCGCGCACTACAAGGAGCTCGGCGGCATCGTCGACAACCCCGCCACCACCTTCTGGGACGACAAGGCCAAGGCCTCGTACTTCTACAAGGACGGCGAGTGGTTCACCGGCCTGAACCAGAAGTCGGTCCAGGCCCGGGCCGACTACGCCCACCAGCGCGGACTGGCCGGCGCGATGATGTACTCGCTCCTCGGCCTGGACGACAACACCACGCTGCTGAACCAGATCGTGGCCGCCGTCGGCAGCTCCCCGACCACGCCGCCCACGACTCCTCCCACCACCCCGCCGACCACGCCGCCGACCACCCCGCCCACGACGCCGCCGACCACGCCGCCCACCACGGGCTGCACGGCTCCCGCGTACGTCGCCGGCACGGTCTACACCGGCGGCCAGACGGTCTCGCACAAGGGCCGCAACTGGAAGGCCAAGTGGTGGACGCAGAACGAGGAGCCCGGCACCACCGGTGAGTGGGGCGTGTGGCAGGACCTCGGCGCCTGCTGATCCCCCCACCCCGCGCCGAGCGACGGAGCGCCCCGGCCCCTCTGAGGAGGGGGCGGGGCGCTCCTGTGTCGCGGCGGGGGCGTCGGGGGCTCGCTTCGTGGGGACGGCCCGCGGCGTCCACCGTCCCCACCCCCTCACATCAACGGCGGTGGCGTGCTCCCGTGCCCCGGGGCGCTGCCGTACGCCGGGCCGCCGATCATCTCCGCGATGCGCTCCGGCGCCACCGCCCGCGAGTAGAGCCACCCCTGCCCGGTGTCGCACCCCACCCGGCGCAGCCGGGCCGCCTGGCCCGCGGTCTCCACGCACTCCGCGGTCACGGTCAGCCCGAGCCGGTGCGCGAGCTGCACCAGCGCCTCGACGATGGTCTCGTCCGCCGGGTTGGGGTGCGCCCCCTCCTCGTAGCGGAAGCCGCGGACGAAGGAGCCGTCCAGCTTCAGGACCGATACCGGCAGCCGGCTCAGGTAGGCGAGGTTCGAGTAACCGGTGCCGAAGTCGTCGATGGCGATGCGCACGCCCATGTCGGACAGCGCCTGCAGGGCCTGCAGCGGCCGGCCGGCCGAGCCCATGACGGCGGACTCGGTGAGCTCCAGCTGGAGCAGCTGCGGCGTGAGGCCGGTGTCGGCGAGGATCTCCGCGACGTCGCGGACGAGGTCGGAGTCCCACACCTGCCGCACCGCGACGTTGACCGACACGAACACCGGGGCGTCGGACGGGTGGTCGAGCTGCCAGCGGCGCGCCTGTCGGCACGCGGTGCGCAGCACCCACTGCCCCAGCTGCACGATGGAGCCGTCCTCTTCGGCAATTCCGATGAACCGATTCGGCGTCAGTGTGCCGAACTGGGGGTGGTTCCACCGGACGAGGGCCTCGACGCCGCGGACGACTCCGCTCTCCAGGTCGACCAACGGCTGGTACTCCAGGGCGAACTCGCCCCGGTCCACGGCCGGCCGGAGCGTGCTGGAGAGCGCCTGACGGGTCATGCGGTGGGCGTTGCGCTCGGGGTCGAACAGGGTCCAGCGCGCCTTGCCGTCCGCCTTGGCCCAGAACAGCGTCGTGTCCGCGGCCTGCATCAGCCCGGTGGCCGAGGTGCCCTCGCAGGCCCGCTCGACGACGCCGATGGAGGCCGACACCGACAGCCGCTGCCCGGCGAGGTCGAAGGGCTCCTGGAGGGCGGCGAGCACCGACTTGGCCAGGTCGGCCAGTTGCTCGGTGCCGGTGGAGTCCTCGACGAGCAGCGCGAACTCGTCGCCGCCCAGCCGGGCCACCAGGTGCCCGCCGCTGCGCCCGTACCCGCACTGGTCGGCGCAGTGGGTCAGTCGGGCGGCCACGGCCGTCAGGAGCCGGTCGCCCACCCGGTGGCCGAGGGTGTCGTTGACGGCCTTGAAGCCGTCCAGGTCGAGGTAGCACAGGCCGATCCGACCGGTGCCCCCGTGCTCGTACGAGGAGGCCTCCAGCGCGGCGGAGAGCCGCTCGAAGAACAGCGCCCGGTTGGGCAGGCGGGTGACCGGATCGTGCATCTGGAGGTGGCGCAGCCGGGCCTGCAGGTCGCGCCGGTCGCTGATGTCCGCGACCGACAGCAGGACGTCCTGGGTACCCGGCACCGGGCCCAGGGTCACCTCGGTCCACAGGGAGTGGCCGTCGGGGTGCTTGAGGCGGCGGGTGCAGCGCAGCCGCGCCTGGCGGCCGCGCAGCACCTCCAGGTACGCCTGCCAGGTGCGGGTCTCCGCCGCGAGGTCGACCAGCTCGGCGGCGGGCCGGCCGGCCAGCTCCGCCGGCTCGCCGCCCAGGAGCAGGGCGAGCGCGTGGTTGGCGGCGACGACCAGGCCGGTGCGGTCGACGACGGCCATGGCGAGATGGGCCGCGTCGAACGCGGCCCGGTAGTCGTGCAGTTCGGCAGCGGACCGACCGACGGGAAGGGTGGAATGACGCTCCGTGACCGTGGGCCGGGTGCTGTCGGCTGCCGAACCGGGTCCTTCTGAGGTTCCGCTCACCGCTCGCTCCCGCAGTGCAGTTGTCTCGTACAGGGCGGTCCGGGAGGCGGTGCGCGACCGCCGGCCGGATGCGTCGGCCTGGTGCGGCCGGATGAGGGGAGACCGCCGGGAGGCGGTGTCCGTACTGGAATTGTGCTGTCCGTGCTGGAAAGTGTGCCGATCATAGAGGCTGCCGCGGAAGCGCATCCAGCGCCGCCGCCGCGCGGATGCCTTACCCCGATGGGCGATACCGCTTCCGCGATCGATCGTTTCTGCGTGACTCTGCGCGAGCCTGAACAACTCTGAACACGACACGCCGTCGATTGATCGGCTGTGACGCTCCGTAAGGCAGCCTCGCGTGACGCTCCTCACTCGTGTGGGGCACTGGAACAGGACATACGAGAGTGAATCGGCACAAGGTGGGTGGGATGTTCCGAACCCCTCACCGGAGGTCGACGTGCCGCGACAGCAGACACCCGGGGGAGTGGAGCGCTACCGCGTGCGCAGTACCGCGGCGGCCTTCACGTCCCTGACGGCACTGGCCGCCATGTCGCTCGTCGCGGGCCCCGCCGTGGCCCAGCAGCGCGGTCCCGGACCCTGCGCACTGGAGCGCACCTCGGCCCACCACTCGCTCGGACTGGACACCTGGAACGGCGCCTACCCGAAGCCGCTGCGCACGCTGGACGCGGTCATGGTCTTCCTGTCCTTCCCCGACGCCGCGCCCGCGGTCTCGCCGCAGGCCCTGACCGCCGACTACTTCCCCGCGACCAGCGACTTCTTCGCCCGGGCCTCGTACGGGAAGTTCCACCTGGTGCCGCACCCGCAGCAGCGCTGGATCCGGATGCCCAAGCCGTCCACCGCCTACGGGATAAAGCGCGACTGGGAGGCCCGGGACCGGGCGGCCTACCTCCGGGACGCCGTCGCGGCGGCCGATCCCGTGGTGGACTTCAGCCGGTACGACATCGTCTACTTCGTGGCCGACCCGAACGCCCCCGGCGTGGACTCGGACGCCACCAAGGTCGTCAACTTCGACCGGCCGCTGCGCGCCGACGGCTCGGACCTGCGCCGCATCGTCACGGTCTTCGAGCGGCACCCGCCGGACCGCAACGTGCTCGCGCACGAGACCGGGCACGTCTTCGACCTGCCCGACCTCTACCACCGCCCGTCGGACGGCAAGGGCGACTGGGACACGTACGTGGGCGACTGGGACGTCATGGGCAGCCAGTTCGGCATGGCCCCGGACCTGTTCGCCTGGCAGAAGTGGAAGCTGGGCTGGCTGGGCCCGGGCCAGGTGGACTGCGTGCAGCACGGCTCGACCCTGCACACCCTCCAGCCCGTGGGCCAGCCCAGCCCGACCGGGGCGATCGGCGGGACCCGGCTCGCCGTGGTGCGTACGGGCCCGGGGAGCGCGGTCGCGGTCGAGGCGCGCGGCGCGGCCGGCAACGACGACGAGACGTGCTCGGAGGGCGTGCTGGTCTACAAGGTGCGCAACGAGGCGGCCTCGGGCGGCGGGCCCGTCGAGGTGCTGGACGGGCACCCCGACACGGAGGCCTGCTGGGACCGCTCGGTGTACCCGCCGCTGGCGGACGCGCCGCTGCAGGCGGGGGAGGCGTACACGGTGCCGGGGGAGGGCATCCGGATCGAGGTGGCGGACCGGACGCCGTCGGGGGCGTACACGGTGAAGATCACGACCTGAGTCCGGTGCCGCTCGGCGGTGGCCTGTGACACGGCCGTCCGTGACCCGGAGGCGCAACGAAGAAGCCCCCCGCTTGCGCGAGGGGCTTCTTCCGTCTGTGCGCCGCCAGGGACTCGAACCCCGGACCCGCTGATTAAGAGTCAGCTGCTCTAACCAACTGAGCTAGCGGCGCCTGCGGCTCCCGCGCGTCCGGGGCCACCAGCCACCGGGAGGGCCCGGCCGGGTCCGCCGGGGTCAGTGCGGGAACGGTGACGGCGTCGCCGCGGCCGTGGCAGAGGGGCGTCGGAACGGCCCCGCCCCACTCCTCCCAGTGGAGCAGCGACGGCAGTCGCTGGGCGGTGCCGGGGGCCGCGAACAGGAGCATCCGCCCGCGGTGCACGGCGACGGGCCCGGAGCCGGGCCCGTCCTCCCACAGTCGGCCGAGCATCCGGCGGCCGAAGACGACGGGCACGTTGACCACGTCGAAGGCCGTTCCGCAGGGGAGCACGGCGGGTGCGGCCGGGCGCTCCTGCCACAGGGTGAGGGTGCTGTGCGGGTACGGGCTCGCGGACGCCAGCCAGGCGGCGCCCTCGGGGGTGACGCACGCGGCCCGGTGCGGCTCGGCCGCGGGGCCGGGGGCACCGGCGACCAGCTCGAAGACGTTCAGCGCGCGGGGTGTGCCGGGTGCCGGGCGGGTCTCCAGGCGCTCGCGGGCCGCGCGCGGGGGGTGGGGCCCGCCGGGGCGGTCGGTCTCGTGGAGCTCGGCGGTGTCGCAGCCGCCGCCCTTGGCGGTGCTCGTCGTCTTCTCGTGCAGCCAGGAGTCCATGGGTCCAGGAGTACCGGCTATGGTGGGTCGGTTCCGCAGAGTTGCCGGAAATCGGGACGTGGGGGTGGTCGGGGGAGTACCTTGCCCCTCCGGCATATGCCGGGTGCCGGTTGTCGGGGTGGGGGCGGGCCGGGTTCCTTTCGGTGGCCCGGCTGCGGGCCGGTGGGCCCTGCGGGGCGATGTCCCCTCCCCGCCCCTTCCCGCACCGTGGCTTGCGACCACGGACGCCGCCCCGCCGGGCTCCGCCCGGGAAACCCGGGCGCTGCGCGCCGGGTGCGCTCAAACGCCGCGCGGGCTGGATATGCCCGCCCTCCCACACCGCGCGGGCTGGATATGCCCGCCCTCCGACACCGCGCGGGCTGGATGTGTCGGCTCGTCTTGGACGTCGCGCGGGCTGGAGGGGCCGGTCGCGGCAACTCCGGCCTCGCGGGCGTTCGGGGCGCGGGTCGGGGCGGAGCCCCAGGGGCGTACGTGACGTGGGAGGGTGCGGTATGCACACTACGGACGAGGCGGCCGGCCTCACCCTCAGCCTCAGCCCTCCGCTCCGGGACGACGAACTCAACCGGCTGTTCGCTGCGGCGTGGCCGGGCCACGCGCCCACCCCCTTCGCCCCCAAACTGGCCCGGAGTCTCCTCTGGGTCGCGGCCCACCGCGGGGACCGCCTGGTCGGGTACGTGAACGTGGTCGGCGACGGCGGCGCCCACGCCTTCGTCCTCGACACGACCGTCCACCCGGCGGAGCGCCGCCACGGCGTCGGCGTACGGCTCGTGCGGACCGCGGCCGACGCGGCCCGCGCCCGGGGCGCGGAGTGGCTGCACGTCGACTACGAGCCCGAACTCGCGCCCTTCTACGAGCGGTGCGGCTTCCGCCCGACCGCCGCCGGCCTCATGGCCCTCTGACCGCCGCCCGCGCCGGTCCCGGGCGGATGGCGGAGGGCGGTCGGCCGCGGGTCGGCGAGCGGCGGCCCGGCGGCGGCGCGGGGCACGCCGACGGCCCCCGGGAGCCGTTCCCGGGGGCCGTCGGCGTACGGACGCGTGGCGGGTGTGCAGGCGCCGGTCAGCGGGCCTCGGGCTCGCCCCTCAGCAGACCCTGCCCGAACTCGATCATCTTGCGCGCGTAGTCCTCGGTCCACTCCGCGCGCTCCGCGATCGCGGCCGGCGTCAGCCGGTCGAACCGGCGCGGGTCGGCGAGCTGGGCGGCCGCCACCGCCTGGAACTCCGTGGCCCGGTCGTGCGCGGCCCGGAACGCCAGCGTCAGCTCGGTCGCGCGGCTCAGCAGCTCACGAGGGTCCTCGATCGATTCCAGGTCGAAGAAGTGCTCGGGGTCCGCGACCGCTTCCGCGGGCTCGAAGAGCAACTGCGCGGGCCGCAGCCTCCGCTCAGTGCGCTCGGCCTCAGCCATGCGTGTCCTCCTGTGCGTCGTTCCGGGATCGAGCCCGCGCTTTCCGGGCCACCCTCCATTGTCCAACGCCCCGCAAGAGCACCCCGGTGCGCTCCCGGGCCCCCTGGGGCGGGCGGGGCGGGTGGGCATGGCGGTCGGGTTGCGCGGGGGTGAGGGGGTGGGGGGCGGCAGGAGCCGGTGTGCGGGTCAGGCGTCGAGGTGGCCGGTGTCGTTCCAGCGCTCCAGGGCCGGCATGCCGTACGCCCAGCCCAGGACCGACAGCGACGTCGGCTCCAGCCGCATCCGGGCTCCGAAGGAGGCCGGCTCGCCCAGCCAGCGCGCGCCCAGCGTGCGCAGGAAGTGCCCGTGGGCGAACACCAGCACGTCCCGGTCCGCCGAGCGGGCCCACTCCACGACCTCGTCGGCGCGCGCCGATATCTCCGCCACGGCCTCGCCCTCCGGCACCCCGTCGCGCCAGATCAGCCAGCCGGGCCGGACGGCCTGGATCTCGGCCGGGGTCATGCCCTCGTAGGCGCCGTAGTCCCACTCCATCAGGACGTCCCACGGCTCGGCGCGGTCGCCGAAGCCCGCCAGCTCGCAGCTCTCGCTCGCGCGCACCAGGGGGCTGGTGCGGACCTCGACGTCGGGCAGTCCGGCCCAGGTCCCGCGGGCCAGCCGTGCACCCAGCAGCTTCGCGCCGCGGCGCCCCTCCTCCAGCAGGGGGACGTCCGTCCGCCCCGTGTGCTTGCCGGAGAGCGACCAGGCGGTCTGGCCGTGCCGGGCCAGCAGGATGCGGGGTGCCATGGGGGTCTCCTGGGGGCGGGCCCACTGCGGGGCCGATGGGACGTGTGAGCGACGTGTGAGCAAAGACATGTGGGTAAATGGGACAACCCCTTCATCATCTCGTACGGCTGCACGTCGAGTGAACGACGACCGACCCTTTAGTTGCCTGAGGCATCATGTAGAGCATGACTACGGGGATACGCAGGGGCGTCGAGGTCGCGACCGGGCCGGCCGGGGGTGCGGAGCGGGCGGGGGCGGCGGTCCGGCCCCGGAGCGGGCGGGCGGCCTCCCGCTGGTGGGCGGAGCTGCTGCTCATCGCCCTCGTCTACGCGGCGTACTCCGGCGGCCGGCTGCTCGCCCGGGGCGACGTGGCCGCCGCCGTCTCCCACGGCCGGGCGATACTCGGCCTCGAAGAACCGCTCGGGCTCGATCTCGAGCGCCTGCTCAACCCCGTGTTCACCGACCACGCGTGGCTCGGCGTACCGGCGGACTTCGCGTACGCGTCCCTGCACTACCTCGTCACCCCGGCCGTCCTGGTCTGGCTCTACCTGCGCCGCCCCGCCCACTACCGCGCTGCCCGCCGCTGGCTCATGGCCTCCACCCTGATGGGCCTCGTCGGCTTCGCGCTGCTGCCGACCAGCCCGCCCCGGCTGCTGGGCGCCGGGTCCGGCTTCGCCGACACGATGGCGCGCTTCAGCACGTACGGGTGGTGGGGCGCCGAGGCCAGCGCCCCGCGCGGTCTCGGGAGTCTGACCAACCAGTACGCCGCCATGCCGAGCCTGCACGTCGGCTGGGCCCTGTGGTGCGGGATCCTCCTCTGGCGCCACGGCCGGACGCCCCTGGTACGGGCGGCCGGCGCGGCGTACCCGGTGCTCACCGCGCTCGTGGTCATGGGCACGGCGAACCACTACTTCCTCGACGCGGCCGCCGGCTGCGCGGTGATGGGGCTGGGCTACCTGGTGGGCGTCGTCGGTGCGGACGCGCTGACGCGCGCGGTCGCGCGACGGCGGGCCGGCGACTCCGGCCCGGTGCCGGTCGGCTCCGTGCCGGGCGCGCGGGCCGCCGTCGCCGAGGGGCCGCGGGCCGCCGTCGCCGAGGGGCCGCGGGCCGCCGTCGCCGAGGGGCCGCGGGCTGCCGCGGGCGGCCACCGCTCCACGGGTCGTACCGGCCGCAGCGCGACGATCCGCGCCCCCCGCTCGGAGACTCCCGCCGCCCGCCCGCAGGCGCCCGCGACCGGGCCGGTGTCCCGCACCGCCCGTCCGGAGGCTCCCGCTCCCGGTGCGTGGGCACGCGCCCCCCGCCCGGACGCTCCCTTCGCCCGCCCGCAGGCCCCCGCCCCCCGCCCGGACGCTCCCTTCGCCCGCCCGCAGGCCCCCGCTCCCCGCTCCGCGGTCCCCGTCGGCACCCCGCGGCCTCCCGCGCCCCGGCCGTCGGCTCCCGGCGCGGGCCCGCAGCCTTCCGGGCCTCCCGCGCGACCTCCCGCGACCCGCCCTCAGGCCCCCGCCGTGCGCCTCGGGGATGCCCTCGGAGGGGGTTGATTCCCGGTGGAGCCCACGATTGTCACTGGCGGATGGGAGACTTCCGCGGGTGAGCGCCTACCCGCCCGACGACACCCGGACCGCGGCCCCGCCCGGACCGCCGAACCCCCGCGGTCGCCAGAGCGCCCCGGGACCCGCAGCCTCCTCGAATGCCCCTGACCCGGCCCGGGATCCCGTCGCCCGGGGCGGGGCCCCGACCCGGGCCGCGGCCCCCGCCCCGCTCCGACAGCGCCTGGCCGCGCTCCGGGGGCCCGCCGTGCCGCCGCGCCCGCTCGACGCCCGGGCCCTGGCGGCCCTCGCCGCCAACCCGGGCTGCTCCCGCCGCGCCCTCCTCGACGGCGCCGGCGTCGACAAGACCGCGCTCGCGACCGCGCTCGGCGCCCCCTCCGGCTTCGGCCAGTCCCAGTTCGCGATAGTCCGCGGCAACTCGTTCGAGGCCAAGGTCAAGGCCGACGGCGGCCACGAACTGCTGCGCCTGCTGTACGAGCGGCTCGGCGGCCCCGCGGCCCCCGACCCCGGCACCGCCCTCGTCCCCGACCTGACCGCCGTGGGCCCCGAGGGCCGGGCCGCCCGTACCGCCCTGGCCCTGCGCGAGGCCACCGCGGCCCGGGCCTGGGCGCTGCTCGACCACCCGATGCTCGCGCTGGAAGTGGCCGGGACGCCGGCCTTCCTGGAGCCGGACGCCGTCGTGGTGCGCCCCGACGGCCGCTGGGCCGTCGTGGAGATCAAGTCGTTCCCGATGGTCGACGGCTCGGCCGACCCGGCGAAGGTCGGCGCCGCCGCCCGCCAGGCCGCCGTCTACGCCCTCGCCCTGGAGCGGATCGCCGCCGTCACCGAGGGTGCGTCCGTGGACCACCGGGCGCTGCTGGTCTGCCCCAAGGACTTCTCCAATCTCCCCACCGCCGCGCCCGTCGACATCCGCAAGCAGCGCTCCGT
Source organism: Streptomyces sp. NRRL S-87 (assembly GCF_000719335.1). GTDB lineage: Bacteria > Actinomycetota > Actinomycetes > Streptomycetales > Streptomycetaceae > Streptomyces. Next base: position 16,653 of record NZ_JOGB01000045.1, read on the forward strand.
GACCCGGCGCCAGCTCGACCGGCTGACCCGCGTCGAGGAACTCGCCGACGCCCTGCCCGCGGACACCACCTTCGACACGAGCCTGCCGCGCGAGGAGCTCACCGCGGCCGTCGAGTCCGTCGAGGCCGCGTACGCGCCCGAGTGCCTGGCCGCCTGCGAGCTGGCCTTCCACTGCCGCGACCACGCCCGCGCCGCCGACTCCGTCACCGCGCTGGGCCGCGGCGCACGGAGCGAGCTCGGCGCCCTGACCACGGTCACGGCAGCTCTCGAAGCGGCCCACGGCACGCCGCCCCCGGCCTCGCCCCCCGCCCCGGCGCACGGAGACGCCCCCGCGGACCAGCGCGACCCCGCGGACGAACACGCTCCCGCGGACCCGCACACCCCCGAGGACCCCACCGCCGCGGCGCTGCGCCGCGCCGCGCGGCTGCGCGCCGAGGCCCTCGCCGAGGCCGCCGGGCGCTCCGCCGGCCCGCACCCACCGGAGGCCCCCGCATGCCCCTGATGAGCACCCTCGCCCGGCTGGAAGCCGTGCGCACGGGCCGGGCCGTCCCGCTCGCCACCGTCCGGCACCGCCACCTGGCCCCGCGCCCGCTGGTCCTCGTACCGCTGACCACGGCCGGCGAGGCCGGTGCGCCGCTCGGCGTCATGGTCGGCACGGACCGGCACGACCCGCACGTCCTCGTCGTGCCCCAGCCGCGTGACCGCGACCTGCGCTGGGCGTTCCTCGCCCGGCTCGCCGACGTCGTGCTGCCGTACCTGGACGGCTACGCGGACGCCACCGAGCCCGTCGAGCGCACCGAGACCGACCCCGAGACCAAGAAGAAGGTCAAGGTCACGGCCGAGCTGTGCGTGGACGCGCCGCAGCTGGTCGTGCCCAACCGGGCGGGTGTGGACTACGTCCGCCTGCTCGGCCGCTCCATGCGCTTCCGCCGCACCGCCGAACAGGACCCCGACACCCCGCACCCGGCGCCCCCGCACGTCCCGCTCCTCGGCCGCTGGTTCACCCATCTGGGTGAACGTGCCCGGGTCCCCGGTGCCGGCCTCCTGCTCTCCGCCACCGACCTGCTGGCCCGGCACTGGGCCACTGGCCAGAGCACCCTGGAGGACCAGCACCTGGGCGCGCTGCTCGGCTGGATCGACCCCCCGGAGGGCGCGTCGGGCGCCGCGCACGCGCGGCGCGCCGAACTCGCCCGGGACGCCGACGGGCTGCTGGAGTGCCCACCGGCCGGTCCCGCCACCGACCCCGCCTTCGACAACCGCCTGCTCGCCCCGGCCATGGCCCGCTACGACGCGGCCCGAACGGTGCTGCCGTACGACGAGGCGGCCGCCGCCGCGACCCGGCGCGCCGAACAGGAGCTGCGGCGGCTGGTGCTGACCCAGATGGAGCCCACCTGGTGGGCCGTCTGGCGCGCCCTCGACCTGCTGCGCGCCCTCCCGCCCGGCGCCCGGACGGAGGACCGCTGGACCGGCGACCGCTGGTCGTACACCGGCCACCGCGACCGGGTACGGGCCGGCGAGCCCCCGCAGCCGCGCACGGACGACGCCGTGACGGCGGCCCGCAAGCTCGCCCGGCGGGAGGCCGAGCAGACCCGGCTGGAGGCGCACGAGGCGCTGGACGACCCGCTGGTGATGGCCGAACGGCGGCTGGCGGGCGAGGCGTTCGCGGGCGAGGTCACCGAGGTCGTCATGGAGTGGACCGAGTCCAGGCGGCCCAGCCCGCGCCCGCTGGTGACCGTACGCACCGACGACCGCCCGCAGCTCGCCGCCGACGCCGGCGGCGACGACTCCGGGGCCGCGAGCGGCAAGGCGTACCGCTCCCTGGCGGACCGGCGCACCCAGAGCGCCCGACTGGTCCGGTACGAGACGGAGCCGGGCGGCGCGACCCTGGTGGTGCTGCGCCTGCTGGACAAGATGGGCCGGACGAAGGACCCCGAGCCCGGCTCGGTGCCGGAGAAGGGCGACCGGGTCTGCTGGACCCTGTTCGAGCACGACAGCCGCACTGGGCCGCGGCTGCCGGAGCCGGAGGACACGCCGTGGACCCACGGCGGACCGCCCGGCGCGGCGGCGGCGGCCGGCGAGGCCCCGGACGCGGTGACGAGCGAGGACGTGCTGTGACGGTGCATGAACTGAGCGGGACCGAGAAGGACTTCGACCCGGGCGCGGCCGCGGCGGCGGCCACCGCGGCGATCCTCCGCGACACCATGGAGGCCCGGTACCGCGGCGTGGTCGTCGACTCCCCGCCCGGCGCCGGCAAGTCCACCCTCGTCGTGCGCGCCGCCCGCGAACTGGCGGCCGCCGGACGCCGGTTGATGGTCGTCGCGCAGACCAACGCCCAGGTCGACGACCTGGTGCTGCGGCTGCACGAGGCGGAGCCCGAGCTGCGCGTCGGCCGCCTGCACAGCAGCGACGCGGACGCCTTCGACCCGGCGCTCGCGGAGCTGGAGTCGGTGTCGCTGTCCGCCAAGCCGGGGGAGCTGGCCGACCTGCCCGTCGTGCTGTCCACGGCGGCGAAGTGGGCCCACACCCAGGGGGTCGAGCCGTGGGAGCACGCGATCGTCGACGAGGCGTACCAGATGCGCTCCGACGCGCTGCTGGCCGTGGCCGGCCTGTTCGAGCGGGCGCTGTTCGTGGGCGACCCGGGGCAGCTGGACCCGTTCAGCGTCGTCGGCGCGGAGCAGTGGGCCGGGCTGTCGTACGACCCCTCGGCGAGCGCGGTCGCCACGCTCCTGGCCCACAACCCGCAGCTGCCGCAGCACCGGTTGCCGGTGTCCTGGCGGCTGCCGGCCTCGGCGGCCCCGCTGGTGTCCGGGGCCTTCTACCCCTACACCCCCTTCCGCAGCGGCACCGGCCCCGAGGACCGGCGGCTGACCTTCGGGACCGCCTCCGACGGCTCGGGCCCGGACCGGGTCCTCGACGAGGCCGCCGAGTCGGGGTGGGGGCTGCTGGAGCTGCCCGCCCGGCACACCCCGCGCACCGATCCCGAGGCGGTCCGGGCTGTGGCGCTCGTGGTCCGGCGGGTGCTGGACCGAGGCGCGGCCGCGGTCAGCGAGCGCTCCGAGGGGCCCGTACCGCTGACGGCCGACCGCATCGCGGTCGGCACGGCGCACCGCGACCAGGCGGCCGCGGTCCGGGCCGCGCTGGCCTCGCTGGGCGTCGCCGGGGTCACGGTGGACACCGCCAACCGGCTCCAGGGCCGCGAGTACGACCTGACCGTCGTCCTGCACCCGCTGTCGGGGCGGCCGGACGCGACGGAGTTCCACCTGGAGACGGGTCGGCTGTGCGTGCTGGCCTCGCGGCACCGGCACGCGTGCGTGGTCGTGGCGCGCGCCGGCATCGCGGAGGTGCTGGACGACCATCCCGCCACGGAGCCGGTGCAGTTGGGCGTCGCGGTCCGCTTCCCGGACGGCTGGGAGGCCAACCACGCAGTCCTCTCCCACCTGGCGGAACACCGCGTCGCCTGGTCGCCGTAGGCCGGGGCGTCGCGGGCTCCGGCCGGCCGCCCGGCTCCCGCGTGGACGCCTCCCGCCCCCCGACCCGGCGGCCGCGCGGAGCGCGTCGCACGGGCCCGTGGGGACCCGGCGCGCTAGCGTCGGGGGGCATGGCGATCCTCGACAAGATCTACTACGTCGCCCGCCTCGACATCCTCCCGGGCCGCCGTGCCGACGCGGAGCAGGCGATGCGCGAGCTCGCGGCCTTCGTCGAGGTGGTCGAACCGCAGCTGCTCGTCTACCACTTCTACGTCGACCAGGCCGGTGCCACGATGACCGTGCTGGCCCTGCACCCCGACGCGGCCTCGCTGGAGCTCCACCTCGAACTGGGCGGGCCGAAGTTCCGCGCCTTCGTCCCCCTCGCCCGGATGCGCTCCGTCGACGTGTACGGCAACCCCGGCCCCCACGCCCTCGACCGCCTCCACGGCCTGGCCGACCTCCTCGGTGGCGCCCCCGTCACCGTCCACACCCGCCTCGCGGGTTTCACCCGCTGAGGGGGACTCCCGAAACGTGCCGGCCGGCCGGTCAGTTGAGGTGGCGACGGGTCAGGAACGAGGCCACGCGGGGGGAGCGCTGGTGGGGCACGAGGGCACGGGCGGTGTCGGAGAGCATGGCCTGCACGCGCGTGGACCGGACCTCGGCGAGGAGGTCCAGGACGCGGTGGCCTGCGGCGGCGGCCTCGTCGGGGGCGCCCGCACGCGCCAGGTCCTCGGCGAGCTGGGCCGTGCAGAGCGCGACGTTGCGGGCGAAGTGCGCGTCCTGGAGGTCGACGGCGCGCCGGGCGTGCCGGGCGGCCCGGGTCCACTCCTCCAGTGCCGACCAGCACTGCGCCTCGAGGAGTTCGAGTTCGGCCTCGCCGAAGAAGGACATCCACTCCGGGTCCAGGGCCGAGGCGCCCTGACCGAAGTGGGAGTGCGCCTGGCTCAGGGACTCCTCGCAGCCGCGCCGGTCGCCGAGCAGCGCCCAGCCGCCCGCCTCGCGCAGCGTGAGCAGGGACATCAGGCGCGGCGAGGCCAGGCTCCGGGCGGCCCGCTGGCCGGCCTCGGCGGCCCGGATCGCCTCGCGCGGCCGGCCCGCGTCCCGCGCCAGGAACGCCATGTTCGAGAAGGCGTGCGCCTCCAGTCCCGGGTCCCCCGACAGCCGGGCGGTGGCCAGCGCCTCGGCGTAGTGCGAGCGGGCGTCGTCCAGCCGGCCCGAGTCGTGCGCCAACCAGCCGACCGAGAGGGCCAGTTCGCCCGCTCCCGCGTGCAGCCGGTCCTCCGTGGACTGCCGGGTGGCGCCCGCGTCGAGCAGGGCGTACGTGGCCCGCAGCGGCTCGGCGGCCCGCCGGTAGAGCCCGTCCGCGCCGTGCCGGTCGTCCAGCAGCCGGATCTGCCGTACGGCGTCCTCGACGGCCTCGGCCTCGGCCACCCCGGCCCGTCTGGGCAGCGGGCGGCGGCCCAGGGCGGACCCGAAGCAGGGCTCCGGGACGGGAGCCGCGGCACTCGCGGGAGCGGCGGGGCCGAACCCCAGGGTGACGGCCGCCACGGTGGCGGACCCGCCGGTCATGAACGCGCGACGCAACACGTCGCTCTCCTCAGTGGGGACGGGGGCGGTGGGCGCCGGCGGCCGCGCTCCCCGGCCGCGTACCGTCTCGCGCGCCGAGAAGCCGAGGTCGGCCAGCGTCCGCCCGGGGAACATGTGCAGGAAGACCCGCTCGTAGGCGTAGTTGGGACAGCGGATCTCGCCCGCCTCCACCCGGCCGATGTAGCGCGCGTCGCACGACACCGTCTCGCCGATCTCGCGCCCGGCCCGGCGCACCGCCGCCGCGAACTCCCCGGCGGACCGCTGCCCGCGCAACCCGCGGAAGGCGAGGTTGGGGGCGGGGACGGCGGCGGGGTGCGCGCGGGGCGGACCGACGGCCGGGACGGCTGGTGGGGAGCCGTCTGCGTCGGCGGAGCCCGGTGGGGTGGGTGACGCGGAGGAGGCTGATGACGACGCCATTGCCCGGGCCCTCTCTGGAACGAACTCGGGCGACAGTGGCGAGGGGTGCGCTGTCGCCGCCGGGACGCGGGGGTCCGGCGCGCAAAAACGTACCGGCCGGGGGAGGGACCGCGGGCGGTGTTTAGCTACAAACCGGATATCTCACCCGCGATCCGCCATGAACTGCCATCCTTTGCGGCGGCCTCCCCGCGCACCCGTTGACGTTTCCGCGCGTTGAACCGTCGAGGAGCGGGAGGCGCGGCAGCCCCGCGACACCGCCCGCTCGTACGTGGACTCGCATGAGGAGGGGTGCGCTGTGTTGGAGGCGGCCATGGAGACCGACGGCATGGAGACCGACCACATCGAGACCGACGGCACCGGGACCGCCCCCGACCTGGTGACCGTCCCCGCGCGCCAGGGACTGGAGGCCGTGGACATCATCCGCAGGGCGGCCGCCCCCACCGCCGTCGGCCCCGTCCTGCACGACGGCTCGGACGACACCCTGGGCTTCCTCGTCCCGCCGGGCACCGCCGACGGCTGGGACCTGCCGGGCAGCGCATGTACGCACACGGCGGGCCGCGGGCTGCGGATCGACGACCCCGGCCCCGCCGAGGGCCCCGAATGGCTGCTGCCCCCGGACACCGCCGACCAGGTCACCGACCCCGAGGTGCTGCGCGCCGCCCTCGGCGAGGCGGCCCGCCTGATCGAGGCGGCCGACCAGCTGACCCGCTGATCCCCCGCTGATCCCCCGCTGATCACCCGCCGGGTCCGACCCACCGCCCGACCCGCCACCGCGACCACCCCACCGCACGCCCTGCCGCCCACCGCCCTCCCGCCCACCCCCTGACCAGCCATAATGGACGGATGGCCCGAGACCGGCGCGGCGGGCGCGCCCGCACCCCCGAAGCCGTCGTCGAGCAGGTGGACGGCGGACTCGCCGAGCTGTCCCCGGACCGGGAGCGGCCCGACGCCTGGACCCTGCTCATCGACGGCGCCCCGCAGTCCCACGTCGACCTCGCCGACCCCACCCACCTCGACTTCTCGTACCAGCGCCGCATCGGCCACGTCGCCGACCTCGCCGGCCCCGCCCGCAAGCCGCTCAACGTCGTGCACCTCGGCGGCGGGGCGTTCACCCTGGCCCGCTACGTCGCGGCGACCCGCCCGCGCTCCAGCCAGCAGATCGTCGAGATCGACGCGCGCCTCGTGCAGTTGGTCCGTACCCACCTCCCCCTCGACCCGCAGGCCCGGGTCCGGGTCCGCGCGGTCGACGCCCGCGCGGGTCTGGCCAAGGTGCCCGACGGCTGGGCCGACCTCGTGATCGCCGACGTGTTCCACGGCGCCCGCACCCCCGCCCACCTCACCAGCGCCGAGTTCCTCGACGAGGTGCGCCGCGCCCTCGCACCCACCGGCTGGTACGTCGCCAACCTCGCCGACGGTCCGCCGCTGGCCCACCTGCGCGCCCAGATCGCGACGGCCGCCACCCGCTTCGCCGAACTGGCCCTGGCCGCCGACCCCGTGGTCCTGCGCGGCAAGCGCTTCGGCAACGCCGTGCTGGTGGCCGCCGACCAGCCCCTGCCGGTCGCGGAACTCACCCGCCGCGTCGCCGGCGACCCGCACCCCGGCCGCGTCGAACACGGCCGCGCCCTGGTCGACTTCACCGGCGGCGCCACCCCCGTCTCCGACGCCGCCGCCACCCCCTCCCCGCCCCCACCCCCCGGCGCCTTCCACTGACAGTGCCCTCCCTGCCCCGGCTGGCTACGCTTGGCAGGACCGTCACCCGGAGGACCCCCATGGCCGACCTCACCCCCGACGAGAAGCAGCGACTGCACGACTTCGCCGAGGAGATCGCACGGCTGGCCGAGCACCACGAGGGCCAGTGGAAGGTGCAGACGAGCGACAGCCGGATCCTCGTCGCGATGATGAGCCCCACCGCACCCCACGGGCTCAACGTGGTGCGCCTGCGCCGCCAGATCGAAGCCCAGGCCCCCGAGGTCGTGGCCCTCAACGACACGAACATGCACGACCCCGCGACGGGGCTCACCAAGATCCCCGACCTGATGGTCATTACCGAGGAGGACGCCGACGACACGGCGAAGACGGTCGACCCGCACGACGTCCTCATGACGGTCGAGGTCGTGTCGCCGAGCAATTCCCTCGACGACATCAGGGAGAAGGCCGGGGACTATCCGAGGATGGGCATCCCCGTCTACGTCGTCGTCGATCCCCGTCACGGCAAGCAGACGGTGACCGTGCACAGCGATCCCGCCCCGGGGCCCGACGGGCTCCGCTACCGCAAGACCGTGCCGTACGCGTTCGGCGACACGGTGGTCGCCGGCCGCTGGACCCTCGACACCAGCGGCCTCAAGGCCTACCCCGCGCACTGGTAGGACGCCCGGGGGCGCTCCGTCGGCCCGTGGTCGGGGCCTACGGTCGGGGGATGTCCGGTGCGGTGGGGTCTCGGGGTGCGGGGCTGGGCGGGGGCGGTCCGGTCGTCGCGGTGATGGACGCGTGCCGGCGGGACGGGCGCGGGGGCAGTCCGACCGCCGTGGTGGACGAGACGCGGCCGGGCGGGACGGCTCTGCGGGACGAGCAACGCCGGGCGGTGGCCGGGCTGGCCGGGACCTCGCACGCCGTCTTCGTCTCGGCCCTCGGGGACTCCGCGGTGAGGCTGCGCTTCTTCACCGGGGCCGGTGAGCTGCCGGCGTGCGGGCACGGGACCGTGGCGGCGCTGGGCTTCCTGGCCGGCCGCAGCGGCGCAGCGGACTTCCGGGCCGTCCTGCGCACCGCGGCCGGCGAGTTCCACGGGCGGGCCGTACGGCGCGGGGCGGAGTGGGCCGCGGCCTTCGAGACCGGCCCGGTGGAGGTACGGGACCCCGACCGGCGGCCCGCCCCCGGCCGACTCGACCGAGTCCTGCACGCACTGGGCCTGGCGGCAGACCCGCTCGCCGCCGCCGGCAGCCGGATCGCCGCCCTGGGCCGGCCGCGACTGCTCGTCCCGGTGTCCGACCGCTCCCGGCTCGCCACGCTGTCCCCGAACCCGGCACACCTGCAGGAGGCCTGCGACCGGCTCGCCCTGCTGGGCTGCTACGTGTTCCATGCGCCGCCGGACGGCAGCCGCGTCACGGCCCGCATGTTCGCCCCGTCCATCGGGGTCCCCGAAGACGTGGCCAACGCCAACAGCACCGCGTGCCTCGCCGCGCTGCTGGCAGGTACCGGGAGGCGGACCATCAGCGTCGACATGGGCGACTCGCTCGGCACCCCCTCGACCATCACCGCCGAGGTGCGGACGGAGGACGACCCCGCCCCGCCGACCACCCGGACCGGGTCACGGGCCCCATGGGTCCACGTCGGCGGCTCCGTGGCACTGCGCAGGACCTTCCGCCTCCGTCCCCCCTGAGCCGGCCGCACGCGGGCCGTCCCGGATGCCGCCGCCCCCCGAACTCGAGCCGCCGGAGCCTTGGCGGTGCCGAAGCGAGCAAGCCCCGAAGCCACCCCACCCCGACACCGGCCACTTCCCGAAGCCACCCTCAGCCCCGCCCCGGCTCGGCCCGCCCCGCCTTACGGCTCGTAGACCTCCACCTGCGGCGGGTGGTCGTGCCAGGTGCAGAAGAGGGAGACCTCGCGGCCGTCGCGGGTGAAGGCGACCCGGATCCAGGTGTCGGTCTTCCAGACCTGCATGCGCCAGCCGGACGCAGGGGTCGCGCTCACCAACTCCCCGGCCTTACCGCCCAGGTCAAAGACCGCCCGCCCACCCGCGACGGTGTAGCCCTTCACGCTCCCCGAACCGGACCCCGAACCGGACCCCGAACCCGACCCCGAACCCGAACCGGACCCCGAACCCGACGAGCCGGACCCACCCCCACCCGCTCCTGCCGAAGCGGACGCGGAGGCGGACGGAGACGCAGATCCAGACGCAGACGCGGACGCAGACGCAGACGGGGACGCAGACGCAGACGCGGACGCGGACGGAGACGCACCCCCCGACGCCCCTCCCGAAGGCGAGGCCCCCCGTGCCCCCGCCCCGTGCGTCGACGAGGACAGCGCCTGCGCGGTCAGCGGGAGCGCGCGCGGCGGGTCGTAGGCCGTACCGGCCATCACGGTGTGCACGCCCCACCACGACAGCGTCACCGCCGCGCCGGTGGCGAGTGTCCACGCCATTCCGTGTACAAGTCCTCTGCGCATCACGGCACATACTGCACCACGGGTCCCAGGCGCGACCCGACACCCCCGAGTGTCCTCCGTTTTCCCCCGTATGGCGTACGGTGCATGGCCATGGCAAGTGTGCTCGTGGTCGAGGACGACCAGTTCGTACGTTCCGCCCTGATCCGGCACCTCTCCGAGGCCGCGCACGTGGTGCGCAGTGTCGGCACGGCCCTGGAGGCCCTGCGCGAAGTCGCCCACTTCCGCTTCGACGTGGTGATCCTGGACCTCGGGCTGCCCGACCTCGACGGCTCCGAGGCGCTGAAGATGCTGCGCGGCATCACGGACGTACCCGTGATCATCGCGACGGCCCGGGACGACGAGGCCGAGATCGTACGGCTGCTCAACGCGGGCGCCGACGACTACCTCACCAAACCCTTCTCCGTCGAACACCTCTCGGCCCGCATGGCCGCCGTGCTGCGCCGCTCGCGCGCCGTGGCCGGCGGCGAGCCGCCCTCACGGGTGCTCCGGGTCGGCGGGCTGGCCATCGACCCGCTGCGCCGCTCGGCGGAGCTGGACGGGGCGGTGCTGGACCTGACCCGGCGGGAGTTCGACCTGCTGGCCTTCCTCGCCGGCAGGCCGGGGGTGGTCGTGGCCCGCAAGGAGCTCCTGGCAGAGGTGTGGCAGCAGTCGTACGGCGACGACCAGACGATCGACGTGCACCTGTCGTGGCTGCGGCGGAAGTTGGGCGAGACCGCCGCCAAGCCGCGCTACCTGCACACCCTGAGGGGAGTCGGGGTCAAGCTGGAGCCCCCCGCATGAGGTGGGCCCTGGTCAAGGTGTGCCTCGCGGTCACCGCGATGGTGGTCGTGGCCTTCGCGGTGCCGCTCGGGCTCGTCGTCCAGGAGATGGCCCGCGACCGGGCGTTCTCCAACGCCGAGCGGCAGGCCGCCGCGATCGGCCCGACGCTGTCCATCACCACCGACCGCAACCAGCTCGCGCGGGCCGTGGCCTCCACCCAGATGGGGGCCGCCAACCGGATGGCGGTCCACGTCCCGGCCGTCCCCGCCGACCCGGTCGCCGGCGTGCCCGGCAGCGGCGCCGTCGACCTGGGCCCCGGCTGGGCGGGCGCCGGCCAGATCGAGGACACCCGGCGGCTCGGCCGGGCCAGCACGATGGCCCTGAAGAGCGGCGGCTCCGTGCTGCTCCAGCCCACGGCCATCGGCTCGGGCGGTATCGCGATCGTGGAGATCTACGTCCCCGAGGGCGAGGTCAGCAACGGAGTCGGGACCGCCTGGCTGGTCCTGGCCGGCGTGGGCCTGGCGCTGGTGGTCGGCTCGGTGGCCGTCGCCGACCGGCTCGGCGTACGGATGGTCCAGCCCGCTCAGCGCCTCGCGGACGCCGCCCAGCAGCTGGGCGAGGGCCGGCTGGGCACCCGGGTGCCGGAGGAGGGTCCGGCCGAACTCCGTTCGGCCGCCGTCGCGTTCAACTCCATGGCCGACCAGGTCGTCGGCCTGCTCGCCAACGAGCGGGAGCTGGCGGCGGACCTCTCCCACCGGCTGCGCACCCCGCTGACCGTGCTCCGACTGAACGCCGCCTCGCTCGGCGAGGGCCCGGCCGCGGACCAGACCCGGTCCGCGGTCGAGCAGTTGGAGCGCGAGGTCGACACGATCATCCGCACCGCGCGCGAGCAGCGGCCGCAGACCGGCCCGGTCGGCGTCGCGGGCGCGGGGGCCGGCTGCGACGCCTCGGAGGTGATCCGCGAGCGGATGGCCTTCTGGTCGGCGCTGGCCGAGGACGAGGGGCGCGAGGTACGGCTGGCGGGCGTGGACCGGACGGTACGGATCCCCGTCGCGCGGCCCGAGTTCGCCGCCGCCCTGGACGCCCTGCTCGGCAACGTCTTCCGGCACACCCCCGAGGGCACGCGCTTCGCGGTGGACGTGCACGACGCCGGCGACGCGGTGATCGTGCTGGTCTCCGACGCGGGCCCGGGCATCGACGACCCGGACGCGGCGCTGCAGCGCGGCAACGACGGGGCGAGGGACGGGTCGACCGGGCTGGGACTGGACATCGTCCGCCGGGTCGCGGAGGCCACCGGGGGCGACGTGCGGATCGGGCGCTCGGTGCTGGGCGGTACCGAGGTGCGCATCTGGATCGGCGGCGACGGGCGCGCCACGGGCCCGGGGCGTCGCGGGCGCCGGGGGCGGCGGGGGCAGCGCGGGCAGCGGGGGCAGCGCTGGCGGCGCTGGCGGCGCTGGCGGGTCCGTCGGCGGCGGCAGGCGGGTGGGGAGGGGTAGGGCGTACCGCTGCCTCTCGCTTCGGGGTGGGTCCCGTGGTGTGTGGGTCCCCTCGGCGCTTGACAGGGGCGGCCTGCAGGCCCTGCGGCAGGCCCACCCCAGGGGCTTCGGGGCTTCGCCCTGGCCTACGGCCACCCCTGGCCCGGGCCTGCCTCCGGTCCAGCCTGCCACCCCTGTCAAGCGCCTCCCCCACACACCACGGGACCCACCAGGCACCGCCAAGGGTCCGGCGAGCCGGGTCGTCCCTGACCGGTGGCCCCTCTGCGGGGCACACCCGCCCCACGCGAGGCGGCATGGCGCAGACACCCGCCCCGCGCGGGGCGGGCAGGGCGCGCCTCGTGTCCGGCATGTCCGGTTCTGGGTACCGTCCGGTGCCATGGACACCTTGATCTTCGGCGGCCTGCTCGCCACCATGCTGGCCGTGTACCGGCTGTCGTCCCGGATGGTGGTGCTCGGGGCCTGGTTCGTCATGCTGGCCGCGGTCATCCTGCTGATGGCCCACCACATCACCGGCGGCCTCGGCCTGAAGCTGAGCTACTGACCATGGTGGCGATGAGCAGCATCCTGCCGGAGGCGCCCGCCGAGAGCGGCCTCCTGGGCAAGGTCCAGTACTGGTTCGCGTGCTTCTTCGTCGTCGGGTGGACGGGTGTCGTCTGCGGCGGGCTCTACTACCAGTTCGTCAGGTGGGAGTACCCGTGCCCGCTGTGCATCGTGCAGCGGATGTGCATGCTGCTGGCGGCCATCGGGGCGGGGGTGATCGTGCGCCGGGGCATGGCCGGGTCGATCACCGGACGCGACTACATGATGGGCTGGGGGATGGCCCTGATCGCGGTGATCGCCGGCTCGTTCGCCTCGTGGCGGCAGACGATGCTGCACGTCCTTCCGGGCGACAAGGGCTACGGCAGCGAGGCGTTCGGGCTGCACCTCTACGTCTGGGCGTGGATCCTCTTCCAGGCCTCGGTGGTCGCGGTGGGCGTCGTCCTGGCGCTGGCGCACTCCACCTCGGCCCGGACGATCCCGGAGGAGGGCCCGTACCGGATGGCGGGGCAGCTGGCGCTCGGCTTCCTCGGCACGGTCATCGCCGTCAACATCGTCGCGGTCCTCTTCGAGGAGGGCTTCCACTGGTACCTGCCGGACGACCCCACGCGGTACCAGCTCCCGTACGACCTGGGCGTCCCGCCCTGACGGTGCCCGGGCGGCCGCCCCCCGGAAGGCCGACGCCCGGACGGAGGCGGCCGTGTTGCCGCCCCCTCCGGGGCGCCCGAGTGTGGGCGTGACGAAAGGAGTCACGCATGAGGTGCATGATCCGGACCCACCTCGACACCGGAGCCACCAACGAGGCGTTCAAGGACGGAAGGATGCCGGGCGTCCTCAAGGACCTCCTGGGCAAGCTCAACCCCGAATGCGCCTATTTCGGCCTCTCGGAAGGCGTCCGGTCCTGGTTCATCGTGTGTGACCTCGACGACCCGTCCCAGTTCCCGGCGCTGTTCGAGGACCTGTTCGTGGACCTCCACGCGGAGATCGAGATCACGCCCGTGATGAACCAGGAGGACCTGATGAAGGGGTTCTCCCGGCTGAAGTCGGGGCAGCGCTGAGTTGGACTGTGCCCGGGTCCCGGAGCAGCCCGCCGCCGCGTAGTGCCACCAGCGCCGATACGGCCATGGCGGCGCAGGCCAGCACGAAGGCGGCCCGGGGCCCGTAGGCCGCCGCCAGTCGTCCCGCGGCGGCGGCGGCCAGCGCCTGGCCGATGATCAGGGCGCTGCCGAGCAGGGTCATGGCCTCGGCCATCCGCCGGGCCGGCGCGACCCGCTCGGCGAGCCCGAACAGGGCGATCAGGTGCGGGGCGACCGCCAGTCCGATCCCGGCCACGGCGAGCGCGGCGCCGCCTAGCGCGGCCCCGGCCGACCCGCCGACCGCGAGCAGGGGCAGGGTCAGCAGGGCCTGGGCGGCCACGGTGCGCCGCAGCCGGGTGACGAGACCGACGCGGCCGGGTCGGGCGACGGTCGCGAAGCCCGCCGCCGAGCTGGTGACCGCCATGGCCGCCCAGACCAGCCCGGCGGCACCCGGGCTGCCGACCTCCCGGGCGAGGGCGTTGACGCCGGTGTTGGCGCTGCTCCAGGCGGCACCCTGGAGCACGGCCATGGTGGTCAGCACGGTCAGTCCGGGAGACCGGAGTCGTGCGTCCGTCTCGCCACCGGTTCGGTCCTCGGCTGTCGTTGCCGTGGTTGGGGTTGGGGTTGGGGTTGGGGTTGGGGTTGTGATTGTGGTCGTGGCTGGGGCTGGGGCTGGGGCTGGGGCTAGGGCTGGGGCTGCTTCTGGTTCGGCTGCTGCCGGTGCCGGTGCCGGTGCCGTTGCCGTATGGCCGACTGGCCCCGTCTCCGTCCCGACCTCCGTCCCCGTCCCCGTCCCCGTCCCCGGCCCGGGGGCCGCGGTCGTGCCGCGCGGCGCGGTCGGGTGCAGGGCGAACAGGGTGCCGAAGACGAGGATCAGCGCCGCCGCGAGGACCAGTGCGGCGGCCGGGTGCACGGTGACGGCCAGTAGCCCGGCGAGGGCCGGGCCGACCATGAAGCTCGCTTCGTCCAGGGTGGTGTCGAAGGACAGGGCCGTGCCCACGAGCGCGCGGTCCGGTCCGGCCAGCCGGACCCAGCGGGTCCGGGCCAGGGGCCCGATCTGCGGCACGGTCAGCCCGGCCGCGCAGGCCAGGGCGATCCGGGCGGCGGGTGGGAGCCCGCCGAGCACGGCGGCCACGAGGCCGGCCAGCACGGCCGCGTTGGCGGTGCAGGAGACGAGCAGGACCGGGCGGTGGCCGTGCCGGTCGGCGAGGCGGCCGATGAGGGGGCCGCCGAGGGCCTGGCCGAGCCAGAGCGCGCCGGCGAGGGTGCCGGCGTCCCCGATGCCGTCGCGCTGGTTGATCAGCAGCAGGGTGCCGACGGGGCAGAGCGCGGCGGGCAGCCGGGCGAGGAACGCGAGCCAGGGCAGTGCGGCCCCGCCGAGCCGGAACACCCCGCGGAACCCCGGGCGGGCGTCTGGCCGGGGCGTGACGGATCGGGGCGCGTCGGGTGGGGGCGTAGTCGGGTGGGGCGTGACGGATCGGGGCGCGTCCGGTCTGGGCGCGTCGGGTCGGGACATGGCGGGCAGCCTCCATCCGCACGCCGACCCGCCCGTGTCTCCGGCGCGCTGTGGTTGCCCGTTGCGGCGACCGTAGCCGACCGGCACTCCGGCCGGAAGCGGTTCAGCGGGCTTGCGGGGGCTCCGAGTTGAGGCGCCGGGCCTGCTCGCGGCCGACCTCCGAGGCCCGCCGCAGGTAGTCCGCGATCACGGCCAGCTCGGCGTCCGAGTAGCTCTCCAGCAGCGCGCGGAAGGCCGCGCCGGGGACGTCCCAGGCGGCTCCGATGCGTTCGCGGGCGGCCGGTGCGAGGGCGACGAGCTGGCGGCGCCGGTCCTGCGGGTCGGCGTGCCGCTCGACCAGCCCGGCCTTGGCCATCCGGTCCACGAGCCGGGTTGCGGAGCCCGAGGTCAGGCCGGTCAGCCGGGCCACCTCGCCGGTGCTCACCGGCTCGCTCTCCAGGTCCAGCATCGCGATGCACTGGAGGTCGGTGGGGTGCAGCCCGAGGCGGTCGGCCATGGCCTGGTTGAGCAGCGCGTAGTCGGCGTAGTGGCGCTGGCTGTCCGCGCCGATCCGCCCCAGCAGCTCCTCGCGGGATTCCTTGTCGGATTCCTTGCGCGTCGACACCGGACACCTCTTTCCGATCGTCCCGATCTTCGAAAAATCTCTGTGCCACACAATGATTGTGTGGCACAGTAAATGCGGAGCGCAGAGTCTGCGCCGCATATCACATGCTACCCAGGAGTTTCCCTTGACGATCCTCGTCACCGGCGCCCGGGGCGCCGTCGCCCGCCGCCTCACCACCCTCCTCGCCGCCCGCGACCTGCCCCACCGGCTCGCCTCCCGCACCCCGGAGCGGCCGGGGACCCACCGCCTCGACCTCGCGGACCCGGCCACCTTCGCGGCCGCCCTCGACGGCGCGAGCGCCGTCTTCCTCTACGCCGAGGCGGCCGGGGCCGAGGCCTTCGCCGCGCAGGCCGCGGCCGCGGGAGTGCAGCACATCGTGCTGCTGTCCTCCTCCGCCGTCCTCGCCCCCGACGCCGCGGCCCAGCCGCTCGCCGCCGCCCATCTGGCCGTGGAGCGCGCCCTGCTGGCCTCCCCGGTCCGCACCACGGTGCTGCGCCCCGGCGCCTTCGCCGGGAACGCCCGCGGCTGGTCCCGCGCCATCCGCTCGGGGAGCCCGGTCCGCCTGCCGTTCCCCGGCAGCCACAGCGATCCCGTGCACGAGGCCGACATCGCCGAGGCGGCCCTCGCCGCCCTGACCGACCCCGACCGTCTCGGCGGCCGCCCGTACACCCTGGGCGGGCCGCAGTCGCTGACCTTCGCCACCCAGCTCGCCGTCCTCGGACGTGCGCTGGGCCGCACGATCCCGGTCGAGACCGTCACGCCCGAGGAGTGGAAGGCCGACGCCGCCGCGTGGCTGAAGGGTGAGTACGCCGACGCCCTGCTCGGCTGGTGGCGCGCCACCGACGGCCGGCCCGTCCCGGTCACCGACGGCGTGGAGCGGCTGACCGGCCGTCCGGCCCGGCCCTTCGAGACCTGGGCGGCCGACCACGCGGCCGAGTTCCGCCCGTGACGCCGGCTCGCGCCCCCCGGCGCCCGGGACCGCCCGCCGGGACCGTTCCCGGAAAACGGCGAGGGCCCCGGTGCGCTCGCGCGCTACCGGGGCCCTCGATCAGGGTGAGTGACGGGACTCGAACCCGCGGCCACCTGGACCACAACCAGGTGCTCTACCAACTGAGCTACACCCACCATGTCCGGTCGGAATTCCGACCGGCCGAAGAAAAGAGTACAGGGTCCGGAGGGGTGCTCGCTTCGCCATATCGCGCCGCTGACGCTCCGGACCCCGCTCGGCGGCCTACTCGGCCGGCAGCACGTACTTCGCCGCGATGGTCTTGGCCCGCTCGCTGTCCGGCCCCGGCTGCGGTACGAAGACGGCCTCGCGGTAGTAGCGCAGCTCCGCGATCGACTCCTTGATGTCCGCCAGCGCCCGGTGGTTGCCGTTCTTCGGCGGGCTGTTGAAGTACGCGCGCGGGTACCAGCGGCGGGCCAGCTCCTTGACGGAGGAGACGTCCACGATGCGGTAGTGCAGGTGGCCCTCCAGGTCCGGCATGTCGCGCAGCAGGAAGCCGCGGTCGGTGGAGACCGAGTTCCCGCACAGCGGAGCCTTGCCGGGCTCCTTCACGTGCTCGCGCACGTACGCCAGGACCTGCGCCTCCGCGTCGGCCAGGGTCGTGCCGCCGGCCAGCTCGTCGAGCAGGCCGGAAGCGGTGTGCATCTGGCGCACCACGTCGGGCATGGTCTCGAGTGCGGACTCCGGCGGACGGATCACGATGTCCACGCCGTCGCCGAGCACGTTCAGCTCCGAGTCGGTGACCAGCGCGGCCACCTCGATAAGTGCGTCGTCCGTCAGCGAGAGCCCGGTCATCTCGCAGTCGATCCACACCATGCGATCGTTCATGCCTCTTACCTTATGGGAGGTCCCGCGGATCGTAGGTGGACAGATCCGCGGGACCTCGGCTCACAAGGCGCCCGGCAGGGCCCCGGCGCACGCGTCAGGGGTGCGCCGGGGCCGTGGTGCCGGGGCTCGTGCCCGCTAGGCGTGCGCCGCCCGGCCCGGGGCGTACAGCTCCGTGACCGACGGGCCGCTGGCGGCCAGGGCCGCCGCCGCCCGCTGGGGCTGCGGAGTGCGCTGGTGCGGCACCGGACCCGCCTGCAGGTCCGCCACCGCGACGGCGTCGGCCTGCGGCCGGCGCGCCCGGTACGCGGACCGGTAGGCGGCCGGGGAGGACCCCAGCTGCCGCCGGAAGTGCCCGCGCAGCGCGACCGGCGACCGGAACCCGCAGCGCCCGGCGACCTCGTCGACCGAGTAGTCGGAGGTCTCCAGCAGCCGCTGCGCCTGGAGCACCCGCTGGGTGATCAGCCACTGCAGCGGCGCGCTGCCGGTCAGGGACCGGAAGCGGCGGTCGAAGGTCCGCCGGCTCATGTACGCGCGGGCCGCCAGCGTCTCCACGTCGAACTGCTCGTGGAGGTGCTCCAGCGCCCACGCGACCACCTCGGCCAGCGGGTCGGCGCCGATCTCCTCCGGCAGCGACCGGTCGAGGTAGCGCTCCTGGCCGCCCGTGCGGCGCGGCGGTACGACGAGCCTGCGGGCCAGGGCCCCGGCCGCCTCACTGCCGTGGTCGGTGCGCACGATGTGGAGGCACAGGTCGATCCCGGCCGCCGTGCCCGCCGACGTCAGCACGTCGCCGTCGTCGACGAACAGCTCGCGCGGATCGACGTGGACGGACGGGTACCGCTTGGCCAGCGTCGGCGCGTACATCCAGTGCGTCGTCGCCGGACGCCCGTCGAGCAGGCCGGCCGCGGCGAGCACGAAGGCCCCCGTGCACAGCCCGACGATCCGGGCTCCCTCCTCGTGCGCCAGACGCAGTGCGTCGAGCGCCTCGGGAGGTGGTGGTGAAGTGATGGACCGCCAGGCCGGGACGACGACGGTGCCCGCACGGGCGATCGCCTCCAGGCCGTACGGCGCGGTGAGTTCGAGGCCGCCCGTGGTCCGCAGGGGGCCTTCCTCGCCCGCGCAGACGAGCAGTCGGTATCGAGGCACTCCCGCGTCCTGCCGGTCAATGCCGAACACGGAGAGTGGGATGGAACTTTCGAAAATCGGTCCGCCGCTGAACAGCAGCACCGCGACGATCTCCCTGCGGCGGCGCCCCGCGAGCTTCCGCCCCGCGTCGATGGTGACGACGGTGGAGTCCTGGCTCATGGCGCTAAGCCCCCCTTGGGTGTCGCGACTCCTTGGTCTGGTCGCACTGGCACGTTTCCCCTCGGCCTTGCACGTGTTCCCCCGCCGTAAATACATGATCGAATCTACTGCGTCGCGTGGTGTCGGCGTGACAAGTTCAGCACGCAGCGCTATGTCGACTTGGCAACTTGGCGTAAAGCATTCGATCAGGAAGCGTTCCACTCTGCGACCTTGGTGGGAAGCGCGCCTGGCGGCGGTGGCCTGTACCGGTAGGGTGTCGCGCCCCCTACTGGGGTGTCGTCGCTGGTGGTGGGGGGGTTGGGTGGACATTCCGCCAAGGGTTGTGCCCGAAACCGAAGTTGGCTGAAATCAATCGCTGGGCGGGTGTGCGAACCGGTCAGTCGTGCGGGGGCGGGTTGGCGCCACCGTGACATCCGCGGTGCACCCCGGCCCCGGTGCGCGAGTGCCGGCCCCGGTGGCCCGGGTGGCCGTGGCCCGGCTCGGCCGCGGCCGGTACGCGCGCCGCCGCCCGCGCGTTCTTCTCGGAGGCGCGCAGCATGACCCGGCACACGGCCGTGACGACGACCAGCCCGAGCGTGGCGACCGCGGCCCCGCCGAAGGTGGTCCCGTACACCACGAGGACCACCGGAACCAGGACGCAACTGAAGGCGGCCCACCGTACGACATCCCCGGCGGCGTCCCCGGACGGGTGAACCGACTGCGGCACGGGTGACGGGGGGCCGGGGCGGGCGGAATGGGCGGAGTGGTGGACTCCAGGACCGGGCACGGAGCGCTCCCTGCGGGCTCTTCGGGGACGGTCTGACCTTTGATCAACGCGCCGCGCGAGGTCTCGGTCACTCTCCGCCAGGGTGTCTCGTCACGGACGGTAGGCAGGACGGGGCATTGCCAACTCCCCCCGGCTCCGGCATGCTCCACGGGATGCTTTCCCAAGGGACGGACGGCCCTGTGCAGGGGAGGAGTGTCGCCGTACCCTTGGGGGTATGGGCTTGGGAAGATGATTCCCGGACACAGCTTCGTCACCCTCTGTTGCCTCCACTAGGACTTTCTTCGCCGAGACACCCATGGCCGGTCACGAATTCCCCGAACCCGCGAGCCGCAAGCGCAGGCGGGTAGCCGATCCCGCGGCGGACCTCCGAGCGGTCGAAGAGCCGCGCCATCCGTGCGATCCCGCCTTCCGGCACGGTGTCGTGGTCGGTTTCGACGGGTCGACCTCCAGCGAGCGTGCCCTCGCCTACGCCATCGGCATGGCCAAGCGCTCCGGCTCCGGTCTGATCATCGTGCACGTGGCCAACCGGCTGCCCACCACCGTCTGGGCCGGCTGCGAGCCGCCCGTCTTCGTCGACGTGCCCGACCACCGCACCGAGGTCCTCGGGCTCGAACTCGCCTGTGCCGACTACCTCGCCGAGGTCCCCTGGATCCTGGTCGAGCGCGGCGGCGACATCTGCCACGAGCTGGAGGAGGTCGGCCGGGAGTACTCCGCCGACGCCATCGTGGTGGGCTCCACCCACGGCATCGTCGGCAAGCTCTTCGGCTCCGTGGCGGGCCGGCTGGCCAAGCGCGCTCAGCGACCGGTCGTTGTCATTCCGTGACCACGAACGGGTGCATTGTTCCTTTGTGAAGGGAACATAAAAGTCGCTGGGTAGCAGCAGAAAAGTGCAGATCGAAGGGAGCCCGCCGTGGACAATGACGTCTCCGCGGGGAGCAAGGCCACGACTTCCACCCTCGGGCACATCGCCCTGGGTCTCACCCTTCTCGCGTTCGGTATCGGCCACACCGGCGTCATCGACGGCGTGACCGCGGCCGACTCCGTCTCGCTCGCCACGTACGTCGGCGGACTCACGCTGTTCGTCCTCGGTGTCCTCGAGTACCGCGGCGGCAACGGCTTCAACGGCACCGCCTTCGCCGGCCTCGGCGCCCTCTGGTTCACGTGGGCCAACGCGGCCGGCGGGAAGGTCTCCGAGGACGCTGCCGGAACGTTTCTGGTCCTGTTCGCCCTGCTCGCGCTGACCCTTGCGGCAGCCGCGCCGGGCGGGCTCTTCAGTCAGGGAGTCTACGCCCTGCAGTTCCTCTCCCTCCTCCTGCTGGCCGTATCCGCCTTCGCGGACGCCGGCTCCCTGGCCAAGGCGGGCGGCTGGGTCGCCGCCGTCGGCGGCCTGCTGGCCTGGTACGGCGCTACGGCCGCGCTCACCGGCTGGCCGGTCTCGGTCCGCCGCGCCTCCGGCAGCGGGGCGGTGGCCGCGGGCTGAGCGCTCGTACCGCCGACCGTCCGACGGCGCAACGCGCGACGCGACGCGCACATGGGAAGGCCCCTCGTGCAGGAGCACGAGGGGCCTTCCGCGTCCACCGTCGCGACTACTCGACGGTGACGGACTTCGCCAGGTTGCGCGGCTTGTCGATGTCCCGGCCCAGGGCCAGTGCGGTGTGGTACGCCAGCAGCTGCAGCGGGATGCCCATCAGGATCGGGTCCAGCTCGTCCTCGTTCTTCGGGACGAGGATGGTGTGGTCCGCCTTCTCCTGCTCGGTGTGCGCGACCGCGAGGATCCGGCCGCTGCGGGCCTTGATCTCCTCCAGCGCCGCGCGGTTCTTCTCCAGCAGCGAGTCGCTCGGCACGATCGCGACGGTCGGCATGGCCGGCTCGATCAGGGCCAGCGGGCCGTGCTTGAGCTCGGAGGCCGGGTACGCCTCGGCGTGGATGTAGGAGATCTCCTTCAGCTTGAGGGAGGCCTCCAGCGCGACCGGGTAGCCGCGGACACGGCCGATGAACATCATCGACTTGGCCTCCGCGTACTCGGCGGCCAGCTTCTTGATGTCCTCTTCGCCCTCGAGGATCTCCTGGATCTGCGCGGGCAGCTTGCGCAGGCCCTCGATGATCCGCTTGCCGTCGGCCACCGACAGGTCGCGGATGCGGCCCAGGTGCAGGGCGAGCAGCGCGAAGGCGACGACGGTGTTGGTGAAGCACTTGGTGGAGACGACGCAGACCTCGGGGCCGGCGTGCACGTACACGCCGCCGTCGGCCTCGCGGGCGATGGCCGAGCCGACCACGTTGACCACGCCGAGGACGCGGGCGCCCTTGCGCTTGAGCTCCTGGACGGCGGCCAGCACGTCGTACGTCTCGCCCGACTGCGAGACGGCGATGTACAGGGTGTCGGGGTCCACGACCGGGTTGCGGTAGCGGAACTCGGAGGCCGGCTCGGAGTCGGCCGGGATGCGGGCCAGGCCCTCGATGAGCGAGGCGCCGATCATGCCCGCGTGGTACGAGGTGCCGCAGCCGAGGATCTTCACGCGGCGGATGCCGCGGGCCTCGCGGGCGTCGAGGTTCAGGCCGCCCAGGTGGACGGTGGAGAACTTCTCGTCGATGCGGCCGCGCAGCACGCGGTCGACCGCGTCGGGCTGCTCGCAGATCTCCTTGTGCATGTACGTGTCGTGGCCGCCCATGTCGTAGGAGGCGGCCTCCCACTCCACGGTCTCGGGCGTGGCGGTGGTGCGGGTGCCCGAGGTGGTGTACGTGCGGAAGTCGTCGGCCTTGAGGGTGGCCATCTCGCCGTCGTCGAGGGTGACGACCTGGCGGGTGTGGGAGATCAGCGCGGCGACGTCGGAGGCGACGAACATCTCCTTCTCGCCGATGCCGAGGACGACCGGCGAGCCGTTGCGGGCCACGACGATGCGGTCCGGGAAGTCCTGGTGCATGACGGCGATGCCGTACGTGCCCTCGATCAGCTTCAGCGCGTCGCGGACCTTCTCCTCCAGGGAGTCGGCCTGGGAGCGGGCGACGAGGTGGGTGATGACCTCGGTGTCGGTCTCGGAGGCGAAGACGACGCCGTCGGCCTCGAGCTTGGCGCGCAGCTCGGCGGCGTTGTCGACGATGCCGTTGTGGACGACGGCGACCTTGTTCTCGGGGTCCAGGTGCGGGTGCGAGTTGGTGTCGCTCGGCGCGCCGTGGGTGGCCCAGCGGGTGTGCGCGATGCCGGTGGTGCCGGCGAAGCGCTTGGGGACCCGGGACTCCAGCTCGCGGACGCGGCCCTTGGCCTTGACGACCTTCAGGGCCGGCGTCTTGGGGCTGTTGACGACGATGCCCGCCGAGTCGTAGCCGCGGTACTCGAGGCGCTGCAGGCCTTCGAGCAGCAGCGGAGCCACGTCGCGCTTGCCGATGTAACCGACGATTCCGCACATATGGGTGAAAGTCCTCCGAAGTCTTGGGTGTGCTGTGTTCGGCCGCTTCAGCCGTAGACGATGCGGCGCAGCTGCCGGAGGGACAGTTCCGGCGGCGCCACGGCGCGGTGCGGCAGCTCGGCCGCGATCCGCTCGAAGATCTCCGCGTTCACCGAGCCGCCGGCCTGGAGCTCCCGGTGGCGACGGCGGACGAACTCCTCGGTCGTCTCGTCGAAGTACGCCAGCACGTCGAGCACCACCCGGGAGGCCTCGCCGCGCTGTAGCGCGGTGCTGCGCACCAGGTGGTCGACGAGGTCGTCATGTGACGGGCGGCGATCGAGCACTCGTAGATATTGAGGTCTCGACGCCGTGGAATGCAACATTCCTGCCCGATTCCGGGCAGGAATCACAAGGTACGGACCAATGGAATCCGAGATTCCGCTAAAGTCCGGGCAAATCGCCCCTCCGTGATGGCTCCTGGTGACGACCCCCTTACGGATGGACTCCCGCCCCGCCCGGCTGCGCATGCCGGTTCCGGCGCCGGAGCGCCCCTATATGTAGGGAATGCGACTGCTGAGTGGGCTGAACGGGCCGCGGGGCCCGCGGCGACCGTCCGGACCGCTGGGGCTCCTGGCCCTGGCGGTGTGCGCGGCGCTGCTCGTACCGGTGTCGGCGGCGGGTGCCGGCCAGCGGGCGCGGGCCGCGGACCCGACGGCGTACGACCGGATCGTGCCGGCCCCGGCGCACACCGCCCCCGGCGGCCCCGGCTACCGGCTCGACGCCCGCACGGTGATCCGCACCACCGCCGGGTCGGCCGCGGCCCGCGGGGTCGGGGAGCTGCTCGCCCGCGCGCTGCGCCCCGCGACCGGGCTGGCGCTGCGGGTGTCCGGCACGGACGCGGGCGGGTCCGCCGCCGACGGGATCCGGCTGCGCCTGGACGCGCGCGCGGCCGACCAGGGGGAGGAGGGCTACCGCCTCCGGGCCGACGGCACCGGAGTCGTGATCACCGCGTACCGTCCCGCCGGCCTCTTCCGGGGCGCGCAGACGCTGCGGCAGCTGGTGCCGGTGACCGGCCGGCCGGTGGTGGCGGGAGGCACCGTCGCGGACGCCCCGCGCTTCCCGTACCGGGGCGCCATGATCGACATCGCCCGCCACTTCTTCACCGTCGAGCAGGTCAAGCGCTACCTCGACCGGCTCGCCCTCTACAAGGTCAACGTCCTGCACCTGCACCTCACCGACGACCAGGGCTGGCGCCTGGCGGTCGACTCCTGGCCGCGGCTGGCCGAGCACGGCGGCGGCACCGAGGTCGGCGGCGGCCCCGGCGGGTACTGGACGAAGGCGCAGTACCGGGACCTGGTGCGGTACGCGGGGGAGCGGTACGTGGAGGTGGTCCCGGAGATCGACATGCCGGGCCACGTGAACGCGGCCCTGGCCTCGTACGCCGAGCTGAACTGCGACGGCGTCGCCCCGGCCCGGTACACCGGCACCAAGGTCGGCTTCAGCTCGCTGTGCGTCGCGAAGGAGCGGACGTACGAGTTCGTGGCGGACGTGCTGCGGGAGGTGGCGGAGCTGACCCCCGGCCGCTACCTCCACATCGGCGGGGACGAGGCGTACGCCACCCCGCACGCCGACTACGCCACCTTCATGGGGCGGGCCCAGCAGGCGGTGGTGGCGCAGGGGAAGACGGTGCTGGCCTGGCACCAGCTGGCGGGCGCCGGACCGGTCTCGGGCACCGCACTGCAGTACTGGGGCCTGGACCGCACGCCGGCCGCGGAGAAGGCGAAGGTCGCCGGGGCGGTGCGGGCGGGGGCGAAGGTGGTGCTGTCCCCGGCGGACCGGGCGTACCTCGACATGAAGTACGACGCGGCGACCCGGCCGGGGCTGAGCTGGGCCGGGTACGTGCCGGTGCGGCGGGCGTACGAGTGGGACCCGGGCGCGTACCTGGCCGGCGTCGAGGAGGCGGCGGTGCTGGGCGTGGAGGCCGCGCTGTGGACCGAGACCGTCGCGACCACGGCGGACGCCGACCTGATGGCCTTCCCGCGCGCGCTCGGCATCGCCGAGCTGGGCTGGTCGCCCGCCTCGGCGCTGTCGTGGGACGCGTACCGGCTGCGACTGGCCGCGCAGGGGCCCCGGCTGACGGCACTGGGGGTGGGGTACTACCGGGCGCCGGAGGTGCCTTGGGCGTAGGGGGAGGGCTGGTACGCCCGGCGTCGCCGTGCGCGGCAAGCTCTGGTACGGACGGGGCGCGCCTACGGCCTGAGGGCCCCCTGCAGCGGTGGCGTCAGTGGGCGGGGCGTCGGCCGGTCGCGAAGGCCGCGCCGGCCACCACGGTGACGGCCGCGGCCGCCGCGCCGGCGGCCATGATGCCGCCGCGGGACCGCCAGGAGAGGGTCGACCAGCACGACTGGGCGGACAGCACCGAGCCGAGGCTCAGCCACGAGCCGGCCGAGAGGGCGGAGGCGGCCGAGCCGATCGAACCGAACGAGAGCGCGCTGCCCACCGAGCCGACGGACAGCACGGATCCGGCCGAGCCGATGGAGAGGACCGAGTCCACGGACCCGATCGACAGGATCGAGTTCCGTGACCAGAGGGACAGGGACGAGGCCGCGCAGCGCTTCTGCATGCCGTGATCGTAGGCGTGGACCGGCCGCCGCGCGCCCCTTCCACCGACTTGTCGGCGGGCCGGTGTTGCCCGGCGCTACCCGGCGGAGCTCCGCCTGAGAGTGATCGCCCCGAGGTCGAGGTCGATCGGGAACGGCACCGGGACCTTCAGCCGGTCGTGGAAGATCCCGGTGGCGACGTAGGCGCGGGTGGCGGGGTCGAGCTCGTAGACGTAGACGACGGCCCGGCCCTCGGCGTTCTCCACCCGCCAGAAGTGCGGGATGCGGGCGCGGGCGTACTTCAGGGGCTTGGTGTCCCGGTCCGGGCCGACGGACTCGGGGGAGACGACCTCGACGGCGAGTCGGACGGCGGACGCGGGGAGTCTGGTCAGGTCCGGATCGGCGAGGACGTCCCCGGTGGCGACGACGACGTCGGGCTCGGGCCGGTTCTGCCGGTCGATGTCGACGGTGAACTCGCGGACGACCTCAAGCCCCGTGAGGACCGCGGACTGGAGCCCGCCGCGGAGGAAGTCGACGGCCCGCACGTGGAACAGCGTCCGCGTCCGCGCGAAGACGAGCTGCCCGTCGATCAACTCGGTGTGCGGAGGAAGGCCCCGAAGCCGGTCGAGGTCGTCGGCGGCCCAGCCGCCGGGAGGGGGGACGGGCCAGCGGAACCAGGGTTCAGGCTCGGGCGGCTCGGGGGCGACGTGCGTCGGGGAGGGTCCCATGGCCCGCATCCTCACCCGCGCGCCGGGCGCATCGCCGGGGAGTACCGGAACGCCGACCGCACGTGTGAACCATGCAGCGGAGTTGACTCCGTCACCTGCCAACGGCATATGCGTGACGCCGGCGGGGATGAGGCCCGACGACGACGCGACGTGGAACGCGACGCTCAGCCGGTTCGCCTCCCGCACCCGGGCAGCCAGTTCCTCGCGGTCCCTCACGGGGCGGCGCACCGGCGGAGCGCGGCGGCCAGCTTGCGCGCCACGTCCGCCCGGCAGCAGCCGAGTTCGACGAGCGGCGGCAGGTACGCGCTGGTCAGTGATACGAGGTCCACTCCGAGGGACGGCAGTACGACGTCCACCCCCGCGAGGGCCGCCCGCAACTCGTCCCGGGCCGCCTCGGCCTCCCCGATCCCGTCCGTTCCCATGCTGCGCGCTCCTCGTCGTCGGCGAAGCTGCGCAAGTTGCGGATCCGGGCCCACTGGCGCAAGAGCAGTTACAGCTCAGCGGGAGGTGGCGACTGCGTGGAGGTTGCGGACAGCGTGCCCGGGGTCGTCCCGGTACGCGACAGCAAGAACGTTGCTGGGCTGGTGGTCATCGTTGCCGCGCCCGCGTGGGCGGCGTTCGTGGCGCACCTCAAGGGGTGACGGGTCGCACCGGGGTGTGGTGGGGCGCGATGCGGTGATGCGGGTGGTCCTGGAAAAGCCCGGGGAATTACCCACCGAACCCGACCTCCGCCGTCCTCAACTCACCCGCTCACACGATCGGGTGACGGATATGACAGCGGCACGGCCGGGTGGGATACGGTCTGCCGCAACAACCCCGAAAAGACTTCGGCCCCCGGCAGGACGGCAATCCCGGCGAGGGCCTGACCGATCAGGAAGCAGACCTTCCCGATGGCTTGCACGCAGTCTAGCGCGGCCGCGTCCGCGCACCCCGTGAATCCGCTCCCCGAGGACGCTCCCCGCGCCGGGGTGATCCACAGGTCCCACCGCCACGAGAGCCGGTTCACCGTGGTCGGCAACCACCTGGCCCAGCACGCCGAGCTCTCGGCGGCCGCGGTGGGGCTGGCGCTGTACATCCAGTCCGTCCCGGACGGGACCGACGTGTCCGTCAAGGCCCTCACCCGGCGCTACCGAGAAGGCGAGATCGCCATCCGGCGGGCACTGAACGAGCTGGTCGCGGCCGGGTACCTGGAGCGGCGCCGGGTGTCACTGGGCGCCGGCCGCTTCGCCACCCGAACGATCTACTACGAGAAGCCCGGCTGCGGTGACGCGGCCCAGCCGCCTCCGGCCGCCCCGGCACCGGCTCCGCCGCCGCCGGCCCAGCCGCCTCTGGCCGCCCCGGCACCGGCTCCGCCGCCGCCGGCTCGGCCGACCCCGGCGGAACCGCAGCCCCCGGCCGTGCCCCCCGCGGTGGTCGAGCCCCCGGCCGCGATCGAGTTCCCGACACCCCCGACACCCGCGGCTCCCGGCCACGCACGTACTCCGGCGGCCCCCGGTGGCCCGCCCGCCACCGGGCTCGCGGCGGAGATCCTCGCCCGGCTGCGCGTCGCGGACCCCCGCCTGCTGCTGTCCGTACGGGACGTGAACCGGCTGGCGCCCGCGGTCGACGACTGGCTGGCCCGGGACGCGACGCCCGAGCAGGTGCTCCGTACCCTCACGGCGAACCTGCCACCGGCCTCGACGCCGATCCACCACCCGCCGCGCTTCCTGGAGTACCGGCTCACCGCGCTGCTCCCGCCCCCGCTCCCGGCGGCCGCCCCGCCCCCGCCCCGCCCGGCCCCGCTGCGGTCCTGCGAGGACTGCGAGAAGGCCTTCCGCACGTACGACCCCGAACCTCGCTGCGCCGAATGCACCGCCAAGGCCGCAGCCTGAGGGCAGGAGGCCCTCGGCCCGGTCAGGTCTCCAGGTAGTTGCACCAGGCGTCGAGCTTGGTCCAGGTGTACCAGCCCACCTTGCCGTCCGGCTCCAGCCCGGCGAACTTCTGGAACGTCACGACGGCGGCGAGCGTGGCGGGGCCGAACTTGCCGTCCACGGCGAGGTTCAGGCTCGGCTTCCAGTAGTTCAGCTCGCACTGGAGCTCCTGGACCTCCAGGGTGTAGCCCTGGATGCCCTGGTAGAGCAGCGGCTCGTAGCTGCCGAACATGGCCTTGCAGTACGCGCGGCCGTCGGCCGCGGCGTCGGAGGCCGACCCGAGGGTCAGGGTCAGGGACGACGCGAGGAGCAGGGCCGTGGTGCCGAGTGCGACCAGTGGCTTGCGCATGGGACCTTCCGTTTCGACGGTGGCTGTGGTGACGGGCCGTCCACCGGGTCCTGTCGGCGCCCCGGGTCGGCCCGGATCGAACGTAGGCCGTCCCACCGGCACCACGGGTGTCCCGCCCGTCCCAGGGACACGGCGCCCGACGTCCCGGGAAGGCGCCGGGGCGGGCACACCTCCCGAGGGACCGTCGTACGGAAGGGTGCGCCCGCCCCGGGCGGGGCCGGCCGGCGCGGGCCGTTCGTTCGCGCGCCGGCCGGCGGTCCTCAGCGGCGCGCGAAGGGCGCCAGGGGGTTCGCCAGGGTGCCCACCAGCTGGAGGGCGGCCGACGGGTCGGAGAGGTCGACCATCTGCTCGTTGTTGCGCAGCTGGAGGCGGTTCAGGCAGGAGAGCTGGAACTCCGGCGCGAACAGGTCGTACTGGGCGAACCGCTCGGCGAGCTGCGGCACCGACTCCTGGTACTCGTGCGCGCAGTCCGCCACGGCCCGCCAGAACTCGGACTCCGAGCAGACCCCGTCGTCCTCCAGGATCGAGCCCAGGAAGCGGAAGAAGCAGTCGAAGACGTCGGTGAAGACCGACAGCAGCTTCATGTCCTCCGGGACCTCGGCACGGATGCGCTCCACCGCCGGCGGCAGCACCGCGTCCGGGTCCATGACGACGATCTCCTCGGCGATGTCCTTGAAGATCGCCCGCTGTACGACGCCGTCCTTGATGACGAGGATGGTGTTCTCGCCGTGCGGCATGTACGCCAGGTCGTACGCGTAGAAGCAGTGCAGCAGGGGCAGCAGGTACGCCCGCAGGTAGGCCCGCATCCACTCCGCGACCGGCAGGCCCGACTCCTCGACGAGGGCGCCGACGAACGACCGCCCCTCCGCGTCGACGTGCAGCAGGGCCGCCATCGTCGTCAGCCGCTCGCCGTCCTGGAGCGTGGGCACCGGCGACTCGCGCCACAGGGCCGCCAGCATCTTGCGGTACGGGGAGTAGCGGTCGGTGGCGCGCTCGTACTGGCGGTGGCGGTAGCCGACCGCGGCGCGCTCGCGGATGATCGAGAAGTCGACCGACCGCAGCACCTCGTCGCCCTCGATGAGCTGGTGCAGCCAGTCGTTGATGGCCGGCGTGGCCTCCATGTAGGCGGCCGACAGGCCCCGCATGAAGCCCATGTTGAGGACCGAGATGGCGGTCTTCACGTAGTGCTTCTCGGGCGCGGTCGTGTTGAAGAAGGTCCGGATGGACTGCTGCGGGAGGTAGGCGTCGTCGCCCTCGCCCAGCAGCACCAGCCGCCGTTCGGCGATCTCCGCGGCGAAGGTGACCGTGGTCTTGTTCCACCACTGCCAGGGGTGGACCGGCAGCAGCAGGTAGTCCGCCGGGTCCAGGCCCAGCCCGGACAGCACCGCCCCGAACCGGTCCAGGGCGGCCTCGCCCAGCTCCGCGCGGATGAAGGAGTCGTACGACAGGTCCGCGCCCGCGCTGAAGGCCGCCACCTCCCGGTGCGCGGCCACCCACACCAGGCGGACCGGGGCCGCGGCCTCGGGGGCGAAGGCGCGGTACTCGTGGACGCCGAAGCCGAGCCGGCCGTTGTTGGCCACGAAGCAGGGGTGGCCCTCGGTCATGCCGGTCTCGATGTCCTGGAAGGAGCCCTTCGCGAGGACGGACGCCGGCACCTGCTCCTTGGTGTGCTTGTACGCCGTACCGGCCAGCGTGGAGGAGATCTCCTCCAGGTACACGGGCAGGACCGCCGCGCTCAGGCCCAGGGACTCGCGCAGCTCGATGTGGAAGTCGACGGCGTCCAGGGGGAGCTCCGCCCCGTCCCGGTGGCGAGTGATCGTTTCTTCGTCCACGGCCCAGTGGTCCAGGGCCCGGCGGACGGCCCGGAACCGGTACTCGACCGTGCCGTCGTCGCTGCGCACGGACCACGTGCCGTCCTCGGCCGGTGCCGGGGTCAGCAGGCGCTCGTGGGCGAACTCGGCCAGGGCCTTGCGGACCAGGGCCCGGTTGGCGCGCGCCCACAGCTCGGGGGTCAGGTGTGCCACGGCGCCGGCCGGGTCCCCGGCGTAGGGCGACTGCGGGGCGTTCGTACCGCTTGTGCTCAGGCTGGTGCTGGTGCTGGTGCTGGTGCTGGTGCTGGTGCTGGCGCTCGTGCTGGTGCTGGTGCTCATATCGACACCCCCGCGCCCGCCACGGCCGCCTCGAACTGCTCGCGGGTGCAGAAGCTGAGCAGGGCGGTCTTCTCCGGCTTCGCGATCTCCCGCTCCGGGACGAAGCCCACGGCCTCGTTCAGCGCGTGCACCGCGGTGTTGCGCACGTCCGGCTCGACGACGACCCGCCGGACGGCCGGGTCGGCGAACAGGGCGGCCATCACGGTGGTGATGACGGCCCGGGTGAAGCCGCTGACCGGCGTGTCCGTGGGGGCGACGAGGAAGTGCATGCCGACGTCGCCCGGCTCGGGCTCGTACAGGTCCACGAGTTCGACGTGCGCCGGGTCGTACGACTCCATCAGGAAGGCCGGCCGGCCGTCGTGCAGGCCGAGGAACGCGTGGTGGTGCGGGGACGCGGCGATCGCCATGTACTCGCGCTCGACGTCGGTCAGCGAGTGGTCCTGCATCATCCAGAAGGACGCCTTGGGGTGGGTGACCCAGCCGTGCAGCAGCTCGGCGTCCGTCAGCGGGTCGAGCGGGCGGACGGCGAAGGCGCCGAGGGCCGCGTCGGTGCGGGAGAAGAGGGTGGTGCTCATGCCAGGGTGCCTTCCGGGGCGGCGAACTGCTGGAACGCGATGGACTTCTCGACCTTGTAGTACTCGCGGCCGAGCAGCTCGCGGATGATGTACGCGTTGCGGTACGGCCCCATGCCCAGGTCGGGCGAGGTGATCGAGTGGGTGTGGACGCCGGCGTTCTGCAGGAACACCCCGCGGCCGGTGGTGTCGACGGAGTAGTTGCGGGCCACGTCGAAGCGGCCGCGGCCGTCGTAGCGCAGCCGGTCGCGGATGCCCGCGAGGAAGGCCGGCTCGGCGTACTTGTATCCGGTGGCCAGGACCAGCCCCTCGGTGGTGAGGGTGAAGTCGCGCTCCTGCTCCTCCTGGCGCAGGCCCAGGGTGTACGTACCGGTGGTGGTGTCGTACGCGGCCGCGTTCAGGGCGGTGTTGGTCAGCAGGGAGGTCGGGACCGGGCGGTCGCCGGCCTCGACGTCCTTCTGGTAGAGCAGGTCGAAGATGGCGTTGATCAGCTCGCCGTCGATGCCCTTGAACAGGCCCTTCTGCTGCATCTCCAGGCGGTAGCGGGTGTCCTCGGGCAGGCCGTGGAAGTAGTCCACGTACTCCGGCGAGGTCATCTCCAGGGTGAGCTTGGTGTACTCCAGGGGGAAGAACCGCGGCGAGCGGGTGACCCAGTCGAGCCGGTAGCCGTGGACGTCGATCTCGCTCAGCAGGTCGTAGTAGATCTCCGCCGCGCTCTGGCCGGAGCCGACGAGGGTGATGGACCTCTTCTTCTGCAGCTCCGCCTTGGCTTCCATGTAGGTGGAGTTGTGGATGAAGTCGCCGCCCAGGTCGGCGCAGGCCTCGGGGACGTACGCGGGGGTGCCGGTGCCGAGCACGAGCGTGCGGGCGCGGTACGTCCCGCCGCCGTCGGTGGTGACCTCGTACAGCCCGGCGGCCGCGTCGTAGCTGACCTCGGTGACCGTGGTCGAGTACAGGACGCTGTCGAGCCGGTCGGCGGCCCAGCGGCAGTAGTCGTTGTACTCGGCGCGCAGCGGGTAGAAGTTCTCGCGGATGTAGAAGGAGTAGAGCCGGTCCTTGTCCTTCAGGTAGTTGAGGAAGGAGAAGGGCGAGGTGGGGTCGGCGAGGGTGACCAGGTCCGACATGAAGGGCGTCTGCAGGTGGGCGCCGTCGAGGAACATCCCGGCGTGCCACTCGAAGTGCGGCTTCGACTCGATGAACAGGCCGCTGAGCTCGTCGATGGGAGCGGTCAGGCAGGCCAGGCCCAGGTTGAAGGGGCCCAGGCCGATCCCGATGAAGTCGTACGGCTGGCGGGTCTCACGAGGCGTGGACAAGGGATTCTCCCAGGTACTGCTCGGCGTGTGCGGCGAGGAGGTCGAGGACGGCGGAGATGTCGGCCGTCGTGGTCTGCGGGTTGAGGAGGGTGAACTTGAGGTAGTGGGAGCCGGCGACCTTGGTGCCGGCGACCACGGCCTCGCCCGAGGCGAACAGCGCCTTGCGGGCGTGCAGGTTGGCGCGGTCCACGAGGTCGGGGTGGGTCACGCCCTCGGGCACGTAGCGGAAGACGAGGGTGGACAGCTGCGGTGCGACCACGACCTCGAAGCGCGGGTCGGCGGTGAGCAGCGCGTGGCCGGCCGCGGCGAGGTCGCAGACCTCGTCGAAGAGCTGGCCGACGCCGTCGGCACCCATGACGCGCAGGGTCATCCACAGCTTGAGGGCGTCGAAGCGGCGGGTGGTCTGGATGGACTTGTCGACCTGGTTGGGGATGCGCTCCTCGGCCATCCGGCGCGGGTTGAGGTAGTCCGCGTGGTAGGTGGCGTGCTTGAGGGTGTCCCGGTCGCGGACCAGTACCGCGCTGGAACTGACGGGCTGGAAGAAGGACTTGTGGAAGTCCACGGTGACCGAGTCGGCCAGCTCGATGCCGGCGAGCAGCTGCCGGCGGGTGGGGGAGACCAGCAGCCCGCAGCCGTAGGCGGCGTCCACGTGCATCCAGGCGCTGTGCGCGGCGGCCAGTCGGGCGATCTCGGGGAGCGGGTCGATGGACCCGAAGTCGGTGGTGCCGGCGGTGGCGACGATCGCCATCGGGAAGAGCCCCTCGCGCTCGCACTCCTCCAGCTCGTGGGCCAGGGCCAGGGTCTGCATGCGCTTGTTCTGGTCGCAGGGGACCGAGACGACGGCCTCGTAGCCCAGGCCGAGCATGGCGGCGGACTTCTGCACGCTGAAGTGGCTGCACTCCGAGGTGAAGATGCGCAGTTTCGGCAGCAGCTCGGCCTTCGACAGCTCGCGCTCGCTGTTCTTCATGACGAGCCGGCAGGCCTCGTCGCGGGCGAGCAGGAGGGCGTGGAAGTTGGACTGGCTGCCGCCGGAGGTGAACACGCCGTCGGCGCCGGGCCCGAAGCCGATGCGTCCGGCGGTCCAGTCGACCAGGCGGCGCTCGATGAGCGTGCCGCCGATGGACTGGTCCCAGGTGTCCAGGGAGGAGTTGACCGCGGAGAGGACGGCCTCGCCGAGTACGGCGGGGATGACCACGGGGCAGTTCAGGTGGCCCAGGTAGCGCGGGGAGTGGAAGTACACCGCGTCGCGCAGGTAGACCTCCTCCAGCTCGTCGAGCGCGGCGGCGGGGTCCGCGAGCGGCTGGTCGAGGTCGATGCCCGCGATGACCGGGGCGAGCTCGTCGACCGGGATTCCGGTGTGGGGGCGGGTGGTGGCGGCGAGTTTGGCGGCCACGCGTTCGACGCCCTCGGTGACGGATCGACGGTAGTGGTCCGCGGTCGTCTCGTTGAGCAGATGCGAACGCATCAGTGGTCCTCCGGGGCAGGCAGGGAAGTGCAGGGGGCTATTCCAGATAAGGTTAGCCTAACCTAAGTTAATCGAAACACAAGTCAGGCCCCAGCCGGAGAGGGTGGGGCCTGACTCGATAACTGACTTACAGAACAAGGGAGTTGGGGGCTCCGCGCGCGAGCCGGGGGACCCGCGCGCGGAGGTCTTCCGGGGCTGCTGACGCGAGGGGTGCACGCGTCAGCGCGCCTTCGGGGCGCGGGCCCTCAGAGCGGGGGCCCTCTTAGAGCGCGGACTCGGGGTCCTCGCTGGGGGCGCGGCCGGAGTACGCCTCGGCGAGGAGCTCCTCCTCGCTGGCGCCGAGCCGCCAGTAGCCGGTGAAGCGCACCGCCCGGCGGTCGAGGGCGCGCTCCTGGACGAGGTGGCGGCGGGCCGCCCGTACGGTGCCGGCCTCGCCCGCGAGCCAGGCGTACGCCGCCCCGTCCGCGATCCCGGACAGCTCGGCGGCCCGCAGCGCCGCGACCACCGCGTCGGCGCGCCCGGGACCCGTCCCCGGGTCCCGGACCAGCCAGGTGAACTCGGCCTCGGCCGCGGTCTCCAGCGTGAGCCGGTCGTCCTCGTGCGGGACCTCGAAGACGGCCCGGACGCGGTGGCCCGCGGGCAGGGCCGCCAGGATCGCGGCCGCGGCCGGCAACGCGGTCTCGTCGGCGTACATGACGAGCAGGTCGGCGTCCGGGCGGACCTGGAAGCGGACCGACTTGTTCTCCGCCACGCGCGGGCCGATCGCCATGATGCGGCTGCCCTCGCGGGCCCGGCCGGCCCAGTGGGAGGCGGGCGAGGCGTCCCCGTGCAGCACGAAGTCGATGTCGACCTCGACCGCGCCGCCGGGCGCGGTGCGTTGCTCGCGCACGGTGTAGGAGCGCATCACCGGCATCTCGTCGGCCGGCATCCCGCGCCAGGCGGCGAACCAGGTGTCCTCGTCGGTCGACGGGAGCACGGTGTGCTCGACGTGCGGCTGCGGCAGGAACAGCGACAGGCTCTGGTCGAAGCCCCCGGAGCGGAAGTCCTTGAGGGACTCACCGCCGAACGTGGCGCGCAGGAAGGAGTGTCCGACGCGGCGGGTGCGCAGCACCTCCAGCTCGAAGAAGCCGAAGTGCAGGGCCGCCTGGTCGGCGTCGGTGGTCGTGGTCGTGCCAGTGCTCGTGCTCGTGGTCATGGTGTGGATCCCCCTGGTCGTGTGGTCAGCTGACCTTCTTGGCCTTCTCGACCGCGGCGGCGAGGTCCTCGAGGATCGGGGCGCACTTGTCGTACGAGAAGATCGGTTCGGTCACGCGCGGGATGACCTGGCCGGCCTTGACGGCGGGCAGCTGGTTCCAGGTCGGCTTCCCCTTGAGGTCGTTCGCCTGGAGGGTGCCCGTGCGGTTGTCGAGCATGATGATGTCGGCCTTGTACTTGCCGACGTTCTCCCAGGACAGCTCCTCGAAGAAGCCCTGCGCGTTGACCTTCGGCTCCACGAAGGTCAGGCCCAGCTCCTGGAAGTAGCGGGTGTCCGCGCCGGGCTTGGCGGCCGAGACGTAGAACAGGTCGGCGCTGCCGGAACCGATGAGCACCTTCAGGCCCGGGTTGGCCTTGGCGGCCGAGCGCAGCCGGGCGGCGGCCTTCTCGAAGCGGGCCTTGGCGTCGGCGACGTTCTTGGCCTTGGGGTCCGCGCCGAGGGACTCGGCCAGCTCGGCGTGACGCTGGATCACCTTGGGGATCGTGGTGTCGGCGGCCCACAGGGCGACGCTCGGGGCCAGCTTGAGGATCTTGTCCTTGGACTCGTCCGGCACGAACCAGAGCTGGTCCTTGATCCACATGTTGGTGATGAGCACCTCGGGCCTGAGGGCCGCGTACTTCTCGACGTTGAACTCGCCCCAGACGTTGCCCAGGATCTCCACCTTGGAGATGTCCAGCGAGCCGGCCTGGACGTCGGGCTTGCCGTCGGGCAGCTTCGTCGGGCCGAACACGCCCTTGACCGGGACGCCGAAGTCGTGGAGCGCGGCGGCGGTTCCGGTGAAGGCCACGATGTTCTTGGGGACGGCCTTGGTGCTCACCGTGGTGCCGCGGTCGTCCTTGAAGGTCCAGGGGCCCTTCTTGGCGTTGTCCGCGGATCCGTTGCCGGAGTCCTTTTTCGTGTCGCCGTCCCCGCAGGCGGCGAGCACGGCCCCGAGGCCGAGGACGCCGCCGGCGGCGAGGACGCCGCGGCGGGAGAGGTGGGCAGCACGGGACTTGGGCATGTCGGTGTCCGCTTTCGTACGATCCGGTCCGGCCACGCGGGCCGATTCGGAACGTAGGTTAGCCTAACCTCATTGCCTCCGGGTAAGGAGGGCCTAACTTTTTACCCGTCAGCATGCGGAGAGGGCCCTCCGTGGGACGGAAGGCCCTCTCCTCCGGCGGCCGTTCAGGGTCGGCCGTCAGTTCCTGCGCCGGGTCGTTACTCCGTGATGTCGATGTTCGTGTGCTCGGCGCCGCACTGGCTGGCGGAGCCGGTGTGGGTGGTGTCGCCGTTGCCGGGCGTGTAGGTCGCGACCCACTTGTAGTCGCCCTCGGTGCCCTTGTCGACGGCGAACGTGGTGTTGTTCGTGGCGGCCGCGCCGTTCACGAGCTGCACCGTCTCGCTGTAGACCAGGTTGCCGGCGGGGCAGCCGATGCCGGGCCCGTAGAGCTGGAACAGGACGCTGCCCTGCGGGATGCCGCCGTCGCCGGCGCTGACCGTGGCCGAGTCCTGCGGGCGGACCTTCTGGGCGGTCGTGGTCGTGGTCCCCGCCAAAGTGACCACAGACGTCTCGTTGGCGTCCCCGCAGGCGGTCGAACTTCCTTGGTTGTTGGCGTCGCCGCTGTACACGGCGGTCCAGTAGTACGAGCCCACGGTCGTCGGGGTGTACTCGCCCGAGGTGTACGTGCCGTTGCCGTTCACCGCGACCGGGGGGAGACCGGTGTTGATCTCCGCCGTGCAGGTGGCGTTGCTGAACAGGTGGAAGCTGATGGTGCCGCCCGCGTTGGAGGTGGCGCCGCCGAGGGTGGCGGTGTCATGGATCGGACTGCCGATCGTCACCGTGTCCGTGGCGGTCGTGATGAGGGACGAGCAGTTGGTGATCTGTACGCGCTCCGGGGCGATGAAGTCCTTCAGCTCGGCGGGGAAGGAGTCCGAGGAGCGGCTCTTCACGTAGGCGGAGCCGAAGGTACGGCAGCCGCTGCCGGGCGGGAAGATCGCGTTGAACGAGACCGCCGCCTCACCGAAGGTGAACGGGTCCAGTGGGCCGAGGGAGCCGGCCTGGTTGGCCGGGATCGTGCTGGTGTTGACCGAGCCCAGCGCCTGCGCGTTCACGCCGCCGCTGATGATCGTCGGGCCGCCCCAGACCGAGCCGCTCCAGGTGCGGATGGAGATGATCGGTACGGTGCCGCCGTTGGAGAGGTCGTACGTGATCAGCTTGTCGCCCGGGGTGCGGACCGGGGTCTCCGTGGCGTTCGAGCCGTTGTTGGCGCAGTTCGTCGGGATCGCGGTCACGTCGCAGAACTTCTGGTTCAGCTCGAAGTCCATGTTCGTGGTGCCCGAGGGGTTGTTCCTGCGGCGCCAGAAGAGCTCCAGGAACTTCGGCGTCGTGTTCGTCTCCGTGAACACGCCGAAGTTCAGCAGGTCGCTCTTGTTCGGCGGGATCGAACCGAAGACGATCGTCGGGTTGGGGTCGTCCTCCTTCGAGCCCTGGCCGAAGGCGTCGTCGCTGGAGCCGCTCGGCCGGTCGTTCTTGACGCCCTGCTGGTCGCGGAACGGGGTGTTGGTGCCGCCGGTGAGCCAGTCGATGCAGTCCGCGTTGCCGTTGACGATGAGGTTGGCGTTGACGTCGATCTCGAAGTGGCTGCCCGACAGCACGTTCGCCGTCGTGCACGTCTGGGCGGCCGCCGTCGTCGCGGTGGCCAGTGCCAGGGGGGCGGTGAAGGACGCCGAGAGCACGGCGGTCGCGAGCGCGGCCCGCAGGCGGCGCCCGCGCGACGAGCGGGGCGACTGCACGGATCTGATCACTGCGGATGCTCCATTGCTAAGGGGGCTGGGGGCCGCAACGTAGCACCGCAAAAACGGTCAAATCACGCAACACTCCTGAATGGGTGGAAAGGCGATATAGGCATATTGGTGAGCATGGGACGGTCGCCCGCGGCATCGACGTGCTGCAGAGACGAAAAAGCGCCGAAGCCCCCGCGGTCAGGTCGCGGGGGCTTCGACTTCCCCTGAACGCCAGGGCAACGTCTAAGCGGTGAAGCCGAGTTCCCGGGCGATCAGCATCCGCTGGACCTCGCTCGTGCCCTCGCCGATCTCCAGGATCTTCGAGTCGCGCCACATGCGGGCCACCGGGTACTCGTTCATGAACCCGTACCCGCCGTGGATCTGGGTCGCCTCGCGGGCGTTGTCCACCGCGACCGTGGAGGAGTACAGCTTCGCGATCGCCGCCTCCTTCTTGAACGGCTCGCCCGCCACCAGGCGCGAGGCCGCGTCCCGCCAGCCGATCCGGGCCATGTGCGCCCGCATCTCCATGTCCGCCAGCTTGAACTGGATGGCCTGGTTGGAGCCGATCGGCCTGCCGAAGGCCTCCCGCTCCTTGGCGTACTTCACCGACTCGTCCACGCAGCCCTGCGCCAGACCGGTGGCCAGCGCCGCGATCGCGATGCGGCCCTCGTCGAGGATGCGCAGGAACTGGGCGTACCCGCGACCCTCCTGGCCCACCAGGTTCGCCACCGGCACGCGCACGTTGTCGAATGACAGCTCACGGGTGTCCGAGGCGTTCCACCCGACCTTGGAGTACGGGGCCGCCACGGTGAAGCCGGGAGTGCCGGAGGGCACGATGATGCTGGAGATCTCCGGGCGGCCGTCCGCCTTGCGGCCGGTGACCGCGGTGACCGTGACCAGGCCCGTGATGTCCGTGCCCGAGTTGGTGATGAAGCACTTCGAGCCGTTGATGACCCACTCGTCGCCGTCGCGGACGGCCGTGGTGCGGGTGCCGCCGGCGTCCGAGCCGGCGCCCGGCTCGGTCAGGCCGAACGCGCCCAGCATCTCGCCCGCGCACAGCTTCGGCAGCCACTGCTGCTTCTGCTCGTCCGTACCGAAGAGGTAGAGCGGCATCGCGCCCAGCGAGACGCCCGCCTCCAGGGTGATGGCGACCGAGGAGTCGACCCGGGCCAGCTCCTCCAGGGCGATGCCGAGGGCGAGGTAGTCCCCGCCCATGCCGCCGTACTCCTCGGGGAAGGGCAGGCCGAACAGGCCCATGCGGCCCATCTCGGCGACGATCTCGTACGGGAACTCGTGGCGCTCGTAGAAGTCGCCGATCTTCGGGGCCACCACGTCGTGGGCGAACGCCTCGACGGTGCGGCGGAGTTCCTCGTGCTCGGGGGTGAGCCGGTGGTCGAGGGGCATGGGTCGTTACTCCTTGTGGGAGAGGGCGCGGACGGTACGGGAGGGGCTCGGGCGCCCCAGTTGTTCGGCCATCCACACGCTCGTGGCGGTGAGCTTGCCGAGGTCGACACCGGTCTCGATGCCGAGGCCGTCGAGCATCCACACCAGGTCCTCGGTGGCGAGGTTGCCGGTGGCGCTCTTGGCGTACGGGCAGCCGCCGAGGCCGCCGGCGGAGGCGTCGACGGTGGTGACGCCGTGCTGGAGGGCGGCCAGAGTGTTGGACAGCGCCTGGCCGTAGGTGTCGTGGA
The DNA here is from genome assembly GCF_000719335.1 of Streptomyces sp. NRRL S-87. Classification (GTDB taxonomy): domain Bacteria; phylum Actinomycetota; class Actinomycetes; order Streptomycetales; family Streptomycetaceae; genus Streptomyces. The sequence continues at coordinate 56,354 of NZ_JOGB01000045.1, forward strand.
AGTGCACGCCGATCCGGTCGGTGCCCACGCCCTCCTCGTTCAGCTGCGCCAGCAGCGCCTGGACGTGGCCCGGCGTGGCGACGCCGATGGTGTCGCCCAGGCTCAGCTCGTCGCAGCCGAGGTCGAGCAGGGCCTTGGCGACCCGGACGACCTGGTGGACCGGGACCGGGCCCTCCCACGGGTCGCCGAAGCACATCGACAGGTAGCCGCGCACGTGCATCCGCTCGGCCCTGGCCCGGGCGACGACCGGCTCGAACATGGCCAGGGACTCGGCGACGGTGCGGTTCAGGTTGCGCTGAGCGAACGTTTCCGTGGCCGAGCCGAAGACCGCGATGCGGGTGGCGCCGAGCTCACGGGCCCGGTCCAGGCCGCGCTCGTTGGGCACGAGCACCGGCAGGTGGACGCCCTTCAGGTCCGCCAGCTGCGGGAACAGCTGCTCCGCGTCAGCCAGCTGGGGCACCCACTTGGGGTGGACGAAGCTGGTCGCCTCGACGGTCGTCAGGCCCGCGTCCGCGAGGCGGCGGACGAACTCGGCCTTCACCTCGGTCGGCACGGCCGACTTCTCGTTCTGCAGCCCGTCGCGGGCGCCGACCTCGTGGATCCGCACCCGTGCCGGCAGGCCGGCGCCGGGCACGCTCATGGGCAGTCCGGGGACGCTCATGCCGCTTCCTCCTCCGCGTCCGGGGTCACGACGGCGAGGATCTGGTCCATCGCGACCGTCGTGCCGGGGGTGACGTCCAGCTCGGCGACGGTGCCGTCGTGCGGGGCGGAGATGACGTGCTCCATCTTCATGGCCTCGACCACGAGCAGGCTCTGACCGGCCGTGACCTTGTCGCCGACGGCCACCTTCACGACCGTGACCGTGCCGGGCATCGGCGCGGCGAGGGTGTCCGCCCCCGCGTGCGCCCGGCCGGACAGGCTCGCCTCGACGGGGTCGTACGCGGTCACGTGCCAGGTGTCGCCGTCCCGGCCCAGCCAGACCCCCTCGGGGGAGGTGGCGTGCGCGAACGCGTGCGTGACGCCGTCGAGCTCGACCGTCACCCGGTCGGCGCCGCCCGCCACGAGCCGGGCCCGCAGGGTGTCGCCACCGGGCAGCAGCACCTCGACGCCGCCCGCGACGGCGCGGGTGCGGACCTCGACCGGGTCCTGGCCCGGGATGCGGAAGGGGTGCACGGTCCAGGCGGGGGTGCCGCCCAGCCGCCAGCCGTTCGCCGACCCGAACGGGTCGACCCAGCCCGCCGCCTGCCGCGCGGGGGCCGCGCGCAGCAGCGCGGCCGTCGCGTACACCTCGGCCGGCACGCCCTCGGGCAGCAGGTCGGCGAGGTCGCGCTCGACCAGGCCGGTGTCCATGTCACCCGTGACGACCGACGGGTGCGCCAGCAGACGCCGCAGGAAGCCGGCGTTCGTCGGCACGCCCAGGATCACCGTGTCCGCCAGCGCCGCCCGGAGCGACCGCAGCGCGGCGGCCCGGTCCGGACCCCAGGCGATGACCTTCGACAGCATCGGGTCGTACGTGCTGCCCACGTCCACCCCGGCCGTCAGGCCCGAGTCCGTGCGCACCGGGCTCGTGTCCGGCTCCGACAGGGCCAGCACCCGGCCGCCCGACGGCAGGAACCCGCGCGCCGGGTCCTCGGCGCAGACCCGCGCCTCGATCGCGTGCCCGTCCAGCCGTACGTCGGCCTGGGTGACCGGCAGCGCCTCGCCGGCCGCCACCCGCAGCTGGAGCTCCACCAGGTCGAGGCCCGTCACGAGCTCGGTCACCGGGTGCTCCACCTGGAGCCGGGTGTTCATCTCCATGAAGTAGTACGAGGACGGGTCCCCGCCCGGCACGATGAACTCCACCGTGCCCGCCCCGACGTACCCGCACGACCGGGCCGCGGACACCGCCGCCTCGCCCATCGCCGCCCGGATCTCGGGGGTCAGCAGCACCGAGGGGGCCTCCTCGACCACCTTCTGGTGCCGCCGCTGCAGCGAGCACTCGCGCTCGCCGAGGTGGACCACGTTCCCGTGGCCGTCCGCCAGCACCTGGATCTCGATGTGCCGGGGCCGGTCGATCCACCGCTCCACCAGCAGCGTGTCGTCACCGAAGGAGGAGCGGGCCTCGCGCCGGGCCGCCGCGATCTCGTCCGCCAGCAGCGCCGCGTCCCGCACCAGCCGCATGCCCTTGCCGCCGCCGCCCGCGGAGGGCTTGAGCAGCACCGGCATGCCGATCTCCGCCGCGGCCGCGGTCAGTTCGGCGTCCGACAGGCCGCTGCCGGAGGAGCCGGGCACGACCGGCACGCCGGCCGCCTTCACCGTCTCCTTGGCGCGGATCTTGTCGCCCATCAGGGAGATGGCGCTCGCCGGCGGGCCGATGAAGACCAGGCCCGCGGCCTCGCAGGCGGCCGCGAAGCCGGCGTTCTCCGCGAGGAAGCCGTACCCCGGGTGGACCGCCTGCGCGCCGGTGCGCCGGGCCGCGTCGATCAGCTTCTCCACCGACAGGTAGCTCTCGGCGGCGGCCGCCGGGCCGATCCGCACCGCCGTGTCGGCCTCCCGCACGTGCTTGGCGTCGGCGTCGGCATCGCTGAAGACGGCGACCGAACGGATGCCGAGCGCGCGCAGGGTGCGGATGACGCGGACCGCGATCTCACCGCGGTTGGCGACCAGAACAGAGTTGAACATCGTCCTCACATCCGGAAGATGCCGAAGCCGCTGTCACCCAGCGGGGCGTTGGCACAGGCGGTCAGCGCGAGCCCCAGCACCTGCCGGGTCTCCATCGGGTCGATCACGCCGTCGTCCCACAGCCGGGCCGTGGCGTAGTAGGCGTTGCCCTGCTCCTCGTACTGGGCGCGCACCGGAGCCTTGAAGGCGTCCTCCTCGTCGCCCGACCAGTACTCGCCGCGGGCCTCCATCTGGTCCCGCTTGACCGTCGCCAGCACGGACGCGGCCTGCTCGCCGCCCATGACCGAGATCTTGGCGTTCGGCCACATCCACAGGAAGCGCGGCGAGTACGCCCGGCCGCACATCGAGTAGTTGCCGGCGCCGTACGAGCCGCCGACCACGACGGTCAGCTTCGGCACGCGGGTGCAGGCCACGGCGGTGACCATCTTCGCGCCGTGCTTGGCGATGCCGCCGGCCTCGTAGTCGCGGCCCACCATGAAGCCGGAGATGTTCTGCAGGAACAGCAGCGGGATGCCGCGCTGGTCGCACAGCTCGATGAAGTGCGCGCCCTTCTGGGCGGACTCGGCGAACAGGATGCCGTTGTTCGCCACGATGCCGACCGGGTGGCCGTGGATGTGGGCGAAGCCGGTGACCAGGGTCGTGCCGAACTCCGACTTGAACTCGGCGAACCGCGACCCGTCCACGATCCGCGCGATGATCTCGCGGGCGTCGTACGGGGTGCGGGAGTCCACCGGCACCGCTCCGTACAGCCCCGCCGGGTCGACCTTGGGCTCCTCGGGGGCCTGCACCGGCCACGGCAGCGGGCCGCGCTCGGGCAGGGTGGCCACGATGTTCCGGACGATCCGCAGCGCGTGCGCGTCGTCCTCGGCCAGGTGGTCGGTCACGCCGGAGACGCGGCTGTGCACCTCGCCGCCGCCCAGCTCCTCGGCCGTGACCACCTCGCCGGTGGCCGCCTTCACCAGCGGCGGGCCGCCCAGGAAGATCGTGCCCTGGTTGCGGACGATCACCGCCTCGTCGCTCATCGCGGGGACGTACGCCCCGCCGGCGGTGCAGGAGCCGAGGACCGCGGCGATCTGCGGGATGCCGGCCCCCGACATGCGGGCCTGGTTGTAGAAGATCCGCCCGAAGTGCTCGCGGTCGGGGAAGACCTCATCCTGCATGGGCAGGAAGGCGCCGCCGGAGTCGACCAGGTAGAGGCAGGGCAGCCGGTTCTCCAGGGCCACCTCCTGCGCGCGCAGGTGCTTCTTGACGGTCATCGGGTAGTACGTGCCGCCCTTGACGGTGGCGTCGTTCGCCACGACCACGCACTCGCGGCCGCTGACCCGCCCGATGCCCGCGATCACGCCGGCGGCCGGGGCGGCCCCGCCGTACATCTCCTCGGCGGCCAGCGGGGCCAGCTCCAGGAACGGGGAACCGGGGTCGAGAAGCGTGTCCACCCGGTCGCGCGGCAGCAGCTTGCCGCGCGCGGTGTGCTTGGCGCGGGCGCGCTCGCCGCCGCCCTCGCGCGCCGCCGCGAGGCGGGCCCGCAGCCCTTCCGTGAGCTCCTGGTGGGCGGCCTCGTTGGTCCGCCAGGCCTCGGACGCCGGGTCGGCGGCGCTCGCCAGCACTGGTGCCTGCTGCATCCCTCGAGCTCCCTTGCTCGGTTAATGAGCGTTAACGCGTTTCCTTCAGGTTAACGAGCGCTAACAGCGCTGTCTAGAATGAATTCCCATGAGCACCAGAGCCGAAGCCGCAGCCACCGGAGCCACTGGCGTCACCGCGGCCCCGAGCCGCCGCGAGCAGATCCTCAAGGAGGCCGCCCGACTCTTCGCCGAACGCGGATTCCACGGCGTCGGCGTGGACGAGATAGGCGCCGCCGTGGGCATCAGCGGCCCCGGGCTCTACCGGCACTTCGCAGGCAAGGACGCCATGCTCGCGGAGCTGCTGGTGGGCATCAGCGAGCGCCTGCTGACCGGGGGCCGCCACCGCGTGGCCGAGGTGGCCGGCGACCCGGCCGCGGTGCTGGCCTCGCTCATCAACGGCCACATCGACTTCGCCCTCGACGACCGGCCGCTGATCACCCTGCACGACCGCGAGCTGGACCGGCTGCGCGAGGAGGACCGCAAGCTGGTGCGACAGCTCCAGCGGCAGTACGTCGAGCTGTGGGTGGAGACCGTGCGAGCGCTGCACCCGGGCGTGCCCGAGGCCGAGGTCCGCGTCGCCGTGCACGCCGTCTTCGGCCTGCTGAACTCGACCCCGCACCTCGGGGCCGGCGGGCGCGAGGCGACGGAGTCGCTGCTGCGGCGGCTGGCCTACGGCGCCTTCGCGGCGCTGTCGGACTGACGCCGGACCCCCGGACGGCGGTCCGAGTGTCGGGACGGATCGCCCGCGCCGGGTCCGACGACGGCAGAATGATCCCCATGCCGATATCCAGCCAGGTACCCAGCCGAGCCGAACTCACCGACCACCTCGTCCGCACGCGGATCGCCGGCCAGGTCGCCACCCCGCGCGAGAACAACCTGAGCCACTACCGCAAGCTCGCGAACGGTGACCGCCACTACTGGCTGGGCCTGGACCTGGGCGACCGCTGGACCGACGAGCAGGACGTCCTCGCCGTCATGGCCGAGCGCTGCGGCGTCGTCGACGACCCCGACCACCGCGCCGGCCAGGACACCATCGACCCCGAGCTGACCGTCGCCGCCCTCGACCGGCTCGCGGCCCGGCTGCGCAAGGCCGCCGTCGACAAGCAGAGCGTGCTGCTGGCCACCGGCCACCCGGGCGGCCTGCTCGACGTCCACCGCGCCACCGCCGACGCCCTGCGCGCGGCCGGCTGCGAGATCGTCCGCATCCCCGGGGGCCTGACCGCGGACGAGGCGCAGGTCTGGCAGTTCGCGGACGTCGCGGTGCTGGAGCGGGGCGCGACCCTGTGGCACACCCACTCGCCCGCCCCGATGGCCGCCATCCTCGACGGCCTCGCGGCCGAGGGCCGCCCCCAGCCCGACCTGGTCGTCGCCGACCACGGCTGGGCCGGCTGCGCGGGCCAGCGCGGTCTGGACTCCGTCGGCTACGCCGACTCCAACGACCCGGCCCTCTTCCTCGGCGAGTCCGAGGGCACCCTGCAGGTCGTCGTCCCCCTCGACGACCACGTCCGCGACCCGCGCTACTACGACCCGATGACGGCGTACCTCCTGCACGGGGCGGGGCTGCTGGAGGGGTAGGGGCGCGGGGGCCTCTTGTGCCGCGCTCGCCCGTCCGGGTGAGGTGCGTTGTCCTCACGCCGCCGCGCGACCCCCTGGGTCGCCCCGCCGGAACGCTCTGATCAGCGCGGGACGCGGACGACGCCCTCCTGGATGACCGTGACGGCCAGCTGCCCGTCCTGGGTCCAGATGCGGGCCTGGCCCAGGCCGCGGCCGCCGTGGGCGGTGGGGGACTCCTGGTCGTACAGCAGCCACTCGTCGGCCCGGAACGGCCGGTGGAACCACATCGCGTGGTCCAGCGAGGCCCCGACCACGTCGCCGACCGCCCAGCCGCCGCGCCCGTGGGCGAGCAGGACGGCGTCGAGCAGCGTCATGTCGGAGACGTACGTCGCCAGGCAGGTGTGCAGCAGCGGGTCGTCGGCCAGCTTGCCGGCCGTACGGAACCAGACCTGCGAACGCGGCTCCACCGGCACGCCCACCGACCCCCACGGTGGCGTCGTGGCGTACCGCAGGTCGACCGCCCCGCGCGCCTCCAGCAGCCGCTCGACCGTGCCCGGGTCCCGGAAGACCTCCCGGTAGCGGGGCAGCGCCTCGGCGGCCGTCGGCAGCGACTCGGGGTCCGGTGCCGCGGGCATGACGGCCTGGTGGTCCAGCCCCTCCTCGTACGTCTGGAACGACGCGGAGAGGTGGAAGATCGGGTGCCCGTGCTGCACCGCGACGACCCGGCGCGTGGTGAACGAGCGCCCGTCGCGGATCCGGTCCACGGAGTACACGATCGGCGCACCCGGGTCGCCGGGCCGCAGGAAGTACGAGTGCAGCGAGTGCGCCGTGCGGTCGCCGGGCACCGTACGGCCGGCCGCGACCAGCGCCTGCGCCGCGACCTGCCCCCCGAAGACCCGCGGGATCAGAGCCGAACGGCTCAGCCCGCGGAAGATGTTCTCCTCGATCTGCTCGAGGTCGAGCAGATCGAGGAGGGAGCCCAGTGCGTCCAAGTGGATTACAGGCCCATCGACTTGGCGATGATCGACTTCATGATCTCGCTGGTGCCGCCGTAGATGCGGTTGACGCGGTTGTCGGCGTACAGGCGCGCGATCGGGTACTCGTTCATGTAGCCGTAGCCACCGTGCAGCTGGAGGCAGCGGTCGATGACGCGGTGCGCGACCTCGGTGCAGAACAGCTTGGCGCTGGCGGCCTCGGCCGGGGTCAGCTCGCCCGCGTCCAGGGCCTCCAGGGCGCGGTCGGCGACGGCCTGGGCGGCGTCCACCTCGGCCTGGCAGGCGGCCAGCTCGAACTTGGTGTTCTGGAAGTGCGCGACCGGCTTGCCGAAGACGGTGCGGTCCGTCACGTACTGCTGGGCGAACCGGACGGCCGCGGCGGCCTGGGCGTACGCGCCGAAGGCGATGCCCCAGCGCTCGGACGCCAGGTTGTGGCCGAGGTAGTAGAAGCCCTTGCCCTCCTCGCCCAGCAGGTCCTCGACGGGGACCTTGACGTCGACGAACGCCAGCTCGGCGGTGTCGGACGTGCGCAGGCCCAGCTTGTCGAGCTTGCGGCCGATCGAGTAGCCCTCCGCCTTGGTGTCCACGGCGAACAGCGAGATGCCGAAGCGGCGGTCGTCCTCGCTCGGGGCGGAGGTACGGGCGCAGACGATCACGCGGTCGGCGTGCACGCCACCGGTGATGAAGGTCTTCGCGCCGTTGAGGACGTAGTGGGTGCCGTCCTCGGAGAGCTTGGCGGTGGTCTTCATGCCCGCGACGTCGGAGCCGGTGCCCGGCTCGGTCATCGCCAGCGCCCACATCTCCTCACCGGAGACGAACTTCGGGAGGAAGCGCTTCTTCTGCTCGTCGGAGGCGAGCATCTTGATGTACGGCAGGGCGAGCAGCACGTGCACGCCGGAACCGCCGAAGTTCACGCCCGCGCGCGCGGTCTCCTCGTAGAGGACGGCCTCGAACTTGTGGGTGTCCAGGCCCGCGCCGCCGAACTCCTCGGGGACGTTGATGCCGAAGATGCCCAGCTCACCGAGCTTGTAGTAGAAGTCGCGGGGCGCCTGGCCGGCGGCGAACCACTCGTCGTAGACCGGGACGACCTCGGCCTCGATGAAGGCCCGCAGGGTCTCGCGGAACGCCTCGTGGTCCTCGTTGAATACCGTACGGCGCACGGCCGCCTCCCTCCGTCGCGCGGCCGATGCCGCCTGTCTAAGCGCTTGCTCAGATTATTAAGTTACCGCCCGGTCACCGCGCCTGTCCATAGCCCCTCGGACACGCCCGCCAACCCTTGGCGAACCGGCTCCGCCGCGGTGCATCCTGCTGTGTCGGGCCACGGCGCCGCACCAGGGGGGATGCGGCCGGACCGGCCCGGTTCGGGGGAACACCATGGGCACACCCGCCCCGCATCAGGGCCGCGGAGTACTGGAGGGCGCCTTCGCCCTGCTGGAAGCACTGCGCCTGCACGGCGACGAGGCCGGCGTCACGGAGCTCGCCGTCGCCTGCGGCGTACCCAAGGGGACCGTGCACCGCCTACTGGACCAGCTGGCAGCAGTGGGCGCCGTGGAGCGCCGCGGCACCCGCTACCGGACGGGCCCGCAACTGTTCCGCCTCGGCCAGGGCTGGCAGCCGCACCCGGGCCTGCGCGCCGCCGCCCGGCTCCCGCTGCACCGCCTGCGCGCCGCCACCGGCGCCAGCGCCGTCCTGACCGTCCTGCGCGAGGACCTCGCGATGACGGTCTGCTCGGTCCCCGGCGAACCCGAACCCCTGGTCCCCGTCCGCGACGGCATGAGCTTCCTCCTCGACACCGCCGCCGGCCGAGCCCTCCGCGGCCCCCGACGGACCGCCCCGCTCCTGGACCGCGAGACCGTCATGGACGGCGTGGCCTGCGCCGCCGTCCCCGTCCGCACCCCCGACGGCCGCACGGTCGCCGCCCTCGCCGGCGTGGTCCGCGCGGGCCGCCCCCTGGAGGCCCTGGCCCAGGCCGTCACCGACGCGGGCCTGGCCATCTCCCGGGCCCTGTCCCGCCACGCCGCGCCCCCGCTCCCGCCGGTGGTCCGCAGGTAGCCGTTCCACTCACCGGAACGCACGTGGAGCACCGCCCCGCCGCCCGGGCACGGTGGACCCACCACCGGGAAAGCCCCGGCGGCCGAACACCCACGGGGGAACGACATGCTCGGCACGAAGACCCGCCTCGCCACCGCCACCGCCCTGGCCCTCACCACCCTGACGGCCCTGGCCGGCGCGGCCCAGGCCGCGCCCGTCGACCAGGTCCGGATCGAGCTGCTGGAGCTGACCTGCCACCAGCAGAGCGAGGGCGACCACGACGAGGCCTACATCAAGATCACCGACGCCAACGGCAACCAGATCAAGGTCTGGCCCGGCTCCGCGAAGTACCAGACCATGGGCACGAACTACGTCCGCTCCCTGACCGACGCGAACGGCAACGCCGCCCTCGTCCTGGGCCGCGACCAGGCCCGCACCCTCACCCTCTGGGACGACGACACGACCAGCGGCGACGACAAGCTCGGCGCCACCCTCGTGACGGGCTCCGAGGCGGGCTCGGAGATCCAGTACCGCTCGCTGGAGGGCTCCGGCGGCGTCTACACGATCGCCTACCGCGTCATCGACATCTGACGCCCAAGGCGGGCGCCCCGTCCGCCTCTGCGGGCTGGTGCCCGGCCGCACCAGCCCGCACCCGCCACCCGAACCGGTGGGGCAACGACCCCGGGCCGCCCATGCCCGACCCCCACCGGCCCGGCAGCCGCGGGGCCGTCCGGTGGGGCGTAGCGATCGTGGGCGGCCCCTGCCCAGCCCCCACCGGACCCGGAGGCCGCCACCCGAACCGGTGGGGCGTAGCGATCGTGGGCGGCCTATGTCCGGCCCCCACCGGACCCGGAATCCGCCATCCCACCGGCCCCGGAAGCCGCCAACCAACCGGAGGGGCGTAGCGATCGTGGGCGGCTTATGTCCGGCCCCCACCAACCCGCACCCGCCACCCGAACCGGTGGGGCGTAGCGATCTGAGGCGCTGACCCGCTGGCCGGACCGAACGGACCGGAGTCTTCACGATCGTCCCGGGCGTCTTTCCGGGCCTGTCCGCCGAGGT
>NZ_JOGB01000046.1 GCF_000719335.1 Streptomyces sp. NRRL S-87
AGGGCTTTGGGGCTTCGCCCTGGCCTTCGGCCACCCTCGGCCCGGGCCTGCCTCCGAGCCAGCCTGCCACCCCTGTCAAGCGCCTCCCCCACACACCACACGGCGGCACTCCCGCGTGATGCCGGGCCGTGGCTACGGGCACCACGGGCACCACCGGCACCACCGGCACTACCGGCACCACGACCACCACGACCACCACAGCCACTACAGCCACCACAGCCACTACAGCCACCACGGCCCCCACGACGACGTAACCAACGCATCCCGACCGGTGTCGAATGGCGCGGCGACCACGCACCAACGCGCCGCGACCGGGCGCCGAGTGACGCGGCCAAGTATCGAGCGAGGCCCGCTCGGTGCTCGACCGGTGATCGACCGGTGCTCGATCGGCGATCGGGGGGTGATCAGGGGGTGACAAGGCGGGGGTGCAGCGGGTAGGTCTGCCGGACATGAGCATCGCACCCCTCCCCCTGGACGGGATCACCGTCGTCTCCGTCGAACAAGCCGTATCGGCCCCGTTCGCCACGCGCCAGCTCGCCGACCTCGGCGCCCGGGTGATCAAGGTCGAGCGGCCCGACGGCGGCGACTTCGCGCGCGGCTACGACACCGCGGCGCACGGACTGGCCTCGCACTTCGTGTGGGCCAACCGCGGCAAGGAGTCGATCGCCCTCGACCTCAAGGACCCGCGGGGCCTCGAGGTGCTGGAGCGGCTCGTCGCGGATGCGGACGTGTTCGTGCAGAACCTGGCCCAGGGGGCGGCGGCCCGGCTCGGCCTCGACGCGGCGGCGCTCTGCGCCCGCCACCCCCGTCTGGTCGCCGTCGACATCTCCGGGTACGGACCCGAGGGACCGTACGCCCACAAGCGGGCCTACGACATGCTGGTGCAGTGCGAGGCGGGGCTGGTGTCGGTGACCGGCACCCCGGAGCAGCCGGTCAAGGCCGGCGTCCCGGCGGCCGACATCGCGGCGGCGATGTACGCGTTCTCGGGCGTGCTCGCGGCCCTGCTGCGGCGCGCCACCACCGGGCTCGGCGGCCCCGTGGAGGTCTCGATGCTGGACGCGCTCGCCGAGTGGATGGGGCACCCGCTACACCACACCATGCACGGCGGACGGGAGCCGGAGCGGACGGGCCTGGCGCACGCGGTGATCGCCCCGTACGACGCCTACGCCACGGCCGACGGCGGCCGGGTCCTGCTGTCCGTGCAGAACGACCGGGAGTGGCGGCGGCTGGCCGAACACGTTCTGGAGCGGCCGGAGTTGGCCGAGGATGCGGCGTACGCGACCAATGCCGCGCGGACCGCGCACCGGGAACGGACGGACGCGGCGGTCGCGAAGGCCCTGGGCGCGCTCGACGCCGACGAGGCCGTACGGCGGCTGGAGGCGGCCGGGATCGCCTGCGCGCGCCTGAACACGGTCACCGAGCTGGCGGCGCATCCCCAGCTCGCAGCCCGGGACCGCTGGCGTGAGGTGGGGTCACCGGTGGGGCCGCTGCGGGCCCTGCTGCCGCCGATCGGACTGCCGGGCGGGGCGGAACCGCGCATGGGCGCGGTCCCCGCGCTCGGCGAGCACACCGACGCCCTGCTGCGCGCCCTGGGGATGACGGACGCGCAGATCACGGCACTGCGTGGGGACGGTGTGGTCGCCTGAGGATCGATGCCGGGGGACGGGTGCGGGACGGGACTGCTGCGTCAGTGGCGGCTGCCGAAGAGCGAGCGGCGGAGTCGGCGCAGCGGCGCGAAGAGCGAGACCCGCGCGCTCCGGCTCCGGTGGCCGTGCTTGACGTCGCGCGCCGTCAGCTCGCGCATCAGCAGGGTCGCCTCGGCGGCCTCGCGCTGCGGGATGGCGGGGCCACCCAGCACGGCGAGGTGGCGGTCGAGGCGCGTACTCGTCGCCTTGCTACCGCAGGTGATGGCAGGCACGCGGGGCGGCCTGCTGCGCATTGCTATCTGTTCCATGTCTCTCCCCACCCGTACGAGGGCACCCGGCCCGGGCAGGTTAACCCTATCGCCCCCGTATGGCAGTGCGGTATCCCGGGAGGGGTGATTGACCACGCACTAGACGGGATTGACGGTCACTCACCGAATTCGACCGTTACGCTCCGAACACGCTCGGCCGCGAAAGTGAATTCCGGGGCCCGTGGGGCGAGTTGCTCGGGGGCGGCGCCCGGAGTTGGCTCACGACGGGCTGGCAAATCGTCCGGACTGGGCTAACTTGGAGTGATCGCCCGGTTGCGGTCGAAGGGACCTCCGGGGGCGGCTCACCGGGTGCGGAACCCGGCTGCGGATGGGGGGCTCGCGTGGGCGGAGTTCCGAGCGGTGGGCCCGAGCGCCTGCTCGCCGGCCGGTACCGGCTGACCGGTCCGCTGGGGCAGGGTGCGCTGGGCCTGGTGTGGCGGGCCCGGGACGAGGTGCTGGGCCGCGACGTGGCCGTCAAGGAGGTGCGCGCGCCCGAGGGCGTGGACCCGGCCGAGGCGCGGCGGATGTACGTACGGCTGGAGCGCGAGGCGCGGGCCGCGGGCCGGATCACGCACCGCGGGGTCGTGCGGGTGTACGACGTGGCGCTCGAGGGCGGCCGCCCGTGGATCGTGATGGAGCTCGTCAAGGGGCTCTCGCTGGCGGAGGTCCTGGAGGCGGAGGGTCCGCTGCCGGCGCACCGGGCGGCGCACATCGGGGAGCAGGTGCTGGCGGCGCTGCGCTCGGCGCACGAGGCCGGGGTGCTGCACCGGGACGTCAAGCCGGGCAACGTGCTCATCGCCAACGACGGCCGGGTCCTGTTGAGCGACTTCGGGCTGTCGATGGCGGCGGGGGCGGCCGGCGCGCAGCCGGAGTTCCTCGCGCCGGAACGGGTGCTGGGCCGGGCCCCCGGGCCGGAGTCGGACCTCTGGTCGCTGGGCACGATGCTGCACGCGGCCGTGTCGGGGGCGTCGCCGTTCGCGCGGAGCACCCCGGACGCCACCCTGCGGGCCGTTCTGGACGAGGAGCCGCCCGTCGCACGCGGGGCCGGGGAGCTGGCCCCGGTGATCGCGGGACTGCTGCACAAGGACCCGGCGGCCCGCCTGTCGGCCCCGGAGGCGGCCCGGATGCTGCGGATCGTGGGCGCGGGCGGTTCGGTACGCGCCACCGGCGGACCGGCCTCGGACCCGGACCGGCCCCGCGGTGGGCCGGGCGGATCGGGCGGGTCGGGCGGGTCGGGCGGGGCAGGCTCTTCCGGCGCCTCGGGCGCCTCAGGCGGGTCCGGGACGGTGGGCGGGCGGGGCGGACCCGTGGGCGGTCCCGTGCGGGCACCCGGCCCGGGCGCCCCCGCCCCGGCGGGCCCGGCGGCCGCGGCGGACGACGGTCCCGCGGCCGGGACGTCCGGCGTCGGCGCGGGCCTGGTGCTGGCGGTCGGCGTGCTCGCCCTGCTGGCCGCGTTCACGACGCTGATCTGGGCGCTGCTCCGCTGACGCTCCGACACGACGCGGCCGGTGTCGGACGCGCGGCCGCCGACCGGCGCGGCTCGGCGTCGAGGAGGGGCAGGCCGGGCACGCAGGGCCGGGGGAAGGAAGGCCGGAGAGGGAAAGCCCGGGCCAGGGAAGGCCGGGCAGAGGAAGCCTGGGCCAGGGAAGGCCGGGCCAGGGAAGGCTGGGGAGAGGAAGGCCGGGGAGGCCCCGTCGGACGGGGCCTCCCCCACGGCTCACCGGATCTGGCGGTCCCGGTCGCCGCGTGCCGCACGGTTCGGCAGGAGCTCGACGGCGGACGGCCGTCAGGCCGCGGAGTTGAACGGCGGCAGGTAGCCGCCCGACTGCCCGGCGGCCGTCGGGTGGTACGACTCGCCGATGTTGAGCCAGTTGACGCTGTGCAGCCACGCGCTGCTGGAGCAGATCTCGTGGCCGGTGAAGGACCCGACGACCGAGGCGAAGGTGAAGCCGTGGTCGGCGGCGCGCTTGGCGGTCGCGGTGTTCAGGTAGTCGGCCGCGCCGTTGATGGCGCCGCGCTCGGTCTCGGACAGCCCGGTCGTGCAGGTCCCGGCGAGCTTGTAGAAGCGCGGGTACCCGAGCACCACCACGTGCGCGGCGGGCGCCTTGGCGCGGATCGCCGAGTACACCTGGTCGAGCTTGCCGGGCAGGGTGGAGTCGACGTACGCCTTCGCCTGGTTGATCCGGCTCAGGCAGGAGGACTCGGACTGCAGCACACAGGTCGTCATGACGTCGGAGAAGCCGGCGTCGTTGCCGCCGATCGTGATGCTGACGAGGTCGGTGTCCGCGTTCAGCGGACCCATCTGGCCGGAGAGGACGTCACCCGTACGAGCGCCCGAGCACGCGGTGAAACTGAAGCTGCCGGGTGAATGGGCGGCGGCCCAGAGGACCGGATAGGCCTTCGTGCTGCGTTTGCAGTTGCCGCTCGCACTGTCGTAGCTGCCGGCGCCGACGCCGGACGAGTACGAGTCGCCGAGCGCCACGTAGCCGAAGGAAGCGGCCTGTTGGGCCGCGGATGCCGGTGCGGCACCGAGGAGCGCGGCGGCCGCGGCGAGCGCGAACGACGACGCGAGCGCCGCGAGTCGGGACAGTTTCATGGACCCTCCCTTAGCAGGACTTCTGCGTCTTCCGTCGTAGCGCCGGACGCGGCCCTCTGGAAGTGTCCATGCCAAGAATGTTGCAGGAAGGATTGGCGGGAAACCTTCACCTGCCCGTGGTTTGCGTACGGAAGTACGGTGGACGAACCGGCGAAACCCGGGTGCGCGGGAGCAGTTGGTGCCGGATCATGACAGCCATGTCACAGACCTCGGGCGACCCGCGGCAGGCACTGCCGATCCGGCTCCACGTGGACGACAGCGACTCGCCGTCCGACGTGGTCGACGCGCTGTTCCTGGGCCGGTTCGCCAACGGCGAGCAGCCCTACTCCCACAGCACGACCATCGAACGGGTCAAGAAGGGCGCCACGCTCCTGCCGGCGACCGCCACCGTGCTCCGCGCGGCCCGCGACAGCGACCGCAGCGCCACCCTCGCCGAGGGCGAGGGCTGGACCCTGCTCGTCTCGCGCTGGAACCGCGGCGCCGACGTCACCGTCACCGCGGTCACCGAGGAGCTGGCGACCCGCGTGCTGGGCGAGGCCACCGAGGGCGCCCAGGACGAGCCCGAGCCGCAGCCCGAGAACGTCACGATGGGCTTCTGGTACGTCTCGCCGCGCCGCGGCCCGTACCGCACGACCCGTCAGATCGAGGCCGGCACCTGGGCCGAGGTCCGCCCGAACTACACCGGGCCGGTGGCCGGGGCCATGGACCGGCTCATGAAGGTCACCCCCGACGACATCTCGGGCCGGCTGCTCCTGCTGCACGGCCCGCCCGGCACCGGCAAGACCTCGGCGCTGCGCACCCTGGCCCGCTCGTGGCGCGACTGGTGCCAGGTGGACTGCGTGCTGGACCCGGAGCGGCTGTTCAACGACGTCGGCTACCTCATGGACATCGCCATCGGTGAGGACGAGGGCAACGCGAAGGGCCGCTGGCGGCTGCTGCTCCTGGAGGACTGCGACGAGCTGATCCGCGGCGAGGCCCGGCACACCGCCGGGCAGGCGCTGTCGCGGCTGCTGAACCTCACCGACGGGCTGCTGGGACAGGGCCGCAACGTCCTCGTCGGGGTCACCACCAACGAGGACCTGGAGCGGCTGCACCCCGCCGTGGTGCGGCCCGGACGCTGCCTGGCGCGCATCGAGGTGGGCAAGCTGACCCACCGTGAGGCGGTGGAGTGGCTGGGCACCGAGGAGGGCGTCCCGCGCGAGGGCGCCACGATCGCGGAGCTCTATGCACTGCGGCGGGGCACGGGCCCGGCCTCGGTGCCGTCCCAGCACGAGGGCGCGGACGCGGGGCTGTACCTCTAGGCACGGGCCTCAGTGGTGCCGTCCCGTGGGGGGTGGGGCGCCGAGGGGACCCGCGGGCCGGCACCGCTGGCCGCCGCCACGGGCCGCCGCCGCGGGCCGGCACCGCGGGCCGCCGCCACGGGGCCGCCGCCACGGGCCGGCACCGCCCGCGCCGTCGCTCAGTACCGCGCCCGCAGGGCCTCCCGTACGAGCTCCAGCGCGGCCTCCCGGTCGAGGCCGAGGCGCTGCGCCCGCTCGGCGTACGCCTGGGCCGCCACGGCGCCCTCGCGCTGCGCCGCGTCCCCGGCCGCGGCGACGAAGGTGCCGGCCCGGCCCCGGGTCTCGATCACCCCGTCCGCCTCCAGCGCGCGGTAGGCCTTGGCGACCGTGTTGGGGGCCAGGCCGAGGTCCTCCGCGAGGCCGCGTACGGTCGGCAGCTTGAAGCCCGCGGGCAGCCTGCCGCTGCGGGCCTGGCCGGCGATCTGGGCGCGCAGCTGCTCGTACGGCGCGGTCGCGGCGCCCGGGTCGACGGCGATCTTCAAGATCTTCGAGGTCACGGGCCCGATTCTCCCCCACCCTCCGGCCGGCCGGGCGCCCGCGCCGGAAACCGGCCGGGTGGTCGCACCGGACGACGGCGGCGGTCACGCCGGATGGCGGCCCGGCGGTCGCGCCGGATGGCGGCCCGGCGGTCGCGCCGGAAAATGGGAGGCGCCGGGCCCGGAGGCGGACGTAACGTCGCCGGACGTGAGCATCCTCATCCGCGATCTGCGCCCCGGCGACGACACCGACCTGACGGCCGCCTCCCGGGTACGGCACGCAGCGCTGCCCTACATGGTGAGCACCCCGGCCCGGCTGGCCTTCGAGCTGGCGGGCGCCAACCCCGCCGCCCGGCAGCGGATCCTGGTCGCCGAGGAGGCCGGTCGGGTCGTCGGCATCGCCGAGGCGGGTCTGGCCTACGACAGCCCCGAGCCCGGCCAGGCCTCGCTGAACACCTTCGTGGACCCCGCCCACCGGGGCCGGGGCGCCGGCGCTGCGCTGACCCGGGCCGGGGAGGAGCACCTGGCCGGCGCCGGCGCCGGCCACGTGTACACGTGGGTGCTCGACGAGCCTGCGTACACCGGGTTCGCGGCCCGTCGCGGCTACGCGCCGCGCCGCCGGGCGCACTTCCTGCGGCTGGACCTGGCCGCGGGCCCGCTGCCGGAGCGGGCGCCGCTGCCGCCGGGCGTCGAGCTGGTGTCGGCGGCGGCGTTCGCCGACGACCCGCGGCCGCTGTACGAGGCCGACGCGGACGCCACCGCCGACGAGCCGGGGGACGTGCCCGTGGAGCTGTCCGACTACGAGGACTGGTTGCGCACCGTGTGGCACGACCCCACCCTCGACCGCGAGCTGACGGTGGTCGCGCTCGTGGACGGCGCGGTGGCGGCTTTCAGCGCCGCCCGCACCGACGGCGCGGACCGCTACGGCTCGGCCATGACGGGCACCCGGCGCGCGTACCGCGGCCGCGGGCTCGCCAAGCTCGTGAAGAACGCCTCGCTGCACCGGGCCCGCGCGGCCGGCTACCGGGAGGCGTTCACGGGCAACGACGCGCAGAACGGCCCGATGCTGGCGGTCAACAAGTGGTTCGGGTACGAGATCTGCGCCACCGAGGTGCGGTACGTGAAGACGCTGACGACTCCGGAGGTCCCCCGATGAACATGGCCGTGGCACTGGTGAAGGCCGGCCGGGTCAAGGTCCGCTACCCCGCCGAACTGCTCGCCGACGACGGGCAGCGGGTGACGGTCCGCGCCCCGTGGGCGCTCGACACGGTGCGGGACTTCGGCTTCGTGCGGTTCGAGCCCGGGGACGTGTTCACCGAGCACTTCTGGCGGGACCGCTGGTACGCGGTGAAGGAGGTGCGCACCGGCGGGGGCGTCCTCAAGGGCTGGTACTGCGACGTGACCCGGCCCGCGGTGGTCGGGGACGGGGAGATCGTCTCGGAGGACCTCGACCTGGACCTGTGGGTGTCGGCCGACGCCTCGGCCGTACTGCGCCTGGACGAGGACGAGTTCGCCGAGAGCGGGTTGGCGGGCCGCGACCCGGAGGCGGCCCGGGCCGCCGAGGCGGCCCTCGACGAGCTCGAACTCCTCGCGAGACTGGGGAGGTTCGGGGAGATCCTGGCCTGACCGCACGGTCGTTTCCTGGCAACCCTCCGGATCTGATCCGAAGTCATAGTGCGTGCGGGGCGAGTCGCTTGCGGTAATGGAAGCGGTCGTAGACCCCGTCGACCCGGCGCTCGGTGAACTCGTAGCCGTAGCGCGGGTAGAGCTCCTGGTTCTCCCACATCAGCGCGTTGGTGTAGAGGCGGATCTCGGGCAGGCCGAGCCGGCGCGCGTGCGCGTCGGCGAAGCCCAGCAGCAGCCGCCCCAGGCCCGTTCCGCGGGCCCGGGGATGGACGGCGATGCTGTCGAGGAAGAGGTGGTCGCCGCCGGGCACGAGGACGACGACGCCGGACACGGGGGTGCCGGCGACGTACACGTGCCCGGCGGCGATGCCCGCCGCGTGGTCGGCGTCCATGGGTGCCGGCCGGATCCCGATGCGCGCGATGTAGTGGTGGTACGCGGCATCGGTGACCTCCCGCACGGCGTCCACGTCCGTACCCGTAGCCGCCCGCACCCCCGCCCAGGCCGGGTCTCCGGCCGGGCCGCTCCCCGCGCCCCGCGACGCGGTCCCGTCCTGCTGCGGCTGATCGCTCGTCAAGGGTCCCTCCGGGGCATCCGTACGCGGTCCTTAGTACCGGCTTAAGTCCATCCTAAAGATCTCTCTCCGGGTCCTTAACCAGGCGGTTCGTGGGATTTTCCGGGCTAGTTTCGAAGGGCGACGGGACGTGTCGCGGCGCCGTCGGGGGGCGGCGCCGTACGACGCGGTTTCCCCTTCCGGGCCCGTCGACGACCCGCGCCGCACCAAGGAGACCAGCCTCGTGACCGTTCGCCGCAGCACGGCCATCGTCACCGCCGCCCTCGCCTGCGCAGCACCGCTCGCGGTGGCCGCGCCCGCCGCCGCCCACGGGTCGATGACCGACCCCGTCAGCCGCGTCGCGGCCTGCTACGCGGAGGGTCCGGAGGCCCCGAAGTCGGCCGCCTGCAAGGCGGCCGTGAAGGCGAGCGGCACTCAGGCGTTCTACGACTGGAACGAGGTCAACATCGCCAACGCGGCCGGCCACCACAAGGCCCTCATACCGGACGGGAAGCTCTGCTCGGCCGGCAGGCCCAAGTACCGGGGCCTGGACCTGGCCCGCGCCGACTGGCCGGCCAGCCGGATGGCGGCGGGCAAGCACACCTTCCGCTACAGGGCGACCGCCCCGCACCGCGGCTCCTTCGCGCTCTACATCACCAAGGCCGGGTACGACCCGCGCAAGCCGCTGAAGTGGTCGGACCTGGAGTCGAAGCCGTTCGCGAAGGTCACCGACCCGGCGCTGTCCGGCGGCTCCTACGTGTTCACCGGCAAGGTCCCCCAGCGCTCCGGACGGCACCTGATCTACAGCATCTGGCAGCGCTCGGACAGCCCGGAGGCCTTCTACACCTGCTCGGACGTGGTCTTCAGGAGGACGACGCAGGGTGGCGGCAGCGGGACGGGCGGTACGGGCAGCACGTCCGGCGGTACGGGCAGCACGTCCGGCGGTACGGCCAGCACCAGCGGCGGTACCGGCGGCACCGCCCCCGGGCCGGTGGCCAGCGCCCCGTCCGACCGGCAGATCCGCGACGGCGCGGCCAGGTCGACGGTCAACCACAGCGGCCACGCGGGCCACGCCGGCCACGGCACGGCGGGGACCGCCGGCACGGGCACCGGCACCGGCGCCGGCTCCGAGACGGAGGCCAAGGCCGAGACCGGGACCCTGGCCGGCGGCCTGCGCCCGGCCGGTTCCGCCACCGACCTGGCCGAGACCGGCGCGAGCTCCCGCACCCCGCTCCTGGCGGTCGGCGGGGCCGGGGCGCTGGCCGTGGGCGCGGCCCTGCTGTTCGCGACGGTCCGCCGCCGGAGCGTCTCCGGCGGCGGCCGCCACGCGGGCTAGGTCGGCCCGGGCCCGGGTTCCGTCACTCGAAGACCGAGGCGCACGTGGTGCGTTCCGCGTGCGCCGGGTCGAGTGCGTTCAGGGCCTCGTGCCAGGCGATCCGGTCGGTCAGACCGATCGCGACGTGCTCGGAGAGGTCCAGCGGGCACAGGTCCTGGAGCAGGACGTTGCGCACGTCCGGCCCGTTCAGGAACTGGCTCTGGTACGGGGTGACCACCTCGTCGTAGCGGGTGGCGATGACCGTGTACTTCACGCCCGGGACGGTGTCGCCGCCCTCGTTGAGCTTCTTCTCGAACGCGGATCCGGCGATCTGGTCGGCCAGGCCCGGCGTCGCGGCGCTGATGAGGTCCTCGGCGCCGGGGAAGTACGGCAGGAGCTTGGTGAGCCCCAGCAGGGTCGTCCCGTGGTTGTCGGGGGCGAGCCCGACGAGGGCGTTGACCTTGCCGGCCCCGCCCAGGTACTTGAGGTACCAGCGCGGCATCATGCCGCCCTGGGAGTGGCCGACGAGGTCGGCCTCGGGGGCGCCGGTCGAGGCGAGCACCCGGTCGACGAACGCGGCGAGCTGGCCGGCGGACCGGTCGATGGGGCCGAGGCCGTTGAAGAACGGCACGCCGGGCAGCTGGCCGTAGTCGAGCGAGTAGACGCAGTAGCCGCGGTGCACGAGGTACGGCGCGAAGCCGAGCCAGTTGTCGACCGAGTTGCCGAAGGTCCCGTGGACGAGCACGACGGGGCGGGGGTGGGCGGCGGAGGGCTTGCAGTCCCAGTTGTTCCAGCCGCTGCTGGGGGCGGTGGCGGCCTGGGCGGGGACGGCGGTGAGGGCCGCGCCGGCGAGCATCAGGGCGGCGAGGGATCCGAGCAGTCTTTTCCAGCTTTTCCAGGGCAGCATCGAGTGCTCTCCTTGCGGTCAAGGGGGAATGCGATGTGGGGATTCGCCCGTGATCCGGATCACAAGGGTGAGCTGCTTCCCGCCAAATTACGGGCGAGTAGCAAAACTGGGAAGTTACGCGTCGGTAAAAACCTGGCGGCTCGTCAAGAGGCAACGATAAAGGCCGGGTTACGTCACGGTTTGGGCCACCTCGGGCGGGTCCTGGCCGAGCTGCCGGCGCACCGGGTCGACGCGTGCGCCCGGCACTGCGGGCACGCCGACCTGCTGCGCGAGTGCATCGACGGACGGGTGGGGCAGTGACGCGCGGCGGTCCCGTCCGCTAGGCGGCCGTACGCCCGGCCGGCCCCGGGCTCCGTGCCAGGGAGCCGGGAAGGACGGCCGTGGGCCCGAACTTCGCCCGTACCCGGTCGGCGACCGCCTCGATGCGCCGGGTCTTCTCGTCGTCGGGGTCGAAACTCAGCTGGCGGGCCGCCCGTTCGGCGGGCAGCAGCCCCTCCGCGCGCAGCGCGACCGCGCGCACCCGGGCCCGCTGGAGGCCCAGCCCCTCGTATACGGCGTACGCGGTCCGGGTGAGCGCGGCGGAGTGGGCCGTGGGCTCGGCCAGGACGCGGGTCCGGGTGAGGGTGGTGCGGTCGGCGCAGCGCACGGTGAGCGCCAGGGAACGGCAGGCCAGACCCTGGGCGCGCAGCCGGGCGCCCAGCTCCTCGGTGAGGGAGAGCAGGGCGCGGCGGTGCCGGTCCGGGTCGATCTCGTCGCGGCCGAAGGGGCGTTCGGCGGCCAGCGAGCGGGCGGCGGCACCCGGGACGACCGGGGTGCGGTCGATCCCGTGGGCCCGCTCGTACAGCTCGCGGCCGGCCCGGACGCCGACGATGCGCTGGAGGGCGGCGGGCGGGACGGCGGCGATCCGGCCGACCGTGCCGAGTCCGTACGCGCCCAGGGTCCGGGCCGTGGCGGTGCCGACGCCGTCGAGGGCGCCGGCCGGCTTGGCCGCGAGGAACGCCCGTACGGCGGCGGGGTCGTCCGGGACCACCAGGGTCCGGCCCGGCCGGGCCTCGCGGGCGGCCATGCGGGCCAGCATGGGGTTGGGGGCCGCACCGATGGCGCAGTCCACGCCGTACAGGGCGAGGGCGCGCACCCGTACGACGGCCGCCAGCTGGACGGCGTCGCGGGTGAAGTAGCGCAGTGCGCCGCGCACGTCGGCGAGCGCGGTCTCGGGGGGCAGCGCCTGCACCGTCGGGGTGAGGTCGCCGAGCAGCGTGAGCAGGCCGGTGTACGTCCCTGCGTCGAGCGGGGCTCCGTCCGGGCGCCGGAAGGCGAAGCACAGCACGGTGGGGGTGGTGCGGAGGGTGGTGCTGGGGGTGCCCCTTCCCCACCCCGCCCTTCCCCCGTTCCCCGGGGCTCCGCCCCGGCCCCCTCCCAGGGGCTCCGCCCCCGGACCCCCGCGCCTCAAACGCCGGCGGGGCTGGATGGTCCCCCCGCCCGGGTGCACTTCCGGCCCGCGCTCGTGCGGTTCCGGGACGTCCGGGCACGCTTGCAGACCGGCGGCGGGCGCGTTCAGCCCGTCCGGCGTTTGAGGACCGGGGTCCGGGGCGGAGCCCCGGGAGGGGGCGGGCGCGGAGCGCCCCGCACCGGCGGCGGCCGGGGTCGCCACCCCCGGTTTCGGGAAGGGGCAGGGTGGGGAACCGGCTCCGCGCAGCGGCACCCCGGCCGCGGCCCGCACCTGGTACGTCATCGTCCCGCGCTCCCCGGACTGGAGTGCCACAGCTTGCGCCCGGTGGCCGGACCGGAGCCGGGCGGCTGCAGGTCCGCCCACGGGTTCAGCTCGTACCCGGTGGGCAGGTGGATCCGCCGCCCGCCGGCACCCGAGCCACCGGGAGCACCGTCCCCGCGGGACCCGTCGCCGGCACCGTCCGCCCCGGCCCCGCCACCGGCCCCGCCGGAGCCACCGTCCGCCCCGTCGCCGCGCCCGTCGCCGCGCCCGTCGCCGCGCCCGTCGGAGGCATCGCCGGAGTCCCCGGCGGCGCCCGCACCGGAGGGACCGGAAGAGGAACCGGCACCGGAGGCGGCCCCCGAGCCCGCGGGGTCGGAGGACCCCGAGCCGGTGGCGGTGGCGCTCGCCGCGCCCTCGGCCAACCGCACGGCCACCGCGTCCAGCCCACCCGCACTCCGCAGCTCCGCCAGCTCCGCGAGGTTCCACGCGGCCGAGCCGACCACGCTCAGGCTCTGCGGCCCCCGCCGCTGCACCACACCGCGCACCAGCAGCAGCCAGGAGTGGAAGACGGTGTGCGCGCACCGCTCGTGGCTGTCGTCGAAGAAGGCCAGGTCGACCAGGCCGGTCCCGTCGTCGAGGGTGGTGAAGATGACCCGCCGCCCGGACCGGATCGGCGGGGTCTGGGTGGCCGCCTTGGCACCCGCGACCAGCACGGTCTGCCCGTGTTCGGCCTCCCGCAGCCGGCGGGCCGGCACGGCGCCCAGCTCGGCGAGGAAGGCGTGGTGGTCGGTCATCAGGTGCCGGGTGGCGTCCATGCCCAGGACGCCGAGCTCGGCGCTGAGCCGCTCGGCCTCGTTGAGGTCGGGCAGTCCGACCGGCGCGGTCTCCCGCCCACCCCCGAGCGGCAGTTGGCCGCCGCGCACACCGACCGCCCGCTGCGAGCGGTGGAGTTCGGACAGGTGCAGCAACAGGTCCCTCCGGTTGGCCCCGAAGGAGTCCAACGCGCCGACCTGCGCGAGCCGTTCGGCCACCGGGCGACCCGGGTGGGCGCGGTCCCAGAAGTCGAGCAGGGAGGCGTACGGCTGCCCGGCCTCGATGCGCTCGGCCTCCGCCCCGCTGATGCCGTGGACGTCGGAGAGCGCGAGCCGCAGGCCCCACCGCTCCGGCTCGTCGGACACCAGTTCGATGCGGTGGGCGACCGCGGAGCGGTTCACGTCCAGCGGCAGTACGGGCACCCCGCGCCGCCGGGCGTCCGCGAGCAGCAGCCGCTTGGGGTACATGCCCGGGTCGTGGGTGAGCAGCCCGGCGTAGAAGGCGGCCGGGTGGTGGGCCTTGAGCCAGGCGGACTGGTACGTCGGAACCGCGAACGCCACCGCGTGCGCCTTGCAGAAGCCGTACGAGCCGAAGGCCTCGACGATCTCCCAGGTCCGCGCGACCACCTCGGGCGGATACCCCCGCTCCCCGGCGTGCTGCGCGAACCAGGCCTTGATGCGGCCCTGGGACTCGGGGTCGGACAGGCCCCGGCGGACCCGGTCGGCCTCGTCGCGGCCGCAGCCGGTCATGATGTCCACGATCTCGATGATCTGCTCGTGGAAGACCACGACCCCGCACGTCTCCTTCAGCGGCCCCTCCAGGTCCGGGTGCGGGTAGCGGACGGGGGCGCGCCCGTGCCGGGCCTCGATGAAGGGCCGGACCATGTCGGCGGCGACCGGGCCCGGCCGGAACAGCGAGATGTCGACGACCAGGTCGTGGAAGGTGGCGGGCTGGAGCCGGCCGACCAGGTCACGCTGGCCCGGCGACTCGATCTGGAAGCAGCCGAGGGTCTCGGCGGAGCGGATCAGCCGGTAGGTGGCCTCGTCGCCGGGCGGCACCTGGGCGGGGTCGTCGAGGTCGAGGTCCCGGCCCGTGGCGCGCCGGACCTCGGCGACGGCGTGCGCCATCGCGGACTGCATCCGCACGCCCAGCACGTCGAGTTTGAGCAGGCCGAGGTCCTCGACGTCGTCCTTGTCGAACTGGGACATCGGGAAGCCCTCGCCGCTGGTCGGCACCACGGGGGTGCGCGCCAGCAGGGTGGCGTCGGAGAGCAGCACCCCGCACGGGTGCATGGCGACGCCGCGCGGCAGCGCGTCGAGGGCCTCGACCAGTTCCCACAGCCGTCCGTGCGGCTCGCCCTTGACGTCGCGCAGTTCGGGGAGTTCCTGCAGGGCCGCGCGGGCGTCGCGGGCGCGGATGTGCGGGAAGGCCTTGGCCAGCCGGTCGGTCTCGGCGGGGTCCATGGACAGGGCTGCGCCCACGTCGCGGATGGCGTGCCGGACCCGGTAGGTCTCGGGCATGGCGACGGTGGCGACCCGCTCGGCACCGAACCGGTCGATGATCGCCCGGTAGACCTCCAGGCGGCGGGCGGACTCCACGTCGATGTCGATGTCGGGCAGCACCGGGCGGCGCTTGGACAGGAAGCGTTCCATCAGCAGGTGCTGCTCGACCGGGTCGGCGTGCGCGATGCCGAGGAGGTGGTTGACGAGGGAGCCGGCGCCGGAGCCGCGGGCGGCCACCCGGATGCCCATGTCCCGTACGTCCGTCACGACTTGAGCGACCGTCAGGAAATAGGAGGCGTAGCCGTGGTGGGCGATGATGTCGAGCTCGTGGTGCATCCGGTCCCAGTACGCGCGCCGGTCGGCGTAGCCGCGCAGCACCATGCCGGCGGCGCACCGGGAGGCCAGGACGCGCTGGGCGGTACGGCGGTCGGCGCCGACCAGGTGGGGTTCGGGGAAGTGGACGGAGCCGATGCCGAGGTCGTCCTCGGGGTCGACGGCGCAGGCCTCGGCGGTCCGCCGGGTCTCGGCGAGCAGCCGGCGGGCGTCGGCGCCGCGCAGGCCGGCGGCCTCGGCGACCCGGTCGGCGAGGACGGCCATGTCCGCGGGGCCCTTGAGCCAGCGTTCGCCGCCGTCGAGGCCGCGGTGGGGGTCGATGGGGACGAGCCGGCGGGCCGCGTCCAGGACGTCGGCGACCGGGCCCTGGCCGGGGTCGGCGTACCGGACGGCGTTGGTCAGGACGGCCCGCACCCCTTGTTCCGCGGCGAAGCCGACGGTACGGGCGGCCAGCCGCAGCGAGCCGGGGCCGGTGCCGGGGCGGCCGTGGTGGACGGCCTCCAGGCGCAGGGCGTCGCCGTACGCCTCACGCCAGGGGGCGAGCAGCCGGGCGGCCCGGTCGGGGCGCCCGGCGGCCAGGGCCCGGCCGACCTCGGAGCCGGGGCCGAGCAGGACGAGGAGGCCGTCGCCGTGGTTCGCGGACCAGGGCAGCCGGGGCGGTTCGGCGCCGCCCGCGCGGCCCGCGGCGGCGGGGCCGGCCGCGGCGTGGGCGGCGGTGACCAGCCGGCACAGGTCGGCCCAGCCGGCGGCGCCGTCGCGGGCGAGGAAGACGGCGCGGGGGGCGGACTCGTCGATGAAGGCGCCGCCTTTGACGGGCGTGCGGCGGCGCTGGCTGGCACGGGCCGGCCCGCCCTCGGCGGGCGCGGCGGCGGCCGGCAGCGGGTCCACCGCCAGTTCGGTCCCGAACAGCGGCCGGATCCCGGCCCCGGCGCAGGCCTTGGCGAACCGGACCGCGCCCGCGAGGGTGTCGCGATCGGTGAGGGCCAGGGCGTCCATGCCCCGTTCGGCGGCACGCTCCGCCAGCCGCTCCGGGTGCGAGGCTCCGTAGCGTGCGGAGAACCCGGAAACGGTGTGCAGATGCGTAAAACCGGGCACCCGCGCCTCCTGCTTCCCTCTGATGACCCTGTTGGCCTGGTGGCCTGGTGGCCGCCTGGCGACCCGGCGACCTGGTGGCCTGTGTGGACCTGATGGCCGGATGTGCCTGATGGCCCGATGACCGCCTCCCCCCTTCTTCCACCATAGACCAGTTTCGAACATGAGTACGACACACATGTTCGAGCATCGTCGTCCGGGCGGTCCGTCATCCGTTCGGCCCTCCCCTGCTGTCCTTCCTCCCCTGCCCCACCGAGCGTGGGGGCATGACTCAGCGCACCGCCGAACCGCCGCCGGAAGCCGCTCCCCCGGGTCCCCAGGGGTTCCTCGCCGAGGTCAAGGACGCCGTCAGCGTCCGGGCCGCGCTGCTGGTCATCGGGGTACTGGCGCTCCAGCTCGCCTTCATCGCCTCGTACATCGGCGCCTTCCACCAGCCCGCGCCGCACGAGATCAGACTCGCCGTGGTCACCCCGGCCCCGCCGATCACCGACCAGGCGGTCGAGCAGCTGTCCGCCCTGCCCGGCGACCCGCTCGCGCCCCGCGCGGTCGAGGACGAGGCCGCGGCCCTGGAGCAGATCGGGAACCGGGACGTCGACGGCGCCCTGCTCATCGACCCGCGCGGCACCCGGGACCGCCTGCTCGTGGCCGGCGGCAACGGCTCCTCGCTCTCCCAGGCCCTGACCGAGGTGGTCCTGCGGGCCGAGGCCGCCCGGCAGCGCACGGTCGTGGTCGCCGACGTGGTCCCCGTCGACGAGGGCGACGCGCGCGGGCTGTCCGCGTTCTACCTGGTGATCGGCTGGTGCGTGGGCGGCTACCTGTGCGCGGCGATCCTGGCCATCAGCGCCGGGGCCCGCCCCGCGAACGGGGCCCGCGCCGTGATCCGGCTCGGTGCGCTGCTGCTGTACTCGATCGTCGCCGGCCTGCTCGGCGCGGTGATCGCCGGCCCGGTCCTGGACGCCCTGCCCGGCAGCGTCCCGGCACTGTGGGGGCTGGGCACGCTGCTGGTGTTCGCGGTCGGCGCCATCACCCTGGCCTTCCAGGGGGTGGCCGGCGTCATCGGCATCGGCCTGGCGATCCTGGTGGTGGTCGTGCTGGGCAACCCGAGCGCCGGCGGTGCCTACCCGTGGCCGCTGCTGCCGCCGTTCTGGCGGGCGATCGGCCCGTACTTCCCACCCGGCGCGGGCACGTACGCGGCCCGCTCGATCGCGTACTTCAAGGGCAACGACATGGCGATGTCCATGTGGGTGCTGGCCGGCTGGGCCGTGCTGGGCTCGGCGGTCACCGTGGCCGCGGCCGTCGTGCGCCGCGGCCGGGGCGGCCCGGCCGTGGGCACCACCCCCGACCCTGCGGCCCCGGCCGGGGCGGGTGCGTGAGGTCGGCGGGGCGGGTGTGTGGCGGACGAACCCCCTGTGGCACTGGCCCGAGCGCTGAAGGGGGCGCGCGGCCGGCTTCCGCGACGGCGGGCCTTCACCGGCTGCGGGCTCCCCCGGCAGCAGGGCGAGTGCGCCCTGTTGTGCGCCCTCTTCGGCCGGGACAATGTCCGTGGCACGCACAGACAACGGGCCGGCACGGACAGGGCACGTCGACCACGAGGGAGGCGGGGCGTGCGCAATCGGGTGCGCGCAGCGGACGGGCGGCAGCTGTTGGTCGAGCGGCTGGGGGACCCCCGCGGCAGGCCGGTGTTCCTGCTCCACGGCATGCCCGGCAGCCGGCTGGGCCCGGCCCCCCGGGGCATGGTCCTCTACCAGCGCCGGACGCAGCTCATCGCGTACGACCGC
Source organism: Streptomyces sp. NRRL S-87 (assembly GCF_000719335.1). GTDB lineage: Bacteria > Actinomycetota > Actinomycetes > Streptomycetales > Streptomycetaceae > Streptomyces. The sequence goes on from NZ_JOGB01000046.1 coordinate 17,994, forward strand.
CCCGGCTACGGCGGCTCCGACCGCCACCCGGGCCGCACGGTCGCCGACGTCGCCCAGGACGTGGTCGCGATCGCCGACGCCCTCGGGATCGAGAAGTTCGCCGTCGCGGGCCGCTCGGGCGGCTCCCCGCACGCGCTGGCCTGCGCAGCGCTGCTGCCCGAGCGGGTCACCCGGACCGCGGCCCTGGTCGGGCTCGCGCCCTGGGACGCCGACGGGCTGGACTGGTTCGACGGCATGACCGCGCACAACGTGCGCGAGTACTCCACCGCGGCCGTCGACCCCGAGGAGCTGGCCGCCCGGCTCATCCCCCGCGCCGACGGCATCCGCAAGGACCCCAAGCGGCTGCTCGACGAACTGCGCCCCGAACTCACCGACCACGACCGGATGATCGTCTCCGATGCCGGACTGCGCCGAATGCTGGAGGCCAACTACCGGGAAGGGCTGCGGACTTCCGCGTACGGCTGGATCGACGACGTCATCGCGCTGTGCAGCCCCTGGGGCTTCGACCCGGCCGACATCCGCTGCCCGGTGCTGCTCTGGCACGGCGAGCAGGACGTGTTCTCCCCCGTCGGCCACTCGCGCTGGCTGGCCCGCCGGATCCCGGGCGCCACGGCCACCATCGAGCCGGCCGCGGCCCACTTCGCCGCCTTCCGCGCGCTGCCGCAGATCCTGACCTGGCTGCTGCGGGACCTTCCGGGGGCGGAGGGCTGATCCGGGGGCTCAGCCTCGGGTGGTGAGGTGGGGGCTGCGGCCCCACCCGAGGCGGGCGGGCAGCCCAGGCCGGCCGGCGCGCCGTTCGGCTGACGGCGCGCCGTGCCGGGCGGCAGCGCTCACACCGCCAGCGGCTCCAGGTCCCGGTGCACCCGGCGGGCCTCCCGGGCGTACCGGGTCAGCGCGTGGTCGTCGCCCAGCTGCCGGGTCAGTTCCGCCACCGCCTCGGCCCGCAACCGGGCGGCCTCCTCCTTGCGGCCCAGCGCGTCGAAGGTGACCGACAGGTTGCAGGCCGCGCTCAGGGTGTCCGGGTGGTCGGCCCCGAGCGCCGCGCGCAGCCGCGCCAGCGCCGCCGTCTCCCACGCCAGCGCCCCTTCCGGATCGCCGAGGTCCGCCTGGGCGTTGGCCAGGTTGAGCGTGGCGCACACGGTGTGCGGATGGTCGTCGCCCAGGACGTCCCGCATGAGCGCGATCGCGTCCCTGAGCTTCTTCTCCGCCACCTCCGGAGCGCCCGTGCCCCAGTGGAAGACCGCGAGGTTGTTGATGGCGGCCAGGGTGTACGGGTGCCGGGCGCCCGGCACCTGCACGTACTCGTCCACCACCTCCTGGGCGGTGTCGCGGGCCAGCTCCGCCTCCCCCGCGGCGAAGAGGTCGGCCGCGTAGTTCAGGTCGCAGGCCAGCAGGTCGGGGTTGACCGAGGTGTACTTCGCCTTGTAGCGGGCCCGGGTGGCCTTGGTGAGCCGCAGCGCGTCCTCCAGCAGTCCGGCCCGGCGCAGCGACACCGCCAGGCTCTTGCCGGCCGCGAGCGTGCCGGGGAAGGCGCGGCCGAGTCCGTCCTTGTAGGTCTGGTACGTCCGGCTGAGCAGTTGCGCCGACTCCTCGTAGCGGCCGATCTCGCGCAGGTCGCGGGCGAGGTTCTGGGCGGAGGAGAGGGTGTACGGGTGCTCCGGGCCGAGCACCTCCTGGCGCAGCCGGTAGACCTCCTCGTCGATGTTGTACGCGTCCTTGTAGCGGCCGACCATCCGCAGGTTCAGGGCGCGGTTGTTGGCGGCCGCCAGGGTGCGCGGGTGCGCCTCGTGGAAGATCTGGCTGAAGCCGTTGTGCGCGGCGGTGGCCAGTTCCATGGCCTTGCCGTACTGGCCGAGCGCGCCGAGGTCCATGGCCAGGCCGCTGGTGGTCATGTAGGTGTGCGGGTGGGACGGGCCGAGGGCGGTCACCTGGCGTTCCAGCGTGACCTCGTCGAGCTCCTTGGCCTCCACGAACCGCCCTTGCGAGCGGAGGATGTTGGAGAGGTGGAAGCGCAGGTACAGGTACTGCAGGTCGCTGTCGCCGAGGGTCTCCTTCCACACCTCCCGCAGTTCGCTGGCCAGTTGGAAGGCGGCCTTGAAGTCGCCGCGCTTCCACAGGTAGCGGACCCGGTCGATGAGCAGCCGCCGGGTCTCCGGCTCGGAGCACAACCGGGCCTCGGAGGTGCCCAGATGGGGCCAGATGGTGGCGAACCGCGGCCAGGTGTCGGGGTTGTCTATCGGCTCGTCGTCGTCGGGCCGGGCACCGGCCAGGATGCGGTGGACGGCGTGCCGGGCCTCGCGCTGCTCCTCCTCGCTCAGCTGGGCCCGGATGACGGCCTGCACCAGGCGGTGGACCTGGATGCTGTTGCTGACCTGGTCGACCTTGGCCAGCGCGAAGCGGCCGATCTCGCGGATGACGCGGCCGAGGACCAGTTTCTCCTGGAGGGAGGCGTCGTACGGCTTGAGCGCGTCGATCATCTCCTTGCTGTAGAGGAGGTTCGCGCTGATCGGCTCGGGCGCGAAGAAGGCGCACAGCTGGAGCAGCCGGACCGCGGCGGGCGAGCGGCTCTGCAGGCGCTCTATCGACACGTTCCACGTCGCGGCCACCGGCTCGGGGTAGCCGGCCGGCTGGTTGAGGCCGAGGACGCGGGCGGCCTGCTGGGCGAGCTGTTCGAGGTACGCGGAGACGGGCGTGGCGGTCTCGGCGATCCAGGCGCCGGCCTGCTCGACGGCCAGCGGCAGGTCGCCGACGGCGGTGGCCACCTGGTCGGCGTCCTCCGCCGTCAGGCCGGGGGCGCGCCGCTGGAGGTGCTCGACGGACTCCTCGCGCAGGAACACGTCGACCGGGAGCGCGTCCCCGTACTGCGACCAGCTCTGGTTGCGGGAGGTGACGAGGATGTGGCCGGGTCCGCCGGGCGGGAAGAAGCGCTTGAGGGTCTCGGGGTCGTCGGCGTTGTCGAAGACCAGCAGCCAGCGGGAGGTGGGGCGGCCGAGCCGGAGCAGGTCGATGGCCTCCTGGGAGGCGGCGGCCATGTCCTCGCCGGTCTGGGCGCCGAGCCGGACGGCGAGTTCGGCCAGGCCGGCCACCACGTCGTCGGTCTGCTCGGAGGAGATCCACCACACCAGGTCGTAGTCGGCCATGAAGCGGTGCACGTATTCGAGCGCCACCTGGGTCTTGCCCACGCCGCCGAGCCCGTACAGGGTCTGCGGCTGCGGCAGGACGACGGAGATCCCGCCGCCGAGCTGGTCGCGCATCCGCTCCAGGACGATGCTGCGGCCGGTGAATCCGGGGTTGCGGGGCGGCGCGTTCCAGATCTTGGGTACGGTGCCGGGGAACCGGGGTCCGGGGACCGCTCCGTCGGCGGGCTGGGCGGGCCGCTCCAGGGTGCGCAGCAGCGCCGTGGTGGCGTGCGCCTCGTCGAGCCGGAACAGGTCGACCGGGCTGCGGTCCAGGTACGGGGCGCTCAGCCGGACGTCGCCGACGCGCAGCGGTACGAGGCTGCGGCGGCTGGAGGTGAGGTCCTCGCCGGCGATCCGCTCCAGCGCCTCCATGGCGCGGGCGGACTTGGTGAAGGCGGCGGAGAGCAGGACCACGGTGCGGGACGGGCTCTCGCCGGGGGAGAAGCCGCCGCCGAGGGTGTCCCCGGAGCCGGCGGCCGCACCGGACGGCGCCCCGGCGGCCGGGCCGGATCCGAGGCCGGCACCGACGCCGAGGCCCGCGCCGGGACCGCCACCGGGACCGCCGCCGGGCCGCTCGGCCGAGACGTCCCGCGGCACGACGCGGAAGCCGGCCCGGGTCAGGACGGACTCGACCCAGTCGGCCCACATCCGGTTCTCGGCGACGTAGTGGAGCGCCAGGTCGGCGGGCAGGGCGGGGCGCCGCCGGGTGAAGGCGTCGCGGATCCGCAGCCGGACGTCCTCGGCGATCGCGGGCATGGCGGTGATCCGGCCCTCGCTGACCACGGAGGTCAGGCGTTCGAAGGCGGACAGGAGGGAGTTGGTCAGGCCCGCCTCGTCGCCGAAGGTGGCGAGGGTCTCCTCGTACGCGTAGTAGGGGCGGTACGGGATCTCCACCGCGCCCCAGTAGGCGGTGGCCTCGTCCCCGGCCAGCCCGCTGGGGAAGCGGTCGAACTTGACCCGGGCGAGGGCGCGCCCGGCGTCGGCCTTCTCCTTCTCGCCCTCGTCGATGCGCATGGGCACCGGGAAGATCCGGATCCCGCGGTCGGCGTACCGCTCGTCGATCTGCCGGGCGACGGCGGCCGCGCCGTCGATGGACTGGTCGGAGAGGGTGAAGCAGTCGACCAGGACGTCGGGTAGGTGCACGGTGCAGATGTCGGCGATGTCGCTCAGGCCGGTGCGGCTGTCGATCAGGACGTAGTCGTAGTGCTTCTTCATGTCCGCGCGCAGGGCGTCGAAGAACAGTCCGCCGCCGAGCCGGTCGTAGAAGTTGTCCCAGTCGAAGGTGGAGACGGTGGCCGAGTACTCGCGGTTCTGCCGGCCGGCGGAGACGAAGTCGAGGGTGCCGCCGTCGGGGAACTCCCAGCCGAGCGCCTCGGGGGTGAGCGAGACGGCGTGCTGCTGGATGCGGGCGTAGTCGTGGTGCCAGTTCTCGGAGCGCTGCACGGGGCTGGTGGCGGCCCAGGCGTACTCGGTGATCAGGTCGATGACGCCGGTGGTGGCGCCGAGGGTGGAGGGGTCGAGGAAGGGGTGGAAGAAGCGGTGCAGGCCGGGGGCTTCGAGGTCCCAGTCGACGGCCAGCACCCGCTTGCCGTTGGCCGCGAGGATCCAGGCGGTGTTGGCCAGGGCCATGGTGCGGCCGGTGCCGCCCTTGTACGAGTAGAAGGTGACGATGCGTCCGTCACGACTGGCCGTCATCCGTGTCCTCCGCATCGGTGTCGAGGTCTTCGTACGAGGGCGAGGGCGGGGCCGGGGGCGTGGGCCCGGTGGTGCGGGGTGCCGGGGCCGCCGGGAAGGGCGGCGGGGGCGGTGGGGGCGGACCGGCCATGCCCATCGGCCCCAGCAGGCGCGGCCGTTCGGTGTGGCCGCCCGCCGGGGGGTAGACCTGGGCGTGTCTGAGGAACTGCTGCGCGGCGGCCTCGACCACCTGCGGCAGGATCTGCCCGAGGGCCTCCATGCTGGTCACACCGTTGGCCGCGGCCCGGCAGGCGGCCCGCCCCTGACTCATCTTGACCGGCATGGTGTCCTCCAGCCGATGGACCAACTCGCTCTCCTTCGCGCGGCTCTGGTGGTCGAACCGGTTCCACGGCACGACCACGCTGACCCAGGGCCGGTGCTCCTGGTCGAAGGCGGCCAGGCGCTGCCGGCGCTGCTCGTCGGCCACCGCCCAGCGGTCCACGATCAGGATCTCCGGGCGGCTGGGGGGCTGTTTGCTGTCGAAGTGCCCGGCCTCGTCGTCGAAGGAGGCCGTGGTGGTCTGGTAGTTGAGCGAGCGCACCAGGTCCTCGGCGACGTAGGCGACCGGGCGGCGGGCGTCGGGGTGGTACGGGTTCCAGTCCAGGGCGCTCTCGCCGTAGTACTCGGCGCTGCGGCCCTCGGGCAGGTCGTGCCGGGTGGCGGCGGCGACCGTGACCTGCATGGTGCGGGCGGTGCCGGCGGGGCCGGCGGGCGCCGCCCGGCGGGGGCCGAAGGCGCTGGGGACCATGCGGTAGTCGACGGGGCGGCTGGTGCGCAGCCGGACCGACTCGGCCACGCGGACGATGCGCTTGGCGAGCTCGTAGACGGCCCGCTCGTACTGCTCGGCGTAGCTGCGGAGCTTGATCAGCCCGTACAGCCCGTCGGTGACGTAGCGGTCGCCGAAGGTGTTGTGGTTGAACTGCAACCGCTCGGCGGGACCGGGGAGTTGGTCGGGGGGTACCGGGACCCACAGGGCGGGCACGATGGCCTCGGCGGGCTCGTTGCTGAGTGCGCTGTGCCGGATGGCCCGCTCGGCGAAGGCGTACCACTCCTTGCCGCACATCTCGCTGGCGAAGTAGCGGGGCGAGAACAGCGGTACGAAGACCAGGCAGGAGGCGAGGGCGGCGCCCAGCCGCTCGGACCAGCCCTCGCCGGAGCGTATCTCCCGGTCCATGAAGCCCGCGGCCGAGCCGGCGGGCAGGTCCGTCAGGGCCATCACGTGGCCGCACAGGTCGCGGAAGAGCCGCTCGACCCACATGTCGGGGTCGGGCCCGCCCGCCGCGTACCTCGGGGTATGCGCATAGCTGAGAAAGAAGTACGGCTGCGCTGCTGAAGGCACACGACCCCCGTCCCGTGATGACCACTCACACCGAAAGGAACGATCCCCTTGGGCGTTCAGTCAATCAACGCCTATTTTCGGTCATCCAGGCAAGGGCGTGGTCCACCGCATCGGTGATCTCGAACGTCATCGCGGCCGCCCCTCCCAGTCGCCCCCGGCGCAGTGCGGATTCCGGGAACGCGGAGCCGATCTCCGCGAAATCACCGTCGTCGAGCGCGACATCCTCGTACCCGATCCACCGCGCCTTACCCCGAAGGTTCACCACGCACCGGTACTCGCGCACCGGGGGTTTGGGAATGCGGTACTCCGCAAGATGGAAGGCGGTGCACACCGAGAATCCCACATTGATCAGGAGAATCTTCGCCCCCGCCCAGAACAGCGTTCCCAGCGGTGACTCCTCCCCCAGGTGGCATTCCGTCCGGTGCCCCGCGCACAGCCAGCGCGCGTCCCGTCCCAGCGCCGCGAACGACGTCTGCGGATGGGCGCTGCGGCGGGCCCCGGGGCTGGTCCGCACGCATTCCGCGAGCCGGCCCATGCCGTGGCTGGGGGTGCGCCACGGGTCGAAGGCCGGCATGGCCGCCCGGAACGCCGCCGCCTCGGCCCCGGTCATCCCCGCGGTCAGCGCCAGGTGCGCGTCGGAGGTACGGGAGTTCTGCGCCGTGAAGGCCGGCACGACCAGGGTGCCGGCCGGACCGAGGACGTCGACCAGGGCGTCGCGCACCGCCTCCGCCGCCAGGCCCGTCCCGCGCAGTCCGGCGTGCACGAGCACCCGGTCGCCGGGGCCCAGTCCCAGCTCGCGCACCTGCGCGTGCAGGCCCGCGGCGCCCCCGCTCACGCCCCCACCCCCTTCAGCTCCGCGCGCAGCTCCGTGACGAGGGCCCGGCCCGTCGTGGTGAGTTCGGCCGCGTCCGCCAGCCGGTCCAGCGCCCGCTCGATCCGGTCCGCCGGGCCCCCGTACGGTGGCGGCACCGCTCCCGTCGCCCGCCGGAAGCCCTCCACCGCCACCCGCTCGTGCACGTCGGCCAGCAGGCGGGACACCGGCACCGGCCGGTCGCGCCAGGGCGAGGGGTGCAGCCACTCCCCGTCCAGCGCGTACAGGTCGGCCACCTCCGCCAGCGCCCGCAGCCGGGCCCGCCGCCGCCCGGTCAGCAGGGCCAGTGCGGTCTCGCGCACCCCGCCGGCGTACGGCACTCCCAGCGCGCCGGGGCCGTGCCGCCCGGCCTCGCCGCGCCCCGTCCGCGGGCCGCCGGCCAGCGGGGTCAGGGTGGTCAGGCCGGCGGCCGCCTGCCGGGCCAGGGCGGGCACGGCGGTGTGCAGCAGCCGCCAGGCGTCCGACAGCCGCCGGCCCCACTCGGCGGCCTCGCCGGCGCCGAGCCGCAGCCGCGGCGGGCGGGTGAAGCAGTGCCGGTACGGATCGAGGTCGTCGAGGGCGGTCTCCGGCGGGCCGGCGCCGTCGTGCCCGGCCTCGCGCCAGCGGCGCACGGGCTGCCAGCGGGAGTCCGACCCGTCGGCCCCGAAGCGGTGCTCGCGGCGTCCGTCGCGCACGACGAACCCGCGGTCGGCGGCCCGCAGCGCGGCCCGGCCCGCCGTACCGGGGGCGCCGATCCGCAGCAGTCCGAGCGTGGGCAGGTAGACCTCGCCGTCCCGGTACGGGACGGGCGCCGGCAGGTCGAGGCCGGCGCGCAGCACCGCCGCGGCGGCGAGGGCGGCCAGCCGTCGGGCGGCACCGGGCCCCGCGGGCCGGCCCGCACGCAGTTCCTCCAGCGTCTCCAGCAGCCAGGTGCGGGTGTACGGGTGGTCCAGCACGGGGTCGAGCGCGTCCCCGGACTCCTCGACGGCGCCGATCAGCTCCCAGGAACGGGCCCAGTCCTCTTCCCAGGAGCGGGCCCGGCCGGTGCCGCCCGTGCCGTACGCGCCGGCGGGGGCGGGCGCGTCGGCGAGGTCGTGGTGGAGGCGGGCGAGCAGGACGCGGGTGAGCTCGTGCTGGGCGGCGGCCAGCTCGACGGGGTCGGCCAGGGCGGGGGCGGTGCCGGAGCGGGCGGTGCGGCCGGCCACGCCCTCGACGAGCTCCTTGAGGTCGGCGCAGTACACGGAGGGGTTCTGGAAGCCGGTGGCGGCCCGGTAGCGGTGGGTGTAGAGCCCGCCGCCGCACGAGCGTACGACGGGGCAGGCGCGGCATGCGGCGCTGACGCCCGCGAGGCCGAGTTGGCGGGCGCGCACCCCCGGGTGGGCGGCGACCTCGTCCAGGGAGTGGGTGAAGACGTCGAAGCCGGTGGCGGCGGCCCCCTCGTAGGCGCTCTTGAGGGAGTCGACCTGCTCCAGGGAGCCGTCGGTCTCGACGACGACGAGGTCGGTGGGGGCCAGCCCGAGGGACTCGGTGAGGCTGGGGCCGCCGGCCAGGGTGCTGAGCAGGGAGGAGAAGAGCCGGACGGGCACCGGCCGGCCGCCGTCCTCCCAGCGGTCGAAGGCGCGCAGCAGCCAGCGGGCGTAGGCGTCGGGGGCGCCGTCGGGGCGGGCGGGGGGCGTCTCCCACGTGGCGTGCGGCAGCAGGAAGTCGATGCGGGGCGGCTCGAGGGCGACGAGAGCGTCGAGGACGGCGACGGGGTCGTTCTCGACGTCGACGGTGCACAGCAGGCCCTGGTACAGGTGGCGGTAGGGGGCCGAGCGCAGGAGGTCGAGGGCCTTGAGGACCAGCGGGTGGCTGGTGCGGCCGTCGGCGAAGCGGCGGTGCCGGTCGTTGGCGGTGCGGTCCCCGTCGAGGGAGACGCCGACCTTCACGTCGTACTCGGCGAAGAGGTCGAGGTAACGGGGGCTCAGCTGGAGGCCGTTGGTGTGGATGCGGAGGTCGAGCTCCGCGGTGCCGGCGAGGGCGCGGGTGAACTCCTCGCACACCAGGCGCAGTCGGGCGGGGCCGGCCAAGAGCGGCTCCCCCCCGTGAAGGATCACGGTGACGGAGGGGAGCGCATGGTCCCGGGCGTGTTCGGCGAGCCGTGCCGCGGTCCGTGCGACGACCTCTTCCGAGATCGTTTTCGGCCGGGCGCGCCAGCTCTGGTCCGCGTGTTCGTAGACGTAGCAGTGATCACATGCGAGATCGCATCTGCTGTGTACCTTGAGGACGATCTCGCGAAATGCGATCAGGCCGGTCATTCCACAGAGGATAGAGCCGGGAAGTCGGTGTTAGAGCGCCGAGTTGAAGATCGGGCTCTGGACCGGACGGCCGGATTCGGACGGCAGCACCCGACCCAGTACGGCCTCCGCAGACACGCTGCGTACGTCGATGTCGGCGAGGGAGACGCGACGGGCCTTGTCCGCATCGGCGCGGGTTGCGGTGGTGTTCACGGCAGTCCTTAGAGAATCGGCATGGAAATGACAACTGCGACGCGCTAGTGTCGGTGGGGACTTTACTCTTCTGCACCCCATAGGCAACCGCAAGACATGAGGCGCGGTCAGGCGTTCTATCGAAAGAGTGAGCACCGGAACGGCGAACTGGGGGGTGAGCTGTGATGGAAAATCGCGGATCTCCGAACGGCACGACTTTCAGGAACGGGGACCTCCCGGCGCTTTTCCACCACGCGGACCGGGCCGCGGTCGCGCGCCAGCGGGAGTCCGTCCGGGCCGTGCGCGCCCAGCTCGTGCTGCTCCTGGCGGCGGCGGCCGCCTCGGCCCTGCCGTCCGGCGTGGCCCTGGGCGCGGTACGGCCGTTCGGGCTGCTGAGCCTGCTGGCGTACGGGGGCGTGCTGGCGATCGGGGTGCACAGCACCCGGCGCCGGGCGCGCCCGCAGTGGCAGCTCAACCGGTCCGCGGCGGAGTTCATCAAGTCGCTTGCCTGGCGGTACGCCGTTCACGGTGCGCCTTTCGGGGCGGCTGGAGCCGACGACGAAGAGCTGTACCGTACCCGGCTGGAGTCGGGGTTGGGCGAGCTCAGGAAGATGGGCTGGGCGGACCCGCGGCAGACCGGCGAGGTCCCGCAGGGCGCCGAGATAACGGTCCCCATGGAGCAGTTGCGGGGCCGGGTCTACGCGGTACGGCGCGATACGTACGTCCGCGACCGGCTGATCGAGCAGCGCAACTGGTACCGCCGCAGGACCGAGGCGTCCCGGCGGGCGACGGCGCTGTGGTCGTGGACGATCGTGCTGCTGACGGTGCTCGGTCTGCTGTCCGCCCTGTTCAGGACCTTCGGCCCGGGCCCGGCGGGAACGCTCCCGGCACTGCTGAGCGCGGCCGCGGCGGCCGCGATCGCCTGGCACGAGATGCGGCGGCACCATCCGCTGATCGAGGCGCACACGCTCATCGAGCAGGACCTGGCGGCGATGATGGTCGTCATGCAGACCACCATCACGGAGGACCAGTGGCCGTCGGCCGTCTACGAGACCGAGCGCTACGTCTCCCCCCAGCACACCGACTGGCTGGCGCGGCACAGCAGTTGACGTAGCGTCGGATACGGCGATCAGTCCCTGCGGACCCCTTCCCGCCAGATGACCGTGACCGGCTTCCCGAGGGACCGCGCGTACGCGACGACGTCGCCGGTGCCGCCCCGGCCGCGGGCGGGCCGGCCGTCCCAGACCGCGACCAGCCGGTCGCAGGCGTCGGCGATGAAGGCGCCGGCCGCGTAGTACGCCTCGTCCGTCGAGTGGGCGTGGTCCATCCGGACCTCCTGCGCGGCCCGGGCCCTCAGCCGCCGGTAGCCGTCCAGGGCGCCGGGGTCGGTGAAGGTCTGCTCGTAGTCACCGCTCGGGATGACGACGGTCAGGTCGGCCCCGCAGTCGAGCGCGACCTCGGCGAAGATCTGGTCGGCGCCCTCGGCGAGGCAGGACAGGGCCTCCAGGGGGCCCTCGTGGGCGCCCAGCAGGGCACGGAGCCCCTCGCGGACGAAGGCGGTCAGCTCAGCCGGTATCGCCCGGTGGCCGGTCACTCCGATCCGCTTCATGTCCGCCCCCGTCGCCTCGGCCCGACCGTGCCGGACGCACCCGCGCGCCCCCGGACATCCTCCCAGAAAGGGAGGGTTCGTCCAGGGGCGCGGAGGGACGCCGGGGGCGGTCGCTCAGTAGACGCTCACCCCGTACGCGGCCAGTGCCTCGGTGACGGGCTGGAAGAACGTGGTGCCGCCCGAGGTGCAGTTGCCGCTGCCGCCGGAGGTCAGGCCGACGGCGCGGGTGCCGGAGTAGAGCGGGCCGCCGCTGTCGCCGGGTTCGGCGCAGACGTTGGTGCGGATCATGCCGTAGACGACGTCCCCGCCACCGTAGTTGACGGTGGCGTTGAGGCCGGTTACCGAACCGCTGTGGATGCCGGTCGTGGAGCCGCGGCGGGTGACGGACATGCCCACCGTGGCGTTCGTGGCGCTGGTGATGTCCTGGCTGCCCACCGCTCCGGGGTGGCTGAGCGAGGTGTTGTCGTAGCGGACCAGGCCGTAGTCGTCGACCGGGAAGCTGGAGCCCACCGTGGCGCCGATGGTGGTGGTGTGGGAGGAGTTGGTCCACCAGGTGCCGGCGCCGTCGGTGCAGTGCCCGGCGGTCAGGACGTAGTAGGTGGTGCCGCTGCGGACGTTGAAGCCGAGCGAGCAGCGCCAGCTGCTGGCGTAGATGGCGTCGCCGCCGGAGATCAGCTTGGTGAACCGACCGGGTGTGCGTTCGATCCTGAGCGCTCCGGCGTTCGCGCCGGCCGCGGCCCTGATCCTGGCGATGTCGGCCGGGGAGACGCGCGAGTCGGCGACCACGACGAGGGTGCCGGTCGCGGGGTCGGTGTGCCAGGCGGTGCCCGCGACGTCGGCGCGCAGGACCGACGCGTCGGCGGCCGCGAGCCGGGCGGGGCTGTAACCGCCGCCCCCGTCCGTGCCGCCCGAGGCGCCGGCGGCGGGGGCGGCGAGGGCGACGCAGGCGGCGAGTCCGGCGGCGAGGGCGGTCAGCCGGGTGGGGGTGATGCGCTTCTTCCTCACTTCTCGTTCCTCCCAGGGGGGATCGGGGGCCCGCTAGTGGGGGTCACGGGGGCCCGGTGAGGCGCAGTCGGGGGCGTTGCGGGCGGACCGGAGGCGTCCGGAACGTATGTCCGTCGTGTCCCTGACAAGCGCTGCTCGGGAGTGTCGTGGTGTCAGGTAACGGTCGCAAGGGCTTCTTTCGGCCGCCGTCCGCCCGCCTCGACGCCGAACGGCCCCGTGCGGCCGTTCGGCGGGAAGGGGCGGCGTACGCCCCTGTGCGCGAAGGCCGGTACCGGTCCCTCCCCCGCCGCGGCAGCCGGCACCACCGGGTCCGCCGCCGCGCGCCCGGCCCCCGGAACGGCCGGAATTCGACCTTCCGGGTGGTCGGGGAACCAGCGGGTTCCGGTCAGCGCGAGCGGCCCGGGGGGTCCGGACACGGTGTCGGTCCGGCGGGCGCGCCGGTGCTGCCGGTGCTGCCGGTGCTGCCGGTCGGCGGCGTGCGCCGCGGTGCCATCCGTCATGCCGTCAGATTTCCACACGGGCGCCCTCGGGCATCCCCGGCTACGCCGTACGGACCTGCCCGGACCGGGGCGCTCCTGACGCCCCGGAGGCACATCGGCGCACGGCGGGCCGACGGGCATACGGGCGCCGGCCGACCGGCGGTCACATCAGCTGCAGCCGCAGTCGCACCCGTCGCAGCAGCAGTCACAGTCGCAGTCGCAGCAGCCGTCGCAGCCGCTGCAGTCCGGGCAGCAGTTCCCGCAGTCGCAGGCCTCGCACCACGCGTCCCGCTTCTTGCGGGACCACGGACCCTCGTGCTCCGTGCAGCACATCTGGCAGGTGCAGAACAGCCCCAGGAACGCCGCGCACCCCGCGAGCAGCCCGCGCGGCGGCTTGTGCGGGCGGTGCGGACCGCCCGGGCCGCCGGGCGGCGCCATCACGGGACTGCCCGGCCCGTACGGGTTGCCGTAGGGGTTGTTCCCGTACGGTCCGCTGCCCTCGGGCGCGAGCAGCCCGGCCGCCGGCGACCCGTCCGCGAGCAGCAGCCCGGACCCCTGGCCGCCGCCCTGCGCGTGCCCGCACGAGCTCGTCCCGAAGGCGCGGTCCACGGAGGTGCGCAGTTCGTGCACGAGCAGCAGGTGGGCCAGGCCCCGGTTGGCGAACTCGACCTCCTTGAGCGCGAGCCGGATCCCGCGCAGCGCGTCCTCGCACAGGCGCCGCGCCTCCTCTCGGGAGGTCCCGGTCGCGGTGAGCGGGTTCCAGGCTCCGCAGGCCGCGTCGGCCTCCTGGTCCTCGACCGCGTCCAGGAGGTGCGCGAGGCGCCCGAAGAGGGCGCCGGCCTCGGCGAGCGGAACCGCGTTGCCGGGCCGGCCGGCGAGCACCGCGGTATGCGCGAAGGCGGCCGCGGTCGCGGTCTCGGTCGGCTCGGTCACGGTGAGGATCGGCGTGCCGGGGCCGGCCAGTGCCTCGATGCCGCCCTGCCGGTCCACCGCGTCGACCAGCACGGCCGTGTCGAAGCCCACCGCCGCGCCGGTCCGGGCGCCCGCCCGGTCCCAGCTACGGGCCACGGTGCGGGCGGCGGCCGCCAGCGGCGCCCGGGCCAACACCCCGTCCCGGTCGGCCACGTGGTCGCGCAGCTTCGCCGAGGCGAGCACCAGCGACACCGCGGCGGCGAGCCGCGCGCCCTCGCCCTGGGCTATGGAGGCGCTGCGCATCCCGCGCAGCGGGCAGGGACCGGCGGTGCGGCGGTCCGCGGGGGCCGTGCCTGCCTGAGCCTCCGTCAGGACGGAGGCGAGCAGGCCGTCGTAGTTCGTGACCACCCGGGCGAGCTGCCCGTGGTCGCCGCGAAGTGCCAGGCAGAGCCCGCAGAGATGGGCCATCCACTCTGTCTTGAATCGTTCGCCCAGCCGGTGCGTGCATGGCCTGACAATTCCGAACACTTCGGTCCCCCCGTGCATCAAATCGCGTGTGCCGGGGCATCGTACCGACCGGATTTGCTTCACCCGTACGCCGTCCGTCTCACCCGTACGGAGCGATGCGTCGTATTTTCACTCTGTCAGCAGCCGGAGCCGTGAAGATCCTTGCCACGCCAGCGGATGTTCTGCACCAGAACCGTCACGAAACACATGCGCGGCGGCTATCCACTTGGCGCGCTGTCAGCATCATGGACGACCATAGGGGAGCGGAACCAAGAACTGACCGCGGTGAAAGGAGGCGTCCATGGGTTCGGTGCGCAAGGCGAGTGCCTGGCTGGGACTCGTCGAGGACAGTGACGACGAGCGTTACTACGACGACGAGTACGCCCAGGACTCGGGAGCCGGAGACCAGTGGGTCACCGACCCGCGCGTGCGGGTGGCTTCCGACTCGGCCGTCGAGCAGGGCCGCCGCATCGCCACGGTCACCCCGGACGGCTTCCGGGACGCCCGCGGCATCGGCGAGCTGTTCCGGGCCGGCGTCCCGGTCATCGTGAACCTCTCCTCCATGGACCCCTCCGACGCGAAGCGCGTGGTGGACTTCGCCGCCGGCCTGACCTTCGGTCTGCGCGGATCCATCGAGCGGGTCGCGACCCGGGTCTTCCTGCTGACCCCGGCGGACACCCAGGTGGTCAACGGCGAGGGCGGTCGCTCCCAGGACGGTTTCTTCAACCAGAGCTGACACCGGGCCGGGCGCCCACGGGCAGGCGCCCGCCCGGCGGAGCGCCTACCGGAAGGCGTCCAGTCCGGTGAGCGCCTTGCCCAGCACGAGCTGGTGCATCTCGACGGTGCCCTCGTAGGTGAGCACCGACTCCAGGTTCGTGGCGTGCCGCATGACGGGGTACTCCAGGGAGATCCCGTTCGCGCCCAGGATGGTCCGGGAGGTGCGGCAGATCTCGATCGCCTCGCGCACGTTGTTGAGCTTGCCGAAGCTGACCTGCTCCGGGCGGAGCTTCCCGGCGTCCATGCGGGTGCCCAGGTGGTGGGCGAGCAGGACGCCCTTGTGCAGTTCGAGCGCCATGTCGGCGAGCTTGGCCTGGGTGAGCTGGAAGCCGCCGATGGGCCTGCCGAACTGCTCGCGGGTCCGCGCGTAGTCGAGGGCCGACTCGAAGCTGGCGCGGGCCGCACCCATCGCCCCCCAGACGATCCCGTACCGCGCGTGGCTGAGGCAGCCGAGCGGCCCCTTCAGCCCGGTGACGCCCGGCAGCACCGCGTCGGCGGGCAGCCGTACGTCGTCCATGACCAGCTCGCTGGTGACGGAGGCGCGCAGCGACCACTTGTGCTTGATCTCGGGGGCGCTGAAGCCCGGCGCGTCGGTGGGGACCACGAAGCCGCGGACGCCGTCCTCGGTCTGCGCCCAGACCACGGCCACGGCCGCGACCGAGCCGTTGGTGATCCACATCTTGCGGCCCGTCAGGACCCAGTCGGCGCCGTCCTTCTTCGCGTACGTGCGCATCGCGGCGGGGTCGGAGCCCACGTCGGGCTCGGTCAGGCCGAAGCAGCCGATGAGCTCGCCGGCGGCCATGCCGGGCAGCCAGCGCTGCTTCTGCTCCTCGGAGCCGTACTTCCAGATCGCGTACATGGCGAGCGAGCCCTGCACCGAGACCAGGGAGCGGATGCCGGAGTCGGCGGCCTCCAGCTCCAGGCAGGCCAGTCCGTACTGGACGGCGCTGGCGCCGGCGCAGCCGTAGCCGTCGAGGGACATACCGAGGGCGCCGATGGAGCCCAGCTCGCGGGCCAGCTCGCGGATCACGGGCAGCTCGCCGCTCTCGTACCACTCGGCGACGTACGGCAGGACGCGGTCGGCGGCCCAGCTGCGGACCGTGTCGCGGACCGCCAGGTCCTCGGGGCTGAGCAGGTCGTCGATGCCGATCGGGTCGGCGGGGTCGAACGGCGGCAGTGCGGACACGGTGGGGCCTCCGGCGGCGCAGTAAAACTAGCGATGGAAGTTTTAAGCCTCGCGCCGACGGTACGGGTCAGGGTGCCGTGCGTCCAGACCCGGCCGCCTCGGCCGCTGCCCGGCACGCGGGGCCGGGCACCCTGGCCCGGCGGGCGGGCTCGCCGGTCGGCTGCGCGGGCAGCGCCACCGTACCGGTCGCCGGCCGCGGCACGCCGACCTCGCGGCGGGCCCCGGCCGGTTCCGCGTACACCGACCCGGCCGCTGCGGCCTCGGCGGTGCCGGTGCCGGTGCCGGTGCCGGTGGCCGAGCAGTCCATGACCCGGGGCAGCCGCAGTGCGGCGAGCGCGCCGAGCACCAGCAGTCCGGCGCTGACCAGCAGCGTGACGTGCAGCCCGTGGACGAAGGAGGAGCGGGCGGCGGTGTGCAGGGCCCGCCCGGCGTTCCCGCCGAGGGCGGCGGCGATCTGGTAGGCCTCGCCGAGGGAGTGCGCGGCGCCCGCCCTGTCGGCGGCGGGCACGCCCGGCACGTGCGCGAGGCCGGGGGCGTAGGCGGCGTTCATGACGCTGCCGAGCAGCGCGATGCCCATGCCGGCGCCCAGCTGGTACGAGGTCTCCCCTATGGCCGCCGCCCCGCCCGCCTGCTCGGCCGGAGCCTCGCTGAGCATCGACTCGTACGCGCCGAAGAGCGTGGTCTGCAGTCCGAAACCGAGGAGGACGAAGCCGACGGTCAGCAGCCACGGCCGGTCGTGCTGCCCCATCAGGGTCAGGCACAGCACGGCGGCGGCGGTCAGCAGGAAGCCGAGGGAGACCATCGTGCGGGGGCCGGCGCGGTGCAGGGTGTGGGAGCCGGTGGCCCCGGCGGCCATCGCGGCGAAGGTCAGCGGCAGCAGCCGCAGGCCGGTCTCCAGGGGGCTCAGGCCCAGCACCAGCTGGAGGTACTGGACGGCGATCAGCTCCAGGCCGACCAGGGCCAGCATGGCGAGCACGATGCAGCCGACGGAGGTGGCGAAGGCCGGCCGGGCGAACATCCGCATGTCGATGAGCGGGTGCGCGCGGCGCTTCTGGCGGCGCACGAAGAGGGCCAGCAGCAGGGCGCCGAGCAGCAGCGGCCCGAGGGTCCGCACGCCGAGGACGTCGTGTCCGGCGCCGGCCCGCTTGACGCCGAGCACCACGCCGAGGATGCCGGCGGCGGCCATCAGGGCGCCGAGCACGTCCCAGGGTCCGTTGCCCTCGCCCCGGGACTCGGGCAGCAGCCAGCGGGCGGCCGGCAGCAGGAGCGCCATGAGCGGGATGTTGATCAGGAAGACCGAGCCCCACCAGAAGTTCTCGACCAGGAAGCCGCCGAGCACCGGTCCGGTGGCGGCGCCGACCGCGCCGACGACGGTCCAGACGCCGATGGCGAGGGCGCGCTCGCGCCGGTCGGGAAAGACCTGGCGGATGATCGACAGGGTGGCCGGCATGATCATCGCGCCGCCGGTGCCCAGCAGCACGCGGGCGGCGATGAGCACCTGGGCGGTGTCCGCCAGCGCCGCGACCGCCGAGGCCACTCCGAAGAGCGCGTACCCGAGGAGCAGGATCCGGCGGCGCCCCGCCCGGTCGCCGAGCGTGCCGAAGAGGATCAGCAGCGAGGCGCACACCAGCGGGTAGGCGTCGACGATCCACAGCAGCTCGATGGAACCGGGTCGCAGGTCCTCGGTGACCGAGGGGACGGCCACGTGCAGGATCGTGGCGTCGAGGGCGACGAGGAGGAGGCTGACGCAGAGCACGAACAGGACGACCCAGCGGTTCGCACCGCCGTCGGCCGGGACGAGCCGCTGCCAGGGGGAAGGAGACCGGTCCCGGACCGTGTTCGTCCCCTGCATGCACGTACCTCCCAGTGATCCCTCGCACTCGGCGGACCGGCGGTGAGCTCTGGTGCCGCGCGTTGCCCGCGGCGTTTCCACGGCATCCTTCGAGGTCCGGCGTCGACTGGCGAGTGAACCGACAGCGTACGCGAGTTCGGCTGTGGATCACGTGGTCAAGCTCTCACCCCGCCGACCGCCGAGGTGTGGCGTACGCCACTCGCATCCCCCCGCGTAGAGGCTCGGTGACGGTCCGTGGCCACGACCGGCCGCCACCGATAATCATGCTGTGACCGTTCTCGTTCCGCCCGTTTCGCCGCACCCCCGCCCGACCGCGCTCGCCGCCGCCCTGCGCCGCGCCGCGCCCGCCCTCCTGGGGTACGCCGCGGTCCGGGCGCTCGGTCTGGCGGTGCTCGCCGCGTGGTGCGCGGCCGCCGGCAGCAGCCCGCACAAGCTGCTCTCGGCGCGCTGGGACTCGCTCTGGTACACCCGCGTCGCCGAGCTGGGCTACGGGTACGAGGTGGTGCTGCCGAACGGGGCGGTGCACTCGAACCTCGCCTTCTTCCCGCTCCTGCCGTGGCTGGAGCAGGGCCTGCACGCCGTGACGCCCCTGTCGTACGCGGACGCCGGGCTCGCGGTCGCCTGGACCTCCTCCCTGTTCGCCGCGTGGGGGATCTTCGCGGTGGCGGACCACCTGTACGGGCGGCGGGTCGGAGTGCTGGCCGCGGTGTGCTGGGGTGCGCTGCCGGTGGGGATCGTGCAGTCGATGGCGTACAGCGAGGCCCTCTTCACCGCGCTGGCCGCCTGGTCGCTGTACGCGGTGCTCACCCGGCGGTGGATGGCGGCGGGGCTGGCGGCCGCGCTCGCGGGGCTGACCCGGCCGGTCGGCGCGGCGGTCGTGGCGGCGGTGTGGGTGGGGGCCGTGCTGCGCTGGCGGGCCGGGGAGCGGTCGTGGCGGATGGCGGCCGGGGCGGCGCTGGCCCCGCTGGGCGCGGCGGCGTACGTGCTGTGGGTCGGGGCACGCACCGGCGACGGGGTGCTGGGCTACCTGCGGGTGCAGGGCGGCTGGGGCAACGGCTTCGACGGCGGCTGGGCCTTCGCCCGGTTCATCGGCGGGCGGCTGACCTCGGGGGCGTGGCCCGCGGGGGTGGGGCTGATCGTCGGCGTGGCTCTGGTGCTGTGGCTCTACCTGCTCGGCGTACGGGCCCGGCAGCCGGCGCCGCTGCTCGTCTACACCGGGATCGTGGTGGCCCTGGCGCTGTGCGCGTCGGGGTACTTCGGATCGAAGCCGCGGCTGCTGCTGCCGGCCTTCCCGCTGCTGCTGCCGGTGGCGGTGGCGCTGGGCCGGTGGCGGCCCCGACGGGCGGGGCTGGTACTGGCCGCGGTGGCGGCGGGGTCGGCGGCGTACGGGGCGTTCTGGCTGAACGGGTCGGGGCCGCCGTGAGGGGGGATGGACGCCTGCTTCGGCGAGTGGGGGGGCTTCGGTGGGCTCGCTTCGGGGTGGGTCCCGTGGTGCGTGGGTCCCCTCGGCGCTTGACTGGGGAGGCCTGCAGGCCTCCCCAGTCAAGCGCCTCCCCCACACACCACGCGCCCCACCGGCAATGCCAAGGGTCCGGCGACCCGCGTATGCGGCGGCTCGAGATCAGGTGCCCCGCGTCGGGCGCGACGGGTGGGGCCCTACAGGAGGGGCGCGCCGCGTGGGGACCGCGGGGCTGTCGTGACCGGAGCGTGATCCCCGGCGGGCGCGGCGGAGGCGGGAATTCCGCACCTTCTCAGGTAATGGGATTTCCTGCGGCAATAAAGTCGGAGTAAGGGACTGCGCGCATTCCGGGAAACGGCATCCGGACGGACCCTCGGAATCTCGGATTGTCGGGAATAAGACCCGCATGAGACCCAGCCCACATCACATGGTCATCACAAAGCCCGCGATTCGGCCGGTCGGCGCACTCACGCGCTGTAACGTCCATTGACGTGCGTACCGACCGAATCTTCACCCGGCTGGAACGGGTCTTCGCCCGGCTGGACCGTGAACACGAACGACCGGCTCATCTGCAGGTTCCGCAGATGAGCCGTCACCGCATGGTGCTGTTCGGAGCGACCCTCGCGTTCTACCTGGCGATCGTGGTGGGCGTACTGACCACCTCGTGGCTGGTGCGGCTCGACTGGCAGGTGATGTTCTTCCGCCCCTACGAGCAGTGGCCGCAGCTGCACGCCTTCCTCGACTACTACGTGGTCCTGGGCCAGCGCGGACCCACCGCGGTCATGGTCGCCGCATGGCTCGGCTGGCGCTCCTGGCGACAGCACACCCTGCGTCCGCTGATCACGCTCGGTGTCGCACTGCTCCTGCTGAACATCACCGTCGGCGCCGTCAAGCTGGGCCTGGGCCGACTCGGCCCGCACTACGCCACCACGATCGGTTCGGCCGAGCTCTTCGCCGGCGGCGATATATTCCCTTCCGGCCACACCGCGAACGCCGTCGTGACCTGGGGCATCCTGGCGTACCTGGCCTCCACCGTCCGCACCCGCCGGAACCTGTCGGTGCTGTCGGCCGTCGTCGCCCTGGGCGTCGGCGCCACCACCGTCTACCTCGGTACGCACTGGGTCAGCGACGTCCTGCTGGGCTGGGCCGCGGGGCTGCTCATCCTCCTGGCGCTGCCGTGGTTCGAGCCGCTGATCGCCCGGACCGAGGCCTACGTGTTCGCCGTCCGCACCCGGCTGCGGTCCCGCCGCGGCGTACTCGCCCCGGTGCCCGTCACCCCGGTGCCCGCCCGGGTCCTCGTCGTACCGCGCACGGTCGGTGCCGCGGAGCCGGCCCTGCCCGAGGCCGCCCTGGCCGGGGCCGCCCCCGTCACGTCCGGGGCCCCTGTCACGTCCGGGGCCCCCGTCACGTCCGCGGCCCCCGTCGCGGACGCCGTCCGGCCCGGGCCGGTGCTCCAGGGCGCCGGCGCCGCGCCGGCCGCGGCAGCGCACGGCCCGCGGTCCGGCCACCCGGTGCCCCGGGCCCACCTGATCCGCTCCGAGCGGTCGCCCGGCGCGCCGGCCGGCAGCCGCCGACCGGTGCACGCCGAGCGGGTCGCACGCGGCCCCGCGCCGCGGCCGGTCGCCGGGAGCTGACCCGACACCTCCTGCGGGGGCGCGGTACGCACACACCCCTCCCCCCGCACCGCCGCCGCGGACCGGAGCATCCGGTCCGCGGCGGTGCCGTGTCAGCGACCCGCCCTGACGTTCGTCCGTTGCGGGTCACGCTTGTGTCACAGAACGTCGACAGGACTGTGGCCCGAAGGCATCACCCGAACCACGAGTTCCGGTTGTCCGGACCGGCCGGCGCATTCTGCTTTCCCGTCCGCACGGGCGCGGGGCGGCAGGTCCGCCGAATTCCGGTGGGCCAACCGGTAATTCCGTCGGAACAATTCCCCCGCCCGGCCCGCACCGCCGAACTGACGCTCCATATAACGTGCACGATTCCTCCACAGCCGAGCGCCGTTCCACCTCCGCCGTTACGGCGCCACCGCCCGGCCCAGCAGGTCCCGTGCGGCCCTGATCCGCTCGGTCAGCTCCGGCGGCTCCACCACCTCGAAGTCGAAGCCCAGCAGCAGCACGTGGATCACCAGCACGTCCAGGCTCACCGCCCCCGTGCGCAGCAGGCAGGTCCCGTCGTCCAGAGGTTCCAGCACCCCGTCGGCCGGTCCCACCCTCCGGGCCGCCTCCTCGGCCGTGGCGTGCAGGCGCAGTACGGCCCGGGCGGCGTACGCACGCTGCGACACGCCCTCGGAGACGTAGGCCGCCAGGTCCTCGGCGGGCGGGGTGCGCGGGGCGAACCGCGGCCCGTGCGGGGGCCGGGGTTCGATCCGGTCGGCGCGGAAGGTCCGCCAGTCGCCGCGGTCCACGTCCCACGCCACCAGGTACCAGCGCCGCTCGCTGCACACCAACCGGTGCGGCTCGACCGTGCGCCGGCTGCCGGTGCCCCCGTGGTCCCGGTACTCGAAGCGCAGCCGCTCGCCGTCGCGGCACACCGTGGCCAGCTCCGTCAGCACGGCCGGGTCGACGGCGGCGCCCGCGCGGACGCGCAGCATCGGCACGGTGAACTCGTTGAGGGCCGACACCCGGCGCCGCAGCCGGCCCGGCAGCACCTGCTCCAGCTTGGCCAGCGCCCGTACGGAGGCCTCGCCGATGCCCTCGACCCCGTTGCCGGCGGCGGTGCGCAGACCCACGGCGACGGCCACCGCCTCGTCGTCGTCGAGCAGCAGCGGCGGCAGTTCGGCGCCCGCGCCCAGCTGGTACCCGCCGCCGGTCCCCGGGCTGGCGTTGACCGGGTAGCCCAGTTCGCGGAGCCGGTCCACGTCCCGGCGGACCGTGCGCGGGGTGACGCCCAGCCGGTCGGCGAGCTCGGGGCCGGTCCACTCACGGTGGGCCTGGAGCAGGGACAGCAGGCGCAGCAGGCGCGCGGAGGTGTCGAGCATGCGCCCGAGTCTGCCAGCGCGTCAGGGACGGTACGGCAGTTGAGGGACGGTGAAGCAGTTCTCGGTCATGTCCGGGCCCTGGTCCAGCCAGCCGCGGCCGTCCTGCCACCGGGCCACGGACAGGCAGGTCCGGCGCTCTTCGGGCGGCGTGGGCGAGGGCGTGAAGGAGACCGGCAGCAGCAGTCCGCGCGCGGTGTACGGCTCGGCGCGGTTCAGGAAGCCCTCCACACACGCCCGGGTGACGTCCGGCAGGCAGGAGCGGGCCGCGTCGGTGAACCACATCGCCGCCGCCCAGCCCTCGAGCTGCCACTGGGTGAGGGTGCGCCCCCGGAGGGCCGCGCGGAACTCCCGTACGGCCGGGTGCGCGGCGTCTGCGTGGTTGCGGCTGGAACCGGTCACCCACAGGGCGTTGCGGCAGTGCGGGGCCCGGGCGTAGGCGGTGGCCACGTCGTCGTTCCAGTTCTGCACGTTGGTGACCTTCGCGGTCACCCGCACCCCGGCCCCGTCCATCGCCTCGCACAGCCGGGCGTTGCCGTGCGCGTCGAGGGCGTCGAAGACCAGGTCCGTGCCGCGCGCCTTCAGGTCGGCGGCCACCGCGCGGAAGTTGGGCAGGGCGAAGTCCACCTGCTCCTGCGTCACCGCGTACCCCTCGGCCTTCAGCCCCTGCGTGACCAACCGGGCGTAGGCGGCGGAGGCGGACTGGTTGTACGCGACCACGGCGGCGCTGCGCGCACCCCGGGCGGTCTTGAAGTACCGGTAGACCTCGGTGCCGCCGTACAGGGTGCCGCCCCAACCGGGCGCGCCGCCGGTGCGGGGGGCCTGGCTGCCGTAGATCCCGTAGAGGTGCGGGTAGGTGTCGTAGGCCGCCCCGATCGGCTGCCCGCCGATGTCGGGGACGCCCGCCCGGCTGACGAGCGGCGCGCCCGCGTAGTCGAGGGCGGTGGTGGCGACGAGGGCGAAGACCCGGCGCCGGTCGACGAGGCGGTGCACGCACCCGGTGTTGCCGATGCCGCTGCCGCCGTCGTCGCAGGTCTCCACCTCGACGCGGCGGCCGCCGATGCCACCCTGCGCGTTGACCCGGTCGAAGTACGCGCGGGCGCCCTCGCCGGGGCCGGAGAACGCGTCGCCGCCCACGGGGCTGGTGGTGCTGGCGATGATGCCGACGCGCAGCGGCCCGGCGGCGGCCGGACCGGTGGGGGTGCGCGCGGCCGGCTCGAAGGCGCTCTCGGGGAGCCGGCTGCCGCAGGCCGGGGCCACCAGGAGGCAGAGGAGCACGAACACGGCGCGGCGGACGCGGCCCGGTACGGGACCGCCCCTCCTCACCCTCCCCCGCCGGAGGGCGCCCGGACGCCGGGGCCCGTCCGGATACGGTCCGTCAGCAGCCCGGCGCGGCCGCATCGCTCATCTCGACGAGGGCGCAGAGGGACGAGGCCGAGAGCTTCCATACGTCGTCCTGCAGGACCGCCGTGCCCTTGAGGGCGGACAGCACCGGGGTGCCGCTCTCCAGCAGGTCCCAGGTGACCGTGGCCCCGGTCGGGGAGGTGAAGGTGACGGCGGTGACCTTCGCGGCGGTCTGCCGGGCCAGCGGGTTCGACTTCATCCCGTCCAGCAGGGCCCGGAACTGCTCCCCGTTCTCCAGGAGCTTCACGCGGTCGTCGGTGGAGGTTCCCGGCTCGAAGAACCGTACCCAGTTCTGCTCGATCTCCGCCTGCGCCGCGGCGCGGTCCGCCGGGGCCGTCGCCGGTGCGGAGGCGGCCGGACTGGAGGTCTTGCCCGTCCGTCCGCCGGAGTCGTCGGAGCAGCCCGCGACGGCGGGGCCGAGCACGAGGACCGCGGCGGCGCCCCAGACCGCGATCCGGGAGCGTCCACTCAGGACCAGGCCCATCTGGCTCACCACCGGTGTCCGAGCGAGCCGTTCGGCTCGATGCTTCCAGGGTCTGCCGCTTCGGGGCATAGTGCAAGGAATCGGTCACCGCGGGCGCCCGCCCCTGCCGGCGGCCGGCCACGTCAGGGGAGTGCCGATGCAGACCAGTTCGCGGACGACGCTGTGGGCCGCCGCCGGGGCGCTGGCGGCCGGCGCGCTGCTGTGCGTCCTGGGCTGGTACGGGGTCTCCGGCGAGCGGTTCGCGGCCCGCCAGCTGCCGTACCTGGCCTCGTGCACGGTGCCGGGTGCGGCACTGCTGGTGGCGGGTGCCGTGCTGCTGGCCGCGGCGTGGCGGCCGTCCGGGACGGGCCCGGAGACCGGCACGTACGCCCGAACGGGTGAGGCCGGGGCCTTCGACGAGAACCTCCCCGACGCGGTCGGGCCCGCCTCCGACGGACCGCCGCTGCGGGTGCCCGGCGGCAGCCTGGCCCACCGGCCCGACTGCCCGCTGGTGGACGGGCGGGCGGACGCGGTCGCGGCGGCGCCGGGGGCCGGCCTCTCCCCCTGCCCCGTGTGCGAACCCCGCTGGCCGCGCTGAGGCGGCAGCCATGGCCTCCCTGACCTACGAGCTCACGCTGGCCGGACTCGCGGTCGGCAGCGCCGCCGCGCTCTCGGGCATCGGGCTGATCGTCACGTACCGGGCCACGGGCGTGCTCAACCTGGCGCACGGGGCGGTCGCGATGGTCTGCGCGTACGTCCTGCGGCACCTGGTGGTCGGATGGCACTGGCCGGTGGCGGCCGCCGGAGCCGTCACGCTGCTCCTGGTGGCACCGGGCATCGGACTCGTGCTGGACCGCCTGGTGTTCCGGCCGCTGGCGGTGCGCGGCGGCGACACGGCGGCCGCGCTCGTGGCCTCCATCGGCGTGTTCGTCCTGCTGGTGGGGCTGGCCGACGTGGTGTGGGGGGCCGGGGCCCGGACGGACGCTCCCGTGCTGGTCGCAGGCGAGCCGTGGCCGCAGCTCGCGGCGGCGGTGCTGGGCGCCCTCGCGGTGGCGGTGGTGACCCGTCGCACCGGTTTCGGACGGGCGCTGCGGGCGGTGGTGGACGACCGGGTGCTGGCCTCGCTCGGGGGCGTGGACGCCGACCGCGTCGCGGCCGCCGGCTGGGCCTTCGGCACCTTCACGGCGGGGCTCACGGGCGTGCTGCTGGCCCCGTACGTGCGACTGGACCCGTACGGTCTGCCGCTGCTCGTGCTCGAAGTGGTCGCCGTCGTGGTGCTGGCCCGGCTGAAGAGCCTGCCGGTGGCGATCGGCGCCGCCCTCGCGATCGGGGTGGCCCAGTCCCAACTGACCCGGTTCCACCCCACGGGCCGGGCCGCGCCGCTGCTCGGCGCGGTCTCGGCGAACCTCTTCGCGGTGGCCCTGCTGGCCGCCACGCTCCTGGTGCCCCTGCTCCCGGCCGTGGGAAGGCCGCCGCAGCCCCACCCAGGGCTCGAGCCCTCGGGGTGGGCCTGCCGCAGGGCCGGCCCTCCGCCACGGAGCACCCCTCGAGTCGCGGCGTGGGGCGCCCCCCGAGTCGCGGCGTGGTCGCTGGCCGGTGTGCTGCTGCTGTTGCCGCTCGGTTTCGGCGACGCGGACCTGGCGGGTGCGGTGCGGGTGCCGGCGTTCGCGGTGGTGCTGCTGTCCCTGGTGGTCGTGACCGGGCGGGGCGGGCAGATCTCGCTCGGCCAGGCGGCGTACGCAGGTCTGGGCGCCCTGTTCACCGCCCTGCTGGCGGCCGGGCGGTTCCCCGGACTGCCCCCCGTCACGGGTCTGGGGGCGCTGGCGGTGGCAGTGGTGCTGGTGGCCCCGCTGGGACTGCTGACCGGGTGGCCGGCGATCCGCCGCCGGGGGCTGGCCCTGGCGCTGGCGACACTGGCGTTCGGCGTGGCGGTCAGCCGGTTCGTGTTCGCGCAGCCGTACGCCACCGCCGGGCTCGACCTCGACCGGCCACCCGGGTTCGCGGACGACCGCGCGTACTACGCCCTGGAACTCGGCCTGCTGGCCGCGTCCCTGGTGGCGGTCGCCGTCCTGCGGCGCGGGCGGCCGGGGCGGGCGCTGGCCGCGCTGCGCGACGACGAGGCGGGAGCCGCCGCCGCCGGGGTGGCGGTACCGCGGCTGAAGCTGCTGGCCTTCGTGGCCGGCGCGGCGCTGGCGGCGTTGGGCGGAGGGATGCTGGGGTTGGCGGTACGGGCCTTCGACCCGGAGGCGTTCGACCCGGTGCGCGGACTGCTGTGGTTCGCGGCGGTGGTGGTGCTCGGCGCGGACAGCGCGGCCGGGGCGCTGATCGGGGCGGCGCTGCTGGTGGGCCTCGACGCGGGCACGCGGGGCGGGGTCCCGGCCGCGCTGATCGGCGTACTGGCCGTACTCGTGGGCCGCTTCCCGGCAGGACTCGCAGGCCTGTTCCGCACGTCCGCCGCACCCCCGCCGCACCCCGCACCGCCACCGACCCCACGTCAACCGCGCCTCACCCCGGCACCCACCCCGCCCCAGACACCCCCCGCCCCGAGACAACCCAGCCGCGCCCCCACCCCCACCCCCCTCCTCAGCGCCCGCGGCCTGCACGCCCACCACGGCCCGTACCACGCCCTGCGCGGGGTCGCGCTCGACGTGCCCGCCGGGCGGATCACGGGGGTGGTCGGGGCCAACGGCGCCGGGAAGAGCACCCTCTTCGACTGCCTCGGCGGGGCCCTGCGCCCCACCGCGGGCCGGGTGCTGCTCGACGGCCGCGACATCACGCACCTGCCCGCGTACGACCGCGCCCGCCTGGGCCTGGCCCGGTCCTTCCAGCAGCTCGCCGTCTTCGACGGCCTCACGGTGGAGGACAACGTCCGGCTGGGCGCCGAGCAGGGCCATCGGCACGATCCCGGCCAGCTCGAGCGCAGCCTGCGGCTGCTCCGCCTCGACGGCCCGCTCCGGTACGCCCCGGCCGCCGGCCTGTCCACCGCCACCCTGCGCCGCGTCGAGCTCGCCCGCGCCCTCGCCGGCAGCCCCCGGGTGCTGCTGCTCGACGAGCCCGCCGCCGGACTCGACGCCGCCGAGGTGCGGGAACTGACGCGGGTACTGCGGGCGCTGGCCGGAGACGGGTTGGCGGTGCTGGTCGTCGAGCACGACCCCGACGTGGTCGGCGCGCTCGCCGACACCGTGCACACCATGGCCGCGGGGGTGTTCCTTGACCGTTGAGATGGCGCTCCGCGGCGCACGGGTGCGGTACGGACCCCTCGAAGCCCTCCACGGCCTCGACCTGCCCGTCCCCGCCGCCACCGTGACCCTGCTCCTCGGCCGCAACGGCTCCGGCCGCACCACCGCCCTGCGCGCGCTGGCCGGCACCGTGCCGCTGGCGGCCGGCCGGGTCCGCTGGCGCGGGGCGGACGTCACGGGGTGGCGGGCCCACGAACGGGCCCGGCGCGGCCTGTGCTTCGTACCCGACCGGCAGGCCGTGCACGGCGGGCTGACCGTCGCCGAGAACCTCGCGCTCGCCGCCCGCGGCGCCGCTCCCGATCCCGCGCTGGACGCCTACCCGGCGCTCGCCGCGCTGCTGCCCCGCACCGCGGGCACCCTGTCGGGCGGCGAGCAGCGCATGCTCGCCGTGTGCCGTGCCCTGCTGGCCCCCCGCACCGACCCGGCCACCGGCCGCCCCGCCGTGCTGCTGCTCGACGAGCCGGCCCAGGGCATGGCGCCCGCGACCGCGGACCGTACGTACGCCCTCCTCGCCGCCCTGGCCCGGGACGGTGCGGCGGTGGTGCTGGCCGAGCAGGGAGTGCCGGCGGCCCTCGCCCTGCCCGGCGTCCTCGTCCACGAACTGCGCCGGGGCGGACTGGCCTTCAGCGGAGAGGCGGTGGAGCCGCGGGCGGCCGGGGAGTAGCCACGGCCTCCACCGGCACCACCGCCTGCGGCGTCACCAGGTCCTTCGGGACCGCCGCGTCCTTCGGCAGGGCCAGCATCCACCCGATCTCCAGCCGACCCGGGTTCGGTCCGACCAGTTTCGCGTTCAGCCGGTACAGCGCCTGCCAGCCGCCGGCGATCCGGTACCGGCGGGCGATCCCGTACAGGGTGTCCCCGGCCCGCACGACGTGCGCGCGCCCGGCCAGCCCGTACCGCTTGGCGCACGTCGGCCAGGCCTCCCAGCCCTGCACCGCCAGCAGGTCCTCGGCGACCCTGATCTGCTGCTCCCGCGTGGCCAGGTCGGCGCGCGGTGCGAACCGCAGCCCGCCGTGCCCGGCCCACGTCGGCTGACCGAACTGCAGGCCGCCGTAGAAGCCGTTCCCGGTGTCGGCGTGCCAGCGGCCGCTGCTCTCGCAGTCGGCCACGCAGTCCCAGGGCCACTGACCGCCCGGGCCGCAGTCGCCCGGGCCGGAGCCGATGGTCCCCTTCGAGCCGACCAGGCCGACCCCCGCCGGGCCGGGGGCCGGGGGCGGTGGCGCGGCAGCCGCGTCGGCCGCCCGGGCCGCGGTCGGCAGCAGCGCGAGCACGGCGGCGCACAGCAGGGCCGCGGCCGGGCCGCGGGCCCCGGGTCGGGCGTACGGCCGCTTCCGGAGGTGAGCCATCGGGCCACGCTACGCAGGCCGGTACGCCCCGCCGGGCCCGCCGCGCGGACCGCCACCCGGCCCCACCCGGTCGGCCGAGGCGCCCCCTACCGGAACCGCGCAGCTCCGGCCATCAACTGCCCGTCATCGGACAGGAATTGCCATGAAGAGATCAGATCGCACGACCGGTTCACCCTCCTGGACGTGCGGTTCGATTCCGTTCCCCTGGACGGCGTGACCCCGGCCACCGCTCCCCCGTTGAGCCCCGGAGAGCCGGGATCCGCCCGGCCCACGCACGTCTAGCCCGAGGAGTCACCCCGTGCCGCGCATGCTCGACGTCAGCGATGACGTACGCGCCGAGATCGGCGACGAAGAAGCCGACCTGCTGCTCCGCGGCGAGTCCGCGCCCGGCAGTTACGACTGCACCTCCTGCCGGACCCCGGGGGACTCCGAGCGGGAGCGCACCAGCACCGTGCTGTTCGTCGGCGACGAGACCGCCGTCCTGGCCTTCGCCCACGCCACCTGCATCCCGTCCCAGGTCGTCACCGTCTCGGAGGAGCAGCTCCAGGGCGCCGTCCGCAGCATCACCGGCGACAGCCCCGCCGGCGAGGCGGTCGCGGTCCCCGAGAACGTGCCCGGTGGCCAGGCCGTCCTGGGCATCACCAGCGGCCTCGTCCTGATCAACGGCGAGCTGCACCCGGCGCTGGTCGTCGAGCCCACCGCCCCGATCGCGCGCCCCGGCACCACCGGCCCCGGCGACGACTTCCTGCCGCTGCTCATCGAGCAGGGCTTCGTCCCTGTCACCGACATGGGCTCGGTGCCCTCGCAGCTGGCCGGCTGGTCCGTGCTCCTGGCGGCGGGCAAGCTGCACGCGGTGCTCCAGCCCGGTGCAGGGGGCGGCGGCCAGGTCGCGTGGTGGCAGGCGCACCAGGCGCTGCCGGTCACCGAGGGCTGGCGCAACGAGGCCAACCGGCACCAGAAGGTGCTCGTCTACGCGGCGCCCGTGGGCTCCATCGGCCAGCAGCCGCGCGAGGACCTGCTGCGCGACGCGCTCGACAAGGCGGCGGCCTCCGGCCTGCTGGTGGCCGCGATGCTGCCGCTCGCCGGCACCTGACCCGCCCGGCCGGCGGCCACCCCGCCCGCCGGCATCCGACCGGTGCCGGCACCCGCCGGCGCGTCCGCCGCTCGCGGGCGGGGAACGAGGGCCCCGACCGCGGGTCCGGCACGTGCCGGAAGCAGCGCCGGGGGTACGCGGAGACCGTCCGCGTACCCCCGGCGCCCTGCGTTTCCCCCGACCGCGCCCGCATCCGTCGGGGCTCCGGGGTCGTTGGCACGACGTGCACTCATACGACGCTTCGCGCCCGCAGAGCTACCAGAGCCACATCCCCTCGATGCGCCCCCCGCGCGAGCGGGACTTCCCCGGCGGCTCGCACACCCCGATCTACGACGCCCTGTGCTCGGAGTACCAGCGGGCCTTCCGGGCCCTGCCGGGCGACCGCACGGGCGAGGAGGACCTCGGTTTCGCCGGCTTCGGCGCGCTCACCAGCAGCGGCCTGGCCGGTTCCGCGTGGGACCCGTGGCAGTCCTGGAACGCCTGGGGCACGGACCGCTCCGGCGCCGACGCCCGGGGCTCCGACAGCTGGCAGCAGGTCCCCTCGTACGCGGGCCAGGGCGGCGGCCCCTACCCGGCGGGCTCCGCCGGGTACGGCGCCGCCCGCCCGCACCAGGCCGCGACGCACGTCCCGGCCGCCCTGCCCGCGGCGCTGCCGCCGGCCCCGCGCCGCGGGGCCTGACCGGCTCCTACTTCTTCTTCTGGCGCTTCTCGCGGACCCGGACCGAGATGTGGATCGGGGTGCCGTCGAAGCCGAACTCCTCGCGCAGCCGGCGCTCGATGAACCGGCGGTAGCCCGCCTCCAGGAAGCCGGAGGCGAACAGCACGAACCGCGGCGGCTTGGTGCCCGCCTGGGTGCCGAACAGGATGCGCGGCTGCTTGCCGCCGCGGACCGGGTGCGGGTGGGAGGCCACGATCTCGCCGAGGAAGGCGTTCAGCCGACCCGTCGGGACCCGGGTCTCCCAGCCCGCGAGGGCGGTCTCGATCGCCGGGACCAGCTTCTCCATGTGGCGGCCGGTCTTCGCGGAGACGTTCACCCGCGGCGCCCACGCGACCTGCTGCATCTCGGTCTCGATCTCGCGCTCGAGGTAGTAGCGGCGCTCCTCGTCGAGCCCGTCCCACTTGTTGTAGGCGATGACGATGGCGCGGCCGGCCTCGACGGCCATGGTGATGATGCGCTGGTCCTGGACGCTGATCTTCTCGGTCGTGTCGATCAGGATGACCGCGACCTCCGCCTTCTCCACGGCGGCGGCCGTGCGCAGCGAGGCGTAGTAGTCCGAGCCCGTCTGGAGGTGGACCTTCTTGCGGATACCGGCGGTGTCCACGAACTTCCAGGTGACTCCGCCGAGCTCGATCAGCTCGTCGACCGGGTCGCGGGTGGTGCCGGCCAGCTCGTTGACGACGACCCGCTCCTCCCGCGCGACCTTGTTGAGGAGCGAGGACTTGCCGACGTTCGGGCGGCCGATGAGCGCGATGCGGCGGGGGCCGCCGATCGCGTTGCCGCCGAAGGTCTGCGCGGGCGCCTCGGGCAGGACCTCGAGGACGGCGTCCAGCATGTCGCCGGTGCCGCGGCCGTGCAGCGAGGAGACCGGGTACGGCATGCCCAGGCCGAGGGACCACAGGGCGGCCGCGTCGGCCTCGCCGCTCTGGCCGTCGACCTTGTTGGCGCACAGCACGACGGGCTTGCCGGCCCGGCGCAGCAGCCTGACGACGGCCTCGTCGGTGTCGGTGGCGCCGACCTTGGCGTCGACGACGAAGACGCACGCGTCCGCGGCCTCGATGGCGTACTCGGCCTGGGCGGCGACGGAGGCGTCGAGGCCCAGGACGTCCTGCTCCCAGCCGCCGGTGTCGACGACCTTGAAGCGGCGGCCGGCCCACTCGGCCTCGTAGGTCACGCGGTCGCGGGTGACGCCGGGCTTGTCCTCGACGACCGCCTCGCGGCGGCCGATGATGCGGTTCACCAGGGTCGACTTGCCGACGTTCGGGCGGCCGACGACGGCGAGGACGGGGAGCGGGCCGTGGCCGGCCTCCTCGATGGCGTCCTCGACGTCCTCGATGTCGAAGCCCTCTTCCGCGGCGAGCTCCATGAACTCCGCGTACTCGGCGTCGCCGAGCGCTCCGTGGTCGTGCTGGTCGTTCATGAAGTCCGTTCCTCGTCGTTCGTGGTGGTCGGTGGCACCCGCGCGGGGCGCGGGCCCACTACTGGTTCAGTCTCGCTGGTCCGGGCCCGCCCCGCGCCCGGTTCCGACCGCGGCGTCCGCCGTGCGCCCGGTCAGGCGCCTGGCGTCGTCCAGATGGGCGGTCAGGTGTTCCTGGATGCGTACGGTCGCCTCGTCGAGGGCCGTACGGGTGCGCCGCCCGCTGCCGTCGCCGGCCTGGAAGGCGTCGCCGAAGACAATGTCGACCCGGCCCTTGAGCGGCGGCAACCCCTTTACGAGGCGGCCCCGCCGGTCGGTGCTGCCGAGCACGGCGACGGGCACGATGGGCGCGCCCGAGCGGACGGCGAAGTAGGCGAGGCCGGCCCGCAGGGAGGCGAAGTCGCCCTCTCCCCGGGTGCCCTCGGGGAAGATCCCGAGCACGCCGCCGGACTCCAGCACGCCGAGCGCGTCGGAGATGGCGGCGCGGTCGGGTCCGGTGCGGTCGACCTTGACCTGGCCGATGCGGTCGAGGAAGGCGCCCAGCGGGCCGACGAACGCTTCCTTCTTGATGAGGAAGTGCACGGGCCGGGGCGCCGTCCCCATGAGCATGGGGCCGTCGATGTTGTGCGTGTGGTTGACGGCCAGGATCACCGGCCCGGTCGCCGGCACCCGCCAGGCGCCGAGGACGCGGGGCGCCCACAGGCCGTACATGAGCCCGATCCCGATGCGCCGACCGACGGCCGCACCCCGGGGGGTGGGGCCGGTGGTGCCTACGGTCACGTGCCGGCCCGCTTCTCCTCAACGAGGGTGACGACGCACTCGATGACCTGCTCCAGAGTGAGGTCGGTGGTGTCCACCTCGACGGCGTCGTCGGCCTTCGCCAGCGGCGAGGTCTTGCGTCCCAAGTCGGCGGCGTCGCGCTTGATCAGCGCTTCCTTGGTGGCGGCGAGGTCGGCCGCCTCCTTGCCCTTGAGCTCGCCGGAGCGGCGGGCGGCGCGGGCCTCGGCCGAGGCCGTGAGGAAGATCTTCAGGTCGGCGTCCGGGAGCACGGTGGTGCCGATGTCGCGGCCCTCGACGACGATGCCGCCCTCCGCCTGCGCGGCGATGGACCGCTGCAGCTCGGTGATCCGGGTCCGGACCTCCGGAACCGCGCTCACGGCGCTGACCTTGGAGGTGACATCCTTGGTGCGGATCGGGCCGGCCACGTCGGTGCCGTCCACCGTGATGGTGGGGGCGAGCGGGTCGGTGCCCGAGACGATCGTGGGCTTGTCGGCGGCGGTCGCGATGGCCTCGGGGTCGTCGATGTCGACGCCGTGGGCGACCATCCACCAGGTGATCGCGCGGTACTGCGCGCCGGTGTCGAGGTAACGCAGCCCGAGCTTGGCCGCGACGGCCTTGGAGGTGCTGGACTTGCCCGTGCCGGAGGGACCGTCGATGGCGACGATCACGGCGGACGAAGCGGTTTCCACGGTGTCTGGCACCTTCCTGCTTGCGCGAGCGATTCCCGGGCACACCAAAGCGCCCCTCCCCAAGGTTACCGGCCCCTCGCCCCACCCCGCCCCCACCGGTCCGCGGGCCGGCGCCGGAGCGCCCGCCGGCCCCCGCCCGGACCGGGGTGCGGGCGGGGCGAGCGGGCGGTCGGTCACTGCTGGCGGAGGGCCCAGCCGGCCTCGCGGAGCGCGGCCGTGAGCGGCGCCACCGCCCGCGGCTCGACCATGAGCTGCACGTGCCCGGCCTGCTGCCCCGTCGCGTGCTCGATCCGTACGTCCTCGATGTTGACCCCGGCCCGCCCCGCGTCGGCGAAGATCCGCGCCAGCTCCCCCGGCTGGTCGCTGATGAGCACGGCCACGGTCTCGTACGCCGCCGGCGCCTGCCCGTGCTTGCCGGGCACCCGCACCCGGCCGGCGTTGCCGCGCAGCAGCACGTCCTCGATCCCGGCGGCCCCGCCGCGCCGCTTGTCCTCGTCGGCGGACTGCAGGGCGCGCAGCGCCTGCACGGTCTCGTCGAGGTCGGCGGCGATCGCCGAGAGCACGTCGGCGACGGGCCCGGGGTTGGCGGAGAGGATCTCCACCCACATCCGCGGGTCGGAGGCCGCGATCCGGGTGACGTCGCGGATGCCCCCGCCGCACAGCCGCACCGCCGTCTCGTCGGCCGTCTCCAGCCGTGCGGCGACCATGCTCGACACCAGCTGCGGGGTGTGCGAGACGAGGGCCACGGCCCGGTCGTGGGCGTCGGCGTCCATCACCACCGGCACGGCCCGGCACAGCGCGATCAGTTCGAGCGCGAGGTTGAGCACCTCGGTGTCGGTGTCCCGGGTGGGCGTGAGCACCCACGGCCGGCCCTCGAACAGGTCCGCGGTGGCCGCCAGCGGGCCCGAGCGCTCCTTGCCGGCCATCGGGTGCGTGCCGAGGTAGGCCGTCATGTCCAGGCCCAGCGCCTCCAGCTCGCGCCGCGGCCCGCCCTTGACGCTGGCCACGTCCACGTACGCGCGCGCCATCCCGCGCCCCATCGCGTCGGCCAGGGCGGCCGCCGTGTGCGCCGGGGGCACGGCGATGATCGCGAGGTCGACCGGGCCCTCGGGGGCCGCGTCGGTGCCGGCGCCCAGCGAGGCGGCCGTACGGGCCTGCACCGGGTCGTGGTCGGCAAGGTGCACGGCGACCCCGCGGCCGGCGAGGGCGAGCGCCGCGGAGGTGCCGATCAGTCCGGTTCCGATGACGACGGCGGTTCTCACGGGGCGCTCCTTGGTCGGGGACGGCGGGCTGTGGACCTTCAGCGTAATCAGCCGGTGACTGTCGTCGAACCGCCCGCCCACCTGACGAGACGCCGGCCGGACCGCCACCCGCGACGAGCCGCCCGCGGAACCGCACGCCCCGAGGCGCCCACCACGCCCCCCGGCCGCGAACGGCGTGGCCACCGCCCGGGCCGCGCCGTACCGCCCGTACGGCGCAGCCCCCCGCCGGCTGCGGTAGAACGATCCGCATGATCTTCCACGTGGTCACCCTCGCCGACTGGTCCGCCGCCCCGGACCTCCCGTACGCCCCGCCGTCGCTCGACACCCAGGGCTTCACGCACTGTTCGGCGGACCGGCCGACGGTCCTGGAGATCGTGAACCGCCACTTCCGCGACGTTCCCGGCCCCCTCCTGGCCGTGGAGATCGACGAGCGCGGGCTGACGTCGGAGGTCAGCCGCGAGGGCGGCAGCGGCGCCCGCTACCCCCACGTCCACGGCCCCCTCGACCGGGCGGCCGTGCACCGGCTGTGGGAGGTACGCCGCGACGCCGACGGCACCGCGCGGGACCTGGTCCCGTACCCCGCGGACTCCTGAGCGGACGGGTCGGGCCCGGGACTCGTGGGAGACGGTGCTTCTCCTGAGCCCTCCGGCGCGCCAGGATGCTGCCGCTGACCGACGACTCGAGGAGATGGCCATGCTCGACAACACCCCCCGGCGCACCGTACTCGCGGCGGGCGCCGCGGCCGTGGCGACCGGCGCGCTCACCGGCTGCGGGACCGAGGACGGGACGAAGAGCAGGGAGGACGCGGCCGCCGAACCCTCGACCTCGTCGAGCGGACCGAGCGGCGAGGCCGCCCCGAGCCCCGCCGCGAGCGGGGACCCGCTGGTGAAGACCGCCGACGTCCCGGTCGGCGGCGGCACGGTCATCAAGGAGCAGAAGGTCGTCGTGACGCAGCCCAAGAAGGGTGAGTTCAAGGCCTTCAGCGCGGTCTGCACGCACCAGGGATGCCTCGTCAACAAGGTCGCGGACGGCACGATCGACTGCCCGTGCCACGGCAGCAAGTACGCGATCGCCGACGCCAAGGTCGTCGCGGGCCCGGCCCCGAAGCCGCTCCCGGAGAAGAAGATCACCGTCGCCGACGGCGAGATCCGCCTGGCCTGACCCCGCCCACTCCACACCGGCCCGCTCCACACCCCAGCCCCGGCCGCACGCCTCCTTGGCGGTGCCTGGTGGGTCCCGTGGTGTGTGGGGGAGGCGCTTGACAGGGGTGGCAGGCTGGACCGGAGGCAGGCCCGGGCCAGGGGTGGCCGCAGGCCACGGCGAAGCCCCTTGCCCCTGGGGTGGGCCTGCCGCTGGGGGTACCTCCCAGCGGTAGCTGGGGGAGGCCTGCAGGCCGCCCCTGTCAAGCGCCGAGGGG
>NZ_JOGB01000047.1 GCF_000719335.1 Streptomyces sp. NRRL S-87
CCACCCCCCCACATCCCCCCACACCCATCCATCGCATCCATCAGGACTGAGGAGACGACCGTGTCCGCTGAGAACACCGCCGAGCAGGCCTCCGCGCCGACCCACCGCGTGGTGCTCAACCACGAGGAGCAGTACTCGATCTGGTGGCTCGACCGCCCGCTGCCCGTCGGCTGGTCCCCCGAGGGCACCGAGGGCAGCCGCGAGGAGTGCCTGGCCCACATCGGCGAGGTCTGGACGGACATGCGTCCGCTCAGCCTGCGCCGCCGCATGGACTCCCTCGCGGGCTGACGCGCCCCGCGCCCACCACACCGATCACGCCGATCATCAACGAGGAGCTTGAGACACATGAATCCCGAGTCGCGTACGGGCGCCTCCCCCAGCGAGCCCCTCCTGGCTCACGAACTCGTAGCGGGCCGGGCCGCGGCGGCTCCGGATGCGATCGCCGTGGTCGAGGGTGCCCGGGAGACCAGCTACGCCGAGCTCGACGCCCGCGCCGAGCTGATCGCCCGCCGGCTGCGCGCCCGGGGCGTCGGCCCGGGCGCGGTGGTCGGCGTCTGCCTGCCGCGTTCCGTCGAACTGGTGTCCGCCCTGCTGGGCGTGTGGCGGTCCGGGGCCGGCTACCTGCCGCTGGACCCCGAGCAGCCGGCCGCGCGTTCGTCCTGGATGCTGCGGGCCGCCGGGGCCGGTTTCGTCGTCACCGGACCCGGATCGGTGGCGGTGGCGGCCGGTTCGGGCGCCGAGCCGCTGCTCGTGTCCGAGCTGGGCGCCCCGGCCGTACCGGCCGAGGAGGGCTCCACGGAGGCCTCCTCGGCGGCCGCCGGGGCCCCGCGGGCCGACGCGGGCCCGCTCGACATCGCGTACGTCATCTACACCTCCGGCTCCACCGGCACCCCCAAGGGCGTCGTGGTCAGCCACGAGGGCATATCGAACCGGATCGCCTGGGCCACCGGGACGCACGGCCTCTCGCCGGCCGACCGGGTCCTGCACAAGACGGCGATCACCTTCGACGCGCACGTCTGGGAGGTGTTCGCACCCCTGGTCAGCGGCGGCACGCTGGTGCTCGCCCCGGCGGGCGCCGAGCGCGACCCGGCGGAGCTGCTGCGCACGGTCGCCGACCAGCGGGTGACGGTCCTTCAGGTGGTCCCCTCCGTGCTGCGGCTGCTCGCCGAGGAGACGGGCTGGGAGCGCTGCGACGCGCTGCGGCTGCTGTTCTCGGCCGGGGAGCCCCTGCACGCCGAGCTCGCGCAGCGGGTGCTGCGCCGGATCGGCGAGCCGGCCGCCGACGGCCGCTTCGAGCTCTGGAACACCTACGGCCCCACCGAGTGCGCCATCGACGTGACCGCGCACCGCTTCGAGCCCGAGCAGGCCACCGGCGCGGTGCCGATCGGGCGCCCGATCGGCGGGATGCGGGTGCTGGTCGCGGACGCCGAGGGCCGCCCCGTCGGGGTCGGCGAACCGGGCGAGCTGTACGCGGGGGGCGTGGGCGTGGCCCGCGGCTACCTGGGCAGCCCGGCGCAGACCGCCGACCGCTTCGTACCGGACCCCTTCGCCCAGGACGGCTCCCGCCTCTACCGCACCGGCGACCAGGTGCGCCGGCGCGAGGACGGGGTGCTGGAGTACCTCGGGCGCATCGACCACCAGGTCAAGGTCAACGGTGTCCGGATCGAGCCCGGCGAGGTGGAGAGCGCCCTGAACGCCCACCCCCGTGTCACCGGAGCCGTCGTCACCGCCTTCACCGGGCCGGACGGCGCCAAGCGGCTCGCGGCGCACGTCCTCGCGGAATCGGACGACGTGCTGGGCGGGCTGCGCGGCTTCCTGCAGGAGCGGCTGCCCGACACCCACGTGCCCGCGGTCTTCCTGCGCCTGGACGCCTTCCCGCTGACCGTCAACGGCAAGGTGGACCGGGCCGCGCTGCCCGCCCCCGAGCTCGCCGCCGCGCCGTCGCGGCCGGGTCGCCGGGAGCCGGGTACCGAGGCCGAGCGGCTGGTCGCCGCCGCCTGGCAGGAGCTGCTCAGGACCGAGGACATCGGCCTCGACGACGACTTCTTCGCGCTCGGCGGCACCTCGCTGCAGCTGGCCCGGCTCGCCGGCAAGCTCCGTACCGCGTCGGGGCGCCGGATCCAGCTGCGCGGGCTGTTCGCCGCGACCACGGTCGAGGCGCAGGCCCGGCTGCTGGCCCCGGAGGACGCCGCGACCGACGCACCGGACGGACCGGACGCGCCCGCCGCTCCCGCCACGCCCGGCGCTTCCGGTGCCACCACGTCCGGCGGTCCCGCCGACGGGGCGGCGGCCGGGGACGCCGAGCCGGCCGTCACCGCCGTGCCGCGCGACGCCGGACCGCTGCCGCTGTCCTTCGGGCAGCGCCGGCTGTGGTTCCTGGACCGGATGAACCCGGGCAGCTCCGAGTGGGTGGCCGGGCTGTTCCTGAAGGTGCCCGACGGCACGCACGTCGCGCACGTCCAGCGCGCCCTGAACGCCCTGGTGGAGCGGCACGAGGCACTGCGCACCCGGTACGCCGTGGTCGACGGCGAGTCCGTACAGGTCGTCGCCGCCCCGCACCGGGTCGAGCTGCGCCATCTGCACGCGGACCGGGCGGAGTTCACCGAGCTCCTCAAGGAGGAATTCGGCCGGGGCTTCGACCTGGAGACCGGGCCGCTGCTGCGGGCCGCCCTGGTGCGGCTGCGCGGCGGGGACCACGTGGTCACGGTGGCGATGCACCACATCGCCACCGACGGCTGGTCCTCGAACGTGCTGGAGCGGGAGTTCCACCAGCTGCTCGACGCCTACCGGGTGGGCCGCGTCGACGCGGGCCTACCGGCCAAGGAGCTGGACTACGCCGACTACGCGGTGTGGCAGCGGGCCCGGCTGACCGACGAGCTGATCGCCGGGGAGCTGGACCACTGGCGCGGCGTCCTGGCCGGCTCCACGCCCGTGGAGCTGCCCGCCGACCGGCCGCGGGCGGCGGTGCGCGACGGGCGCGGCTCGGTCGTCCACTTCTCGGTCCCCGCGCCGGTCGTGAGCCGGCTGACCGAGCTGGGCCGACGGCACGGCGCCACCCCGTTCACCACGCTGGTCACCGCCTACGCGACGCTGCTCGCGGCGCACACCGGCCGCTGGGACGTGCCGGTGGGGACGCCGGTGGCCGGGCGCGAGCGCGCCGAGACCGAGGGGATGGTCGGGTTCTTCCTCAACAGCGTGGTGCTGCGCTGCGGGCTGGACGCGGGGCTGACCTTCCGCGAGGCGCTGGAGCGGGTCAGGGAGACCACCCGGGACGCCTTCGCCCACCAGGACCTGCCCTTCGAGCGGCTGGTGGAGGAGCTGGCGCCGGAGCGGGACCTGTCCCGTACGCCGCTCTACCAGGTCGCCTTCGACCTGCACGACGAGTCCTTCAACGGGGCCGTGGAGGATGCCGAGGACGTCCGGACCCTGCAGGAGATGTGGGGCGTGGCGCACACCGACCTCACCCTCTACATGCGCCGCCACGGCGACGGGACGATGTTCGCGAGCCTGGAGTTCGCGACCGCGCTGTACGACGCGGCCACCGTGGAGCGGCTGGCCGAGCGCTTCCAGCGGCTGCTGGCCGCGGTCGCGGCCGACCCGGAGGTGCGCCTCGGCGAGGTGGAGCTGCTGCCCGCGGACGAGCGGGAGCGGCTCACCTCCCGGTGGGCCACCGCGCCGGTCGGGCCCGTCACCGCCGCCGTGCACGAGGTGTTCGCCGCGCAGGCCGCGCGGACGCCGGACG
The DNA here is from genome assembly GCF_000719335.1 of Streptomyces sp. NRRL S-87. GTDB lineage: Bacteria > Actinomycetota > Actinomycetes > Streptomycetales > Streptomycetaceae > Streptomyces. The sequence continues at coordinate 3,743 of NZ_JOGB01000047.1, forward strand.
CGGTCGCGGTGCAGGAGCGCGCCCGGTCCGTCGGCTACGCGGAGCTCGACGCCCGCGCCAACCGGCTGGCGCACCGCCTCCGGGGGCTCGGCGTCGGCCCCGAGACGCGGGTCGGCGTGCTGCTCGACCGCGGCGCCGACCTGACCGCGACCCTGCTGGCCGTGTGGAAGGCCGGCGGCGCCTACGTGCCGATGGACCCGTCCTGGCCCGCCGAGCGGGTGGCCGCGATGGCCGGGGACGCCGGAGCCCGCGTGGTGGTGACGGCCACCGGGTACGCGGGGCGGTTCGCCGGGTACACCGGTGCGCTGGCACTGGTCGACGCGGACGCCGCCGAGGCGGCGCTGGCCGCGCTGCCGGCCACCGCGCCCGAGGTTCCCGCGGACCTGGAGCGGCTGGCGTACCTGATCTACACCTCGGGTTCCACCGGACGCCCCAAGGGGGTCGCGGTGTCCCACCGCGGTCTGGCCAACCACCTGCGGTGGGCGGTGGACGAGCTGGTCTCCCGGGGGACGGGCGGCAGCGCGGTCTTCTCCTCGACCGCCTTCGACCTGGCCGTGCCGAACGTGTGGGCGCCGCTGCTGGCCGGCCAGCGGGTGGTGATGCTGCCGCAGGACACGGACCTGACGGAGCTGGGGGCGCGGCTGCTGGAGTCGGGGCCGTACAGCTTCCTGAAGCTGACGCCCGGTCACCTGGACGTCCTCACGGGGCAGCTGACGCCCGAGCAGGCCGCCGGCCTGGCCGGGGTCGTCGTGGTCGCCGGCGAGGCGCTGCCCGGACCGCTGGCCCGCGAGTGGGCGGACCGGCTCGGCGCCGGCCGGCTGGTCAACGAGTACGGGCCGACCGAGGCCTCCGTGGGCACCTGCACCAGCCCGGTGCCGGCGGGCGCGCTGCCGCCGGTGGTGCCGATCGGCAGGCCGCTGCCCGGCATGGCGATGTACGTCCTGGACGAGTCGATGCGCCCGGTGCCGACGGGCTCCGTGGGCGAGCTGTACGTCGGCGGTACGGGCGTGGCCCGCGGCTACGCGGACCTGCCGGTGCCCACCGCCGAGAAGTTCGTGCCCGACCCGTTCGGGGAGCCGGGTGCGCGGCTGTACCGGACCGGGGACCTGGCGCGCTGGCTGGCGGACGGGCAGGTGGAGTTCCTGGGCCGTACCGACCACCAGGTCAAGATCCGCGGCTACCGCGTGGAGCCCGGTGAGGCGCAGGCGGTGCTGGCCGACCACCCGGGGGTGCGGGAGGCCGTCGTGGTCGCCCGGACCGACGCGGGCGGGGCGGTGCGCCTGGCGGGGTACTTCGTACCGGCCGTCAACCCGGTCGACGGCGGCGAGCTGGCGGAGTACTGCGCCGAGTTGCTGCCGGACTACCTGGTGCCCTCCTCGTTCACGGCGCTGGAGGCGATCCCGCTGAACGCCAACGGCAAGCTGGACCGGGCGGCGCTGCCCGACCCGGCGCCGGCGGCGGCCGGTGGCGGGGACGAGCCGGACGGCCCTCTGCAGGAACGTATTTCCGAGATCTGGGCCGAGCTGCTGGGGACCCGGATCGGGGTGCACGACAACTTCTTCCGCTCCGGCGGCAACTCGATCCTCGCGATCCGGCTCATCGCGGCGATCCAGACCGAGTTCGAGGTGGCGCTGCCGGTGCGCGACATCTTCGAGCATCCGACCGTCGCCGGTCTGGCGAACGCCGTCGAGTCCCGTATCCGCGCCGAGATCGAGCAGTTGTCGGACGCCGAGCTGCTGGAGGAGCAGAGCGCATGAGCATCCAGGAATCCGCGCCCGTCCAGCGGGCCGACCGCACGCCGTCCACCGAGGAGCTGAGGGCCGAGCTGCTGCGCAGCCGCCTCGCGGGCCGTCGCGGCCCGCGGGGCGGGTCCCGTCCGCTCTCCCCCGCCCCGGCGGGCATCCCCCGCGCCGACCGCGGCGCGCCGCTGCCGCTGTCCGCGGGCCAGCAGCAGATGTGGTTCCTGAGCCGGCTCGAGCCGGACAGCCCCGAGTACCTGGTGCCGCTCGTGCTGCGGCTGCGCGGCGCCCTCGACACCGCGGCGCTGGCCGCCGCCTGGCAGGCGGTCACCGACCGGCACGAGATCCTGCGCACCCGGTACGGCCTCGACGGCGTCGAGCCCGTACAGCTGGTGGACGAGCCGTCCGCGGTCGTCCTGGAGCTGGACGACCTCACCGGCGAGGACCCCGCCGAGCGGGAGGCGCTGGCCGCCCGGATCGTGGAGCGGGAGGTGTCCACCCCGTTCGACCTGGCCGAGCAGTGGCCCGTCCGGGCCCGGCTGGTCCGGCTGGCCGCGGACGAGCACGTGCTGGCGGTCACCTTCCACCACATCGCCTGCGACGCCTGGTCCACCCGGATCTTCGCCGACGAGCTGAGCACCCTGTACACCCGTCGGACCACCGGCGACGACACCCCGCTCGCCCCGCTCGAGGTGCAGTACGCCGACTACGCGGCCTGGCAGCGCGAGCAGTCGTCCGGCCCCCTGCTGGAGCAGCGGCTGGCGTACTGGCGGGAGCGGCTGGCCGGCGCCCTGCCGGTGGAGCTGCCGACGGACCGGCCGCGGCCGGCGGTGCGCGACACCACCGGCTCGGACGTCCCCATCACCTTCCCCGAGGGGCTGGCCGGGCGGGTGCGCGAGCTGGCCGCGGCCCACGGCGCGACCCCCTTCGCGGTGCTCCTGACGGCCTTCCAGGTGCTGGTGGCCCGCTACACCGGCCAGAGCGACGTCTCGGTCGGCACCGTGGTCTCCGGGCGCGGCCGCCCCGAGCTGCAGCGGCTCATCGGCTACGGCATCAACACGCTGGTGATGCGCGGCAGCTGGGCGGACGACCCGGGTTTCGGTGAACTGCTGGCCCGCACCCGCGCCACGGTGCTCGACGCGTTCGACCACCAGGAGGTGCCGTTCGCCCGGCTGGTGGACGAGTTGCAGCCGGAGCGCGACATGTCGCGCACCCCGCTGCACCAGGTCGCCTTCACGATGCACGAGCAGCGGCTGGACGCCTTCAGCCTGCCGGGCCTGACCATCGAGCAGTACGCCCGCCAGGACCGGATCGCCAAGTACGAGCTGACCCTCCAGATCGAGGAGGCCGCCGACGGCTCGCTGGGCGGCGCCCTCAACTACGCCACCGCCCTCTTCGACCGGGCCACCGCGGAGCGGATGGCCGGTCACCTGCTGCACCTGCTGGAGGCCGCCACCGCCGACCCGGAGCTGCCGGTGTCCCGGCTGCGGCTGCTCGGCGACGCCGAACTCGCCGTCGTCACCGGCTCGCTCAGCGGGCACCGGCCCGGTGCGCCGGTGGAGGCCTGCGTGCACGAGGCCTTCGAGCGGCAGGCCGCGGCGACCCCCGACGCGGTCGCCGTGACGGCCGGGAGCACCCACCTCACGTACCGGGAGCTCAACGAGCGCGCCAACCGGGTGGCCCACCAGCTGCGCGCCATGGGCGCCGGCCCCGAGCAGCTCGTCGGGCTCTGCCTGGAGCGCGGCGCCGACCTGCTGCCCGCCCTGCTCGGCATCCTCAAGTCGGGTGCCGGCTACCTGCCGCTCGACCCCGCCAACCCGGCCGACCGGCTCGCCTACGTCCTGGCCGACGCCGGGGCCCGGATCGCCGTCGCCTCCGGGGCGACCCTGCCCGCCCTCGCCGACGCGCAGGGCGTCGAGACGCTGCTGCTGGACCGGGACGCGGACCTGATCGACGCCCGGCCCGTCACGAACCCCGAGCCGCTCGCCGGCCCCGACTCGACCGTGTACGTCATCTACACCTCCGGCTCCACCGGCCGCCCCAAGGGCGTCGTGCTGGAGCACGGCAACGTGCTGCGCCTGCTGACCACCGCCCACGAGCACTACGCCTTCGGCCCGAGCGACGTGTGGACGATGTTCCACAGCTACGCCTTCGACGTGTCGGTGTTCGAGATGTGGGGCGCCCTGCTGTACGGCGGCCGGGTGGTCGTCGTCGGCCAGGACGTGACCCGCTCGCCCTCGGACTTCCTCGACCTGCTGGTCGCCGAACGGGCCACCGTGCTCTCGCAGACCCCGACCGCGTTCCGCTCGCTGGTCGCCGCCGCCGGCTCGGGCGACCCGCGCATCGACCTGCTGTCCCTGCGCGCCGTGGTGTTCGCCGGCGAGAAGCTCGAGGTACCCGAGCTGCGGCCGTGGCTGGACCGGGTCGGTCCGGACGGTCCGGCGCTGGTCAACATGTACGGCATCACCGAGACCACCGTGCACACCACGTACTACAGGATCGGGGAGGCCGACTTTGAACCGCTTGCGGGCAACCGGGTGGGCCATCCGCTCAGCGACCTTTCGGTGTATCTGCTGGACGCGGCCGGCCAGCCGGCGCCCGTCGGCGTCCCGGGCGAGATCTTCGTCGGCGGTCCGGGAGTCGCCCGCGGCTACCTGGGCCGCCCGGAGCTGACCGCCGAGCGGTTCGTCCCCGACCCGTTCGGCCCGCCCGGTGCCCGGCTGTACCGCTCCGGCGACGCCGCGCGCCGACTGCCGGACGGCGGCCTGGAGTTCATCGGCCGCATCGACAACCAGGTCAAGATCCGCGGCTACCGGGTGGAGCTGGGCGAGATCGCCCACGCGCTGCTGGAGCACCCGGGCGTCGGCGAGGCCGTGGTGCAGGTGCGCACCGACTCCGGCGAGAAGCAGCTGGTGGGCTACCTCGTCGCACAGGAGCCGGGCGGTCTGCCCAACCCGGGTGAGCTGCGCACCCTGCTGCGCCGGACCCTGCCCGAGTACATGCTGCCCGCCGCGTTCGTCCCGCTGGAGCGCATCCCGCTCACCGTCAACGGCAAGCTCGACCACCGCGCGCTGCCGGCCCCCGACACCGCGACGCTGCGCGGCGCGGGCGCGTACACGGCCCCCCGCACCCCGGTGGAGGAGCGCGTCGCGGCGGTGTGGGCCGAGGTGCTCGGCGTGGAGCGGGTCGGCGTCGAGGACTCCTTCTTCGACCTCGGCGGGGACTCGATCCGGGCGATCGCCCTGGTCGGCGCGTTGCGTGCGGCCGGGTACGACATCTCGGTGCGCGACGTGTTCGACTTCCGTACGGTCGCCCAGCTGTGCGAGTCGATCACCGGGCGGCCGGCGCTCGCGCCGGGCACCGAGACCGTGGCCCCGTTCGCCCTCGTCGACGAGGCCGACCGGGCCGCCGTCCCCGACGGGGTGACCGACGCCTACCCGCTGTCGCAGATGCAGCTCGGCATGGTCGTCGAGATGCTCGCCGACCCCAGCCGCAACCTCTACCACAACGTCTCCACCTTCCGGATCCGCGACGACCGGCCGTTCGACCCGGAGGCCTTCCGGGAGGCGGGGCGGATCGTCACCGCCCGCCACGAGGTGCTGCGCACGTCCATCGCGCTGACCGGCTTCTCCCGGCCCATGCAGCTGGTCCACGCCGAGGCCGTGATGCCGCTCGGCTGGCAGGACCTGAGCGGTCTGGACGCCGACGCGGTGGACGCGGAGCTGCGCGCCTTCACGGCCCTGGAGCGCACCCGGGTCTTCGACCTGGCCGTGCCCTCCCTGATGCGGTTCCACGCGCACCTGACCGGCGACGGCGCGGGCTGGTGGATATCGGTGACCGAGTGCCACCCGATCCTGGAGGGCTGGGGCCACCACTCGCTCCTGATGGAGCTGATCGAGGTCTACCGGGCGGTCCGCGACGGCCGCGAGCCGGAGCCCTTCGACGCCCCGGCCGTGCGCTTCGCGGACTTCGTGGCCGGGGAGCTGCGGGCCGTGGACTCGGAGGAGGACCGCGCGTACTGGCGTTCGATCGTCTCCGAGCACGCGCCGCTGCGGCTCCCGCAGGGCTGGGGCGACGACCCCCGCCTGCCCCGCGAGACCGTGCAGGCGGGCATCGTGTGGACCGACCTGGAGGAGGGGCTGCGGCGGCTCGCCGCCCGTGCCAAGACCTCCCTCAAGAGCGTGATGGTCGCCGCGCACCTGGCGGTGATGAGCCGGCTGACCGACGAGGCGGCCTTCCACACCGGCCTGGTGTGCGACGCCAGGCCCGAACTCCTGGGCGCCGACCGGGTGCTGGGCATGTACCTCAACACCCTGCCGTTCGCCCACGACCGCTCCGCCCGCACCTGGACGGAGCTGGTCCGCCAGGTCTTCGCCCGCGAGGTCGGACTGTGGGGCCACCGCCGCTACCCGATGGCCGCCATCCAGCGCGAGTGGGGCGGTTCGCGCCGGCTGCTCGACGTGTACTTCAACTACCAGGACTTCCGCCAGGTCGACGCCGGCGTGGTGGACCACGAGGGCGGGATCGACGACAGCCCCTCGGAGTTCCCGCTGACGGTGTCCTCCCGGGTCGGCCACGTCATCGTGACCTGCGAGTCCCATGCGGTGAACCGGGAGCACGCCGAGCGGCTGGTGGCGATGTACCGCCGGGTGCTGGAGGCGATGGCCGCCGATCCGGACGGGGACGCCACCGTCGACCTGCTCGGGCCGCAGGAGCGCCGGGAGGTGCTGGTCGGGGTCGAGGACACCGCCGTGCCGCGCGGGGCGGCCACGGCCCTGGACCTGTTCACGGCCCGGGCCGCCGCCGAGCCCGGCGCGGTCGCGCTGCTGCGGGACGGCCGGGAGTACTCGTACGGCTGGCTGCTGGAGCGCAGCGAGCGGTACGCGCGGGCGCTGCGCGCGCTGGGGGCCGGCCCCGAGTCGGTGGTCGGCCTGCTGCTGGACCGGACTCCGGAGCTGCTCGCGGCGATGCTGGGGGCCTGGCGGACGGGCGCCTCGTACGTACCGCTGGACCCGGCGTTCCCCGCGGACCGGATCGGCTACGTGCTCGCCGACGCGGGCGCCGGTCCGGTGGTCACCGAAGCGGCGTACGCGGACGTCCTCGACGGGGTGCACGACGGGCCCCGGCTCGTCCACGACCTGCCCTGGCCCGAACTCCCGCAGGACGGGGTGCTGCCGGTGGCGGCCGGGGCCGGCCAGCTCGCGTACACCCTGTACACCTCGGGCTCGACCGGCCGCCCCAAGGGCGTCGGCATCGAGCACGCCGCGCTGGCCAACCTGCTGCTGGCGATGGCCGAGCAGCTGGGTTCCGGCGCCGCCGACACCTGGCTCTCGCTGACCTCGGTGTCCTTCGACATCTCGGGCCTGGAGCTGTTCCTGCCGCTGGTCACCGGCGGCCGGCTGGTCCTGGCCGACCACCTGGACACGAGGGACGGCGCCGCGCTGGCCGCCCTGGTCGAGCGGCACGGCATCACCCACGTCCAGGCCACCCCGTCGGGCTGGAACCTGCTGCTGCGCTCCGGTCTCGACCGGGCCCGCGTCACGGCACTGACCGGTGGCGAGGCGCTGCCGGCGGAGCTGGCCGGGGAGCTGCGCTCCCGGGTGGACCGGCTGGTCAACGTGTACGGGCCCACCGAGACGACCATCTGGTCGACGAGCTGGGAGGTCCCCGGCGACGGGGGCCCGGTCTCCATCGGCCGCCCGATCGCCAACACGTCGGTGTACGTGCTCGACCGGGCACTGCGGCCGGTGCCGGCCGGCGTCCCCGGTGAGCTGTACATCGGGGGTGCGGGCCTGGCCCGTGGCTACCGCAACCTGCCGGGGCGGACTGCCGCGGCCTTCGGCCCGGACCCGTTCTCCGAGGTGCCCGGCGCCCGCATGTACCGGACCGGGGACGTGGTGCGGATGCGGCCCGACGGCACGCTGGTGTACGTCGGCCGGGCCGACGACCAGGTGAAGATCCGCGGGGTGCGGATCGAACCGGGCGAGGTCGAGGCCGCGCTGATGACCCTGCCGGGCGTCGCGCAGGCCGCGGTCACCGTCCGCGAGGACACCCCGGGCGACAAGCGCCTGGTCGGCTACGTCGTCCCGGCGGACGGCGACCCGGTCGAACCGGGCGCGCTGCGCCGGCTGCTGGCCGCCCTGCTGCCGGAGCCGATGCTGCCCTCCGCGTTCGTCGCGCTGGCGGCGCTGCCGCTGAACGCGGCGGGGAAGGTCGACCGCCGGGCGCTGCCGGCGCCCGAGGGCGACGCCCTGGCGGCCGCCGACTACGTGGCACCGCGCACCCCGGCGGAGGCGCGGATCGCTTCGCTGTGGGCGGAGGTGCTGGGCGCGGACCGGGTCGGTGTCGAGGACTCGTTCTTCGACCTCGGCGGGGATTCGCTGCGCGCCGTCAACCTGGTCGGGGCGCTGCGGGAGGCCGGCTACGACATCGCGGTCCGCGACGTCTTCGAGCAGCGGACCGTGGCCGGGCTCACCGGGGCGGCCGCGGCGCGGCCGCCGCTGGCCGGCGGGATCGCCGCGGTGGCGCCGTTCGCCCTGATCGGCGCCGAGGACCGGGCGCTGGTGCCGGCCGGGGTGGCGGACGCCTACCCGGCCTCGCAGCTGCAGCTCGGCATGCTGGTGGAGATGCTCGCCGACACCGGCGGGTCCACGTACCACCAGTGCGTGTCCATCCGGGTCACCGACGACCGGCCCTTCGAGGAGGCGGCGCTGCGCGCGGCCGTGGCGCGGGTGACGGCCCGCCACGACGTGCTGCGGACCTCGTTCGACCTGACCGGGTTCTCGCAGCCGATGCAGCTGGTGCACGCGGCGGTCGAGGTGCCGGTGCGCGTGCACGACCTGCGCGGGCGGGACGGGGCGGACCAGGAGGCGGCGCTGGCGGCCTTCCTGGCCGCCGAGCGGGCCGACCGGTTCGACCCGGCCCGGACCCCGCTGCTGCGGGTCGCGGTCCACCTGGAGGACGACTCCGCCTGGCGGGTCACCTTCAGCCAGCCGCACGCGATCACCCAGGGCTGGGGCCAGTTCGCGCTGGTCACCGAGCTCGTGGACGTCTACCGGGAGGTCCGGGACGGCCGCGGCGACGGCGCCCCGTACCAGGCTCCCCCGATCCGGTACGCGGACTTCGTGGCCGGCGAGCTGGAGTCGCTGGCCTCCGGCGCGGACAGCGCGTACTGGAAGGGCGTCACCGGCGGCTACGCCCCGCTGCGGCTGCCGGCCGGCTGGGGCGAGGAGGGCGAGCGGCGCACGCACGTGGTGCCGGTCGACCTCTCCGACCTGGAGCAGCCGCTGCGGGCGTTCGCCTCGCGCGGCCGGGTCTCGCTCAAGAGCGTGCTGCTGGCGGCCCACCTGAAGGTGATGAGCCAGCTGACCGAGGAGGCGGCCTTCCACACCGGACTGGTCGTCGACGTCCGGCCCGAACTGCCGGGTGCCGACCGGGTGCTGGGCATGTACCTCAACACCCTGCCGTTCGCCCACGACCGTACGGCCCGCACCTGGGACGAGCTGGTCCAGCAGGTGTTCGCCCGCGAGGTGGACCTGTGGGGCCACCGCCGCTACCCGATGGCCGCGATCCAGCGGGAGGCGCCGGGCGCGCAGCGGCAGATCGAGGTCCTGTTCAACTACCACGACCTGCGGGTCTTCAACAGCGACCGGATCGACGCGGGGTCGAGCGTCGGCGAGACCACCACCGAGTTCGCGCTGAGCGTCGCCACCGGCGGCCGGGGCCTGAACCTGACCGCGGACTCCCGGGTGCTGAGCCGGGCGAACGGGGAGCGGGTGGCCCGTATGTACCGGGCGGTGCTCGCCGCCATGGCGGACTCCCCCGACGGCGATCCGCGCCTGACGTACCTCGGTGACGCGGAGGAGGAGCTGCTGCGCTCCTGGACGCGGACCGGGCGCGAACCGGCCTGGGTGGCGGTGGAGGAGGAGCTGGAGCGGACCGCGGCCGCGGACCCGGGGCGGCCGGCGCTGACCTCCGACGGGGCGGTGCTGAGCTACGCCGAGGTGGCGGCGGAGTCCAACCGGCTCGCCCACCACCTGCGGTCGCTCGGCGTGGGCCCGGACACGGTCGTCGCCCTGCACGCCCGCCGCTCCCCCGCCACGGTCGTCGCCGTGCTGGCGGTGCTGAAGGCGGGCGGCGCCTACCTGCCGCTGGACCCGGCGCTGCCGGCGGAGCGGCTGGCGTACATGGCGGGGGACGCGCACGCCGTCCTGCTGCTGGGCGAGGGGCTCGCGCAGGCGCCGGACCTGCCGGCCGTCGCGCTGGACCGGCCCGCCGCGTGGGCCCACCACCCGGCGACCGCGCCCGCGCCGGTCGCCGACGCCGACCACCTCGCGTACGTCATCTACACCTCGGGCTCGACCGGCCGCCCCAAGGGCGTGCAGGTCACCCGGCGGGGCATGGCCAACCACCTGCTCGCGAAGGTCGAGGACCTGGAGCTGACGGCCGCCGACGCGCTGGTGCAGAACGCCTCGTTGTCCTTCGACATCTCGGTGTGGCAGATGCTGGCCGCGTTCGTGGTCGGCGGCCGGGTCCGGGTGGTCGACGAGGCGGTGGCGGTGGACCCGGCGGCCCTGTTCGGCCGGACCGCCGACGAGCGGATCACGGTGCTGGAGGTCGTGCCGTCGCTGCTGCGCGCCGCGCTCGACGCCCGCGACGCGGGCCTGCTCACCTGCGAACTGCCGCACCTGCGGTGGCTGGTGGTGACCGGGGAGGCGCTGCCGCCGGACCTGTGCCGCCGCTGGGCCGACCGGTTCCCGCACGTGCCGCTGGTCAACGCGTACGGGCCGACCGAGTGCTCCGACGACGTCACGCACGCCGTCGTCCGGGCCGGCGACCCGGTCGGCGAGGCCCGGGTCACCATCGGCCGGCCGGTGCGCAACACCCGGCTGTACATCCTGGACGCGGCGATGTCGCCGGTTCCCGTGGGCGTCCCCGGGGAGCTGTACGCCGGCGGCGCCGGGGTCTCGCGCGGCTACGGGGGGCGCCCGGCGCTCACCGCCGAGCGGTTCCTGCCGGACCCGTTCGGCCCGGCCGGCTCCCGGCTGTACCGGACCGGCGACGTGGCCGCCTGGAACGAGGACGGCACCATCGAGTTCCTCGGCCGGGTCGACCACCAGGTCAAGGTGCGGGGGGTGCGCATCGAGCTCGGTGAGATCGAGGCCGCCCTGACCGCCCTGGACGCGGTCGCGGACGCGGCCGTCGCGGTCCGCCGGGGACCCCTCGGCCACGAGCAGCTCATCGGCTACGTGGTGGGCGCCGACGGCACCGCCCCCGACGGGGCGGCGCTGCGCGAGGAGCTGGCCAGGTCGCTGCCCGAGGCGATGGTCCCGGCGGCCTACGTGCCGCTGGCCGCCCTGCCGCTGACGCCCAACGGCAAGGTGGACCGGGCGGCCCTCCCGGAGCCGGCCGCCTGGTCGGCCGGGGACCGCCCGTACACCGAGCCGGCCACCGCGACCGAGCGGCGGATCGCGGCCATCTGGTCGAAGGAGCTGGGCATCGCGCGGATCGGGCGGGAGGACGGGTTCTTCCGGCTCGGCGGCGACTCCATCCTGGTGATCCGGGTGATCGCGGCCGGGCGCAAGGCGGGGCTGGACATCTCCCTGTTCCTGCTCTACCAGCACGACACGCTCGCCGCGCTCGCGGCCGCCGTGGACGCGGCGGCCGTGACGGCGGCGGCCGCGGCCGCGACCGGCACGGCCGGGGCGGGCTCCGGCGCGGCCACCGAGCGGGTCCTGGACCCGGAGGCGGTGCGCGGGGCGCTCGCCGCGAGCGGGGTGCCGGGCGCCTCGCTGGCCGTGATCGAGGGCGGCGAACTGGTCGCCCTGGAGGCCATCGGAAGGCTCGACGCGGACGGCGACGAGCCCGTCACGACCGACACCGTCTTCCAGACCGGCTCCTGGGGCAAGCACGTCACGGCCGTCGCCGTGCTGCGCCTGGTCGACCAGGGCGTACTGGACCTGGACGCGCCGGCCGACGCGTACCTGCGCGACTGGCGGCTGCCGGCGGCTCCCCGGCCCATCACGGTACGCCACCTGCTCAGCCACCTCGGCGGGCTCGCGGAGACCCCGCGCCAGGCCGTGCGCAGGGGCGAGCCGGTACCGGCGCTGCTGGACCTGCTGCGCGCCACGGCGGTGCCGGAGCGGCCCGCCGGGTCGGGCTTCCTCAAGTCCAACGCCCACTACTCCGTGCTGGAACGGCTGCTGACCGACGTCACCGGGGAGCCCTTCGAGGCCCTGATGCGGCGGCTGGTGTTCGATCCGCTGGGGATGGCGGGCAGCAGCTTCGACCGGTCCTTCCCCGCGTCCTGCGGGCGGCCCGTGGCCCTGGGCCACGACGAGCGGGGCAGGCCGCTGGAGGGGGGCTGGCTGGTCCATCCCGAGCTCGCCGCCGCCGGCCTGTGGAGCACCGCGGCCGACATGGCCCGGTTCGAACTGGAGGTGCGGCGCAGCTTCCTGGGCCGTCCGCTGGCCCTGCTCTCGCCCGCGAGCGCCGGGCAGCTGCTCACCCCGCACAGCTCGGGCTTCTACGGACTGGGCACCATCGTCGACGACGGCGGGGCGGAGCTGGAGTTCGGCCACGGTGGCTCGCCCGGCGGCTACCAGGCCGTCTCGATCAACCGGCTGCACCGCGGCAGCGGGCTGGTCGTCCTGACCAACGGCGAGTTCGACGAAGGGGTCCTCAAGGCGGTCGGCATCGACCGCTGACCGGCCCGCCGGCGCGGCCCGACGCCGGATCAGAAGCGGTATCGAAGATGTATAGCCCCCGGTCGGAGACTGCTCCGGCCGGGGGTTCTTCGTGAGTCCGCGCCGGCAGCACTACGGGTCGAGACGAGGAGAGAGAAGATGACCGCGCAGAGCCTTGCCTTCGTCGTGGAGCGCGAGAGCGGCAGCCCCGGCATCGTCGAGCTGATCGGGAAGGAGTCGGCGCAGCTGCGCGAGCGGCTGCGCGCGCACGGCGCGCTGCTGCTGCGCGGCTTCGACGTCGGCGGCGTGGACGGCTTCTCCGACGTCGTACGGGCCCTGTCCGGGGAGCCGCTGAAGTACTCCGAGCGGTCCTCGCCGCGGTCCACGATCAAGGGCAACGTCTACACCTCGACCGACTACCCGCCGGACGAGGAGATCTTCCTGCACACCGAGAACTCCTACCAGGCGTCCTGGCCGCAGCTGCTGTACTTCCACTGCGTCCGCGAGCCCGAGACGCTGGGCGCCACCCCGCTGGCCGACACCCGCGAGGTGCTGCGGCGCATCGACCCGGCCGTCGTGTCGGAGTTCGAGCGCCGGGGCTGGACGGCGGTGCGCAACTTCCACGAGGGCTTCGGCGTGGACTGGCGGCACGTGTTCAACACCGAGGACCGTGCCGAGGTCGAGGCCAACTGCCGGGCCAAGAAGCTGCAGTACGAGTGGACCGAGGACGGCGGCCTGCGCACCCGCGGCGTCCGCCGGGCCGTGCACGTCCACCCGGTGACCGGCGAGCGCGTGTGGTTCAACCACATCGCCTTCTTCCACAACAGCACGCTGGCCCCGGACGTGCGCGCGGGCATGCTCGAGCTCTTCGACGAGGCGGACCTGCCGAGCAACACCTTCTACGGCGACGGCGGCACCATCCCGGACGAGGTCACCGCCCACCTGCGGGACTGCTACCGGGCCGCGTCCACCCGCTTCGACTACCGCGCCGACGACGTCCTGATCGTGGACAACATGCTCGCCGCGCACGGCCGGGAGCCCTTCACCGGCCCGCGCCGCATCGCCGTGGCGATGGCCGAGCCGTACACCCCGGGCGAGTCGTACCCCGCCGGCGGGCCGTACGCCCCGGCTGCGCGGGCGGCGTCATGAGCCCCTGGTTCCGCACCTTCGCACCGCGCCCGGCAGCGGCCCTGCGGCTGATCTGCTTCCCCCACGCCGGCGGCGCCGCCAGCGCCTACCGCGGCTGGGCCGAGCTGCTGCCGCCGTCGATCGAGGTGACGGCCGTGCAGTACCCGGGACGGCAGGACCGCATCATGGTCGACCCGCCGGCCGACATGGACACCCTGGTCCGCGGGATCACCGCGGAGATCGGGCCGCTCCTCGACCGGCCGGTGGCCTTCTTCGGCCACAGCATGGGCGGCACGGTCGGCTACGAGGTGGCCCGCGCCCTGCCCCGTGAACTGCGGCCCGCCCTGGTGCACTTCTTCCCCTCGGCCCGCAAGGCCCCGCACGACTGCGCCCCGCTCGCGCCCGAGTACCGGGGCGACGAGGGCATCCTGCGCTACGTCGCGGGACTGGGCGGGAACGCCGGCCTGCTCGTCGCCCACGAGGAGCTGCGCGAGCTCGCCCTGTACGTGCTGCGCGCCGACTTCCACCTCATCGACACCTACGCCCACCGGCCCGGCGCCCCGCTGGCCTGCCCCGTCACCGCCGTCACCGGCTCGTACGACGCCGCCTGCACGAGCGCCGACGCCGCGGCCTGGGCGACGTACACCACCGGCGCGTTCGACCGGCGCGAACTGCCCGGGGGCCACTTCTACCTGGAGAGCGCCCCCGAGGAGCTGATGGCGCTGCTCGCCGACACCCTCCTGCCCGTCACCGCCTCCGCCGCCCGCTGACGTCCACCCGCTACTCCCAAGGAGCTCTCCCCATGGCGAACAATCCCTTCGACGACCAGGACGGGACCTTCCACGTCCTGGTCAACGGCGAGGAGCAGTACTCCCTCTGGCCGGCGTTCGCCGAGGTTCCCGAGGGCTGGACGGTGGCGCTCGCCGAGGCCGGGCGGGCCGCGTGCGTGGAGTACGTGCAGACCCACTGGACGGACCTGCGGCCGCTGAGCCTGCGCGAGCCGGTGGCGGGGCGGAACGATGGCTGAGTCCGGCGGCCGCCTGCCGCTCTCGGCCGCCCAGCGCGGCATCTGGTTCGCCCACGACCTCGACCCGTCGGGCCGCCGCTACAACGTCGCCGAGTACAAGGAGGTCCACGGCCCCCTCGACCGGGAGCTGCTCACCGCCGCCTGGTACCGGCTGGCCACGGAGGCGGACATCCTGCGCGTGGCCCGCATCGAGCGGGACGACGACGGCCTGTGGCAGGTGCTGGACGCCACCGCCGGCGCGCGGGCGCTGCGGTTCGTCGACCTGAGCGGCGAGGCCGACCCGTCGGCCGCCGCGCGGGCCCTGATGGACGAGGACCTCGCCACCCCGGTGGACCTCGCGGCGGGCGGCCTGTACACCGTCGCCGTGTTCCGGCTGGCGCCCGAGCACCACCTGTACTACCAGCGCTACCACCACATCATCCTCGACGGTATGTCCGCCGCCCTGCTCGACGCCCGGCTCACCGAGCTGTACGCGCAGGCGCTGGCCGGCGCCCCGTGGGAGCCCGGCCCGTTCGGGCGCCTTGCGGAGGTACTCGACGAGGACGCCGCCTACCGCGCCTCCCAGGCCGCCGCCGACGACGGGGCCTACTGGGCCGAGCGGCTGGCCGGGCTCGCGGAGACCCCCCGGCTGGCCGAAGCCGCGGGCCCGCGGCCGGGTCCCGGCGACGTGCCGTTCGTACGGCGCAGCGTGCGCCTCTCCCCGGCCGAGGCCCAGCGGGTGCGCGAGGTGGCCCGGGCGGCCCGGGCGCCCTGGTCGATGCTGATGATCTCGCTGGTCGCCGCGTACGTGCACCGGATCTCCGGGAAGGACGAGCTGGTGCTCGGCCTGCCGGTGACCGGTCGCACCACCGAACTGACCCGCCGCACGCCCGCCATGACCTCCAACATCGTGCCGCTGCGGCTCGCCGTGCGGCCGGGGCTGGCCCTCGGCGACCTGGTCGGCGCGGTCCGCGGCGAGGTACGGGCCGCGCTGGCGCACCAGCTGCCGCGCTACGAGGACCTGTGCCGCGACCTGTCCGCGGGGGAGTCCGCCCGCCGGATCGCCGCCCCCATGGTCAACATCATGGCGTTCGCGCCGGACCTGGGCTTCCTGGGCCGGCCGGGGGTCCAGCACAACCTGTCCAACGGGCCCGTCGACGACCTGTCCATCGGCATCTACGACCTGGGAGAGGAGCACGGGCTGCGGATCGACTTCGACGCCGCGCCCGACGCGTGCGACATCGAGGCCGCCGCCGTCCACCAGGACCGCTTCCTGAACTTCGTGCACTCCGCCCTGCGCACGCCCGAGCTGCCGATCGGCCGGCTGGAGCTGCTGACCGCGCAGGAGCGCGCCCTGCTGCTCACCGGCTTCGGCGCGCCCGACGCCGAGGTCCCCGCCGAGGACCGCACGCTCGCCGCGCTGTTCGAGGAGCAGGCCGCCCGGCACCCGGACCGGACCGCCGTCACCCACGACGGCACGTCGCTGACGTACGCGCAGCTCGAGGAGCGGGCCAACCGCCTGGCCCGGCTCCTCGCCGCCCGCGGCGCCGGCCCGGAGGGCTACGTGGCGGTCGCCCTGGAGCGCTCCGCGGACCTGGTGACCGCGCTGCTGGCCGTCGTCAAGTCGGGCGCCGGCTACCTGCCGCTGGACCCGCACTACCCGGCCGACCGGCTCGCCTACATGCTGGGCGACGCCGCCCCCGTCCTGGTCGTCACCACCGGGGCGGACCGGGCCGGCCTGCCCGACACCGAGGTGCCGCTGCTCGTCCTCGACGACCCCGGTACGGTCGCCGCGCTCGCCGCCGCGGATCCGCGGCCGCTCACCGATGCCGACCGGACAACCGCGCTGATGCCCGCGAACCCGGCGTACGTGATCTACACGTCCGGTTCCACCGGCCGCCCCAAGGGGGTGGTGGTCCCGCACCGCAACGTGGTCCGGCTGTTCACCGCGACCCGGCACTGGTTCGACTTCGGGCCCTCGGACGTGTGGACCCTCTTCCACAGCTACGCCTTCGACTTCTCGGTCTGGGAGCTGTGGGGTCCGCTGCTGTACGGGGGCCGGCTGGTCGTCGTCCCGCACGTGGTGAGCCGCTCGCCGCAGGAGTTCCTGGCCCTGCTCGCCGAGGAGCGGGTCACCGTCCTCAACCAGACCCCGTCGGCCTTCTACCAGCTGATGCAGGCCGACGCCGAGGCGCCCGTGGGCGAACTGGCCCTGCGCAGGGTGGTGTTCGGCGGCGAGGCCCTGGACCTGGGCCGACTCGGCCCCTGGCAGCAGGCCCATCCCGAGGCCGTGCTGGTCAACATGTACGGCATCACGGAGACGACCGTGCACGTCAGCCACCTGGAGCTGGACCGGGCGGCGACGGCGGGCCAGACCCGCAGCCTGATCGGCCGCGCCATCCCCGACCTGCGGATCCACGTGCTGGACTCGGCGCTGCGCCCGGCCCCGGTCGGCGAGCGCGGCGAGATGTACGTGGCCGGCGCCGGACTGGCCCGCGGCTACCTCGGCCGTCCCGACCTGTCCGCCGACCGGTTCGTGGCCGACCCGTTCGGGGAGCCGGGCTCGCGCATGTACCGCACCGGCGACCTGGCCCGGTGGCTGTCCGACGGCGGCCTGGAGTACCTGGGCCGCGCCGACCATCAGGTGAAGATCCGCGGCTTCCGCATCGAGCTCGGCGAGATCGAGAGCGTCCTGCTGGCCCTGGAGGACGTGGCGGGCGGCGCCGTCGTCGTCCGCGAGGACCGCCCCGGCGACAAGCGCCTGGTCGCCTACGTCGTACCCGCGCCCGGCGCCCCGTTCTCCGACGGGGAGCTGCGCGGCGCGCTCGGCGCGGCGCTGCCGGCGCACATGGTGCCAGCCGCGTTCGTGCCGCTGGACGCCCTGCCGCTGACCGCCAACGGCAAGCTCGACACCCGGGCGCTGCCCGCGCCGTCCGTCACCGGGTCGGGGTCCGGGCGGGCCCCGGCCACCGCGCGCGAGGAGCTGCTGTGCGCGCTGTTCGCCGAGGTCCTCGGGGTCGCGGGGGCGGGTGCCGACGACTCGTTCTTCGACCTGGGCGGCGACAGCATCATGGCCATCCAGCTGGTGTCGCAGGCCCGCCGCGCGGGGCTGGTCATCAGCCCGCGCGAGGTGTTCCGGCTGCGCACCCCCGCCGCCCTCGCCGAGGCCGCGACCGAGGTGGGGACCGAACCGGTGGAGGACGCGGACGCGGGCCTGGGCGAGCTGCCGCTGACGCCGGTGATGCGCTGGGCGGACGAGCGCGGCGGCCCGTCGGACGGCTACAACCAGTCGATGGTCCTGCGGGTCCCCGGCGGGCTGACGCTGCCCGGCCTGGTGGACGCGCTGGCGGCGGTGCTCGACCGGCACGACGCGCTGCGCGCCCGCCGCACCGACCGGTCGCTGGTGGTCGGACCGGCAGGGTCCGTGGACGCGGCCGGCTGCGTGCGCCGGGTCGAGGCCGCCGGCCTGGACGGGGCGGCGCTGGACGCGCTGGCCGACGCCGAGGGCCGGACCGCGCTCGCCGAGCTCGCCCCGCGCGAGCCCGGGGGCATGGTGCGGGCCGTGTGGTGCGACCGCGGGCCCGACCGGTCGGGCCTGCTGGTCCTGGTCGTCCACCACCTCGTCGTCGACGGCGTGTCCTGGCGGGTGCTGGCCCCGGACCTGGAGCGGGCCTGGGCGGCCGTGGCGCAGGGCGCCGTCCCGCGGCTCGACCCGGTGGGCACCTCGCTGCGCACCTGGTCCCGGGGGCTCGCCGAGGCCGCCCTGTCGCCGGAGCGGGAGGCGGAGTTCCCGTACTGGAGCGAGGTCCTGGCCGGCGGCGGCGCGCCGCTGGGGGCGCGCGCCCTCGAGCCGCGGAGGGACACCCTGGAGACGGCCGGCCGGCTGACCCTGCGGCTGCCGGCCGAGGTGACCCGGGACCTGCTCACGGTCGTGCCCGCCGCGTTCCACGCCGAGGTCGACGACGTCCTGCTCACCGCGTTCGCGCTGGCGTACCGCCGGTGGCGGGGCGACGGGCCGGTGCTGCTCGACCTGGAGGGCCACGGCCGCGAGGAGTCGGCCGTTCCCGGCGCGGACCTGTCGCGCACCGTCGGCTGGTTCACCAGCCTGTACCCGGTACGCCTGGACGCCGGCCCGGCCGGCGGCCCCGACGCCGACCCGGGCGCCGCGCTGAAGTCCGTCAAGGAGCAGCTGCGTGCCGTCCCCGGCAAGGGCATCGGCTACGGCATGCTGCGCCACCTGCACCCGCGGGGCGCCGAACGGCTCGCCCCGCTGGGCGCGCCGCAGATCGGCTTCAACTACCTGGGCCGGTTCGCCGCGCCCGGCGGGTCCGCCGACTGGGCGGTCGTCCCGCGCCTGGGCACCGGCATCCCCGGCGGCTCCCCCGGCATGCCGCTGGCCCACGCCCTGGAGCTCGACGCCCTCACCCAGGACGGCCCGGACGGTCCGGAGCTGGTCGCGGGCTGGACGTGGGCGACGGGCGTCCTCGGGGAGGCCGAGGTGGCCGAGTTGGCCGCTTACTGGTTCGACGCGCTGCGGGACCTGGCCCGCCACGGCTCCCGGCCGGGCGCCGGCGGACGCTCCCCCTCGGACGTCGCCCCGGCCGGGCTCACCCAGGCCGAGATCGAGCTGCTGGAGCGGCGCCGGCCCGGACTGGCCGACCTCCTGCCGCTCTCCCCGCTGCAGGAGGGCCTGCTGTTCCACAGCCTCCAGGCGGGCGACGGCGACGTGTACACCGCCCAGCTGTGGCTCGACCTGACCGGGCCGCTCGAGGCGGGGCGGCTGCACGCGGCCGCCCGCGCCCTGCTGGAGCGCCACCCGCACCTCGGCGCCGAGTTCCACCACGAGGGCCTGCGGCGGCCGGTGCAGGTGGTGCCCGGCCGGGTGGAGCCGCCCTGGTACGAGGTGGACCTCACCGACCTGCCGGAGGAGGAGCGGCTGCCCGGGGCGGAGGCACTGGCCGCCGCCGAGCGCACCGTCGCCTTCGCGCCGGACGCCGGGCCGCTGTTCCGGTTCACGCTGGTGCGCACCGGCCCGGACCGCCACCGGCTGCTGCTGACCAACCACCACCTGCTGCTCGACGGCTGGTCGATGCCGGTGCTGGTGCGCGAGCTGCTCGCCCTGTACGCGGCGGACGCGGACCGGTCGGTGCTCCCCCGGGTCCGTCCGTACCGCGAGTTCCTGACCCATCTGGCCGTCGCCGACCGGCAGGCGGCGCGGGCCGCCTGGGGCGAGGCGCTGGCCGGGGTCGAGGAGCCGACGCTGGTGCGCCCGGCGGACCCCGGGCGCACCCCCCGGGTGCCCGAGCGCCTGGAGTTCGCCCTGCCGGCGCCGGCCGCGGCCGCGCTCGCCGGGTGGGCCCGGTCGGCCGGGCTCACCATGAACACGGTGCTGCAGGGTGCCTGGGCGCTGGTCCTGGCCCGGCTCACCGGCCGCGACGACGTCGTCTTCGGCGCGACCGTCTCGGGCCGCCCGGCGGAGCTGCCCGGTGTGGAGTCCATGGTGGGCCTGTTCATCAACACCGTTCCGGTGCGGCTGCGGCTGGACGGCGGCGAATCCCTCGGGGCGCTGCTGGAGCGGATGCAGCGCGAGCAGTCCGCGCTCCTGGGCCACCAGCACCTGGGGCTGGCCGAGATCCAGCAGCTCACCGGGGTGGGCGCGCTGTTCGACACCGCGATGGTGTTCGAGAACTACCCGCTGGACGTGGCCGCGCTGGCCGCCGCCACCGCCGGGTCGGGGCTCGTCCTGGGCGGGGTGGACGGGCACGACGCCGTCCACTACACCCTGGGCCTGGTGGCGCGGCCCGGTGCCGGCGGCGGGCTGGACTTCCGACTGGACCACCAGGGCGACCTGCTGGACGCGGGGCAGGCCCGTGGCGTCGCGGAGCGGCTGCTGGCCGTGCTCGGCGCCCTCGCCGAGCACCCGGACACCCCCGTCGGCCGGCTCGGGGTGCTGCCCCCGGCCGAGCGGGCGCGGCTGCTGACCGAGTGGAACGACAGCGACCTGCCCGACGCGGCCCGCGACGTCACGATCCCCGGGCTGTTCGAGGCCCAGGTGGCGCGGACGCCCGACGCCGTCGCGCTCGTGCACGGCGGCACGGAGCTGACGTACCGGGAGCTGAACACCCGGGCCAACCGGCTCGCCCGGCTGCTGGTGCGGCGCGGGGCGGGGCCCGAGCGGTTCGTGGCCATCGCGCTCCACCGGTCGGTGGAGCTGGTGGTGGCGCAGCTGGCCGTGCTCAAGGCGGGGGCCGCGTTCGTGCCCCTGGACCCCGGCTACCCGGCCGACCGCCTCGCGTACATGCTCCGGGACTCCGATCCGGCGCTCGTCGTCACCAGCAGTGCGGTCGCGGCCGGCGGACTGCCGGCCACCGGCACCCCGCTGCTGCTGATCGACCGTGCGGACTGGGGCCGTCGCTCGGGCCGGGGGCTGGCGGTGGCCCGCGCGGCGGACCGCCCGGCCTACGTCATCTACACCTCGGGATCCACCGGGCGGCCCAAGGGCGTGGTCGTCACCCACCGGGGCATCGCCTCGATGGTCGCCGGGCAGCGGGCCGGTCTGGGCGTCACCCCGGACAGCCGGGTGCTGCTCTTCGCGTCGCCGAGCTTCGACGCGGCGGTGTGGGAGCTGTGCATGGCGCTGCTCACGGGTGCCCGGGCGGTCCTGGGGGACGCGGAGCAGCTGATGCCGGGGCCGACCCTGGCCGCGCTGATCGCCGCCCACGGGGTCACCCACGCGACGCTGCCGCCGTCGGCGCTGCCGGTGCTGCCGGACGACGCCCTGCCGCCGGGCGCCACGCTGGTGGTGGCGGGCGAGGCCACCGCCCCCGACCTGGTGGAGCGCTGGTCCCGCGGGCGCCGGATGGTCAACGCGTACGGGCCCACCGAGTCCACGGTCTGCGCCACCATGAGCGAACCGCTGTCCGGTCCGGTGCTCGCGCCGATCGGCCGCCCGGTCCCCAACACGCGGCTGTACGTCCTGGACCCGCACCTCCAGCCGGTCCCGGCCGGGGTGCCGGGCGAGCTGTACCTGGCCGGGGCGGGGCTGGCCCGCGGCTACCTGGGCCGCCCCGACCTGACGGCGGACCGGTTCGTGGCCGACCCCTTCGGGGCGCCCGGCTCACGGATGTACCGCACCGGGGACCTCGCCCGGTGGCGGGACGACGGCACCCTGGACTACCTCGGGCGCACCGACCACCAGGTCAAGGTCCGCGGATTCCGGATCGAGCCCGGTGAGATCGAGTCGGCGCTCACCGCCCACCCCGGCATCGAGCGGGCCTCGGTGGTGGTCCGCGAGGACACCCCGGGCGCCAGGCGGCTGGTGGCGTACGTGGTCGGCGAGGACGTGGGGGCCCCGGCGCTGCGCGCGTTCCTCGGCGCCTCGCTGCCGGAGCACATGGTGCCCGCGGCGTTCGTGGTCCTGCCCGAACTCCCGCTGACCGCCAACGGCAAGGTGGACCGCAAGGCCCTGCCCGCCCCCCGCGCCCTGGCGGCGCAGGGCGGCCGGGCTCCGGCCACCCCCCGCGAGGCCGTCCTGTGCGCCCTGTTCTCCGAGGTGCTGCGGATTCCGGAGGCGGGGGCGGACGACTCGTTCTTCGACCTGGGCGGTGACAGCATCACCGCCGTCCAGCTGGTGTCCCGGGCCCGGGCGGCCGGGCTCGCGCTGGGGGTGCGGGACGTGTTCGTGCAGCGTACGCCCGCCGCACTGGCGTCCGTGGCCGCGGAGGTCGACATGGAGCTGCCGCCGGCGGACACCCCGTACCTCGACGGGCCGTTCCCGGGCCTGGAGGAGGAGACGGAGCTGCTGGTGCGGTCCGACCCCGACCTCATCGACGTCCTGCCGCTCACCCCGCTGCAGGAGGGCTTCCTCTTCCACGCGCTGCTGACCGGCGACGACGGGGACGGCCCCGACGTGTACACCACGCAGCTCGCCCTCGACCTGGAGGGGCCGCTGGACGCGGACGCCCTGCGGGCCGCGGCCGAACGGCTGGTGGCCCGGCAGCCGGCGCTGCGGGCGGCGTTCCGGTACGACACCGAGCACCCGGTGCAGGTGGTGCACGCGAAGGTGGCGCTGCCCTGGCTGCGGGTCGACCTGAGCGGTGCCGCACCCGCCGCCGACGCCGAGGGACGGGCCCTCGAACTGGCCCGCGCCGAGCGCCGGCACGCCTTCGACCTGGCGGTCCCGCCGCTGCTGCGGGTCCTGCTGGTCGCCCTGCCGGGCGGCCGGCACCGGCTGGTCCTGACGGCCCACCACATCCTGTGGGACGGCTGGTCGGTACCGGTCCTGGTCGAGGAGCTGTTCACGCTCTACGCGGAACGCGGCGCGCAGGGCACCTCCCTGCCCGAACCCCCGCCGCTGCGCGCGTACCTCGCCTGGCTGGCCGGGCGGGACGCCGACGCGGCGCGGGCCGCCTGGCGGGAGGCGCTGGCGGGGCCGGTGGCACCCACCCTGGTCGCCCCCGGGGCGGCCGGACAGGAGCCGCAGGCGCAGGAGTCGGTGCGCGTCGAGCTCTCCGCGGAGCTGACCGGCCGTCTCCACGCCGGGCTGCGGGAGGCCGGGCTGACGCTGGCCACCGCGGTCCAGGCGGCCTGGGCGCTGGTCCTGGCCGGGCACACCGGGCGCCAGGACGTGGTGTTCGGCTCGACGGTGTCCGGGCGCAGCCCGGAGGTCGAGGGCATCGAACGGATGGTCGGCAACTTCATCAACACCCTGCCGGTGCGCGTACGGCTGAACCCGCTGGAGCCGCTCGGCGCCCTGCTCGCCCGGGTCCAGGAGGAGCAGGCGGCCCTGCTGCCCCACCACCACCTGGGGCTGGGCGAGGTCCAGCGGCTGACGGGCGGCGGGCCGCTGTTCGACACCACCACCGTGGTCAAGAACACCCCGCTGGACGCGGCCGCCCTGCTCGGCCCGGCCGCCGCGGCGGACGGGCTGCGGCTGACCGGCGGCGACAGCGAGGACGCCACGCACTACCCGCTGCGCATGCAGGCGGTGCCCGGCCTGGACGCCGACCGGCTGCAACTGCACCTCGGCTACCTCCCCGACGTCTACCGGCAGGAGCAGGCACAGGAGCTGCTGGACCGGATGACGGGGATCCTGCGGGCGGTCGCCGACGCACGCGAGACCCCGGTGGGCGGGCTCGGACGGCCGCCCGCCGAGGATGAAATCCGGAGGACCCGGACCGGTCAGCAGGACCTGCCGGCCTTCCGCGGTGGGTACTGATCCGGCTCGACCACGATGTCGGCACGACCCGCCAGTACACGATCGATTCGATGGGTGTTGAGGTATGCAGGACAACCAGTTAGTCAGGCTCGAACAGGTCAGCCGGTGCTACGCCGCCGGATCGGCGGCGCAGGTGCGCGCCCTCGACGGCATCACCGTCGGCTTCGCACCCGGGACCTTCACCGCGGTGATGGGCCCCTCCGGCTCCGGGAAGAGCACCCTGCTGCAGTGCGCGGCCGGCCTCGACCGCCCCGACTCGGGGCGGGTCGTGGTCGACGGCGTCGAACTCGGCCCGCTCGGCGAGAAGGCGCTCACCGAACTGCGCCGGGACCGGATCGGCTTCGTGTTCCAGGCGTTCAACCTGCTCGGCGCGCTCACCGCCGAGCAGAACGTGGGCCTGCCGCTGCGGCTGGCCGGCCGCCGGCCGGACGCCGCGCAGGTGCGGGCCGCGCTGGCGCAGGTGGGGCTGGGCGAACGCACCGGGCACCTTCCCTCGCAGATGTCCGGCGGCCAGCAGCAGCGCGTCGCCATCGCCCGGGCCCTGATCACCCGTCCGAAGGTGCTGTTCGCGGACGAGCCGACCGGCGCCCTGGACAGCAGCTCCAGCCGGACCGTGCTGGCGCTGCTGCGCGGCCTGGTCGACGACCAGGGGCAGACCACCGTCATGGTCACCCACGATCCGGTGGCCGCCTCCTACGCGGACCGGGTGGTCTTCCTCGTCGACGGCCGGGTCACCGACGAGATGCACCGGCCGACCGCGCAGCGGGTGGCCGAGCACATGGCCCGGCTGGAAGCCGAGCCGGAGCCCGACGCCGACTCCCGGCCCGTGGCGGGGGCCCTGCGGACCGACGGGGGCCGGTGATGGGCACCGCGCTGCTGCTGCCCGTGGCCGTCGCCACCCTGCGCAAGCGGTGGCTCGGCTTCGTCGGCTCCTTCGTCGCCCTCGCCCTGGGCGTCGCCCTGATCTCCGCAACGGGGCTGCTGGTGAGCACCTCGGCCGGGCTGGAGAACGCCGATCCGTCGGCGCCCTCCCTGAAGAAGCTGCTCACGTTCATGGCCGGCATGTCCGGTTTCGTCTCGGTGTTCGTCGTCGCCTCGACATTCGCGTTCGCGGTCGCGGGGCGGCGTCGGGAGACCGCGCTGCTGCGGGCGGTCGGCGCGACCCCCCGCCAGGTGAGGGTGCTCGTCCTCGGTGAGGCGGCCGTCGTCTCGCTGGCCGCCTCCGGGTGCGGGGCGCTGCTCGGCCTGGCCGCGGCACAGCCGTTCGCGGACTGGCTGGTGGCGCGCGGCGCCGCCCCCGAGGGCTTCACCGTGGAGCTCGGCCCCGGGCCGCTGCTGGTCGCGGCGGGCGTCGAGGTGGCGGTGGCGGTGGTCGGCGCCTATGCGGCGGCCCGCCGGGCCGGCCGGGTGCGGCCGGTGGAGGCCCTCGCGGACGCGGCCGTCGACCGCCGGGTGATGACCGCGGGGCGCTGGGTGTGGGCGGTCGGCTACCTCGTGGTGTTCGGGGCCGTGCTGGCCCTGTTCACCACCATGCCGCCCGGCACGGACGACCCGCAGCTGCGCGACCCGCAGAACCTGCCGGTCTGGTCGCTGCTCATCGACGTCATGGCCATCATGGCGGTCGCGCTGTTCGCACCGCTGCTGGTGCCCCCGCTGGTGCGGCTGCTGACGCTGCCGGTGCCGCTGGCGACCGGCGCGGTGGGCCTGCTGGCCCGGCAGAACGCGCTGGCGTCGGTGCGGCGCACGGTCTCCACCGCGACCCCGATGTTCCTGGTGATCGGGCTGACCGGCACCGTGGTCGGCTCGACGCTGACCTTCGGGGACGCCCGTACCGTCCAGTCGCGGGAGGCGCTCGGCGCGCGGTACGTCGTCGAGCCCGCGGCCGGCTCCGCCCTCCCGCCCGGCACCGTGGAGCGGCTGCGCGCGCTGCCCGGCACCGGCACCACCACCGTCCGCACCACCTGGCTGGACGGCCTCGGCGGCGGGGCGGACGCCTCGTCGGCGACCGCCGGGACCATCGCCGCGACCGCCGTCGACGGGGACGCCGCCGCCACCTGGCGGCTGCCCGCCCGGGAGGGCTCGCTGACGGCCCTGCGCGGCGCCACCACGGCCGTCTCCGCCTCGCTGGCCGAGGCCAACGGCTGGCGGGTCGGGGACCGGCTGAGCACCGTGCTGGCCGACGGGACCCCCGTCGACCTCAGGGTGGTCGCGGTGGTCGACACCCCGCTGAGCCTGGCCGAGGTCCTGCTCCCGTACTCCGTCGTGGCCGGGCACCTGACCGACGACGCCGGGCCGTCCGCGGCCTTCCTGACCGCCCCCCGGGCGGTGCCGGCCCCGGCCGCGGACCCCGGCGTGAAGGTCACCCCGGCGCACGCCTGGGGCGGGGACGGCGACGCCCGCTCCCGCTCGGACCGAATC
Organism: Streptomyces sp. NRRL S-87; assembly: GCF_000719335.1. Taxonomy (GTDB): domain Bacteria; phylum Actinomycetota; class Actinomycetes; order Streptomycetales; family Streptomycetaceae; genus Streptomyces. The sequence continues at coordinate 29,936 of NZ_JOGB01000047.1, forward strand.
GCGATGGTGGCCGTCCTGGGGCCGGCCCTGCTGTACGCCCTGATCGCGATCGTCAACACGATGATGATGTCCACCGGCGACCGGCTGCGGGACTTCTCCACGCTCCGGCTCACCGGGGGCAACGACCGCCAGGTGCTCTCCATGGTGGGGGTCGAGGCGCTGCTGACCGCCGCGACCGCCACCGTACTGGCGCTGCTGGTCACCACCGGCACGCAGGCCGCCACCCTGATGCTCGTCGGGCACCGGATCCTGCGGTCCGGTCCCGAACTGCCCCTGAGCCTGCCCTGGTCGGCGATCGCCACCGCCGCGGCCGCCGGCCTCGGCCTCGCCCTCGTCTCCAGCCTCGTGCCGGCCCGGCTCGCGCTGCGCGCGCGGGCGCTGGACCTCGCCTCCGCCCGGCAGTGAGGCGGCCGCGGCGCCGTGCGCACCACCGCGCACGGCGTCGCGGGCGACCGGCGTCCCGTCCTCCTGGATGCCCGTCCTGCTGCATTCCCTGCCTGCTGCACTCCCGTCTTTCCCGTCTTCCCCGGATTCCTGCGTTCCCGTCTTCCCGTCCGCCTCCGGCCCCGAAAGAGGACCGACCATGAGCTCCGCCGTGCTCGCCCCGTCCGTCATCCCCTCCGCAGCCACCTCCGCAGCCACCTCCGCACCCGCCCCCGGCACGCCCTCCGGCGTCCGGAGGGCCACCGTCCTGCTGGCCGAGGAGCTGTCCCCGGCCACCGTCGCCGTGCTCGGCGACGAGGTCGAGGTCCGCCGCTGCGACGGCACCGACCGGCCGGCGCTGCTCGCCGCGCTCGGCGACGCCGACGCGGTGGTCGTCCGCTCCGCGACCGCCATGGACGCCGAGGCCATCGCGGCGGCGCCGCGGCTGAAGGTGATCGCCCGGGCCGGCATCGGCCTGGACAACGTGGACGTGCCGGCGGCCACCGCCGCCGGCGTCCTGGTCGTCAACGCGCCCACCTCGAACGTCGTCAGCGCCGCGGAGCACGCGATCGCGCTCCTCCTCGCCGTCGCCCGGAACGTGGCCCCCGCCGACGCCTCGCTGCGGGCGGGCCGCTGGCAGCGGTCGCGCTTCACGGGCGTGGAGCTCTCCGAGAAGGTCCTCGGGATCGTGGGCCTCGGCCGGATCGGGTCCCTGGTCGCCTCCCGCATGGCCGCGTTCGGCATGGAGATCGTCGCGTACGACCCGTACGCGGACGCCGCCGCGGCGGCGCGCGCGGGGGTCCGGCTGGTGCCCCTCGACACCCTGCTCGCGCTCAGCGACTTCGTCACGATCCACCTGCCGCGGACGGCCGAGACCCTGGGCCTGATCGACGCCGCGGCCCTCGCGCGGACGAAGCCCGGCGTGCGGATCGTGAACGCCGCGCGCGGCGGCATCGTCGACGAGCGGGCGCTGTACGAGGCCCTCGTGGCGGGCCGGGTCGCGGGTGCCGGCCTCGACGTCTTCGCCACCGAACCCTGCACCGACTCGCCCCTGTTCGGGCTGGAGAACGTGGTGGCGACCCCGCACCTGGGGGCCGGCACCGCCGAGGCCCAGGAGAAGGCGGGCGTGTCGGTGGCCGCCTCCGTACTGCTCGCGCTGGCCGGTGAGCCGGTGCCGGACGCGGTCAACGGCTGACCTGCCGCGCTGCGCGCGCCACAACCCGTCCGCCCTTCCGCCCTTCCGGACGATCGTCCGTCGATACGCCCGTACGCCTGTCTGTCCGTACGCCCATACGCCAGTAGGTTCGTACGTATTTATGCCGGTAAGTCCATGTGTCCGTACGTCCATACGTCCATACGTCGATACGTCCGTGCAGTCACGGACCGACCACGAACCGGGAGAACGCCGTGACCCCACAGCCGCTCGCCGCGCCCGCGCCCGCGCCCACCGACGCGGAGACCGCCATCGACGGACTGCGCCGCTCCATCGACCACCTCGACGAGGAGGTCCTGCTCCTGCTCGAACGGCGCCGGGAGCTCTCCGAGGCCGTCCAGCACGCCCGGATCGAAGCGGGCGGCCGTCGCACCGAACTGAGCCGCGAGAACGTGGTCATCAAGCGCTACGCCGACCGGCTCGGCCGGCCGGGCGGGACGATGGCCATGGCGCTCCTGGAACTGTGCCGCGGCTCCCTGTACCGCCCGGCCGGCTCCCCGCGCTGACGGTTCGGCGCGGAGAGCCGCCGGGGTCAGCCCGCCGGTGCCAGCAGGGCCCGTACGGGGCGCTGCACGGGCAGCGCCTGGACGTGCAGCAGCACCAGCGGGTGGAAGCGGAAGCTGCCCCCCGCCGGCGCTCCCACCGCCCCGGGCCCGCGCACCGGCTCCAGCAGGGAGCCGTCGACCAGCCGTTCCACCAGGTCCTCGGCCCGCCGCACCGGCAGGCCGAGGACCGTCGCCGCGGCGGCCGCGGTGAACGGCCGCCCGCCCAGGACGGACAGGCGGGTGAGCAGTTCCCGCTCCTCGGTGCCGGTACGGCGCAGCCAGTCGGCGAGCGATCCGGCCACGTCCAGCTCCCCGAAGGCCAGTTCCGCCAGCCGGGTCGGCTCGTCCGCGAGCCGCTGGGCCAGTCGGGCCACCGACCAGTGCGGGCGGGAGGCCAGTCGGGCTCCGGCGATGCGCAGTGCGAGCGCCATCCCGGCGCAGTGGTCCACGATCCGCTCGGCGGCGGCCGGTTCGGCGGCCGTGCGCGCGCGGCCGGCGGCCGCGGTGAGCAGGTCGAGGGACTCGGTGCGGTTCATCGGGCCCAGGGCGAGCGTGAAGGGCCCGGTGGCCACGGCGAGGTGGACGTGTCCGACGACCAGCGTCGCGCCGTGCGGCCCGGCCGGGAGCAGCGGGGCCAGATCCGTGCCGGGGCCCGCGTTGTCGAGCAGCACCACGAGCCGGCGGCCCGCGGTACGGGTGCGGTAGATCCGCACGAGCTCCTCCAGGTCGGTCCGAGCCGACTCGGGCGGCTCCTGGCCGAGCGCGCGCAGGAAGCGCACCAGCACGCTCCGCGGGTCCTTCGGCGACCCGTCCGGCGTGGTCAGGTCGGCGTACAGCTGCCCGTCGGGGAAGTCCTCCCGGACGGCGTGCACGGCGTGCACGGCGAGGGCCGTCTTGCCGACGCCCGCCATGCCGGTGATCAGGCCCCGGCGGGGTTCGCCGGCGGATCCCCGGCCCGGTGCGCGGAGCAGGCCGCGCAGGGCCGCCAGTTCGCGGCCGCGGCCGGTGAAGGCGGCGACGTCCGGCGGCAGCATGAAGGGCGAGGCCTCCGACGCGGCGGGCGCAGCGGTGGCCGCCCCGGCGCCGACCGGGGCCGTAGCGGCGGTCGCGGACCGCGGTGCGCCGCCTGCCGGGCGCGGCCGGGACGGGCCACCGGGCGACCGGCCGGGGACGCGCTCCCCCACCGGCCGGCGGGCGGCCGGGACGGTCACCGCGGGCGCCGGGCCGGGGCCCGGGGCCGAGGGCGCGGCGGCGGGTACCGCCACGGGCGTACCGGGCGCCTCCAGGTCCAAGGTGGCGCACAGCAGGGCCTGGTGGGCGGCCTTGAGGCCGCTGCCGGGGTCGACGCCCAGCTCGTCGGCCAGGACCGTGCGGCCCTCGTGGAACACGTGGAGGGCGTCGGCCTGGCGTCCGCACCGGTACAGGGCCGTCATCAGCTGGGCGCGCATCCGCTCGCGCAGCGGGAAGTCGGCCACCAGGCGGGTCAGTTCGGCGACGATCTGCTGGTGCCTGCCGAGGGCGAGATCCGCCTCGATGCGGTTTTCCAATGTGGCGGCGCGCCCCTCCTCCCATTGCGGAATTTCTTCCTCCGCGAGGAATTCGGTGACATTCACCAGCATGGGGCCCTGCCACAAATCCAGCGCGTCGCGCAGCAGAGTGCCCGCTTCCGCATAGCGGTGTTCCTGGAGCGCCTCCCGGCCGAGCCGGTCGAGCCTCTCGTATTCGACGATGTCGACGCGGCTGTCCCCGGTTTTGATGGCATATCCCGGAGAGCGCCGTTCCAGGACGACTTCGGGCTCCAGGAGCTTGCGCAGCCGGGAGACGTACGTGTAGATCTGCGCGCTCATCGTGGCGGGCGGGTCGGCGCCCCACAGCAGGCGGCTGAGCCGCGTGTCCGGAACCACCCGTCCCCGGGCGAGCAGGAGGGCGGCGAGGAGGGTGTGCATCTTCGTGCCCGAGAGCGCGACGCGCGCGCCCTCGCGGCTGGCCTCGACCGGGCCAAGCAGCTGAAGGTCCATGGTGTCCTGTCGACGTCGGTCTGGGTGGCGGCTGTGGCCGCCACCATCGCCGATGCCGCTGTCCCGCCGATGTCGGATCGATTTCGGCCTACCGGACGGACCCGCTCCGGCGCCGAAATAGGAGCAACATCGGCCCGACAGCGCTGCTTCGTAGCGTCCTTCCCGTCGCCCCGGCCCGGAGGCGACGACCTGGACTCGACGAGGAGACCACGCATGCGTAGCACCCGCACCGTTCTGGCCGGCATCCTCTGCTCCGTGGCCGCGGCCGTGGCACTGACGGCAGGGTCGACCGGTCAGGCGGCGGCGAGCGAGCTGCCCGCGGCACCGGCCGTCGTGACCGGCCTGGCGGAGGAGGTCCCGTGGACCCCGCCGCACCCGGCCCCGCAGGGCGGCGAGGGCACGGAGGGCACGACCGCCGCGAACGGTACGAACGGCACGGACGACGAGGTCCCGTGGACCCCGCCCCACCCCGCCCCCAAGGGCACCGAGGGCGCGAACGGCACGACCGCCGCGAACGGCACGAACGGCACGGACGACGAGGTCCCGTGGACCCCGCCCCACCCCGCCCCGAACGGCACCGACGGCGACGTCGCCCCCCGGCTCGCCTGAAGCCGTCCCCCGGCACCGGCCGGGGGACACGGTGGGGAGGCCCGGACCGCGTACGGCGGCTCCGGGCCTCCCCGCGCCGTCAGGTCTCCAGGACGCGGACCAGGTCCGGCGGCGTGACCGGACCGGCCGCCGCGCTGACCACCAGCAGGGCGCGGTCCAGCCGGTCCCGCCAGACCGGGGCCCGCAGTTCGTCGAAGACCGCACGGGCGGACTCCAGCCGGAAGGCGGCCTCGGGCCCACCCCGTACGGCGAGGGCGAAACCGAGGTCGGACTCGATCCGGGCCCGCAGGAACCGGTCCGAGACCTCCTCCGCCAGCACCAGCGCCTCCAGCAGCACCGTCTCGGCGCCCGGCCAGTCGCCCCGGCGCCAGCGGGCCTCGCCGATGCCGCGCAGGGCGTGGGCCTCGCCGAGCCGGTCGCCGTCCTCGCGGGTCAGCTCCAGCACCGTGAGGCAGTTGCGCTCCGCGCCCTCGGGGTCGCCGAGCCGCAGCAGCGCCTCGGCCAGCCGGTAGGTGTTCTGGGTCTCGCCGCGGACGCTGCCCGCCGCCCGGCTCTTGGCGATGGCCTCGTCGCACAGCGCGATGCCCTCGGCGATGTTGCCGCGCTCGAGCTCGAGCTGGGCGAGCAGGCCGAGCGCGTGGGACTCGCCCGCGGTGTCGCCCACCGTCCGGAAGCCCTCCAGGGCCTCCCGGGCGTCGCGGGTCGCCTCGTCCAGGTCGCCGGAGAAGCGGGCGCACAGGGCCAGGTTGCGCAGGGTGACGGCGCGGCCGTGCACCTCCCCGACCGTGTCGAAGAGCGTCAGGCTGCGCAGCAGCAGGGGGCGCGCCTGCGGGTAGCGGCGCTGGTAGATGGCCAGGGTGGCCAGCGAGCGCGTCATCGACGCCTCGCCGAGCGTGTCGCCCGTACGCGCGGCCGCGGCCAGCGCCTGCTCGGCGCAGGTGCGCCAGTCCTCCAGGTAGTTGTGGGCCTCGAAGAGGGTGGTGCTGTTGAGGGTCAGCCCCCAGGCGTAGCCGGCGGAGCCGTCGCAGGCGGCCGCCTGGGTGACGACGTCGACGAGGGCGGCCCGCTCGGACTCGAACCAGTCCATCGGGTCGTCGAGGAGCTCGTCGACGAGGTCGGCCGGCAGCGGGACCTGGTTCACCCGGCCGTAGGTCACGGCGTGGGAGCCGCCGTACGTGCGTTCGCGCGCCGCGTCGGCCAGGTGCAGCCAGGCGGCGTACGCCCGTTCCAGGGCGGCCATCCGCTCGTCCTCGTCGTCCTCGGCCTGGGCGCGTTCCCATGCGAAGAGCCGCAGCAGGTCCTGGAAGCGGTACCGGGGGGCGGGGCCCACGGCGGCCGACACCTCGAGGAGCTGGGCGTCGACGAGCTGCTCGATGAGGTCCTCGGCGTCGACCGGCTCCGCGTCGATGAGGGCCGCGCCGACCCAGGCCGCGAAGTCGGACACGTTGAGCAGGCCGAGCCGGCGGTAGAGCTGCCGGGCGGCCGGCGAGAGGTCGCGGTAGCTGAGCCGGAACCCGGCCCGTACCCCGCCCTCGCCGGGGCTGAGTTCGTCCAGCCTCCGGCGCTGGTTCTCCAGCCGGGTGACGAGGTTGCGCACGGACCAGTGGGGCTTGGCCGCGAGGCGCGCGCCGGCGATGCGCAGGGCCAGCGGCAGCCGGTCGCAGAGCTCGCCCAGCCGTTCGGTGGCGGCGGGGTTCGCGGCGATCCGGTCGGCGCCGGCGACCTCGGCGAGCAGGGCGGTGGCCTCCCGGGCGGTCATCGTGTTCAGCGCGATGCGCAGCACGGCGTAGTCGCCGATCAGGTCGTCCATGAGGTCGCGGCCGGTGATGACCACGCAGCAGCGGCCGTTGCCGGGCAGCAGGGGCCGGATCTGCCGGAACGAGCGGGCGTTGTCGAGGACGATCAGGACCCGCTTTCCGCCGAGGACGCTGCGGTAGAGGGCGGCGCGGTCGCCGGGGTCGGCCGGGATCTGCGGGGCCGGCACGCCGAGGTCGCGCAGGAACCGGTCCAGGGTGATGGCCGGCGCCACGGGCTCGTAGGTCTCGTCGTAGCCGCGCAGGTCGGTGTACAGCTGGCCGTCGGGGAAGCGGGCGGCGATCTGGTTGGCCCACTGCAGGGCGAGGGCGGTCTTGCCGACGCCCCCTATGCCGCTGATGGCGGCCATGGTCAGCGGCGACTGCCCCAGGCGTTCGTCCAGCATCCGGTCGAGGGCGCTGAGCTCCTGGGCGCGGCCGGTGAAGGAGGCGGAGGCGGCCGGCAACTGGGCGGCGATGTGGGGGGCGGGCGCCGGTGCGGGGTCGGCGGGCGGCTGCGTCAGCTCCGGCGAGTCGCTGAGCACGAGGTCGTGAAGGCTCTGCAGGACGGGGCCGGGCTCGATGCCCAGTTCCTCGGACAGCAGCCGGCGTCCCTCGCGGTAGAGGGCGAGCGCGTCGGCGCGGCGGCCGGAGCGGTAGTGGGCGAGCATCAGGTGGGCGCGGGCCTGCTCGCGCAGCGGGTGCTCCTTGACCAGGGCGTGGAGCTCCGGGATGAGGACGCGGTGCCGGCCGAGCTGGAGCCGCAGTCCGGCGTACTCCTCGTGGACGTCCAGGCGCAGCTCCTCCAGCCGGGCCGCCTCCTGTTCGACGCGGGGGCCGGTGACCCCCTCCAGGGCGCGGCCGCGCCACAGGGAGAGGGCCTCGGCGTACGCGTCGCAGGCCTCGGGGTTCTTGCCGCTGCGGGCCAGCTCGCGGGCCTGGCGCACGGCCTCGTCGAACGCGGCGGCGTCGATGCGGTGCTCCAGGGGGTGCAGGACGTACCCCGGGTGCGCGGTGCTGATCAGCGAGCCGGCGTCCTTGAAGGCCTTGCGCAGGCCCGCGACGCAGATGGCGATCTGGTTGCGGGCCGTGGTCGGCGCCCCGGCGGGCCAGACGGCGTCGATGAGGCTGTCGACGGACACGATCCGGCCGGGCGCCAGCAGGAGCATGGTCAGGACGGTCCGCTGGCGCGCTCCGCCCAAATGGACCGACGTTCCGTCAATGTGCACGTCCAGTGGTCCTAAGAGCCTGAATACGACCTCTCGCACCGTTGCGATCCCCCCGTGTATGCGTGTGCGTCCTCCCCCGACGCACCCGCCCATGTGACCAGTTACCGGTCAGTAGATCCACTGGAGCGATCTCGCGCGACTTTGCCGGTTCCACGTCGGGAGAACGTCCGGGACGCAAGAAGATTCCGTATAGCCGCATAAGGGTTCGGTAATATTTCGGCCTTCCAGTCTGGGCGCATCGGCGCGGGGGCCCTCCCGGCGCCACCCGTTGGAGGGATTCTGATGCGCCGTCGACTCACCGCCGTCTCCGCCACCCTCGCGGCCGGCGTCGTCGCCCTTGCCACCCCGGCCTCTGCGGCCCCGGCCGACAAGCCCCAGGTGCTGAGCAGTTGGACGCAGACCAGCGCGGCCAGCTACAGCGCGTGGGCGACGGCCCGCGCCCACCAGGGCGACTGGTCCGCCTACGGGTTCGACTGGTCGACCGACTACTGCTCGTCCTCCCCGGACAACCCGTTCGGGTTCCCCTTCCAGACGTCCTGCGCCCGCCACGACTTCGGGTACCGCAACTACAAGGCGGCCGGCTCCTTCAGCGCGAACAAGGCGCGGCTCGACGACGCCCTGTACGCCGACCTCAAGCGGGTCTGCGCCGCGTACTCGGGCGTGAAGAAGGCCTCGTGCGACTCGACCGCCTGGACCTATTACCAGGCCGTGAAGGCCTTCGGCAACACGGCTGCCGTGGACGGCGGCGCCGCCGCCTGACCGCGACGCGCCGCGGCCCCCGCAGCCCCCGGTGGTCCGGGGCGGCGGGGGCTGCGGCACGTCGCGGTCAGGCGAACAGCTCGGCGAGGAGCTCGGGGCCGACGGGGACGGGAGCGGGCCGGTGGGCGGGAGGCCGTACGCCCGCGAGTTCCCGCACCAGGAAGTCCCAGCAGCGCGTGCGGACGTAGGCGATGTGGTCGATGAAGGTGTGCTCGGCACCCGGGACGACCAGCAGCTCGAAGTCCTTGCCGGCGGCGATCAGGCGGTCGGCCAGGCGCAGCGTCTGGTCCGGGTGGACCTGGTCGTCCATCTCCCCGTGGACCAGGAGCAGCTTGCCGGCCAGGCGGTCGGCGAGCTCGAGGTTGGAGGTGCGGGCCCAGGCCTCGGGCCGGTCCGCGCCGTCGTAGGCCTCCACGAAGCCGAGGCTGAAGCGGGGGGCGTCGTGCGAGCCGGAGAGGGCGACCCCGACCTTGAAGACCCCGGGGTGGTCGAGCATCGCGCGGGCGGCGGCGTAGCCGCCTCCGGAGTGGCCGAGGACGCCCGTCCGGTCCAGGTCCATCCACGGTCGGGTCCGGGCCAGTTGACGCAGGGCCGCGACGTGGTCGTCGAGGTTGCCGGCGTCGGCCAGTCGACCGTAGGAGGCGTCGTGGAAGGCCTTGTCCCGGCCCGGGGTGCCCCGGCCGTCGAGGGCCACGACCACGAAGCCGAGCGCGGCGAGGGGTTCGGCGTCCAGGCCCAACCCGCCGGGGTCGAAGCACGGGGCGACCCGGTTGACCTGCGGGCCGGGGTAGACGTTGTCCACCACCGGGTAGCGCCGGCCGGGGTCGAAGCCGCGCGGCTTGTAGAGCACGCCGTAGACGTCCGTCACGCCGTCGGCGGCCTTGACGCGGAAGCGCTCGGGGGCGGTCCAGCCGGTGGCGACCAGTGCGGTGACGTCGGCGCGTTCGAGCTCGACCAGCACGCGACCGGTGCGGTCGCGGACCGTCGTCACGGGAGGGGTGTCGACGGTGGAGGCGGAGTCGACGAAGTACGCCCCGCCGGGCGCCGTGGTCACCACGTGGTCCAGGTCGTCGTCCGTGAGCCGCGCGAAGCCCGAGCCGTCCAGGCCGACCCGGCAGACCGTGCGCCGGTAGGGGTCCCCCTCGACCAGCCCGGACGCCGTGAACCACAGCACCCGCTCGGCCTCGTCGACGTGCAGGATCCGGCGGACCGCCCAGGGTCCCGAGGTGACCCGTCCGAGCAGGGCGCCGGTGTGCAGGTCGTAGCGGTACAGGTGGCCCCAGCCGTCGCGCTGCGAGTACCAGAGCACCTCGTCGGCCAACACCTGCACGATCGGCTGCTCGTACGCGAACTGGTTGGGCTCCACCCGCGTGGGCCCGCTCTCGGCGAGCACGGTGGTGACCTCGCCGGTGACCGGGTCCATCCGGTGCAGGGTGAGGGTGCGCAGGTCGCGCGGCCGGTCGAGGTAGTACACCGCCGAACCGTCCTGCGCCCACCACGCCCACCCGAGGGTGATCGGCGACATCACGGGCATGAGGAGCGGTTCGGCCCGCCCGCGGACCGCCGCGCCCCCGACGGCGTCCAGGACGACCAGCTCGGCCTGCGGCACGTGCGCGTCGCCGGGGTGGGCGAACCGCTGGGTGTGCAGGCGGGGTGCGCCGCCGTCGGCGGGTCGGGCCTCGATCAGGTGGGTCTCGCGAACGGCGCGTTCGTCGGTCCGGTGGGCCAGCACCTTCGTCGAGTCGGGCGACCAGGCCACCGCGGGCGGCAGGTGCGGCAGGCCGAACTTCCGCAGCAGGGTGGCGTTGGCCGTGCACTCGGGGCCGTAGCCGTACCCGTGAGCGGGCGCGCCGTCGGTGGTCAGGGCCCACTCGCGGCCGTCGGCGAGCGAACGCACCCACAGGTCGTGGCCCCGCCGCGACACGGCCAGCCTGCCGTCGGGGGACGGCACCTCCAGCGGGCCGGCCGGCGGTGCTGCCTCGGCTCGCTCGCAGGCGTAGTCGGCCAGGCCGCAGCGCCAGTACGCGCCGAACGCCGCGAACTCCACGCCGTCGCCGGCGAGCACGACGGCCGCGAACGGCAGGGCCTCGGGGTCGACCGGCCGGCCGCAGGCCGCGGCGAGCGCGGCCGCCAGCCGGGGGTGGTCGAAGGCCGGCTCACGGGTGCCGGCCGCCGGGTCGGCGCGTACGAAGCGCTTGCCGGTGGGGGTGCTCACCGCGTACCAGAAGCGGGCGCCGGCGTCGGTCCACTGCGGCCTGACCCGGTCGCCGACCACGAGCTCGCCGGGGCGGGCGGGGCGGCGCAGCAGCAGTTCGGCGGCCTGGTAGTCCTCGGTGGTGCTCATCGCGTTCGTCCGTCCTCGGTCTCGGTGGCGGGTGTGGTGGTGCGGCGCCGGGGCGGCGCCGCCGGGTCGGGGGTGGGGGCCGCTGCTCAGAGGCTGCGGGCGGTGATGTCGCCGTAGGAGGTGGTGGCGTGGATGTTCAGTGCGGCGGCGGCGCCGTCGGTGTTGCTGAGGGTGTTGTGGATGCGGCCGTAGGCGGTGCCGGCGTCGAGGGTGGCGGAGACGCCGCGGGCGGCGCCGACCTCGATGCGGCCGTGCTCGGTGCGCAGGGTGACCGTGCCGGCGACGGCCTCGGTGATGCGCAGGTCGCCCTTCTGCGTGGTGATGTCGGCCGGGCCGGCGAGGCGGCCGACGGTGACGTCGCCGGCCTGCAGGGCGAGGCGGGCGCCGGCGGTCTCGTCGAGCTTGACGGTGGCCTGCGCGGCCCGGAAGGCCACGTCGCCCAGCCGTCCGACGCCGCGGAGTTCGGCGGCGGCCGCCGTCGCCTCCACGTGGGAGCCGGCCGGCAGCTGCACCGTCACCTCGACCGCACCCGAGTTGCCCAGCACCCGGTTCCCGCCCTCGGCGGCCACGATCCGCAGGACGCCGTCGGCGTAGCGGACCCCGACCTGCTCGGCCGCCTTCACGTCCCGGCCCTTGGCGGCGTCCGCGGGCAGGACCTCCACCACGGTGTCCACACGGTCGGCGGCGATGAACCGGATGCGACCGGCCGGGACGTCGACGACGGCGGAGACGGGGGCGGCGGTGGCGAACTTCTGCATGACGTTTCTCCTTCTCGGGCGGCGGGGGCCTTGTTGCCCTCGCCGTTTCTGATGAGCGAAACGCTACGTTGCATTCAAGGATCAGGCAACGTATTCGTTGCAAGACATAGGGGTTTACGCAGGTCAGAGGCACAATTTCATTGCAACGACCCTGCCGACTAATGCAACAACCTTCCGACCGACGTTGCAATGACCTGAAGGTGAAGGCTAAGCTGGGACCACCACGCAGCACGAAGGAGACCGCGATGCCGGGAGGCAGACTCACCCAGCAGGAACGCCAGCAGATCGCGCTGGGGCTGGCCGACGGCCTCGCCTACGCGGAGATCGCCAGGCGCCTCGACCGCCCGACCTCGACCGTCACGCGCGAGGTGATGCGCAACGGCGGCCCCACCGGCTACCGCGCCGACCTCGCCCACCGCGCCACCGAACACCGCGCCCAGCGCCGCAGGCAGGCCGAGCCGCGGGAGCCGGGCACGGCCCCGCGGGCCGACGGACGCGACGCCGCCGAGGTGCGCGCGTACGAGGAGGTGTTCACCACCGTGCTCATGGCGTCCGGCGTGCCCAAGATGATGGCCCGGGTACTGGCCTGTCTCTGCACCACGGACTCCGGCAGCCTCACCGCCTCCGAACTCGTCCAGCGCCTCCGGGTGAGCCCGGCGTCCATCTCGAAGGCGGTGGCGTTCCTCGAGGAACAGGGCCTGGTCCGCCGGGAACGCGACGAACGCCGCCGCGACCGGTACGTCGTGGACGACGACATCTGGTACCGGTCGATGATGGCCAGCGCCCGCTCCACGGCCCAACTCGTCGAGACCGCGCGGCAGGGCGTCGGCGTGCTCGGCCACGGCACCCCGGCCGGCACCCGCTTCGAGAACATCGCCCGCTTCCTCGACTTCGTCTCCGAGAGCATCGTGCGCGCCGCGGAACAGGCCCGCGACGTCCTCTCCGCCAAGCCCGGGACCGACGCCGAACGGCCGCACCGGACCGACGCCGAACGGCCGCCCGGGACCGACGCCGAACGGCCGCACGGGACGGGCACCCCGGACGGCGACTGACCGGTAGCGTGCGCAGGCATGGGGGAACTCATCGTGATCAGGCACGGCCAGACGGAGTGGAGCCTGTCGGGCCGGCACGCCGGCCGGACCGACGTGGGGCTGACCGGCGCGGGCGAGGCGGCGGCCAGGGCCCTGGCCCCGAGGCTGGCCGGCCGCCCGCTGGCGGCCGTGTTCAGCAGCCCGCTGAGCCGCGCCGTGCGAACGGCGGAGCTGGCCGGCCTGACCGGCGCCCGGCCCGATCCGGACCTGCTGGAATGGGACTACGGCGGCTACGAGGGCCTGACCGCCGAGCAGATCAGGGAGTCGAGGCCGGGCTGGGACCTCTGGCGGGACGGCGTCGTTCCCGGCGACTCCGAGCATCCCGGCGAGCAGCTCCAGCAGGTGGCCGCGCGCACGGACGCGGTGCTCGACCGCGTCCGGCCGCTGCTGGCCGAGGGCGATGTCGCCGTCGTCGCGCACGGCCACCTCGCCCGCATCCTCACCGTCCGCTGGCTCGGCCTCGACGCGTCCGCGAGCCGACTGCTCGGCCACCCGCATCCGGGCACCCTCAGCTTCCTGGCCACCGAGGACGGCCAACCGGTCGTCTCCGCCTGGAACGTCCCGTAGCCCGAGCCCGCTGCGGGTCCGCGCCCGGTCACGGCGCGACGCCGTCTGTCAGTGCCTCCCATACGGTCCCCCAGGGGGGCCGGGACGGGGGAGGGGGCGTGGTGGACAGGATCCGTCGCGGTGAGCGGGGCAAGCAGCAGACCTGGCAGTGGCTCATGGTCCTGCTGGCGCATCGGGGCCTGTGCGTCTACTGCGGTCGTCGCCCCGCCACCACGATCGACCACGAAAGACCCGTCGTCGACGACGGGGCGGACGTCTGGTGGAACTTCGTCCCTGCCTGCGAGGACTGCAACCGCTGGAAGAAGGGCCGCAGCGCGAAGCGTTGGGTGGTCGACATGGACCTGCACCACAGGTATCCGAAGGCGGGCTTCGCCACGCGCGCCATGCCACCCAGGATCTACGCCGGCATCACGAGGCGCGTCGAGCGCGTGCAGCGGGAGATAGCGGACGCGGACCGCCGCGAGTGGTTCCGGCTGCACTACGGGCGCGAGAAGCACCGGAACAAGACCGAGCTGTTCACGATCCTCGACCGTTGCAGGGCGGAGCTGCGGGGCTACCCGCACCATCCCTGGCGGACGCCGACGCTCGGCACGTCGGACAAGGTCTGCACGCGCCTCATCTGCTGCGGTTACCGGCATCCGCAGGCGGAGTACCTGGTGGCCTTCCTGGCTCCGGAGGAGCGCACGGCCTTCCGGCGGGCCGTCTTCAACGAGCGTGCCCATGAGGGCGACGTACTCGGGCGACTCGTCCGGGAGTACCTCGCCGGCCGCGAGCGTGACCGCAACCAGGACGCCGCTCCGCTCAGTGGTCGAAGTGGAGCTCGGGTCGGGTCCAGAGGGTGAGGTCGCTGCTGGTGGCGACCGCCAGGGTCAGGCCGGAGGGAGAGAACCCGGCCGCGCGGAGTTCCGAGTAATCGGAGTGGAGGACGTGCCACCACGACCCTCCAGCAGGGCCCTTGTGGGCACTGACCGGGCGCAAGGCGCAGGGCGCAGGGCTGTCACATCGGCGGGGCGGGGTCCGTCAGTGGGGTGAGAGCACGACGCAGAGCCCGGAGGAATCGAAATGAGCGACATGACCGACGCCACGCGGACCACCGCCCCCACCCACGCGGCCGACACCCACGCCATCACCACCCGCGCCGCCGAATCGCGGCTGCCGAACCCGGCGCGGCTCGTGCCCGAGCTGGGGGCCGTGGCCGGGGCGCTGTACAAGGCCGTGACCAACGGTTCGGTCGCCAAGACGACCGTCGACCTGATGCAGCTGCGCGCCGGGCAGATCGTCGGCAACACCTACCTGACCGTGATGCACACCGACAGCCTCCGCAAGGGCGGCGTCACCGAGGAGCGCATCACCGCGGTCGCCTCGTGGCGGGACGCGCCGTACTTCAGCGAGGCCGAGTCGGTCGCACTGGAGCTGGTGGAGGCGGTGCTGGTGGGCGGCGGCCGCGGCGAGCGGGTGCCGGACGCGCTCTACGAGCGGGCCGCGGAGGTCTACGACGAGACCGCGCTCACCACGCTGGCGCTGGCCATCGGCCAGGTCAACTTCTTCATCCCGCTGGCCCTGATCGGCAAGCCCCTCCCCGGCCTGAAGCCGTCCGAGCAGTGGCGCTGAGGCGCGCGGCCCGCACCGGCCCGGGAGCACCCGCCCCGGCTCAGCGGGCGGCTGCGGGCTGCGGGGCTCCGGGGGACAGGACGCGGCGGAGGCCCTTGAGCAGGGGCTCGCGCGGGGCCAGGGTCTGCTCGGACCGGTGCATGAGGCGGGCCGGGTGGATGCGCAGGACGGCGGTCAGGCCGCCGCGGTTCTGGTCGAGGGTGACCAGCCACGTGCCGTCTGTGGTGAGGTACGCGGTGCGGGCCGGGGCATCGCCGGGACGACCGGCGGCGGCCATCCAGTCGGGGACGAACGTGCGGGCCAGTTCCTCGGCGAGCTCGGCCGCGCCCTCCGGGCCGCCGTCGACGGGGTCGCTGAAGTAGAGGGACATGTGGGTGGACGCCACCGTCCGCATGTCGACGAGGTGGGTCTCGTTGCGGCGTTCCTCGACGAGGACGTGCCAGTTCGTGCCGGTCATGGCGCGACCGTATGCAGGGAGCCCTTCCGGGACAACGGACTTGAGCTTCTTCTGCGGTACGCCGGGCCCGGCCGCCGCGCGGTCAGCGGCGGGCGGCCCGCAGCAGGGCGACGGCGCCCAGGATCGGTACGAGCAGCGAGGTCGCGGCGATCACGAGGAGTTCCACCGCGCCGAGGCGGCCGCCGGCGAGCAGGAACGCCCCCAGGAGCAGGGCGACGGGGACGGCCGCGCAGGCGGCGGTGGCGATCACCTTGGGGCGGGTGCCCCAGTGGCCGGAGGTCCACAGCAGGACCAGACCGGCGATCAGGGCCAGGGTGCCGACGTAGGAGTTGAGCAGGACCAGGATGCCGGCGCCGGCGAGCAGGCCGACGGTCAGGCGGGTGCGCGTGCCGTGTCCGGCGGGGGCCGCCGGGGCGGTGGCGGGGGCCGCCGGGGCGGTGGCGGGGACGGGCGGCTCCTCGGCGAGGGCGGAGGCGGCGACCGTGCGGGGGTCGCCGAGTTCGGCGAGCACTTGGCGCAGGCGGTCCTCGTCGTCGGTCTCGCTGACCTCGATGTGCTCGCGCAGGTCGGCGAGGAGCTCGGCGCGGCGGTCGACGGGCAGGACGGCCGTCTCGCGCTCGACGGCGGCGAGGTAGGCGGTCACCAGCGGGTTCTCGATGGCGTTCATGCGGAATCCCCCTGCGGGTCGTGGAGAAAGTGGTCGACGGCGTCCCGGAACAGCGGCCACGCCTGGGTGAACTCGGCGAGGGCCGCCCGGCCCACGGCCGTGAGGGTGTAGTACCGGCGCGGCGGGCCGCTGTGGGACTCGCGCAGCTCGGTGTCGACGTACCCCTCGCGGCGCAGCCGCGACAGCAGGGGGTAGATCGTGCCCTGACTGGTGGTCATGACGCTGACCTCGGAGAGCTCGGTGAGGAGCTCCACGCCGTAGCGCGGGCGGTCCCTCATGAGCGCGAGGACGCAGTACTCCAGCACCCCCTTGCGGAGCTGGCTGGGGACCCGGCCTCCCTCCGCCTCATTCTTTGCGATACCAGGAACCATGTAATGCAAGATAGCCGGACGGCCGTGTCCCCTGCAAGGCGGTCGGCGAGCGACGCGGTCGGCCTGCGCGCGGGCACCGCTCGCCGGTGCCGGACCGGATCGGCCGGTACGAGGGCTCGATCCGGTCCGGCATCACTCAGGGGGCACTCGTCGGACGGACACGGCCGACCGGCCGACCGGCCCGTCCGAAGAACGAACCTAGCGGCGGCGGAACCAGCCCCAGCGCCGCCGCTCCTCGCGGACCGGGGCGGCCTCGTGCCGTACCTGCGGCGCGGCGGTCGGCGGCGCGGCGGCGGCCGGCGCCTGCCGGCCCTGCTGCGGGGTGAAGCGCACCGGCAGGCCGGTCAGGCGGCGGGACATCCAGGTGCCGACGACCTGGAGGTCGTCCTCCCCGACGGCCAGCCGTACGTCCGGCAGCCGCTCCAGCAGCAGGTCGACGCCGGCCTCCGCGATGGCACGCCCGAGGTCCTGGCCGGGGCATTCGTGCGCGCCGGCGCCGAAGGCCAGGTGCGAGCGGTTGCCCCACATCGGCTCCGTGAGGTCGGAGCGGATCGCCGGGTCCACGTTGCCGGCCGCCAGGCCGAGCATCACCATGTCGCCGGCCGCGATCCGGGCGCCGCCGAGGTGGGTGTCGGCCTTCGCCCAGCGGGTGGGCACGACGGCGAGCGGGGGGTGGTCCCACAGGACCTGCTCCAGCGCGTCCGGCAGGGTCATCTGGCCGCCCGAGAGGTGCCCGCGGAAGCGGCCGTCGGTCAGCACCATGCGCAGGGCGCTGGCGACCAGGTTGGTGGTGGGCTCCAGGGCGGCGACCAGGGCCAGGCGCAGGTGCTCGCGCACCTCCTCGTCGGTCAGCCCGGCGGGGTGGACCAGCAGCCAGCTGGCGAGGTCGTCGCCCGGCTGCCGCCGCTTGAGTTCGACCAGGTCGCGCATCATGTCGACGATCACCTGGTTGCTCTGCGCGGCCGACGGGCCGCCGCTGATCATGTCGGCCACCGCGGCGCCGGCCGGGAGGGCGTCCTCCTCGCGCATGCCGAACAGCTGGCCTATGACCAGGGCCGGCAGCTTCCGGGAGAAGTCGGCCACGAGGTCGGCCCGCCCGGTGGGGGCGAAGTCGTCGATGAGGCGGGTCGCGTAGCGCGTCAGGTACCGGCGCATCCGGTGGCGGTTGACGCGCTCCAGGCTCTCGGTGACGGCCTCGCGCAGCCGGGCGTGCTCGGCGCCCTCGGTCAGCGCGACCAGGGGCTGCCAGGCGGTGATGGGCAGCAGGGGCGAGTCCGCCGGCAGCGTGCCCTCCCGGAAGGCGTGCCAGTTGCGGGAGTCGGAGGAGTACAGCGGAGAGCGCAGCACCTCGAGGGCCTCCTGGTAGCCGAGCACCAGCCAGGCAGGTACGCCGCCGTAGAGGAGCACGGGGGCCACGGCCCCGTGCTCGGCGCGCAGTTGCTCGTAGAAGGCGTAGGGCTGGGCCTCGGCCTCCGGACCGTACACCGGGCGCGGGCCGCGGGCGGGGGCGTGGGCGACGGGGCAGCGCGGGGGCGCCGCGGCCTCACGGGGGGCGGTCTGGTCGTAGGGCGGGGTGGTCACGTGGCCTCCGGGCAGCGGCGGGGATCGCGGATGCGCGCCCGCACTGAGGGTGATGATCGTTCAGCACCGCGCAGCCTACTGTCGAAGGCCGCCCCCGGGGACAGGGCCCCGCGCCAACTACCGTACGGGGGCGGGTGACCCGCTCCCCGCGGCGGCCGCCCCGCGATCGGAAGCAGGGCCGCCGCCCCGTACCGGGGCCGACCAGGGGATCATGTTCGACGCACCCCCACGGGAAGGAACCGATCCGCATGACGCACGTCGCCGGGCCGCGGCCCCACACCTCCGTCCCCCGCGTACCGGGCGGCCTTCCGCTGCTGGGCCACGCGCTGGCCCTGTGGCGCGACCCGCTGGGCTTCCTGTCGTCGCTGCGCCGGCACGGTGACCTGGTGCGCGTGGACTTGGGGACGCTGCCGATGTACGTCGCGACCACACCGGAACTGGTCCATGAAGTGACGGTTCGCCAGGCCGGTTCGTTCGAGAAGGGACGTTTCTTCGACCGGCTGCGCCCCCTGGCCGGGAACGGCCTGGCCAACTCCGACGGCGAGCTGCACCGCAAGCACCGCCGCATGATCCAGCCGATGTTCTCCCGCGACCGCATCGCGGGGTACTCGGAGACGATGAGCGCCAACGCACAGGCGCTGGCGGACTCCTGGGCCCCGGGGGACGTGGTCGACCTGGAGCCGGCCATGGCGGGGTACGCCGTCGAGACGCTGGCCCGGACCCTGTTCTCCACCGACATCGGCCTGCCGGCCGTCGAGGCGGTGCGCACGAACCTGCCGGTCCTGCTGACCAACCTCCTCGTACGCGCCGCCTCCCCCACGGTGCTGGACCGCTTGCCGATCCCGGCGAACCGCCGCTTCGACCGGGCGGCGGCCAGCCTGCGCGCGGTCATCGACGAGGTGGTGGCCACCTCGCGCGCGGCCGGACCCACCGGACACGACGACCTGCTGTCCCTGCTCCTGGCCGCCAACGACCCGGAGGGCGGCTCCGGGCTGACGGACGTGCAGGTGCGCGACGAGCTGGCGACCATCCTGTTCGCCGGCGCGGAGACCACGGCCGCGACGCTCGCCTGGACCTTCCACGAGCTGGGCGCCCGCCCGGACGTCGAGGCGGAACTGGTCGCCGAGATAGGGCGGGTGGTCGGCGAGGGCCCGGTGACCGCCGCGCACGTGCCGGAACTGAAGGGCATCCGGCGCGTGATCGACGAGGTGATCCGGCTGCACGGCGTCACGCTCCTGATGCGGCGCACGACCGAGCCGGTGACGCTGGGCGGCACCGCGCTGCCGACCGGCACCGAGGTGGCCTTCAGCCTGTACGCCCTGCACCGCGACCCGGAGCTGTACGCGGACGCCGACCGGTTCGACCCGGACCGGTGGCTGCCGGAGCGGCTGGCGGAGGGGCCCGGCCGGCAGGCGTACATCCCGTTCGGGGCGGGCAACCGCAAGTGCATCGGCGACCTGTTCGTGTGGACCGAGGCCACCATCGCGATCGCCACGATCCTGCGCCAGTGGCGGCTGGAGCCCGTGCCCGGCCACACACCGCGGGAGGTCGCCTCGGCCGTCGCGCACGCCGACCGCGTCCCCATGACCGTCGCCGCCCGGACCTGAGCCGCCTCCTTCGGACCCCCGCCGGTCAGGCCCGAGCCCGTGGTCGAGCCCCCCAGCAGGAGCGGGGGGCTCGACCAGGTGGGGCTCAGAGGCAGCCCGGACCGGCGGCGGGGTTGGTGCAGGTGTTGCGGCCGGGGCCGCCGTTGTTGGTGTTGGTGCCGGTGCCGCCGTCGAGACGGTCGTTGCCCGCTTCGCCGAAGAGGGCGTCGTTCCCGGCGTTGCCGTTGATGGTGTCGTTGTTGTCGCCGCCGAGCAGGGTGTCGTTGTCGTCGTTGCCCATGATGAGGTCGTTGCCGGAGCCGCCTTCGACACGGTCGTCGCCCGTGCCGCCGGAGACGGTGTCGTTGCCCGGCCCGGCGCACACGAGGTCGTCACCACCGAGGCCGTTGACCGTGTCGTTGCCCCGGAGCGCGAAGATCACGTCGTTGCCGGGGGTTCCGACGAGGTTGTCCGCGTGATTCGTCCCGACGATGGTGGGGGTGGCGTTGGCGCAGCTCAGGGGGTTCACGACCTGGTTCACGGTGTTGCTGGTGGACGGTGCGTAGGTGCCGTTCCCGCCGTACTCGGCGGTGATCGGGTGGGTGCCCACCGTGAGGGCGGAGGTCGTGAACGTCGCCCTACCCGTTCCGTCGAGGGTGTCGGTGCCCAGGGTGGTGGCGCCGTCCTTGAACGTGACGGTGCCGGTCGGGGTGCCCTGGGCCCCGGTCACCGTGGCGGTGAAGGTCACCGGCTGACCGACGGCGGACGGGTTGAGTGACGAGACCAACGCGGTGTTCGAGGCCGCCCTGACCGCCAGCAGCACCGACACGTCGTTGCCGTTGGCGTTCGCGGTGACCAGGTCGAGGAGGGCGTCGCCGTTGAGGTCGGCCACCGCCAGTCCCGTCGGGGCGTCGCCGGCGGGGTGGTCGTCGGCCGTGCCGAAGGTGCCGGAGCCGTTGTTCGGGAGTACCGACACGCTGTCGCCGAGCTCGTTCGTGACGGCGAGATCCAGGGCTCCGTCACCGTCGAGGTCGGCCATGGCCACGGTGAACGGCGCGTCGCCGACCGGGTAGGGCGTGGCGGTGCCGAACGTCCCGGAGCCGGTGTTCAGCAGGACCGAGACGGTGTCGGCGTCGAGGTCCGCGGTGGCCAGGTCGGGACGGCCGTCGCCGTTGACGTCGCCCACGGCCACCGAGAACGGGTTGTCGCCCACCGGGTAGGCCACGGCCGCGGCGAACGTACCGTCCCCGTTGCCCAGCAGCACCGACACGCTGTCGCTCACCGAGTTCGCCACGGCGAGGTCCGCATCGCCGTCGCCGTCGAGGTTTCCCACCGCCACCCAGAAGGGGTTCTGGCCCACGGCGTAGTCCACGGCCGCGGCGAACCCGCCGCTCCCATCGCCCAGCAGCACCGACACGTTGTTGCTGCCGGCGTTCGCGACGGCCAGGTCGGGGTTGCCGTCGCCGTTGAAGTCGCCCACCGCCACCGAGACCGGCACGTCGCCCACGGAGAAGTTCGTCGGCGTGCCGAACGCACCGGCCCCGTTGCCCAGCAGCACCGAGACGTTGTCGTCCACCGCGTTCGCCACGACGAGGTCCAGGTCACCGTCGCCGTTCACGTCCGCCACGGCCACCGATACCGGCAGGGCGCCCACGTCGAAGTTCGTGGCGGTCGCGAACGCCCCCGCACCCGTGTTCAGGAGGACCGACACGTCGTCGCTGCCGGGGTTCGCGGTGACGAGGTCGAGGGAGCCGTCGCCGTTGAAGTCGCCCGTGGCCACCGACTGCGGCGCGTTGCCCACCGGGTAGTTGACCGGCGGGGCGAAGTCCTGGGCGTACGCCGCGGGGGCGCCGAGCACCCCGGTGAGGAACAGCGCGGCGGTCGCGCCGGCCAGGAGGCGTCGGCGTCGGGCGGCGGGTCCTCCGCCCCGGGCACGGCCCGCGGTGGGGGTGGCAGCGCAGCAGGCGGGCTGGTTCATCAGGCGGCACCTTCGCATTTCACGGCCCGGAAGCCGTCTCGAGGGAGCGGACGCACCGCCCCGCAGGGCCCGGCACGTGGACATCGGCGGCGCGGGTGGTAGGCGGATCCCGCCGCCGCTCCCGCTGCCCGGCCGGGCAGCACTCTCGCACCGTCGAGCGGCCGCGCCGTCCGGTGCGGCCGCGCCCGCGCCGGAAAGACCACTCGGAAGGCGCCCTCACACCGCCGTCCGGGCGGCCCTCGCCCCCGGCGTCGCACACGGCCGCCGTCCGCTTCCTCCAGTCAGGGCCCGCCCCTCACTTGACCCGGACGAGTCCACCGCGGCGCGGACGCTGCGTGGGCAGGAGCGCGGCCCGGAACGGCGCGGCCGGCAGGACGTCCCACCACCAGGCGATCGTGTCGATGCCCAGCGGCTCGGGGCGGTCGTCCGTGGGGCTGTCGCAGAACCCGGTCGGCAGGCCCGCCGGGTCGTCGGGGGTGGTGTAGCGGACGGAGCTGATGCCCCAGTCCTGGGAGCCCCGCACGAAGGAACGCAGGCCCGCCACGTATTGGCGCAGTTGCGGGCTGCCGGTCTCGGCGAGGTGGTCGGTCACGCGGACGAAGTGGGACAGCACCCGGTCCCGCTGGGCGACGGCGGTGACCATGGCCTTCTCGTGGTCGAGCCCCTCGGCCTCCAGGACCCGCAGCACGTTGAGGTAGTAGCCGCGCGCGGTCCGGCGCTCCTTGTGGTCGGAGAGGATGTCGTTGTCCCAGGTGATGACGAACGAGGCCATCTCCTCGGCGGCACGGACGGCGCGGTGGTCGCGCTCGTGCGGCTGGAGCTCGTACCCGTGGGCCATCTCCAGCAGGGGGAACACGACGGTGGTCGCCCCGTCGTACAGCCGCATCAGGGTGTAGTCGGAGAGGCTGGGCACCGTGCCCGCACTGCGGTGCGAGGCCTCCCAGACCACGGAGAAGGCGTACTCGCGCAGGCAGGCGACCCAGCGCGCCGCCTGGCCCGCGGTGCCCTGGCGGTCGACCCGGGTGCGCAGATCGCGCAGCGCGTCGGCGAGGGGATCGTCGGGCAGGAGCGGCGCGTCAGGGGCCTGGGCCACCCGCAGCAGCCGGTGCAGGATCCCGGTGAGTTCGCCCGGCATCCGGCCGAGGTCGCTCTCCTCGCAGACCCCGTCGTCCAGGCCGAACAGCCACATGACGAAGTCGGCCAGCGTCTGGACGACTTCCCTGCGGCCGTGCGGGACGACGCGCGCGGCGAAGGTGCCGATCCCGTGCCGCACGAGCCGGTGGCGCAGCTCGTCCGACCCGATCCTGTGGGCCTCGGCCCAGTCGGCCGTCCGCAGGTCGATGGCGGCGTGCTCGGGGTGGATCGCCGGCGGTATGGGGGAGAAGAGCGGCGGAACAGCGGTCACGGGCGGGCCTCCTCTGTCACGGGCACCCGGCCCGACGCCGATGCGGCGTGAACCGGATGTACCCGTTCCTGCACATCGACTCGTGATCATCCGGCATGGACATGGCCAATTCCAGTAGGACGATCCACCCATACACCGCACTCGCACACGTTGTGCCGCCGCAAATCCGGGCGGTCATCCGGAGACGGGAGCGCAGCCCGACCCGGCGACGGGGCCCGGCGCCCGGGCCCGAGCCGGGCCGGATCCCGTGCTCAGGCGGGGAGGTTGAGCTGCCAGGAGACGCCGAAGCGGTCGTTGACCCACGCGAACTTAGGGCTGAAACCGTACGAGTCGGGTGGCATCAAGGTCGCGCCGCCACCTTCGGTGAGGCCTGCGTAGAGCCGGTCGAGTTCCGCCTCCGAGTCGCACCGGACGAAGAGGGAGACGGCCGGGGTGAAGCCGAACTCGTGGTGGGCAGGGCTGTCGATGCACATGAACTGCTGGCCTGCCAGGGCGAAGGTGGCGTGCTGGACGGTGCCCTCCTTGCCGTGGCCGGGGGTGTCCGGACCGTAGCGGGTGATGTCGAGGACCTCGGCGTCGTCGAAGAGCGAGAGGTAGTAGGTCATGGCCTCTTCGGCCTGCCCCTCGAACATCAGGAAGGTGGTGATCTTCTGAGGGGTGAACTTCGGAGTACTGGACGTCATCTTCGTGAGCGTAGGGCCCCCACCAGCCCGCACCCGCCAACCCGACCGGTGGGGCGCAGCGCTCGCGGGCGGCCCCTGCCCAGCCCCCACCAACCCGCACCCGCCACCCGAACCGGAGGGGCGTAGCGATCGTGGGCGGCGTATGCCCAGCCCCCACCGGACCCGGAAGCCGCCACCT
>NZ_JOGB01000048.1 GCF_000719335.1 Streptomyces sp. NRRL S-87
GGAGGTCGACCCCGCCCAGATCCACCTCTACGGCTGCGCGGCCGTGAAGCCCACCGAGGACGAGGACGTCGTCCGCATCACCGACCTGGTGGAGAAGCCCGGTGCGGGCGAGGCCCCCAGCAACTACGCGATCATCGGCCGCTACGTGCTGAACCCGGCCGTCTTCGACGTCCTGCGGGAGACCGAGCCGGGCCGCGGCAACGAGATCCAGCTGACCGACGCCCTGCAGAAGCTGGCCGCCGACGAGACCCTCGGCGGCCCGGTGCACGGCGTGGTCTTCAAGGGCCGCCGCTACGACACCGGCGACCGCGGCGACTACCTGCGGGCCATCGTCCGGCTGGCGAGCGAGCGCGAGGACCTGGGGCCGGAGTTCCGGACCTGGCTGCGCCGCTACGTCGCCGAGGAGATGACGGCGGACCCGGCCGAGGAGGCCGGCGCGTGAGCAAGTACCTGGTCACGGGCGGCGCCGGCTACGTGGGCAGCGTGGTCGCCGCGCACCTGCTGGAGGCCGGCCACGAGGTGGTCGTCCTCGACAACCTCTCCACCGGCTTCCGCGAGGGCGTGCCGGCCGGTGCCCGCTTCGTCGAGGCCGACATCCGCGAGGCCGCCGAGCACCTGGACGCCTCGTACGACGCGGTGCTGCACTTCGCCGCGTTCTCCCAGGTCGGCGAGTCCGTGGTGAACCCGGCCAAGTACTGGGACAACAACGTCGGCGGCACCATGGCGCTGCTCGCCGCCATGCGCGGCGCGGGCGTGTCGAAGCTGGTGTTCTCCTCGACCGCCGCGACCTACGGCGAGCCGGCGTCCACCCCGATCACCGAGTCCATGCCGACCGCGCCGACCAACCCGTACGGCGCCTCCAAGCTGGCCGTGGACCACATGATCTCGGGCGAGTGCGCGGCCCACGGGCTGGCCGCGGTCTCGCTGCGGTACTTCAACGTGGCCGGCGCGTACGGCGAGTGCGGCGAGCGGCACGACCCGGAGAGCCACCTGATCCCGCTCGTGCTCCAGGTCGCCCAGGGCCGCCGCGAGGCCATCTCGGTCTTCGGCGACGACTACCCGACCCCGGACGGCACCTGCATCCGCGACTACATCCACGTCGCGGACCTCGCGGAGGCCCACCTGGCCGCCCTGGAGTCCGCCGCCCCCGGCGAGCACCTGATCTGCAACCTGGGCAACGGCAACGGCTTCTCCGTGCGGGAGGTCGTCGAGACCGTCCGCAAGGTGACCGGGCACCCGATCCCCGAGGTGATGGCGGAGCGCCGGGCCGGCGACCCGGCCGTGCTGGTCGCCTCGGCGGCGACGGCGCACGAGCGGCTGGGCTGGACCCCGCGCCGCCCCGACCTCGCCGGGATCGTCTCCGACGCGTGGGAGTTCGCGCAGGCCCGTGCGGCGGAGCGCGCCGGCACCGGCGCGTAGCGCCCGGCGCGCACGTACGTCCGTACACGGGAAGGCCGCCGCCGGCGGGGCACGGGTGCCCGCCGGCGGCGGCCTTCGGCGTCTTCCGGGAACCGGTCTCAGAACCCGAGCTTGCGCAGCTGCTTGGGGTCGCGCTGCCAGTCCTTGGCGACCTTCACGTGCAGGTCGAGGAAGACGGGCGTGCCGAGCAGCGCCTCGATGTGCTTGCGCGACTTCATGCCCACCTCCTTCAGGCGGGAGCCCTTCGGGCCGATGATGATGCCCTTCTGGCTGGGGCGCTCGATGTAGACGTTGGCGTGGATGTCCAGCAGCGGCTTGTCGGCGGGCCGGTTCTCACGCGGGATCATCTCCTCCACCACGACGGCGATGGAGTGCGGCAGCTCGTCCCGGACGCCCTCCAGGGCCGCCTCGCGGATCAGCTCCGCGACCATGACCATCTCCGGCTCGTCGGTGAGGTCGCCCTCGGGGTAGAGCGGCGGGCTCTCCGGCAGGAACGGCACGATCAGGTCCGCGAGCAGCTCCACCTGCGTGTCGCCGACGGCCGAGACGGGCACGATCTCGGCCCACTCGATGCCCAGCTCCTCGCCGAGGCGGTGGATGGCGAGCAGCTGCTCGGCCAGCGCCTTGGAGTCGACCAGGTCGGTCTTCGTCACGATGGCGATCTTCGGGGTCTTCTTGATCCCGGCGAGCTCCTTGGCGATGAACTTGTCGCCGGGGCCGAGCTTCTGGTCGGCGGGCAGGCAGAAGCCGATCACGTCCACCTCGGCCCAGGTGGTGCGGACGACGTCGTTGAGCCGCTCGCCGAGCAGGGTGCGCGGCTTGTGCAGGCCGGGGGTGTCGACGAGGACCAGCTGCGCGTCCTCGCGGTGCACGATGCCGCGCACGGTGTGGCGGGTGGTCTGCGGCCGGTTGGAGGTGATGGCGACCTTCGTGCCCACGAGTGCGTTGGTCAGGGTCGACTTGCCGGCGTTGGGACGGCCGACGAAGCAGGCGAAGCCCGCGCGGTGTGCAGTGGAGGAACGATCGCTCATGCGGGCCATTCTCCCCGATCGGGCCGACGGCGCCGACCAGTGGCCGCCGCCCGGGCCGGAACGGCCCGGCCAGGGACCCCCGTGCGCCGTGCGCCGGCGGGTCCGCAGCCCCCGGGCGGCCAGCCCCGCCCCGAGCGCGGCCAGCAGCCCGGTGCCGGCCGCCGCGGGCCCCCAGGGGCCGGTGCGCAGGGCGGTGACCGCCCGGTCTGCGGTACCGGCGGCGGTGACGGCGACGGTGACCTCGGCCCGGTCGAAGGCCGGCGGGTGCGGCCAGCGCTCGGCCAGCCGGACCCGCTGGCCGGGCAGCAGGTCGGCCGGGAGCCGCCCGAGCGGGCGGTGCAGCAGACCCCGGCCGAGCAGCCCGCGCACGTCGAGGGTGCCCCGCGGGTGCAGGGTGGTGTTGCCGAGGTTGCGCAGCGTGTACGCGACCTCGGCGGGACCGGAGCCGGAGCGGCGTACGGAGACCTGCTCGACGGCCAGGAGCGGGGCGGTGGGGCCGCCGACGCGCAGGTGGACGCGGGCGGCCACGGCCCGGCGCACGCCCAGACCGGGCCCCGCGGCCGCGGTCCGCTCGTCCAGGGCGACCACCGCGCCGGGGTGGTCGCCGGGCTCGGCCCGGTCCGGTACGGCCACGGTGAACGGCACCGTCAGCGCGGAGCGCGGCGGTACGGTCACCCGCTCGCGGGACAGCCGGGTCCAGGCGCCCACGCCGGTGCGGGGCTCGTCGGCGCCGCGGACGGCGAAGCCGCCGTCGCGGGCGGTGTTGTAGGCGTCGGCGGCGTACAGGCGCAGGACCAGGGGGCGGGCGGTGCGGTTGGTGAGGGTGACCCGGTCGGTGAGGGTGCCGCCGGGGTCTGCGGCCAGGAAGAAGTAGGGCCGCTGGGCGATCCGGGTGGCGGCCGGTTCCACGGACCACCGGCCGTTGTCGGCCCCGTACGCCGCCCCGGCCGCGCCGGGCACCAGGAGCCCGAGCAGCGCGAGCGCGAGGGCCCCGAGCAGCCGTACCGCGGCCCTGCCGGGCGTCCGGCTCACGACAGGGTCAGGGTGAGGAGCGCCGCGTAGGCGCCCGGTGCGGTGTAGGGCGGGACGGTCAGGTCCACGTCGGCACCCACCGTGAACTCGCCGCCGACCAGCGCGGCGTCCGGGGTGCCCGCCAGCGTGGCCCCGTCGGCGCCGACCGGGCCGGGCGTGCCGGGGACGCAGGTGCTGGGGCTGCCGTCCTTGGTGGTGCAGGACGGGGTCCAGCGGAGCCCCGCCCCGTCGATGCGGCCGCCGGCGGGCCCGGTGAAGTCGGTGAGGCGGCCGGTGAGCGTCCAGCCGGCCGGGCCGCCACGGGCGTCCTTGACGGTGACGGGGCGGATCCGGCCCCGGGCGGTGCCGCCCTGTCCGTACGGGACGGGGCTGAGGGCGATCTCCTCGCCGGCCTGGGTCATGGTCAGGCCGCCCGGTTCGACGGTGACGCCGACCTTCTGGCTGCCGGGCGGCAGCGGCGCGGCGTCGGTGACCGTGTACGCGGCCGGTCCGGCGCCGGCCTCCTCGGTCCAGCCGGCGCCCTCGTACGCGACGACGCCCGTGGTGGCCGGGTCGGTGACCGCCAGCTCCGCCTGGAGGACGCCCCGCTCGTCGGCGGTGGCGGTGGCCCGGTCGGCGGTCTCGGCGGTGCCGGCGCGGCCCGCGACGCTGACGGCGGCGCCGGGGGTGAAGCCGGCCCCCACCACGTGGACCTTCGCGCCGGGCCGGCCGGCGGGGGTGGCCAGGGCGATGGCCCGCGCGTTCACCCCGGGGGCCTCGGCGGCGGTGAGCCGCCCGGAGACCGGGGCGGGGTGGGCGCGGTCCACGGTGCAGGGGGTGTCGAGCTCCATGAGGTGGCTGGTGTGGAGGGTGTAGTCGCCGGGGGCGAGGGTGATCTCGCCGGGCCGGGTGACCGTGAAGGTGCCGGTCATGGCGAAGGCCGCGAAGCCGGCCCGGGCGTCCACGGGGTCGTTCTTCCGCGGTCCGGTGACCGTGATCCCGCCCGGCTGCGCCCCGCCGAGCACGACCTTGCCGGCGGGGGTCAGCGTATCGGCGGGCAGCTCGGTGTCCAGCGGGTTCACGGCAGTGGTGGCGGTGACCCGGTAGGTGACGGTGACGGTGTCGCCGACCCGGGGCCGGGGGTTGTCCACCGTGATCAGGGCGGTGGTGGTGCCGTCGGCGGGCGGCAGCCCGGCCTCCTGGGGCGGCACGCAGTGGGTGGGGAACTCCACGGGTCCGGTGCGGGCGCCGCCCGGCTCCACCGGGTTCGCGGCGCCGGCGGGGGCGGCGGCCGCGAGGGCGAGCGCGCCCAGGGCCGCCAGGGCCGCCGCCGGGCGGCGCGGGTGCGCCGCCGCCCGCCGGGTCCGCCCGCCCGCCGCCCCGCGCGTCCGCGCCGCGGCCGCCTGGCGCGCCCGTGCCGTCATCGCATCCCCCTACCGCTCCGGTCCGCCCGGGGGCCATTCACGAGTCGTGGGCGGCAGAAGTCAAGGCAGCGGTCCCGCATTGACTGATGGACCATCAGATACTGTCAGGTTCTGGCACCCGGGGACCGGTGCGGAAGGTCCGGCGGTACGCGGTCGGGGTCACCCCGAGCACCGCCTGGAGGTGCTTCCGCATGGACTGCGCGGTGCCGAACCCCGCGTCGTGCGCGACCCGGTCGACCGGCAGGTCGGTGGACTCCAGCAGGTGCCGGGCCCGTTCGACCCGCTGCCGGGTGAGCCACTGGCCGGGACTGAGGCCCGCCTCCTCGCGGAACCGGCGCGTGAAGGTCCGTACGGACATCGACTCCTGACGGGCCAGGTCCTCCAGCGTCAGCGGCTCGTGCAGCCGCTGAAGCGCCCAGCCCCGGGCCGTGGTGGTGCCCGACCGCCCCTCCTCGGGCACCGGCCGCGCGATGAACTGGGCCTGCCCGCCGTCCCGGTGCGGCGGCACGACCGTGCGCCGGGCCACGTCGTTGGCGACGGCCGTGCCGTGGTCGCGGCGCACGATGTGCAGGCACAGGTCGATCCCGGCGGCCACCCCGGCGGAGGTGAGCACGTCGCCGTCGTCGATGAACAGCACGTCCGGGTCCACCTCGACGGCCGGGAAGAGCCGCTGGAAGTGCTCGGCGGAGGACCAGTGCGTGGTGGCCCGCCGCCCGTCCAGGTACCCGGCGGCGGCGAGCACGTACCCGCCGGTGCAGATGGCGACCAGCCGCGTGCCCGGCCGGACGTGCCCGAGGGCGGCGGCCAGTCCGGCGGTGAGCCGGCCCTCCTCGTAGACCGGCCCCAGTTCGTACGAGGCCGGGACGACGACGGTGTCCGCGGTGGCCAGCAGCTCGGGGCCGTGCTCGACGTCGATCGCGAAGTCGGCGTCCGTGCGCACCGGCCCGGCGGCCAGGCCGCAGGTGAGGATCTCGTACAGGGGGCGGCCCACGGGGTCCTGGGCGCGGCCGAAGATGCGGTGCGGGATGCCCAGTTCGAAGGGCAGCAGCCCGGTCAGGGCGAGGACGACGACGCGGTGGGGAGCCTCCGCGGCACCCGGTGCATGCGATACGGCCATGGCCTGATCGTAGCGAATGCTGACCATCGGGCCACTCGATCACCGCCCTCCGGGCATCGATGCTGTGGGGGTGACGACGCAGACACCCCACCAGCCCTCCCCCGCCGGCCCGGCCGGCGCCGCCCACGCCCCCGCTCCCGCACCCGCACGTGGCGGCCGGATCCACCGGGCGTGGTGGGTCGCCGCCGTGACCTTCGTGACCATCGTCGGCGCGGCGGCCTTCGCCTCGCTGCCCGGTCTGCTCATCGAGCCGCTGCACGCCGAGTTCGACTGGTCGCGCGGCACCATCGGCCTCGGCGTCTCCGTGAACCTCGCCCTGTACGGGCTCACCGCGCCCTTCGCCGCCGCCCTGATGGACCGCTTCGGCATCCGCCGCGTGGTGGCCGTCGCCCTGACCGTGATCGCCGCCGGGTCGCTGCTCACCGTCTGGATGACGGCCGCCTGGCAACTGGTCCTCTACTGGGGCGTGCTGGTCGGGCTGGGCAGCGGCTCGATGGCGCTGGCCTTCGCCGCCACCGTCACCAACCGCTGGTTCACCGCCCGGCGCGGGCTGGTGACCGGGGTCCTGACCGCGGCGAGCGCGTCCGGGCAGCTGGTGTTCCTGCCGCTGCTGTCCTGGCTCGTGCAGCACCACGGCTGGCGTCCGGCCGCCGTCACCGTCGCCCTGTCCGCCCTCGCGGTGGTGCCGTTCGTGTGGCTGCTGCTGCGCGACCACCCGGCGGACGTGGGCCTGGCCCCGTACGGGGCGCAGGAGTTCGCACCGAAGCCCGCGCCGGTGACCGGGGCCGCGCGGCGCGCGGTGACGGTCCTCCTCCGGGCCGCCCGCACCGGGCCGTTCTGGCTGCTGGCCGGCACCTTCGCCATCTGCGGCGCCTCGACGAACGGCCTGGTCAAGACCCACTTCGTGCCGGCGGCCCACGACCACGGCATGCCCATCACGGCCGCCGCCTCGCTGCTCGCCGTCATCGGCGTCTTCGACGTGGTCGGCACGGTCGCCTCGGGCTGGTTCACCGACCGCTTCGAGGCGCGCCGGCTGCTCGCCGTGTACTACGCGCTGCGCGGGGTGTCGCTGCTGTTCCTGCCGGCGCTGCTGGCCCCGTCCGTGCACCCGCCGATGCTGTTCTTCATCGTCTTCTACGGGCTCGACTGGGTCGCCACGGTGCCGCCGACCATCGCGCTGTGCCGCGAACAGTACGGCGAGGACAGCGCCATCGTCTTCGGCTGGGTGCTGGCCTCGCACCAGGTCGGGGCCGCGCTGGTGGCCTTCCTCGGCGGCCTGGCCCGGGACCTGACCGGCTCGTACGACCTGGTCTGGTACGCCTCGGGAGCCCTGTGCGCGCTGGCCGCCCTGATGGCGATGGTCATCCGCCGCACCCCGGCACCCGCACCGGCCACCGTCGCCGCAGCCTGATCCGGCGCCCGCCACCGACCCGGCCGCGGCCCGCCGCGCGGCCGCGGCAGTTCCGCCGCGGCGGACCGGACGGGGCCGCGGCGGACCGGACGGGCCGGCGGCGGACCGGACGGACGTCAGCCCGCGTGCACCGTGGTCTTGAGGGTGCCGTCGGGGCCCGCGAGCAGGACCGGGGTCTGCGCCCCGCCCAGGTCGCGCACCGCGGCGCGGTCGGCCTCGGCGGGCGCGTCGGCGCCGCTCACCACGGCGGCCGCCTCCAGGGACCGGGCCCCGCTGGCCACGGCCATGGCGACGGCCGTCTGCAGGGCGGTGAGCTTGAGGGAGGCCAGCTCCACGGTGCCGGCGACGTAGGTGCGGCCGGTCTCGTCGCGTACGGCCGCGCCCTCGGGAACGCCGTTGCGGGCGCGGGCGCTGCGCGCGAGGGTGATGAGCTTCTGGTCCTCGGGACCCATCGTGTCGGTCATGTCCGAAGCATAGGGAGCACCACCCAGGAGCGCCTCGGCGGTCCGCCGGACGGACCGCCGAGGCGCTCTCCCCTCCAGGGGCCTTCGCAAGTAGATCTTGCTTGGCACAAGCAAACCCAACAGTAGGGTAAGGAGATCGCCCCGCCCCCGGGGCCTCACAAATCGTGACCTTGGTCGGCCGTGAGCTGCGTCACGAAGCGGACCGGCGCAGTCCGCCGACCGGCTCAGGGCCGGTCGAGACGGAGCCGGTCGGCCCGCGGGAGTCCGGCGACGACCAGGTCGTACGAGTCCTCGATCAGCTCGCGCAGCATCCGAGCCGGGACCCCGTCCACGGTCACCGTGTTCCAGTGGCGCTTGTTCATGTGCCAGCCGGGCGTGATCGCAGGGTGCTCGGCGCGCAGCCGGACCGCGAGTTCGGGCTCGCACTTGAGGTTCACCGTGAGCGGCCGCCCGTCCAGCGCCGAGAGCGCGAACATCTTGCCCAGCACCTTGAACACCGAGGTCTCGGCGCCGAAGGGGAACTCCTCCACCGCCGCGTTGAAGGACAGGCAGAAGGCGCGCAGCTCGGCCGGGGTCATTCCGCTTCCTCCGGTGCGGCGGTGGCGACGGGCTCCACGAGCACCGTGACGATCTTGTTCCGGCGGCCGGCCGGGGACTCGGCGGTCAGCTCCAGCACCCGCCCGTCCGGCAGGTCGACCTCGGCCCGGGCGCCCGCGATCGGCACCCGGCCCAGGGCCTTGGCGAGCAGTCCGCCGACCGTCTCGACGTCTTCGTCGTCGAAGGAGTCCAGGCCGAAGAGGTCGCCGAGGTCGGTGATGTCGAGGCGCGCGGTGACCCGGTAGCGGTCGTCGCCCAGGTCCTCGACCGGCGGGAGTTCACGATCGTACTCGTCGGTGATCTCTCCGACGATCTCCTCGAGGATGTCCTCGATGGTGACGATGCCGGCCGTGCCGCCGTACTCGTCGATGACCACGGCCACGTGGTTGCGCTCCTGCTGCATCTCCCGCAGCAGGTCCCCCGCGTTCTTCGTGTCGGGCACGAACGCCGCCGCACGCATGGCCGTGGAGACCAGGTCGGCCTCGGCGTCACGGTTGATGTGCGTCTTGCGGACCAGGTCCTTGAGGTAGACGATCCCGACGATGTCGTCCTCGTTCTCGCCGGTCACCGGGATCCGGGAGAAGCCCGAGCGCAGCGCGAGCGTTGTGGCCTGCCGGACGGTCTTGAACCGCTCGATGCAGATCAGGTCGGTGCGCGGCACCATCACCTCGCGCACGAGGGTGTCGCCGAGCTCGAAGACCGAGTGCACCATGCGGCGCTCCTCGTCCTCGATCAGCGACTCCTTCTCGGCGAGGTCGACCAGGGCGCGCAGCTCCGCCTCGGAGGCGAACGGGCCCTTGCGGAAGCCCTTTCCGGGGGTGAGCGCGTTGCCGATGAGGATCAGCAGCTGCGGAATCGGGCCCATGACCCGGGCCAGCGGCAGCAGCACGTACGCGGCCGCCGTGGCGGTGTTGAGGGGGTGCTGGCGGCCGATGGTGCGCGGCGAGACGCCGACGGCGACGTACGAGACGAGCACCATGACGGCGATCGCGACCAGCGCGGCCTTCCACGTCTCGCCGAACGCGTCGAGGCAGGCGTACGTGACCAGGACCGCCGCCGCCATCTCGCAGACGACCCGCACCAGCAGCGCGACGTTGAGGTAGCGGGTCGGGTCGGCGGCGACCTGCGCGAGCTTCGCGCTGCCGCGCCGCCCCGACCGTACGGCCTCCTCGGCGCGGAAGCTGGAGACGCGGGCGATGCCCGCCTCGGCGCAGGCCGCCAGCCACGCCACGACGACCAGCAGGACGGCCCCGGTGACGAGCTGCGCGACGTTCACGAGACGGTCGGGGCGGGGGACGGACCCGTCAGCCCCTGCTCGGCGCGCCAGCCGTCCACGATGGCCGCCTGGAGGCCGAACATCTCCGCCTTCTCGTCCGGCTCCTCGTGGTCGTAGCCGAGCAGGTGGAGCACCCCGTGGACGGTCAGGAGCTGGAGCTCCTCGTCCATCGAGTGCCGGGTCGCGGCCTCCTCGCCCTGCCGCTTGGCGACCTCCGGGCAGAGCACGATGTCACCGAGGAGCCCCTGCGGGGGCTCCTCGTCGTCCTTGGCCGGCGGCCGCAGCTCGTCCATCGGGAAGGACATGACGTCGGTGGGCCCGGGCAGGTCCATCCACTGGATGTGCAGCTGTTCCATGGCGTCGGCGTCGACGACGATCACGGACAGCTCGGACAGCGGGTGGATCCGCATCCGGGTGAGGGCGTAGCGGGCGATGTCGAGGATCGCCCGCTCGTCGACCTCGGTTCCGGACTCGTTGTTGACGTCGATCGACATGGTGCTGTTGTACTACTTCCCTCGGGAACCGTTGCGGCTGTCGTACTGCTCGTACGCGTCGACGATACGGCCGACGAGCTTGTGCCGTACGACATCCTGCGAGGTGAGCCGCGAGAAGTGCACATCGGGGACCCCTTCGAGGATCTCCTGCACCTGCTTCAGGCCCGACTTGGTGCCGCCGGGAAGGTCGATCTGGGTCACGTCACCCGTGATGACGATCTTCGAGTCGAAGCCGAGCCTCGTCAGGAACATCTTCATCTGCTCGGGGTTCGTGTTCTGCGCCTCGTCGAGGATGATGAAGGCGTCGTTCAGGGTCCGGCCGCGCATGTAGGCCAGCGGCGCGACCTCGATCGTGCCCGCCGCCATGAGGCGTGGGATGGAGTCGGGGTCGAGCATGTCGTGCAGCGCGTCGTACAGCGGCCGCAGGTACGGGTCGATCTTCTCGTAGAGCGTGCCGGGCAGGAAGCCCAGCCGCTCGCCCGCCTCGACGGCGGGCCGGGTCAGGATGATCCGGGTGACCTGCTTGGACTGCAGGGCCTGGACGGCCTTCGCCATGGCGAGGTAGGTCTTGCCGGTACCGGCGGGGCCGATGCCGAACACGATGGTGTGCTTGTCGATCGCGTCGACGTAGTGCTTCTGGTTGAGGGTCTTCGGACGGATCGTGCGGCCGCGGCTGGAGAGGATGTTCTGGGTGAGCACCTCGGCCGGGGTCTCAGTCGGTCCGCCGCCGTTCTCGCTCGCCCTGAGCATGGCGATCGACCGTTCCACTGCGTCCTCCGTCATCGGCTGTCCGGTGCGGAGCACCAGCATCATCTCGTCGAACATGCGCTGGATCAGGGCGACTTCACCGGCCTCCCCGACCGCGCTGATCTCATTGCCCCGGACATGGATGTCGGCGCCGGGAAATGCCCTCTCGATCACGTGCAACAGGGCGTCACCCGAGCCGAGCACCATCACCATGGGGTGCTTCGCGGGAACGGTGAACCGGGCTCGCGCCTGCCCCGGCAGGGGGCTGTGGCCTGTGGGTGTCTGAGTCATGGGCTGGCTCTGTGGCCTGCGCATACCTCCCGTTGCGAGGTCTCGCCGATCGACGACCTCTTGGACTACCAAGCGTACGACGCCGCCGGGGCATGCCCGAGGGGTTTTCGGGCCCCGGTGCCGCACCCCCGCACCCCGGAGCGCCCCGCTCACACAGCGTTGCGGAAGCCGATCGTGGGCACGGCGCGACGGCGGGCCGGGGCGGCGTGCCTCTGGCCAGGGAGCAGGGCGTCGAGGAAGGCGTAACGTTCCAGCCCGAGCGGCAGCCCGCCCGGCAGCGCCTGCACGGCGTGCCACCAGTGCGCCACCTCGGCCCAGCCGGGCGCCGACAGCGAGCCGCCGAACTCCTGCACCGACAGCGCCGCCGTGAGCCCCGCGAAGGCCAGCCGGTCCGCCAGCGGCCAGCCCGCGAGCGTGCCGGTGACGAAGCCCGCCACGTACACGTCCCCGGCACCGGTGGGGTCCAGGGCCTCCACGGCGATGGCGGGCACCTCGGCCGTCTCGCCGGTGCGGCCGTCCACGGCGTACGAACCCTCCTCGCCCATCGTCACCACGGCCACCGGCACGTGCTCGGCCAGCGCGCGGGCGGCCGCGCGGGGGCAGTCGGTGCGGGTGTAGCGCATCGCCTCGCCGGCGTTGGGCAGGAAGGCCTCGCAGTAACTCAGGTCCTCCAGCCCGGCCAGGTCCCAGCGGCCGCTGTCGTCCCAGCCGACGTCCGCGAAGATCCGCGCGCCCCGGCCGGCCGCGGAGGCGATCCACTCGGCGGGCCGGCCCGGCTCCAGCGAGGCCACGGCGGCCCGCACCCGGGGCGGGCAGTGGGGGAAGGGGGCGGAGCCCGCCGGCGGCGGGGCCTCGTGGCCGTGCGAGACCATGGTGC
Organism: Streptomyces sp. NRRL S-87; assembly: GCF_000719335.1. Taxonomy (GTDB): domain Bacteria; phylum Actinomycetota; class Actinomycetes; order Streptomycetales; family Streptomycetaceae; genus Streptomyces. The sequence continues at coordinate 12,160 of NZ_JOGB01000048.1, forward strand.
GCTCGCCCTCGTAGGCCATGGAGACCGTGACCGGGGAGTGCCAGCCGGGGATCGTGCGGGACATCGTCAGGTCGATGCCCTCGCCCTGTTCCAGCGTGTCCCAGCAGTACTCGCCGTAGAAGTCGTCGCCGAAGGCGGCGGCGAGGGAGGTGCGCAGGCCGAGCCGCGCGAGGGCGGTGGCCATGTTGGCGACGCCGCCGGGGCTCTGGCCCATGCCGCGCGCCCAGGACTCCGTACCGCGCACCGGGGCGGAGTCGAGGCCGGTGAAGATGATGTCGAGGAAGACCGTGCCGGTCAGGAAAACGTCACACCGCGGGTCACTGGCCGCCCGCACCCGGCTCAGCGGGTCCAGGGCCACCGGGTCGAGCGCCACCGGGTCGTCCAGCGCCCCCGGGTCGTCCGGCGCCCCCGGGTCGAACCGGTCCGGGACCGCCGGTGCGGCGGCGGTCCGGTCCGGGCGTTGTCCGTTGCTGTCGGCCACCGCGTGCTCCCCGTTCTGTGCGCGAGAAAGTTGCAGCCCTTCCCCCGCCGTCGGACCCACACCCAGTGTGGCCCAGAGCACACGGTGGCCGCCCTCTCCGGGGACCGTGCCGCGCTCCGCTCGAGAGCGCCTCGACGGCCTCCTGATCGCCGTGCGCGAACCGTCACGAAAAACGCTCGCCGGCCCGTCCGCACCGCCCGAACGACCGCACCGCCCGGCCGACCACCGCCCGGGCGGGCCGGGCGGGCCGGGCGGGCCGGGCGGGCCGGGCGGGCCCGCCTCACCTCCGCTTCGGCAGCGGCACCCGCAGCAGGTCCCGCGCGATGGTCAGCTCGCCGGTGAACCCGGCCGCCCTGGCCTGCCGCTCGAAGTCGTCCGGCTCCGTGTAGCGCTGCGAGAAGTGCGTCAGCACGAGGTGCCGCACCCCCGCCTCGGCAGCCACCCGGGCCGCCTGCCCGGCGGTCAGGTGCCCGTGCTCGACCGCCAGGCCCTCGTCCTCGTCCAGGAACGTCGACTCGATGACGAGCATGTCGCAGCCCTCGGCGAGCGCCGAGACGCCCTCACAGAGCCGCGTGTCCATGACGAACGCGAAGCTCTGCCCGCGCCGGTGCTCACTGACCTGCTCCAGCGTGACCGCGCCCAGGGCGCCCTCGCGCTGGATGCGGCCCACGTCGGGACCCTTGATCCCGTACCGCGCCAGCAGCTCGGGCAGGATCCGCCGGCCGTCCGGCTCGGTGATCCGGTAACCGAAGGACTCCACGGGGTGGCTCAGCCGCCGGGTCTCGAGGGTGTACGAGGGCCCGGTGGCGAGCACCCCGTCCGCGGCCACCGGCGCCTCGCCGAGCTCGACCGTCTCGCGGTACGCCGTGGCGTACCGGAGCCGGTCGAAGAAGCGCTGGCCGCTGGCCGGGTAGTGGGCGGTGACCGGGTGCGGCACCCGGTCGAGGTTGATCCGCTGGATCACCCCGGCCAGGCCCAGGGAGTGGTCGCCGTGGAAGTGCGTGACGCAGATCCGGTTGATGTCGTGGGCGGCCACGCCGGCCCGCAGCATCTGCCGCTGGGTGCCCTCGCCCGGGTCGAAGAGGAAGCCCTCTCCGTCCCAGCGCAGCAGGTAGCCGTTGTGGTTGCGGTGCCGGGTCGGTACCTGGCTGGCGGTGCCGAGCACCACGAATTCACGTACGGACACGGCTTATCCGGGGGGCCACTGCATGCCGCGGCCGCCCAGCACGTGGGCGTGCGCGTGGAAGACGGTCTGACCGGCGCCGGCACCGGTGTTGAAGACCACCCGGTAGCCCGTGCCGTCGATCTCCTCCGCCCCGGCGACCTCACCGGTCTCCCGCAGCACGTCCGCGAGCACCTGCGGCTCGGCGGCGGCCAGCGTCGCGGCGTCGGGGTAGTGCACCTTGGGGATGACCAGGACGTGCGTGGGCGCCTGCGGGTTGATGTCCCGGAAGGCCACGGTGCTGTCGGTCTCCCGCACGATCGTGGCGGGTACGTCTCCCGAGACGATCTTGCAGAACAGGCAGTCGGGCTGTGCCTCACCGGCCATGCGGGCCTCCTCGCTCATCCATGATCGGTACGCCCGCATCGTATCGGCCGCCCCCGCCGATGCGGACCGGTTATCGGGCCCACCGGGCCCGGCGCGGGCGCACCCGGCCCCGAGCCCGGCACGCCAGGAACGCCCGCCCGGCCCAGCGGCACGCCAGGAACGCCGCCCGCCCAGCGGCAGCGGGGCGCCCCACAGCCCGGCGGCGCAGAAGGGCGTCCCCGCCGGCCCTACGACCAGCGACCCGTACGGGCCAGCAGCACCGCGACGGCCGCGGTACCGGCCGTGGAGGTGCGCAGCACCGACCGTCCGAGCCGGTACGGCTGCGCCCCGGCTCCGGCGAACGCGGCCAGCTCCTCGGGCGAGACCCCGCCCTCGGGCCCGACGACGACCACGATCGAGCCCTTGGCCGGGAGGTCGGCCACCGCCAGGGCGAGGGACGGCGCGTCCCGGTCCTCGTGGAGGACGACACCGAGGTCGGCCGAGGCCAGCAGCGCGACCACCTGCTTGGTGGTCATCGCCTCCCCGACGACCGGGAACCGCACCCGCCGGGACTGCTTGCCGGCCTCCCGGGCGGTGCCGCGCCACTTGGCGAGCGACTTGGCGCCCCGGTCCCCGCGCCACTGCGTGATGCACCGCGACGCCTGCCACGGCACGATCGCGTCGACCCCGGTCTCGGTCATCGTCTCGACCGCCAGCTCGCCCCGGTCCCCCTTCGGCAGGGCCTGGACGACCGTGATCCGCGGCTCCGGCTCGGCCTCGACCCCGGTGGCCCGCACGGCCACCACCAGCCGGTCCTTGCCCTCCGCCGCCTCGACCACGCCCTCGGCCCAGCCGCCGCGCCCGTCGGTGAGCACGACCTCCTCGCCGGGGTTCAGCCGCTTCACGGACACCGCGTGGCGCCCCTCGGGCCCGTCGAGGACGAAGCCGGGGCCGGGCCCGGCGGGCACCTGCTCGACCACGAATACCGGGGCTGTCATGACGTGCTCCTGTTCAAGGGTCCTGCGGTTGGGCAACAAACTCGACGACTCGACCACGCGACGACTCACGACCCGACGGGTCAGCGCCCCAAGGCGTTCTGCGCCTCGGCCAGTTCGGCCACGAGGACCTCCACCAGCTCCCCGGCCGGCAGGACGCGGGCGAGCCGGTGTCCCTGGCCGGCCCACAGGGCCATCCCCTGCGGGTCCCCCACCTCCGCCGCCGCCCTGCGCAGCGGGCTCGTCAGGTGGTGCACCTGCGGGTACGCGGCCGGGGCGTACGGGCCGTGCTCGCGCATGAAGCGGTTGACCAGCCCCCGCGCCGGCCGCCCGGAGAAGGCCCGGGTGAACTCGGTGCGGGTGAAGCGCGGGTCGGTCATGGCCTGCTTGTGCAGCGGGTGCGCCCCGGACTCGGGGCAGACCAGGAACGCGGTGCCCAGCTGCGCCGCCTCGGCCCCGGCGGCCAGCACGGCGGCGATGTCCGCGCCCCGCATCAGCCCGCCCGCGGCGACGATCGGCAGCGCGACGGCCTCCCGCACCTGCGCGACCAGCGGCAGCAGCCCGAAGCCGGTGCCGTCGGACTCGGGGTCGTCGCGGTGGGTGCCCTGGTGGCCGCCCGCCTCGATGCCCTGGACGCACAGGACCGCGGCCCCGGCCGCCTGCGCGGTACGGGCCTCCTCGACCGAGGTGACGGTGACCACGGTCCGGGTGCCGGCGGCGGCGAAGGAGGCGAGCACCTCGGGGCTCGGGCAGCCGAAGGTGAACGACACCAGCGGTACCGGGTCGTCGAGGAGGATCGCGAGCTTGGCGTCGTACCCGTCGTCGGCGCCCGCGAAGACGTCCTCGCCGAGCGGGGTCTCGTACCACTTGGCCTCGCCCGCGAGCTGCCCGCGGTAGGTCCGTACGGCCGCCGGGTCGACGTAACTGCGCTGCGGCATGAAGAGGTTGACGCCGAAGGGCCTGCGGGTCAGCGCGCGCAGCCGCTTGACCTCCTGGTACATGCCGTCGGCGGTCTTGTAGCCGCCGGCCAGGAGGCCGAGTCCGCCCGCCTCGCAGACGGCGGCGGCGAGTTCGGGGCGGGACGCCCCGCCCGCCATGGGGGCCTGCACGATCGGATGGGGGTGGAGATCGCTCAGCGCGGAGGACATGTGCTGCATCGTGCCACGTCCACCCTACCCCGCCGAATCGGCGGGTTCGCCTGGCGCCGTCGGGCCCCGGGCGGATTCCCGCCCGGGGCCCGACGGCCTCGTCCTCCGGCCGTCAGCGGCCGTTGAACGCGTCCTTCAGGCGCGAGAACAGCCCCTGCTGGCCCGGCTGGAACTGACCCATCGGCCGCTCCTCGCCGCGCAGCTTGGCCAGCTGGCGCAGCAGCGCCTCCTGCTCCGGGTCGAGCTTGCCGGGGGTGGTCACCTCGACGTGCACGATCAGGTCGCCGCGGCCGCCGCCTCGCAGGTGCGTGACGCCGCGCCCGTGCAGCGGGATCGACTGGCCGGACTGCGTGCCGGGCCGGATGTCGATCTCCTCCATGCCGTCGAGCGTCTCCAGCGGGCACTTGGTGCCCAGGGCAGCCGCCGTCATGGGGATGGTGACCGTGCAGTGCAGGTCGTCGCCGCGCCGCTGGAACACCGGGTGCGGCAGCTCGTGGATCTCGACGTACAGGTCGCCGGCGGGGCCGCCGCCGGGGCCGACCTCGCCCTCGCCCGCGAGCTGGATCCGGGTGCCGTTCTCGACGCCCGCCGGAATCTTGACCGTCAGGTTGCGCCGGGAGCGGACCCGGCCGTCGCCCGCGCACTCGGGGCACGGGGTCGGGACCACGGTGCCGAAGCCCTGGCACTGCGGGCAGGGGCGCGAGGTCATGACCTGGCCCAGGAACGACCGGGTGACCTGGGAGACCTCACCGCGGCCGCGGCACATGTCACAGGTCTGGGCGGAGGTGCCGGGCGCGGCGCCCTCGCCGGAGCAGGTCGTGCACACCACGGCGGTGTCGACCTGGATGTCCTTGGTCGTGCCGAACGCGGCCTCGTCGAGCTCCAGGTCGATCCGGATCATCGCGTCCTGGCCGCGCCGGGTGCGCGAGCGCGGGCCGCGCTGGGACGCCGTACCGAAGAACGCGTCCATGATGTCCGAGAAGTTGCCGAAGCCACCCGCGCCGAAGCCGCCGGCACCGGCGCCGCCCGAGGAGGACAGCGGGTCGCCGCCGAGGTCGTAGACCTGCTTCTTCTGCGGGTCGGAGAGCACCTCGTAGGCGGCGTTGATCTCCTTGAAGCGCTCCTGCGTCTTCGGATCCGGGTTCACGTCCGGGTGGAGCTCGCGCGCCAGCCGGCGGAAGGCCTTCTTGATCTCGTCCTGGGACGCGTCGCGGCGTACGCCGAGTACGGCGTAGTAGTCCGTGGCCACTTACGACTCCGCCAGGATCTGTCCGACGTAACGTGCCACTGCGCGTACCGCTCCCATCGTTCCGGGGTAGTCCATGCGGGTCGGTCCGACCACGCCGAGTTTGGCGACGGTCTCGCCGCCCGAACCGTAACCGACCGACACGACGGACGTGGAGTTCAGCCCTTCGTAGGCGTTCTCGTGCCCGATGCGTACGGTCATGCCCGATTCATTGACCTCGCCGAGGAGCTTGAGGAGCACGACCTGCTCCTCCAGCGCCTCCAGCACCGGCCTGATCGTGAGGGGGAAGTCGTGTCCGAAGCGGGTCAGATTGGCGGTACCGCCGATCATCAGCCGCTCCTCGGTCTCCTCCACCAGGGTCTCCAGCAGGGTCGACAGCACGGTGGTGACCGTCGCACGGTCCTCCGGCTCGAAGCCCTCCGGCAGGTCCTGCACCAGCGGCGGCACGTCGGCGAACCGGCGTCCCACCACCCGGCTGTTGAGGCGGGCCCGCAGGTCCGCCAGCGCCTGCTCGCCGAACGGCGCCGGGCAGTCGACCATGCGCTGCTCGACCCGGCCCGTGTCGGTGATCAGGACGAGCATCAGCCGGGCCGGCGCGAGCGCGATCAGCTCGACGTGCCGCACCGTGGAGCGCGTCAGGCTCGGGTACTGCACCACGGCGACCTGCCGGGTCAGCTGCGCGAGCAGCCGCACCGTGCGGCCCACCACGTCGTCCAGGTCCACCGCGCCGTCCAGGAAGTTCTGGATGGCCCGGCGCTCCGGGGTCGACAGCGGCTTGACGCCGGCGAGCTTGTCGACGAAGAGCCGGTAGCCCTTGTCGGTCGGGATGCGGCCCGCGCTGGTGTGGGGCTGGGCGATGTACCCCTCCTCCTCCAGCACGGCCATGTCGTTGCGGACCGTGGCGGGCGACACGCCGAGCCTGTGGCGCTCGGTGAGCGCCTTGGAGCCCACCGGCTCCTCCGTCCCGACGTAGTCCTGGACGATGGCGCGCAGGACTTCGAGCCTGCGTTCGCTGAGCATCCTGCGCCCACCTCCAGCTGTGATGCCTGACCGGTTGCCGTAACCGGTTTCCGTAACCGACCCTGTTCGGACCGTGCTGGCACTCGGTGTGTGCGAGTGCCAGAGATCCCCCGGTCAGTGTACGGCGGCCGGGTACGCCCCTAGCAAGGGTGGCCCGTCACGGTAGCGTCGCGGTATGGACGTCGCTTGGGAAGAGCTGGGGTGGGAACGCCTGACCGGGCGGTCCGGCCGCCGTCGCCTGCCGGTGTGGGACTGCACGGTGGGACTGGTGGTGGGGGACGATGCGGTGCTCCTCGTCGACCCCGGGTCCTCGCTGCGCGAGGGTGCCGAGATCCGCGCCCAGGCCGAGCGGCTGACCGGCCGCCGCGTGACGCACCTCGCATTCACGCACGGACATTTCGACCACGTTCTGGGGGCTGCCGCGTTCGCCGGCGTCGAGGCCTTCGGGGCGGTGGGTCTGGAATCGATGCTGACCGTCGACCGCAACGCCCTGCGGGCGGACGCGGTGGGGCACGGGCTGGCGCCGGCGGAGGCCACCGCTTCGGTGGACGTGCTGGTCGTACCGCGCCACCTGGTCTCGGGCGAGTGGACGCTGGAGCTGGGCGGGGTGCAGGTCCTGCTGGCGAACGTGGGGCCCGGGCACACCCCGCACGACCTGGCGGTCCTGGTGCCCGGCGAGCGGGAGGTCGTCTTCTGCGGGGATCTCGTGGAGGAGTCCGGCGAGCCCCAGGCGGGCCCGGACGCGCTCCCCAGCCAGTGGCCGGCCGCCCTGGACCGGCTGCTGGCGCTGGGCGGCGAGGACGCCCTCTACGTGCCGGGGCACGGTTCCGTCGTCGATGCCCGGTTCGTCCGTGCGCAGCGCGCCACACTGGCCCGCCGCTTCGGCGTGTCGCGCGCGTGAGGGTGACGGCGTTCCTACTGTCGTGCGAATGCGACAGTACGGTCCCGATCTGACCCCGCCCTGGAAGAAGTCCCGGCCCGCTCCCGAGATCCCGGCGGACCCGGACCTGGTCGTCGAGGTGGCCGGCACGGACTTCTGCGGGGCGGTGGTGGCCTGCGAGGGCGGGACGGTGACGCTGGAGGACCGCTTCGGCAGGCGCCGCGTCTTCCCGCTGGAACCGCGCGGCTTCCTGCTGGAGGGCGCGGTCGTCACCCTCGTACGCCCTTCCCGCGCGCCCGCGGCGCCGGCCCGGACGGCCTCCGGGTCGATCGCCGTGCCCGGCGCCCGGGCCCGGGTCGCCCGGGCCGGCCGCATCTACGTCGAGGGGCGGCACGACGCGGAGCTGGTGGAGCGGGTCTGGGGCGACGACCTGCGCATCGAGGGCGTGGTGGTCGAGTACCTCTCCGGCGTCGACGACCTGCCCGCGATCGTCGCCGAGTTCTCCCCGGGGCCCGACGCCCGCCTCGGCGTCCTGGTCGACCACCTGGTCGAGGGCTCCAAGGAGTCCCGCCTCGCGGCCCGGGTCTCCTCCCCCGACGTCCTGGTCGTCGGGCACCCGTACGTCGACGTCTGGCAGGCCGTGAAGCCTTCCGCCCTGGGCATTCCCGCCTGGCCGGTGGTCCCGCGGGGGCAGGACTGGAAGACGGGCGTCTGCCGCGCCCTGGGCTGGCCGGAGAACACCGGCGCCGCCTGGCGCCACGTCCTGTCCCGCGTCACGTCCTACCGGGACCTGGAGCCGGCCCTCCTGGGCCGCGTCGAGGAACTGATCGACTTCGTCACGGGCGACGGTGGCGCTTGAACTCGGGGAGGGTGCCGAACTCGCTGGTGTCCAGTTCGACACCGAGGGCATCGATGCGAATGGGCTGACCGAAGGCCACCCGAAGCGCGGTCATCTCAGTGGTCCTCCACATCAGCCGCGTGCCTCGGCGGCAGCCTGGGGACAGCGTAGGCAGCCAGCCTCCGCTTTCGCAGGGATCCACTCCGGCGAGGGATCAGTCCACCAGGTCCCGCACCACCGCGTCCGCCAGCAGCCGCCCGCGCAGCGTCAGCACCGCGCGCCCGGCGTCGTACGGGGCTGCCTCCAGGAGGCCGTCGGCCAGTGCGCGGCGCGAGGCGGCCAGGCCCGCCGGGGCCAGCAGGGACAGCGGGACGCCCTCGACCAGGCGGAGCTCCAGCAGGATCCGCTCCACGCGCCGGTCCTCGTCCGAGAGGACCTCGCGCCCGGCGCCCGGGGAGCGCCCCTCCGCCAGGGCGGCCGCGTAGGCGCCCGGGTGCTTGACGTTCCACCACCGCACGCCGCCCACGTGGGAGTGTGCGCCGGGGCCCGCGCCCCACCAGTCGGCGCCGCGCCAGTACAGCTCGTTGTGCAGGCAGCGGCCGGCCTCCGAGGTGGCCCAGTTCGACACCTCGTACCAGTCGTAGCCCGCCCCCGCGAGGACGGAGTCGGCGATCAGGTACCGGTCGGCGTGCACGTCGTCGTCGGTCATCGGCACCTCGCCGCGCCGGATCCGGCGGGCCAGCTGCGTGCCCTCCTCCACGATCAGCGCGTACGCCGAGACGTGGTCGGGACCGGCGCCGAGGGCGGCGTCGAGCGAGGCCCGCCAGTCGTCGTCGGTCTCGCCGGGCGTGCCGTAGATCAGGTCGAGGTTGACGTGCTCGAAGCCGGCCGCCCGCGCCTCGCCCACGCAGGCCTCGGGGCGCCCCGGCGTGTGCGTGCGGTCCAGCACCTTCAGGACGTGCTGCTTCGCGCTCTGCATGCCGAAGGAGATCCGGTTGAAGCCGCCGGCGCGCAGCTCCTCCAGGTACGCGGGCCCCACGGACTCCGGGTTCGCCTCCGTGGTGACCTCGGCGTCGGGCGCCAGCCCGAACTCGTCCCGGATCGCGGCGAGCGTCCGCACGAGGTCCCCGGCCGGCAGCAGCGTCGGCGTGCCGCCGCCGACGAAGACCGTGCGGACCGGCCGCGGGTCGTCGCCCAGCACCTTGCGGGCCAGGCGCAGCTCGTCGATCAGGGTGTCGGCGTAGTTCTCGCGGGAGGCCAGCACCCCGCCCGTGCCGCGCAGCTCGGTGGCGGTGTAGGTGTTGAAGTCGCAGTAGCCGCAGCGGGTGGCGCAGTACGGCACGTGCAGGTAGAAGCCGAGCGGCCGGTCCCCGGCGCCCTCCAGGGCGTGCGACGGCAGCGCCCCGTCGTCGGGCATGGGCTCGCCATCGGGCAGTACGGAAGGCATGCGCCCATTGTCCCGCACCGCCCGGCGGCCCCGGCGCGCCCGGCGGCCGCCCGTACGGGCCCGGCCGCGTCCGTATGGACCCCGGCGGGCCGTACGGACGCCGGGGGACCGGTCGTACCAGGCGCTTCGGCGCGCTACGCCTCCCGCGATCCCTCGTACATCTCGTCGATCAGGTGCTTGAACTCACGCTCGACCACCGGCCGCTTCAGCTTCAGGCTGGGGGTCAGGTCGCCGTGCTCGACGTCCAGGTCGCGCGGCAGCAGCCGGAACTTCTTGACCGTCTGCCAGCGCTGCAGCCCCTGGTTCAGGGTCTGGACGTACGTCTCGATCAGCCGGTTGGTCTCGGGCGCGGCCACGACCTCGGCGTACGACTTGCCCTCCAGGCCGTTCTCGGCGGCCCAGCCCAGGATCGAGGGCTCGTCGAGGGCGATGAGCGCGGTGCAGAAGTTCCGGTCGGCGCCGTGCACGACGATGTTCGACACGTAGGGGCAGATGCCCTTGAACTGGCCCTCGATCTCGGCCGGGGCGACGTACTTGCCGCCCGAGGTCTTGATCAGGTCCTTCTTGCGGTCGGTGATGCGCAGGTAGCCGTCGGGCGAGAGCTCGCCGATGTCGCCGGTGTGGAACCAGCCGTCGGACTCGAGGACCTCGGCGGTCTTCTCCGGCAGGCCGTGGTAGCCCTCCATGATGCCGGGGCCGCGCAGCAGGATCTCGCCGTCGTCGGCGATGCGGACCTCGGTGCCGGGCAGCGGCTTGCCGACCGTACCCGTGCGGTAGGCCTCGCCCGGGTTGACGAAGGAGGCGGCGCTGGACTCGGTGAGGCCGTAGCCCTCCAGGATGTGGATGCCGGCGCCGGAGAAGAAGTAGCCGATCTCGGGGGCCAGGCCGGAGGCGCCGGAGACGCAGGCGCGCAGGCGGCCGCCGAAGGCGTCGCGGAGCTTGGAGTACACGAGCCTGTCGGCGACCGCGTGCTTGGCAGAGAGGCCGAAGGGCGCGGTGGCCTGGCCGGTGCGGCGGAAGTTGTCCTGCGTGACCTTGGCGTACTCGCGGGCGACCTCGGCCGCCCACTTGAAGATCTTGTACTTGGCGGCGCCGCCCTCGCGGGCCTTGGCGGCCACGCCGTTGTAGACCTTCTCGAAGATGCGCGGCACGGCGGCCATGTAGGTCGGCCGGACCACCGGCAGGTTCTCGATGATCTTGTCGATCCGGCCGTCGACGGCCGTGACGTGGCCGACCTCGATCTGGCCGGAGGTGAGCACCTTGCCGAAGACGTGCGCCAGCGGCAGCCAGAGGTACTGGATGTCGTCCTTGGTGATCAGGCCGGTGGCCACGGTGGCCTTGGCCATGTACGACCAGTTGTCGTGCGGCAGCCGTACGCCCTTGGGGCGGCCCGTCGTGCCGGACGTGTAGATCAGGGTGGCGAGCTGGTCGGCCGTGATGGCCGAGACCCGCTCCTTGACGACCTCGGGGTGCGTGTCCAGGTACTTCGCGCCGCGCTGCTCCAGCTCGGCGAGGGAGAGCACCCAGCCCTCGGGGTCGCCGGCCTCGGCGACCGCGCCCTCGGCGTCGATGACGACGACGTGGTGCAGCTCGGGCAGCTCGGCGCGGCGCTCGCGGGCCTTGGCGAGCTGCGCGGCGTCCTCGGCGATCAGGACGCGGCTGTCGGAGTCGCCGAGGATGAACGCCGACTCCTCGGCGTTCGTGCTCGGGTAGATGGTGGTGACGGCGGCGCCGGAGCACATGATGCCGAGGTCCGCGAGGATCCAGTCCACCCGGGTGGAGGAGGCGAGGGCGACCCGCTGCTCGGGCTGGACGCCCAGCTCGATCAGGCCGGCCGCGATGGCGAAGACGCGCTCGGCGGCCTGCCCCCAGCTCAGCGACCTCCAGTCGTCCGGGCCGCTGCCGGCGGCCGGCGGGACGGGGTAGCGGTACGCCTCCGCATCCGGGGTCGCGGCGACCCGCTCAAGGAAGACGGCCGCAACGGTGGGGGGTCGATTCTCGATCAAGGACTGTGTGTCGCTCACGACATCCTCCGGACCGGTCCACGCGGAGTTGCGTGGGAGCGTGGGGACTGGCGGGTTTTTGTGACTGGCGAGTAACCATCGAGCAGTGATCAGAGTAGAGGCCGCCCGGCCGGGGCGTAAGAGCCAGTGTGCGGCCGGTTCATAACGAAACGGGCCCCCGCGCAGGTGCGCGGGGGCCCGTTTTCGGCCAGGACGTCCCGGTACGGGACGCGAACACCGGCCCCACGCGAGCGGAACCCGGACCGAACCGGACCGGCGCGGGGCCGGACCGGGCCGGGCCGGACTGGGCCGGACCGGACTGGGCCGGACCGGACCGGGGGCGCGGCCGGACCGGCTACTTCTTCTTGGCGCCGGACTCGTCGCTCGACAGGACGGCGATGAAGGCCTCCTGCGGCACCTCCACCGAGCCGACCATCTTCATCCGCTTCTTGCCTTCCTTCTGCTTCTCCAGCAGCTTCCGCTTACGGGAGATGTCACCGCCGTAGCACTTGGCGAGGACGTCCTTGCGGATGGCGCGGATGGTCTCGCGGGCGATGACCCGGGAGCCGATGGCGGCCTGGACCGGCACCTCGAACGCCTGCCGCGGGATGAGCTCGCGCAGCTTGGCGACCAGGCGCACGCCGTAGGCGTACGCGGCGTCCTTGTGGGTGATCGCCGAGAAGGCGTCGACCTTGTCGCCGTGCAGCAGGATGTCGACCTTGACCAGGGAGCTGCTCTGCTCGCCGGTGGGCTCGTAGTCCAGCGACGCGTAGCCGCGGGTCTTGGACTTCAGCTGGTCGAAGAAGTCGAAGACGATCTCCGCGAGCGGCAGCGTGTAGCGGATCTCGACCCGGTCCTCGGACAGGTAGTCCATGCCGAGCAGGGTGCCGCGGCGGGTCTGGCACAGCTCCATGATCGAGCCGATGAACTCGCTCGGCGCGAGGATCGTGGCGCGCACGACCGGCTCGTACACCTCGGAGATCTTGCCCTCGGGGAACTCGCTCGGGTTGGTGACGGTGACCTCGTTGCCGTCCTCCAACACCACGCGGTAGACCACGTTCGGCGCGGTGGCGATCAGGTCGAGCCCGAACTCGCGCTCCAGCCGCTCGCGGATCACGTCCAGGTGCAGCAGGCCCAGGAAGCCGACGCGGAAGCCGAAGCCGAGCGCCGCCGAGGTCTCCGGCTCGTACACGAGGGCCGCGTCGTTCAGCTGCAGCTTGTCCAGCGCCTCGCGCAGGTCCGGGTAGTCGGACCCGTCGAGCGGGTACAGACCGGAGAAGACCATCGGCTTGGGGTCCTTGTACCCGCCCAGCGCCTCGGTCGCGCCGCCCGTCATCTGGGTGATCGTGTCACCCACCTTGGACTGGCGGACGTCCTTCACACCCGTGATGAGGTAGCCGACCTCACCCACGCCGAGCCCGTCGGCCGCGAGCATCTCGGGCGAGTTGGTGCCGATCTCCAGCAGCTCGTGCGTGGCGCCCGTGGACATCATCCGGATGCGCTCGCGCTTGTTGAGCTGGCCGTCGACGACACGCACGTACGTGACGACGCCGCGGTACGAGTCGTACACCGAGTCGAAGATCATCGCGCGGGCCGGGGCGTCGGCCACGCCCACCGGCGCGGGCACGGTCTGCACGACGCGGTCGAGCAGGGCGTCCACGCCCACACCCGTCTTCGCGGACACGCGCAGCACGTCGTCCGGGTCGCAGCCGACCAGGTTCGCCAGCTCCTCGGCGAACTTCTCCGGCTGGGCCGCCGGCAGGTCGATCTTGTTGAGCACGGGAACGATCGCGAGGTCGTTCTCCATCGCCAGGTACAGGTTCGCCAGCGTCTGGGCCTCGATGCCCTGCGCGGCGTCCACCAGCAGGACGGTGCCCTCGCAGGCGGCCAGCGAGCGGGACACCTCGTACGTGAAGTCGACGTGGCCCGGCGTGTCGATCATGTTCAGGATGTGGGTGCTGCCCACACCGTCACCCGTCCGGGGCTCCCAGGGCAGACGCACCGCCTGGGACTTGATCGTGATGCCGCGCTCGCGCTCGATGTCCATGCGGTCGAGGTACTGGGCGCGCATCTGCCGCTGCTCGACCACACCGGTCAGCTGGAGCATCCGGTCGGCGAGGGTCGACTTGCCGTGGTCGATGTGCGCGATGATGCAGAAATTGCGGATCAGCGCCGGGTCGGTACGGCTCGGCTCGGGCACGTGGCTAGGGATCGCGGGCACGCAGTGTCCTGATTCTCGTTCTCGGGCGATGTCGGATCGGGATCGATACGCAGACCCCCATGGTCCCATGACACAGCGACTGTGCTCGGTTTGGGCCGACCGAACGGCACCTGGTAGCGTGGACAGCTGTGTCTTGTGTGCCCTCTCAGCTTGCAGGACGCATCCAAGGAAAACTCTGAACCTGTAAAGGCTCTTTCGTGGCGAACATCAAGTCCCAGATCAAGCGCAACAAGACGAACGAGAAGGCCCGCCTTCGCAACAAGTCCGTCAAGTCCGCGCTGCGCACCTTCATCCGCAAGGCCAACGAGGCCGTGGCCGCCGGCGACGTCGAGAAGGCCACCGTGGCCGCCCGCGCCGCCTCGCGCCAGCTGGACAAGGCCGTCTCGAAGGGTGTCATCCACAAGAACGCCGCCGCCAACAAGAAGTCGGCGCTGGCCACCAAGGTTGCCTCCCTTCAGGGCTGAGCTCTGATGTAACCGCCGGCAGGGACCCAGCGGGCCCTCTCTCTCCGCTCCCGACCGGCATCCCGCGCCGCACGCGGCCTGCGTTCGCCACGCGGGTGCGGCGCACCACAGCGGTACCGAAGGCCCCGGCCGTCCTGGGAAGGACGCCCGGGGCCTTCGTCATGCGGCAGGCGCCGTAGAGCGGTCAAGGGCCGGCCGGCGACCCGGCCCCACCGGCCGGCAGCCTCACCGCCGACTGCGCGCCGCTCGGGCGACGGCCACCACGGCCTTCTCCAGGGCGTACTCCGGATCGTCGCCGCCGCCCTTGACCCCGGCGTCGGCCTCGGCGATCGCGCGGAGCGCGACGGCCACCCCGTCCGCGGACCAGCCCCGCATCTGCTGGCGCACCCGGTCGATCTTCCACGGCGGCATGCCCAGGTCCCGGGCGAGGTCACCGGGCCGGGCGCCGCGCGGTGCGGACGCGAGCTTGCCGATGGCCCGTACGCCCTGTGCCAGCGCGCTGGTGATCAGCACGGGTGCCACCCCGGTCGACAGGGACCAGCGCAGCGCCTCCAGGGCCTCCGCAGCGCGGCCCTCCACCGCACGGTCCGCCACCGTGAAGCTGGAGGCCTCCGCCCGGCCGGTGTAGTAGCGCCCGACCACGGCCTCGTCGATCGTGCCCTCGACGTCCGCGCACAGCTGCGCGGCCGCGCTGGCCAGCTCCCGCAGGTCGCTGCCGATGGCGTCGACGAGCGCCTCGGTCGCCGCGGGGGTGGCGGACCGCCCCAGGCCGCGGAACTCTCCGCGGACGAACGCCAGCCGGTCGGCCGGCTTCGTCATCTTCGGGCAGTCCACCTCGCGCGCGCCCGCCTTCCGGGCGGCGTCCAGCAGGGCCTTGCCCTTGGCCCCGCCGGCGTGCAGCAGGACCAGGGTGATCTCCTCGACGGGCGCGTCGAGGTACGCCTTCACGTCCTTGACGGAGTCGGCGGAGAGGTCCTGCGCGTTGCGCACGACCACCACCTTGCGCTCCGCGAACAGCGACGGGCTCGTCAGCTCGGCCAGGGTGCCGGGCTGCAGCTGGTCGGGGGCGAGGTCGCGGACGTCCGTGTCGGCGTCGGCGGCCCGGGCGGCCGCCACCACCTCCCGTACGGCACGGTCGAGCAGGAGCTCCTCCTGCCCCACCGCGAGGGTGACGGGGGCGAGGGGATCGTCGGTGGGGTTCTTCCTGGTGGCCATCGCCGTCCAGCATCCCACGCCCCACCGACAACCCCGCCCGGCCGGCGCCCGCTACGGGGCTTCCAGCCACCCCTCGTACTCGGCGGCGAGGGCGTCGAGCCCGGACGGGTCCAGGCGGGCGTCCGGGTCCTCGACGACGACCAGCCACTGGGCGTCCTCGGCGTCGTCCTCACCGGCGAGCGCATCACGCACCAGCTGCGGTTCGTCGGCGACGCCGAAGCGGTCGGCCAGTTCGACCGCGACCTCCTCTGCGGAGTCGCGGTCGGGGAGCACCAGTACGTGTCGAGCGTTCACGGGCCCATTCTCCGGCATCCCGACCTGCCCACCGCAGGGCGGGCAGGAGGGCCGGGAACCGGAGCCGGACCCCCCTCAGTTCTTCCGCACGATCTGGACGTCCAGCCCCACCTTCACGCTGGACCCGATGGCCGCGATGCCGTGCGCGAGCATGGACTGCCAGTTGAGGGTGAAGTCCTCGCGGTGCAGTTCCGTGCTCGCCCGGCAGGCGGCGCGGGCCTCCCCCTCCAGCCCCGTCCCGAGGCCGAGGTACTCGGTGTCGAGGGTCACGGAACGGCTCACCCCGTGCAGGGTCAGCGCACCCGCGACCGCCCAGCGGGTTCCGCTGCGGTGGATGAAGCGCTCGCTGTAGAACTCGATCGTCGGGTAGCGGGCGGCGTCGAGGAAGTCGGGCGAGCGCAGGTGGTCGTCACGCATGCGCACGCCCGTGTCGATGCTGGCCGCGTCGATGATCACGTGCATGGAGGAGTCCTCCATGCGGCCGGCGATCCGCACCGCCCCCGCGAACGTGTTGAACCGGCCCCGGATCTTGGCCAGTCCGATGTGACGGGCCGTGAAACCCAGCGAGGAATGGGTGGGTTCGAGTTCCCAGTGCCCCGGCTCCGGCAGCAGGGGCGGGTCCACGTCCTCCAGGACGACGTCCCCGGGCCCCGGCCGGCCCCCGGCCACGAGCGACGTCGCCGCGTGGTACGGCGCGTAGCCCTCCGCCGTGACGGCCACGCGGTACTCGCCCTCCGGGACGACGGCGTGGAAGCCTCCGTACGGGTCCGTCTCACCCGCCGTGACGCGGCGGCCGATCGGATCGGTCACCTCCAACGTGGCCAGCCGGACCGGCCGGTTGGCCCCGTCGACGACCCGTAGGCTGAACAGTGCCGCTGCCGGTGGCAGCGTCACCTCCTGCGTGTGGGTCGAACCGCCCGTGCCGGCCGTCTCATGCCCCCGTCGGCGACCGAACATGTTGATGCACCCCCGTGCTTGTCTCTGATCACGCTCCTTTGGCGAAAACGCATTCGATCATGCGGCCGACTTCGGGGCAAACAGCACGCGCCCTGTCCGGTTCCCCACTGTTGCCGTTCGCCTCCCGTGCGCCTCCCCTGCGCCCCCCGGTCGCCTGCCTTCCCCCTTCACCCCCCGCCCCGGACGACCTGGAGCGCCGCATGGTCGCCGAGGACGGCGAGGGGGCCGTCGGTGTCGGTGCGCACGACGGTGGCGCCCGTCGAGCGGAGCAGGTCGAGCGTCGCCGGGGCCGGGTGGCCGTAGCGGTTGGCCGCGCCCACCGGGACCAGGGCCAGGCGCGGGCGGACCCGTCGGATGAGGGCCGGGGACTGGTGGACCGAGCCGTGGTGGGCCACCTTGAGCACGTCCACCGGACCCAGTTCCGGATGGGTCGTCAGCAGCTCCTCCTGGGCCGCCGGTTCGAGGTCACCGAGCAGCAGCAGGCTGAGTCCCGCCGTCCGGGCCAGCACGACGACGCTGGCGTCGTTCGGGCCGCCCGCCGGCGGCGGGGCACCGCTCGGCGGCCACAGGACCTGCCACTGCACCGCACCGACCCGGCGGTGCTCGCCGGCGGATCCCGGGAGCACCGGGATCCGGGCCGCGGCGGCGGTACGGCGTACGAACGCGGCCTGCTCCGCCGGCTCCTCGTACCCCGTGGCCTGGATGGCGCCGACGGCCCGCCCGTCGAGGACCCCGGCCAGGCCGCCCACGTGATCGGCGTGGAAGTGCGTGAGCAGCAGGAGGGGCACCCGGGTGATCGACAACTCGGTCAGACAGCGGTCCACCGGACCCGGGTCGGGCCCCGTGTCCACGACCACGGCCGTACCCGGGCCCGCCGCCAGGATCCCGGCGTCGCCCTGGCCCACCGAGCACTGCACGTATCGCCAGTCCTCGGGCGGCCAGCCCGTCAGCACCCGGGTCAGCGGCACCGGCCGCAGGACCGCCAGGACGAGCGCCAGGACGGCCGCTGCGGAGAGCAGGCCCCGCGCCCACCGCGACCGCCGCCCGACCCCGCCCCGCCCTCCCCCCGGCCCCGGCGGGGCCGGCGGCCCGGACCGATCCCACCGATCCCACCGATCCGACTGATCCGCCCGCCCCGACGCGCCGGCCCCGCCCGGCCCGCCCGTCCGATCCGGCGGGCCCGGCGCGCCCGGCGGGCCGGGTCCGTGCCGGCGCGCCACGCCCGCGGCGGTGAGCAGCGTCACCGTGGCGAGCAGGGCGCCGCCCGCCATGCCGCCCGGCCAGGCCAGTTCGGCTCCCGGCAGTGACGCTCCGGTGCGGGCCACGGCGGCGATCCAGTCCGCCGGGAACGCGGCGCACCGGGCCACCAGTTCTGCGACCGGCATGGCCACCGGCGCCACTGCCAGTGCGGCGAAGCCCAGGACCGTGGCGGGAGCGGCGGCCAGCTCGGCCAGCAGGTTGCAGGGCACGGCCACCAGGCTCACCCGGGCCGCCAGCACCACCACGACCGGCGCGCACACGGCCTGGGCGGCCGCGGCGGCCGCCACGGCCTCCGCGAGCCGGGCGGGGACGCGGCGCCGCTGCAGCGCCGCGCTCCACCGGGGTCCGAGGGTGAGCAGGGCGCCGGTGGCCAGTACGGACAGCAGGAACCCGTAGCTCCGGGCCAGCCACGGGTCCCACAGCACGAGCAGCAGGACTGCCGCGGCCAGGGCGGGGACCAGGGACCGGCGGCGCCCGGTGGCGATCGCGAGCAGGACGACCGCCCCGCAGGCCGCCGCCCGCAGCACGCTCGGATCGGGCCGGCACACGAGGACGAACCCGAGCGTGAGCGCCGCGCCGCACACCGCCGTGGCACGCAGGGACAGCCCCAGGCGCGGTGCCAGCCCGCCGCGCTCGGCGAGCGAGGCGCGCCCGGCCGGTCCGATCAGGAGGAACAGCACCACGGTGAGGTTGGAACCGGACACCGCCAGCAGGTGCACGAGGTCCGTCTTCCTGAAGGCCTCGTACAGGTCGGCGGGCACCCGTGAGGTGTCGCCCACCACCAGCCCCGGGAGGAGCGCGCGTGCGTCCGCCGGCAGGGCCCGGGTGGCCTCGCGCAAGCCGTCCCGCAGGGCGCCGGCGGCCCGCTGGACGGCGCTGGGCCCGGCGACGACGTCCGGCGGGACGGCCGTCCCCACCCGCAGGACGGCCACCGCACGTTCACCGGTGTCCCGGGCGGGCGCGAGGCGACCCGTCACGCGCACGCGGGTGGAGGGGAGCAGCCCGGCCCAGGCCTGGTGCCGTGCCATGACGAGCACGGGGGTGTGCGTGCCGATCCGCCCGTGCGCCACCCCCGCCCCGGAGGGCACCCCCGGCCCGGACGGCTTCCCCGGCCCGGACGGCTTCCCCGACCCGACGGCGCCCCGGTCCACCGCGGTCAGCTCGGCGTCGAGGAGTACGGCGGGCGGGCCGTTCCGCGGGCGGCGGGGGTCGGAGGTGACGGTGAGCTCCACCGACACGCGGGCGTGTTCGCGGGCCAGTCCCGGTACGGGTCCGGCGCGGGCGTCGGCGGCCCGCAGCCCGCCCGCGGCGGCGCCGGCGACGGCACTCAGCAGCACGGCGGCCAAGGCCGTGAGGCCGAGCCCACGACGCGAGCGGCGGGCCGCGACGGCCAGGAGGCCGCCGGCCAGGACCAGCCCGCCGGTCACACCGGCGAGGGTCTGGCCGGCGGGTGCCGTGAGGGCGAGCGCTGCCGCCCCCCATGCCGCGAGGGCGGGACCCACCAGCCTCAGGTCCGTCGGGCCCCCGTCCGGGGTCGCGGGCCCGTCCTCGGGCCGGCGTGACGCGGTGCGTGCCGAGCGCTGGTCCGGCGCCCGCCCCGGGCCGTTCACGGCCGCACCAGGGGGCGCAGGTCGGCGAAGCGGCGCTCACCGATGCCGTTGACCTGGCGCAGGTCCTCGACGGAGCGGAAACCGCCGCGGGCCGTACGGAAGTCGACGATGTGCTGGGCCAGGACCGGTCCGACGCCCGGCAGGCCGTCGAGCTGGTCCACGGTGGCGGTGTTGAGGCTGACCGGAACACCGGGGCCGGCGGTCCCGCCGGCAGGACCGCCCGGCGCAGCGGGGGCGGCGGCCGGCTGCGGGACGCCGACCAGCACCTGTTCGCCGTCCACCAGGACCCGGGCCCGGTTGAGGCCGGTGGTGTCCGCACCCGGACGCACTCCCCCGGCGGCCGCCAGGGCGTCCTCGACCCGGGCGCCGGCGGGCAGGCGGCGGACGCCGGGATCCCGGACCTTGCCGGAGACGTCGACCACCACCGCGGACGGCGTGGGTGAGGGGCCCGCGGCAGGAGGCCCGGGAGGCGGAGCGGGAGCCGAGGACACGACCTCGGGCGCCGCCACCGCCTCCGGCCGACCGGCGACGGACTGCTGGACGGCGAATCCGACCGCCACGAGCAGGACGACCGCGACGGCCGCCAGTGCCCGCGGTTCGAGCCCGCACCTGAGCTGCAGCCACAGGGGCAGCCGGTCGCCCACCCGCGCCCGGATCCGGTCCCGGAGCGGGAGGGGCGCCAGGGGCGGCAGGGGTGCGCCGCCGGGCGGTGGGAGGGGTGACGAGTCGTACGTCGGATCCTCCGCCTCGGCCGGCCCGGCGGCGTACGCAGCCGCGCCCCCCGCGGGGTCGTCGACCGCCGCGTGGTCGTCGACCGCCGGCGGGGCCGCGGACGGTGGCAGGGGGTGCCGATCGGGGGGCGGATCCGGGGGCGTGGGCGCCGGTCGGGTCGGGAACAGCGCTTCGGCGCGGGCCCGTACCGCGGCGGGATCGGGCGTGGCGCGACCGCGACGGGCGGCGCGGCTGTCGGAGCCTGCGGCGCGGCCGGGGCCGCTGGTCGCGGGCGAGGCGGCCGTACGCGTGCGGAGCGGACGGGGGGCTCGTGCTGTGTGCGGCGTACCCGGCACGGGAGTTCGAAGAGTCATGGCACAAGACGGTAGGGGCGGACGGGAATTCCCGGCCGGGCCGCCGTAAGTCTGTGGAAAGACTGCCGCTTGTGGATAACTCGGTCACCCGTGGGGGTGAGCCCACGAGGGCGGGGAGCGGGGGTGAGGGTGGGATCAGGCGTGCGGGGGCGGCTCGGTCGCCGCGCACCGGCGCGTCAGCGGGGCGAGACCACCGCGGCCAGCAGTCCCGGCCCGGTGTGCGCGCCGATGACCGCCCCGACCTCGCTCACGTGCAGCTCGACGAGGCCGGGGACGCGTTCGCGGAGGTGCTCGGCGAGCTTCTCGGCGCGCTCGGGGGCGGCGAGGTGATGGACCGCGATGTCCACGTCGGCAGTGCCGGCGCGGTCGACGGCGAGTTCTTCGAGCCGGGCGATGGCCTTCGAGGCGGTGCGCACCTTCTCGAGCGCCTCGATGCGCCCGCCGTCGAGCTGGAGCAGCGGCTTGACGGCCAGCGCCGAGCCGAGCAGCGCCTGGGCGGCCCCGATGCGGCCGCCGCGGCGGAGGTAGTCGAGGGTGTCGACGTAGAAGAAGGCGGACATGCCCGACGCCCGCTTCTCGGCGGCCGCGACGGCGTCGTCGAGGGACCCGCCGGCCTCGGCGGTCTCGGCGGCGGCGAGCGCGCAGAAGCCGAGGGCCATGGCGACCATGCCGGTGTCCACCACGCGCACCGGCACGGGCGCGGTCTTCGAGGCGAGGACGGCCGCGTCGTAGGTGCCGGAGAACTCGGCGGAGAGGTGGAGCGAGACGATGGCGCTCGCGCCCTGGTCGGCGGCGGTCCGGTAGGCCCTGACGAACTCCTCCGGGCTCGGGCGGGAGGTCGTCACCGAGCGGCGCTTCTGGAGGGCGAGGGCGAGGGAGCGGGCGGAGATCTCGGTGCCCTCCTCGAGGGCTTCGTCGCCGATCACGACCGTCAGGGGCACCGCCGTGATGTTGTGGCGCCGGATCGCCGGTCGGGGCAGGTAGGCCGTGGAATCGGTGACGATCGCGACATGGCGGGACATGAGCGGGAGGTTACCGGGAGCGGAACCGGCGTGGCAGCTCGGGGGCGGTCCGCTGCGGGTCGCCGCGGCCGACCGGGGCCGGTTCGCAGCGCGGCGCGCAGGCGCCAGGGGAGGTGCACGGCACGCCGCCGCGGCTTCCGCTGCGGCCGACGGTCAGGCGGTTCCGGGCCGGGCCACGCCGCCAGGCCGTTTCGGCCACGCCGTCAGGCCGTTTCGGGCCGACGCTTCGTCGCATGCCAGGGCGGGGCCGCGGTCGCGGCCGGGTCCGGGGCATGCAGGGCCTTCGGGGACCGGGCCGCGCCCGCGTCGGACGCCGCCGGTGCCGCGGGAGGGGCCTGCGTCCCGGGCCCCTCGTCCGCCCGACCCGCCGGCGCGCGGAGGGACTCGTCCGCCGGGCCGGCGGACGCCGCACCCGTCGACGCCGCGAGGGCGTCGTCCATGAAGTCCGGGGCGGCCGTCGAGGGGGACCAGTCGCGGAGCGCGTCCGACTCGACCTCGATCTGGGCGGTCAGGTGGGCGAGGTCGTCGTCGGCGAAGCGGCGGGCACGGTCGTGCGCGGCCCAGCGGAGGGAGTCGGCGGACCGGACGATGCGCTGCGTGCGTGCCCGCAGGTCGGGCAGCCGCTCGATGACCTTGCTCTTGTCGGGCTCCTGCTCCAGCCGCTTCAGCTCCGCGTCCAGCTCCCGCCCGTGCGCGCTCAGCTGCTCGAAGAGCGCGAGCGACTCCTTCAGGGAGGGGTCCTCCCGGACGCCCTCGTGCAGCGCGGCCTGCGTGGCGCGCATCGAGGTCCGCAGGTCCAGGCGGAGCTGGGCCAGGGCGGCCCCGGTCCCGGCCTGCCCCAGGCTCCTGGCGCGCAGGGTGGTGTCCTCCACGGTGCGCCGGGCCTGCTCGATGCCGCGGTCGACGCCGCGCTTCGCCGCCCCGACGGCCTTGGCCGTGACGTAGACGCCCAGGCCCACGAAGGTGAAGAACACCAGCAGCACCAAGATCAGCAACGTGGCCTCCATCAGAGCTGTCCCTTCCCTGGTCCGAGCCGACCCGACCCGACACGACCGGACCCGATCCCATCACGTCCCGTCCGGTCCGGTCCGGTCCGGTCCGGTCGGCCGCCCCGGTTCTGCGTCCCTTCCACCGTAAACGCGACGGGCAGGTCGGGGGTTCCATTCGAACCCCCAACCTGCCCGTACGGGATCTCCCTGAGAGACGGAGCGCCGGCGTCAGATGACGATGTTGACCAGCTTCGGCGCGCGCACGATCACCTTGCGGATCTCGGCCCCGCCGAGCGCCGCCACGACCGCGTCGTCGGCCAGCGCCAGCTTCTCCAGGTCGTCGTCCGAGATGGTCGGCGGCACCTCCAGGCGCGCCTTGACCTTGCCCTTGATCTGCACGACGCAGGTCACGGCCTCGTCCACGACGTACGCGGGGTCGGCGACCGGGAAGTCCTGGTGCACCACGGACTCCGCGTGGCCCAGGCGGTGCCACAGCTCCTCGGCGATGTGCGGGGCCAGCGGGGCGATCAGCAGCACCAGCCGCTCGGCCACCGACCGCTCCAGCGGCTTGCCCGCCTTCGTCAGGAAGTTGTTCAGCTCCGTGATCTTGGCGATGGCGGTGTTGAAGCGCAGCCCGGCCATGTCGGCGCCGGCCCCGTCGATGGCCTTGTGCAGCGCGCGCAGCGTGGCCTCGTCGGGCTCGCCGTCCACGACGGTGACCGCGCCGGTCTCCTCGTCGACGATGTTGCGCCACAGGCGCTGCAGCAGTCGGTACTGGCCGACCACCGCGCGGGTGTCCCACGGGCGGGAGACGTCCAGCGGGCCCATCGCCATCTCGTACAGGCGCAGGGTGTCGGCGCCGTACTCGGCGCAGATCTCGTCGGGCGTGACGGCGTTCTTCAGGGACTTGCCCATCTTGCCGTGCTCGCGGCGCACCGGCCGGCCCTCGTAGAAGTAGCCGCCGTCGCGCTCCTCGACGTCCGCGGCCGGCACGTACACGCCGCGCGCGTCGGTGTACGCGTAGGCCTGGATCATGCCCTGGTTGAACAGCTTGTGGAACGGCTCGGCCGAGGAGACGTGGCCCAGGTCGAAGAGCACCTTGGACCAGAAGCGCGCGTACAGCAGGTGCAGCACGGCGTGCTCGGCGCCGCCGACGTACAGGTCGACGCCGCCGTGCGGGGCGCCCTCGCGCGGGCCCATCCAGTACTGCTCGACGGCCGGGTCGACCAGGGCCGCGTCGTTGTGCGGGTCCAGGTAGCGCAGCTCGTACCAGCAGGAGCCGGCCCAGTTGGGCATGGTGTTGGTCTCGCGCCGGTACGACTTCACGCCGTCGCCCAGGTCCAGCTCGACGTGGACCCAGTCCTCGGCGCGCGACAGCGGGGTCTCCGGCTTGGAGCTGGCGTCGTCGGGCTCGAAGGTGCGCGGCGAGTAGTCGTCGACCTCGGGCAGCTCCAGCGGCAGCATCGACTCGGGCAGCGCGTGCGCCACGCCGTCCTCGTCGTAGACGATCGGGAAGGGCTCGCCCCAGTACCGCTGGCGGCTGAACAGCCAGTCGCGCAGGCGGAAGTTGACGGTGCCCTCGCCGATGCCCCGCTCGGCCAGCCAGTCGGTGATGGCGGCCTTGGCCTCGACGACGCCCAGGCCGTCCAGGGTGATGCCGTCGCCGGCGGAGTTGACCAGCTCGGCGTCGTACGAGGCGAACGCGTCGTCCCACTCGGCCGGGTCGGTGCCGCGGCCGTCGGTGGGCCGCACGACGCAGCGCATCGGCAGCTCGAAGGCGCGGGCGAACTCGAAGTCGCGGGCGTCGTGGGCGGGGACGGCCATGATGGCGCCGGTGCCGTAGCCCATCAGGACGTAGTCGGCGATGAAGACCGGGACCTTCTCGCCGCTGACCGGGTTGACCGCGTACTCGCCGGTGAAGACGCCGGTCTTCTCCTTGGCGTCGGCCTGCCGCTCGACGTCGGACTTGGCGGCGGAGGTGGCGCGGTAGGCGGCGACGGCCGCGGCGGGGGTGGCGTGGCCGCCGGTCCACTTCTCGTTCGTGCCCTCGGGCCAGGCGGCCGGGACGAACTTCTCGACCAGCGGGTGCTCGGGCGCCAGCACCATGTACGTGGCGCCGAACAGGGTGTCGGGCCGGGTGGTGAAGACGGTGACGGCCTCGTCGCCCAGGGCGAAGTCGACGCGGGCGCCCTCGGAGCGGCCGATCCAGTTGCGCTGCTGCAGCTTGATGGCCTCGGGCCAGTCCAGCTCCTCCAGGTCCTCCAGCAGCCGGTCGGCGTACGCGGTGATGCGCATGTTCCACTGGCTCAGGCGGGCCTTGAAGACCGGGAAGTTGCCGCGCTCGGAGCGGCCGTCCGCGGTGACCTCCTCGTTGGCCAGGACGGTGCCCAGGCCGGGGCACCAGTTGACGGGTGCGTCGGAGGAGTAGGCCAGGCGGAACCCGCCCAGGACGTCGGCGCGCTCGGCGGCGGTCAGCGCGGACCAGGTGCGGCCACCGGGGACCTCACGCGTGCCGGCCTCGAACTCGGCGACCAGCTCCGTGATCGGGCGGGCCTTCTTCGCGTCGGCGTCGTACCAGGAGTTGTAGATCTGCAGGAAGATCCACTGGGTCCACTTGTAGTAGTCCGGGTCGATCGTGGCGAAGGAGCGGCGGCGGTCGTGGCCCAGGCCCAGCCGGCGCAGCTGCTTCTTCATGTTCTCGATGTTCGCCTCGGTCGACACGCGCGGGTGCGTGCCCGTCTGCACGGCGTACTGCTCGGCCGGCAGGCCGAAGGCGTCGAAGCCCAGGGTGTGCAGGACGTTGTGGCCCGTCATGCGCTGGTGGCGGGCGTAGACGTCGGTGGCGATGTACCCCAGCGGGTGGCCGACGTGCAGGCCGGCGCCGGACGGGTAGGGGAACATGTCCATGATGAACTTCTTGGGGCGCGCGACGACCGCGGGGTCCCCGGCGAGGTCGCCCGTCGGGTTCGGGGCCTCGTAGGTGCCCTGGGCGTCCCAGGCGTCCTGCCAGCGTGCCTCGATGTCGGCGGCCATCGCAGCCGTGTAACGGTGCGCCTCGGCCGCCTCGGGGGCCGGGGAATTCGTCTCGCTCATGATTCTTGAAGCTCCATCGATCGTCTCTGCCGTGGTTCCGCGCCACCAAACGAAAAAGCCCCTCGCACAGGAGGGGACGCCGCGCCGATGCCGGCCCGCCGGCTGGGGGCCAGGTACTGATCAGCGCGGCTCGGTAAGCAGAAGGCGTACGGCACGCATGGCGTCAGGGTACCGCAGGGGTAACCGGCGCCGCGCAGGCGACCGCAGAACGAGAAGCGGGCCACCCGATCCGGGTGACCCGCTTGTTCACTGTGGAGCTAAGGAGAATTGAACTCCTGACCTCTTGCATGCCATGCAAGCGCTCTACCAACTGAGCTATAGCCCCTCGCCCTGCTCGCCGCCCCGGTTCCCGTTCCGGTTTCCCTTGCCGGTTCCCCTTGGCGACGTCCCAAACATTACACGGTCACGGCCCAGGTCCAAAAATCGGTTTCCGCGGGAGCAGCCATCCGCGCACTTCGCCCGATAA
The DNA here is from genome assembly GCF_000719335.1 of Streptomyces sp. NRRL S-87. Taxonomy (GTDB): domain Bacteria; phylum Actinomycetota; class Actinomycetes; order Streptomycetales; family Streptomycetaceae; genus Streptomyces. The sequence continues at coordinate 38,422 of NZ_JOGB01000048.1, forward strand.
TGTCGCTATTTGTGCCATCTGAGCGCCCCATGCGGCGCCCCGTCCTCGTCGCGGCAGCCGCCTGCCTGCTCTCCTTCGGCGCCTTCTGCCTGGCCCAGCGCCTGGCCTACGTGTCGTACGTCGACCTGCTCGTCTACCGCGCCGAGGGCCGGGCGGTGCTCACCGGCGGCGACCTGTACGCCATCGCGGTCGGCCGGGCGCGCCTGCCCGCCACCTACCCCCCGGCGGCCGCGCTGCTGTTCACCCCGTTGGCGGTGCTGCCCCCGACGACCCTGAAAGTGCTGGGGGTGCTCGCGAACCTGGGGCTGCTCCTGGCCTTCGCGGGCCTGTCGCTGCGCCTCACCACCGGCCGCCGGCCGGGCACCGCGACGGTGCTGTGGGCGGCGGCGGCCGCGGTGTGGTGCGAGCCCGTCTGGGGGACGCTGCGCTACGGCCAGGTCAACCTGCTGCTCGCGGTGGCGGTCCTGTGGGACCTCACCCGACCGCGCGGCCACCGGTGGGCGGGCGCCGGCACCGGCCTGGCGGCCGCCGTGAAGCTCACCCCGGCCCTGTTCGCCGCCTTCCTGCTGACGGCGGGCCTCGTACGGGCCCTGCGCGCCCGCCGCCTTCCGTACGCGCCCCCGCAGGCCCCCCGCGCCCCGCGCACCGGCCCCGCGGCCCACGCCCCGTACGCCCGTCCGGGTGACGGCCCCGGCGCCGCCGAGCTGCGCGCCGCCGGCGTCGCGGGCGGGGTCTTCTGCGCGGTCGGCGCGGTCGCCTGGGCGGTCCTGCCCGGCGCCTCGCGCACGTACTGGACCTCACTGGTGCTCGACTCCGGCCGGGCCGGCTACGCGGAGGAGACCGCCAACCAGTCGCTGCGCGGCGTGCTCGCCCGGCTGCTGCACACGGGGCACCCGGGGCTGCCGTGGGCCGCGGCGGCGCTGGCGGCCGGAGCCGCGGGGCTGGCGGTGGCGGTGCGCGCCGAGTTGCGGGGGGACCGGGCCGCGGCCGTGGTGGCCACCGCGCTGACGGCGCTGCTGGTGAGCCCGATCTCGTGGTCCCACCACTGGATCTGGTGCCTGCCCGCGACGCTGCTGGTGCGGGAGCGGGCGGGCCGCCGCCCGGCGCTGGCCTGCTGGCTCGCCTTCTGCTCGTACGCGCTGTGGTGGGCGGTACCGCACGGCCCGGACCGTCCCGAACTCGGACTGAGCGCGGTCCCGATGGCCGCTTCGGCGCTCTACGCGCTCGCGGCGGCCGGGGTGCTGGTCATGCTCTGGCGAACGAGTAGAAGCGCTTCAGAGTGCAGTGCTCGTCGAGCAGGCGGCCGTAGATCGGCTCGCCCTCCAGCTCGCGGTACCTCTCGATCGGGTCGCCTTTTATGATCAGCGCCCGCGCGCATTCCTCGCACCAGTACTGGTAGTCGGGATTGACCGGGTCCATGTCCCGGACGATCGGCGTGCCGCTGTCGCACCAATCGCAACGCCGCCGGTGTGCGCCCATCCGTCAGCGACTCCCTCCCGTTCGGGCCGTCGTGTCCCCCTCCGGCCGTCCGATTCTGCCATGGCGTCGTGCGGCCGGTCAGCCCCGAATGTCCGGTCGGTCCGGGACCGGACACGGTTCCGGCTGGATCCCCCTGCTCGGAACCCCTGTGACGCGTGTGGCGGATGGGGTATTCGTGGGACAAAAGCGAGGATCCCGCCCCCTGTTGGGGACGGGATCCTGATTGTGGAGCTAAGGAGAATTGAACTCCTGACCTCTTGCATGCCATGCAAGCGCTCTACCAACTGAGCTATAGCCCCTTGCTGTCGCCCGCCGCTTCCCGCTCCGTTTCCGGTGCTCTCCGCTGCGGACAAGAAGAACTCTAGCCTGCGTTCTCCCAGAAACGAAATCCGGGTCCGGAGGCCCCTCGGGAGGCGCCTCCGGAAGCTCTCCGGACCGGGTCGTCGCAGGTCAGTCGTCGTCGCCGAGCACGGGCTCCGGCAGGGTGCCGGCGTTGTGCTCCAGCAGGCGCCAGCCGCGCGCGCCCTCGCCCAGGACCGACCAGCAGCAGTTGGACAGGCCGCCCAGGCTCTCCCAGTTGTGCGGTTCCAGGCCGAGCAGCCGCCCGATGGTGGTGCGGATGGTGCCGCCGTGGCTGACGACGACCAGCGTGCCGCCCTCGCCCAGGCGGGCGGCGTGGCGCAGCACGACGGGGGCCGCCCGGTCGGCGACCTCGGTCTCGAGCTCGCCGCCGCCGCGGCGGACGGGCTCGCCGCGCTTCCAGGCCGCGTACTGCTCGCCGTACTTCTCGACGATCTCGTCGTGGGTGAGGCCCTGCCACTCGCCGGCGTAGGTCTCCCGCAGGTCCGCGTCGTGCTCGACCGACAGGTCGGTGACGGCGCCGAGCTCGGCGGCGGTGGCGGCCGCGCGCCGGAGGTCGGAGGCGACGATCGCGTCCGGCTTCAGGGCGGCCAGCAGGCGCGCCGCCCGGCGGGCCTGGGCCACACCGGTCGACGTCAGCTCGATGTCCGTGGAGCCCTGGAAGCGGCGCTCCAGGTTCCACGAGGTCTGGCCGTGCCGCCACAGGACGATCTTGCGGCCGGTCTTGGGCGCGCTCAGAACAGATCACCGTCCAGGTCGTCGTCCCCCGCCGCCTCGCGCAGCGCGGCGTGCTCGGCCGCCTTGCCCTTGGTGAGCCTGGCGTCCTCGGGCAGGTCGATCTCGGGGCAGTCCTTCCACAGCCGCTCCAGGGCGTAGAAGACGCGCTCCTCGCTGTGCTGGACGTGCACCACGATGTCGACGTAGTCGAGCAGGATCCAGCGCGCGTCGCGGTCCCCCTCGCGGCGCACCGGCTTGGCGCCGAGGTCCTTGAGGAGCTTCTCCTCGATCTCGTCGACGATGGACTTGACCTGGCGGTCGCTGGGCGCCGAGGCCAGCAGGAAGGCGTCGGTGATCGACAGCACGTCGCTGACGTCGTAGGCGATGATGTCGTGCGCGAGCTTGTCCGCAGCCGCCTGGGCGGCGACGTTGATGAGCTCGATGGAGCGGTCCGTGGCGGTCACTGGCCATGCTTTCGGGTCGGGTGGCAGATCAGTTCAAGGGTCTCATGTACCGCCGGCCCCGCTCGCAATGATTAACCGCCCGGGAGTCCTGCCTGGTCAGGCCGCCCAGGGCCGGGGGGCGGCCCTGGGCGGAGCGGCGGACGGGAGCCCCGCCGGGACGCTCAGGGCGTCTTGTAGTCCGTACCGAGGACCACGGTGACCTCCGCGTTGCCCGCGCCCGGCGCCTTCTTGACGGCGGTCTCCTTCAGGCCGAGGGTCTTGGCGACCTCGACGGCCTTGGGCTTGGCCGCGTCGTCGGCGTAGGTGACCTCGGTGGCGGACACGGTCCCGGATGCCTTGCCGCCGTCGATGAAGGTGTACCCGGCGTTGACCAGGGCCGCCTGCGCGTCGACGACGGTCTTGGCGCCGCCGGTGCCGTCCTTGAGGGCGACCCGGGGGGCGGCGTTGGGGGCGGCGGCCTTCAGGGCTCCGCCGAGGACGTCCTTGACGACGGTGGCGACGGCCGCCTCGGTGAGCGTGCCGTCGCCCTTCACCGGCATGACCTTGGTGGTGTAGTCGCCGACCTTGGCGTGCTCGCCGAGCTTGGCCAGGGAGGAGCCCAGGTCCTTCTCGGTGAGGGACGGGTCGAGGATCTGCCCGAGGGTCTCGATGGAGACGGTGGCGGACCGCTCGTCGCTGGGCATCTTGCGCAGGGTGCCGTACAGCACCGTGCCGAAGCGCTCCAGCTGCTTGGTCTCGGGCTCGCCGGGGGCCCGGTAGGTGGCGTAGGCGACGGCCATGGGGCCGCTCAGGTCCTGCTTCTCGCCCTTGCCGACGGCCGGGGTCTTGGCCTTCGCGTCGGCGGGCACGGCGGCGTCGGTGTCCACCTCGATCCCGCCGAGCTGGTCGACGAGGTTCTCCAGGTACGGGGTGTCGAGCCGCCAGGTGCCCTCGATCTTCGTGCCCAGCAGCGTGTCGAGGGAGTCGCGGGTGCCGCCCAGGCCGTCGGCGTCGACGGACTTGCCCAGGGTGGTGCCGGTGCCGTTCTCGCCGGTGACGGCGGTGGAGTTGGGCAGCAGGACGGTGGCGCCGCGCTTGGTGGTGACGTTGTCGACGAGCAGGGCCGTGGAGGTGCCGCCCTTGCGGGTGTTGTGCAGGTGGACGACGATCATGTCGCGCTTCTGCGGGCCGGTGGCCACGGCCTCCTTGCCGGCGGCGCCGCCCAGGAAGGGCAGCTTGCCGGCGTACCAGAGGTAGCCGACGCCGCTCACGACGAAGAGGGCGAGCACCACGATGAGCACGGTGACGCGGTTGCGGCCGCGGCGTTTGGCCTCCTCGCGGCGTTCCGTGCGGCTCTCGGTGAACTTGAGCCAGTCGATGACGTCCTGGGAGTCCTCGTCGGGCTCCTCGATGAACGAGAACTGCTCGGTGCGGTAGTCGGGGGCCTCGCGACGCTGCCCCGGGACCTGGCCGGCCGGGTTCCCGCCGCCGGGGCCCCGGTCGTCCGCGGCCCGGCCCGCGGGGGCGTCGGGGTCGGCCTCCGGCTCGGGGGCGGAGGGCTGCTGCGGGATCCACTGCGGCGCGGTACCCACGGCCCGGTACTGGCCGGTGGCGTCCACGGCGGGGTAGGAGCCGGTCGAGTCGACGGCCGGGTAGGAGCCGGTCGAGTCGACGGCCGGGTACGAGCCGGTGGCGTCCACGGCGGGGTACGAGCCCGTCGCGTCCACGGCGGGGTACGAGCCCGTCGCGTCGACCGCCGGGTACTGGCCGGTCCCGGTGTCGTACCCGTACCCCTGGGAGCCGTACTGCTGCTGCCCGGCGTAGGGGTCGTACCCCTGGTCCTGCGCCGGCTGCGACACCGGCCGCCCGTACGCGTCGTAGCCGTACCCGTACGCGTCGTACTGCTGCGCGGGCGCGGCGGGGGCCTGTCCGTACACCGGCTGCCCGTAGGCGTCGTACCCGATGAGCTGCTGCTCCGGGACGGAATACGGGTCCTGCGGGTCCTGGCGGTCGTTCACCGGCGCCCCTCTCTTTCCCGGAACCCTCAGGCGCCCCGGTACAGCTCTCGCTTGTCGATGTACCGCACCACGCCGTCCGGCACCAGGTACCAGACCGGATCGCCCGCGGCCACGCGTTCGCGGCAGTCGGTGGACGAGATGGCGAGCGCCGGCACCTCGACGAGCGAGACACCGCCCTCGGGCAGCCCGTCGTCGGTCAGTATGTGGCCCGGCCGCGTGACGCCGATGAAGTGCGCCAGCGAGAACAGCTCCTCGGCATCGCGCCAGGTGAGGATCTGTGCGAGCGCGTCGGCGCCGGTGATGAAGAACAGGTCCGCGTCCGTGTTCATGGCGCGCAGGTCCCGCAGCGTGTCGATGGTGTACGTCGGACCGCCGCGGTCGATGTCGATGCGGCTGACCGAGAACTGCGGGTTCGAAGCCGTGGCGATGACCGTCATCAGGTAGCGGTCCTCCGCGGGCGAGACGGCCCGCTGGGACTTCTGCCAGGGCTCCCCGGTGGGCACGAAGACCACCTCGTCCAGGTGGAACAGCGCGGCCACCTCACTGGCGGCCACGAGGTGTCCGTGGTGGATCGGGTCGAACGTCCCGCCCATCACGCCGAGGCGGCGCTTGACCGGACCGGTAGGCACTTCCTGCTCTCCCATGCGTGCAGAGCCTACTGGCCCGGTGCTGCGGGCCCGAACCGGCGGTCGATTCAGCGGTCGCGGTTGAGGCGCGTGGTGATCCACAGCAGGAACAGCAGGATGAAGAGGGCGGCGCCGCCGGTCATGTACGGGCTCAGGCTGTCGTGGTTGCCGCCGTGCTGCTCGACCTCGTCGGACGCGAGGGTGACCAGGTCGTGGGCGGTGCTCAGGAGGCTCATCAGGCAGGGACCTATCGTGAGGGCGTCAGACGTCGCGCACATCGTATGCGGGGGCTCCGGGCACGATCACGTCGACTCAGGCGTTAGGGAGCGTGGACGTCCGCACGACCGAGGGGGAACCGATGACGGACCAGGGTTTCGAGAAGCTGCCCGGGCGCAGCCGCCGGCGCTTCCCGGGGATCTCCTCGCGGGCGTACGAGCACCCGGCCGACCGTTCGGCGCTCGTGGCGCTGCGCAAGCTGAGCGGCTTCGACACGGTGTTCAAGACGCTCAGCGGGCTGCTGCCGGAGCGCAGCCTGCGCCTGCTGTACCTGTCGGACTCGGTGCGCGTGAGCGAGGTGCAGTTCCCGCACCTGCACGCCATGCTGCTGGACGCCTGCATGATCCTGGACCTGGAGAAGGTCCCGCAGATGTACGTGCAGCAGGACCCGAAGCCGAACGCGATGTGCGTGGGCCTCGACGAGCCGATCATCGTGGTGACCACCGCGCTGGTGGAGCTGCTCGACGAGGAGGAGATGCGGGCGGTCGTGGGCCACGAGGTGGGCCACGCGCTGTCCGGCCACGCGGTCTACCGGACGATACTGCTGTTCCTGACGAACCTCGCCCTGAAGGTGGCGTGGATCCCGCTGGGCACGGTCACCGTCACGGCGCTGGTGACCGCGCTGCGCGAGTGGTTCCGCAAGTCGGAGCTGTCGGCGGACCGGGCGGGCCTGCTGGTGGGGCAGGACCTGCAGGCCTCGATGCGCGGGCTGATGAAGCTGGCGGGCGGCCACCACCTGCACGAGATGAACGTGGACGCGTTCCTGGCGCAGGCGCAGGAGTACGAGGAGAGCGGTGACCTGCGCGACTCGGTGCTGAAGATCCTCAACCTGCTGCCGCGGACGCACCCCTTCACCACCGTGCGCGCGGCGGAGCTGAAGCGGTGGGCGGAGAGCCGCGACCACCAGCGGCTCATGGACGGGCACTACCCGCGCCGGTCCGAGGACCGCGACACCTCGGTGACGGACTCGTTCCGCCAGTCCGCGACGCACTACGCGGACACCGTGCGGACCAGCAAGGACCCGCTGCTCAAGCTGGTCGGGGACCTCGCCGGGGGCGTGGGCGACGTCGGCGGCAAGCTCTTCGACCGGTTCTCGGGCGGCACCAAGGGCTCCGGCAGGCCCGGCACCAAGGACGGCACCGAAGACGGTGCCGGCAAGGACGCCGAGAACGCCGCCGGGGGCGATGCCGGGGACAGCGGCCGCGGCTCCTCCGCCCGCGACACGGGCGGGGACACCGGCAAGGACACCGGCAAGGACGGCGGTACGGCGCCCGGCGGGGACACCGCCTAAGCGGGGGGCCGCGGGCTCGGCTGGGCCCCCGGGGCCAGCGCCCCGCACAGCCCGCGCGCGTCCGCGCCCGCGCCTGTGCCCGTCCCTGCGACCGCCGCGGTCACACCCGGCCCGTCCCCGGTGGCGTACGGGTCGCTGGCCGCCGGTCCCGTGCCGGTGGCCCGCTGCCCCGCGAGCAGCGGCCTGAAGCCGCCGGACGGGTCGGCGGCGCAGTCCTGCGGGCCGGCCTGCACGTACGCGGAGAACACCTCGGCGCGCCCGGCCTCCAGGTCCTCGCGGTCGAAGCGCAACCGCAGCTCGCGCCGGACGGTGAAGAGCGAGGCCGCGCCCGCTTCGGTCCGCGGCCCGGCGACGGCCGGCCGGACCGCGTAGACGAAGGTGTGGTCGGTGAGGACCTCCAGGGTGTCCGGGCTGGCCTCGGTGAAGGCCATCGTGCCCCGGACGCGCACCCGCGGGTCGGCGAGGACGGCGGTGGCCGGATCGATGCGCACCAGCCAGCCGGTGAGCGCGTGCCGCCCGTCCGGGGCGGGCCGGCTCAGGCTGTGGTCGAACTGGGCCAGCAGGTCGGGGTCGAGCAGGACCCGCACCGGCCGGGTGGCGTCGCCGGAGAGCACGTCCGGGTCGATCCCGGACTGCACGAGGTAGTCCTTGGCCGTGGACAGGGCGGTGAGCACCTGCGCCTCGGTGAAGTGGTCCGTGCGGCGGACCGCGGGCAGGGTGATGCCGGCCGCACCGGCCCGGAAGTCGGCCGCGGGGCTCGCCGCGTACAGGTCGGCGGGCCGCCCGCCGGGGACCGCGTCCTGGGGGGCCAGCGGTACGACGGTCATGGCGAGCGGGTCGGTGTGGGTGTCGGGCGGGGCCGTGTAGGGCTGGCGCAGCCCCAGGTAGACGGCCATGGTGAAGGCCAGCACCACGACCAGCAGCAGGGCCAGGCCCTGCCGGGCGCCGCGCCCGGAGCCCGCGCCGGGGGCGGCGGCGGCCCACAGGGAGCGGCTGCGTACCGCGCGGGCGTGTTCGCCCATCCGCTCCTGGGCGGAGAACTCCTGGAGCCGGGCGGCCCGTACGAAGTCCTCGTCGAACACCACGGAGCGGTACTCGTCCTCGCCGCCGATGCCGTCGGGGGCGCCGTTGGGTGGATCTCCTGGCACGGCCATCGCTTCTCCCCGCTGTCCCCGCACTAGAGAAGCCCCCTCCCGGTCCCGCGCAGGGGCGTTCGAGGGGTCGTACTTTCAGGGTTGGCGGCTACCGCTGTACGTAAACGCACCGCTGGCGGGCAACTTCTCCGACTCGGCGCGGTTGCCCTCGACGCCGGTGGTGGCGGGCGGGGGCGCCTCGTCGCGGGTGGCGCTGCGGTAGACGGCGCTGAAGGCGAGGGCGACCATGCCGACGCCCATCACGACGGCGAGCATCCAGGCCACCGGGCGCAGCCAGCGGGACCGGCCGCGGTAGGGGCGCAGGGTGCCGCCGTAGACCCCGTAGGGCCCGTGGCCGCCGTAGGGGTAGCCGTAGGCGTACTCGGGGCCGAAGCCGTAGGGCTCGCCGTCGGGGCCGTACCCGTACCCGTACCGATCGAGGTAGCCGTCGTAGCTGTCGTGGCTCTCGAGGCCCTCGTCGTCGGCGGCGGCGGCGCGGGCGGCCGCGACCGCGCGCGCCTCCTCGGCCTGCGCGCGCGCCTGGGCGGCGGCGAGCACCCGCTCGGCGGCGGTCGGTTCATGGATCTCGGCGCTCCGGACGAAGTCCTCGTCGAACACCACGGAGGCGAAGTCCTGGTCCGCGCCTCCGCGGTCGTCGTCGGGCTCCCAGTCGTCCGGGAACGGCTTGCCCCCCACGTCGTCCGGCACGGGACCAGAGTAGACCTGGGGGGCTGTTTTGGGCAGGGAGTACGCCGAAAATCGGCCACTCGGAGTCCAGGGTCGGATTACCGTACGTGACCGTCGCCGGTGACGATGTACTTGGTCGAGGTCAGCTCCGGAAGCCCCATCGGCCCGCGGGCGTGGAGCTTCTGCGTGGAGATCCCGATCTCGGCGCCGAAGCCGAACTGGCCACCGTCGGTGAAGCGGGTGGAGGCGTTGACGGCCACGGTCGTGGAGTCGACCAGCTGGGTGAAGCGGCGGGCGGCGGCCTGGGAGGTGGTCACGATCGCCTCGGTGTGGCCGGAGGTCCAGCGGCGGATGTGCTCGACGGCCGCGTCGAGGGAGTCCACGACGCCGGCCGCGATGTCGTACGAGAGGTACTCGGCCGCCCAGTCCTCGTCGGTGGCGGGCAGCGCCGTGACCTTGCTGTCCTCGGCGTACCCGAGGACGGCCTGGTCGCCGTGGACGGTGACGCCGGCCTCGGCGAGGGCGTCGAGGGCGCGCGGCAGGAAGGCGGCGGCGATGTCGCGGTGGACCAGGAGGGTCTCGGCGGAGTTGCAGACGGAGGGCCGCTGGGCCTTGGAGTTGACGAGGATGTCCACGGCCATGTCGAGGTCGGCCCGGGCGTCGACGTAGACGTGGCAGTTGCCGGTGCCGGTCTCGATGACGGGGACGGTGGACTCCTCGACGACCGTCTTGATGAGGGAGGCGCCGCCGCGCGGGATCAGGACGTCGACGAGGCCTCGGGCGCGCATCAGCTCGCGGACGGAGTCGCGGGACTCGCCCGGCACGAGCTGGATGGCGTCAGCGGGCAGGCCGGTGCTCCCGACGGCGTCGCGCAGGATGGCGACGAGGGCGGTGTTGGAGGCGTACGCGGAGGACGAGCCGCGCAGCAGGACCGCGTTGCCGGACTTCAGGCAGAGGGCGGCGGCGTCGACGGTGACGTTGGGGCGGGCCTCGTAGATGATGCCGACCACGCCGAGCGGGACGCGGATCTGGCGCAGGTCGATGCCGTTGGGGAGGGTCGAGCCGCGGACGACCTCGCCGACCGGGTCGGGCAGGGCGGCGACGTGGCGGACGTCGGCGGCGATGGCGGCGACGCGCTCGGGGGTGAGGGTGAGGCGGTCGACGACGGTCTCGCTCGTGCCGGCCGCCCGGGCCTTCTCGATGTCCTTGGCGTTGGCCTCGACGATCTCCGCCGCGCGGGCCTCCAGCGCGTCGGCGATCGCGTGCAGCGCGGTGTCCTTGGCGGAGCGCGGCAGTGGGGCGATCACGGCGGCGGCGGTGCGGGCGCGCTGCGCGGTGGCGATCACGGGGGAGGCTGCGTTCTGCGAGGTCATGCTTGCAGGGTAGCTCCCTGCTGCGGCTGACCGGCCGGGGTTTCGGTCCGCGAGACGGCCCGGCGGGTATCGGGGTGGGGTCGCTCCGCGGGGCCGGCCGGTATCGGGGTGGGCCGGCCCCGCGGAGCCGTCCCCCGAAGCGAGCAGCAGACCCCCCGACACCGGTCAGCCCCCGAAGCCCCCGCCGAATCCCCCGTGTGCAGCCCGCGGTGTCAGTACGGGTGGACGCCCACCGGGGACGCCGGGGGCGGGCCGTAGCCCTCGGCGACGCGCTGGTGGTAGGTGGCGCGGTCGATGACCTCCAGGCCGACGATCTCCCAGGGCGGGAGCTTCGCCGTGGAGCGGTGCTCGCCCCACAGCCGCAGGGCGACGGCCGCCGCGTCGTGGAGGTCGCGGGCCTCCTCCCAGTACCGGATCTCCGCGTGGTCCACGGCGTACCGGCTGGTGAGGAGGAAGGGGTGGTCGTGGGCCAGCTGCTCCAGGCCCCGGCGTACCTCCGCCAGGGGGACGGGATCGCCGGAGACGCTGAGCGTGACGTGCCAGAGCCGGGTCGTCTCCGCGGGCCCGGCATCCTCGCCCACTGCGACGCTGGTCAGCGTGCGCTCGGCGCGCGCTCGTCTCACCGGCGGCCTCCTGGTTGTGCGTCGGTGTCCTGCCTGGTCCCCCACAGCCCCCTGCCAACAAAGTTGACCAGTCCGCGGCCCGCCGTGCGACGGTTTTGCCGGATCCGGCCCCTCGGCGGGCCCTCAGCGCTGGAGAACCACCAGGTCGTCGCGGTGGACGACCTCGCGCTCGTACTCGGGGCCGAGCTCCTTGGCGAGCTCCTTGGTGGAGCGGCCGAGCAGTCGCGGCAGCTCCCTGGCGTCGAAGTTGACCAGGCCGCGGGCCACCGCCCGGCCGCTGGTGTCGCGCAGTTCCACCGGGTCCCCGGCCACGAACTCGCCCTCGACGGCCGCGATGCCGGCCGGCAGCAGGGAGCCGCCGCGCTCGGTGACGGCCGCGACGGCGCCGTCGTCGAGGGTGAGGTGGCCCTGGGGGGTGGAGGCGTGCTGGAGCCACAGGAGCCGGTCGGCGGAGCGGCGCCCGGTCTCGTGGAAGTAGGTGCCCGTGCCGCGGCCGGCGAGGGCGTCGGCGGCCTGGCTGGCGGAGGTGAGGACGACCGGGATGCCGGCCGCGGCGGCGATGCGGGCGGCCTCGACCTTGGTGACCATCCCGCCGGTGCCGACGCCCGCCTTGCCGGCGCTGCCGATGGAGACGTGCGCGATGTCCTCGGGGCCGCGGACCTCGTCGATGCGGGAGGTGCCGGGCTGGGACGGGTCGCCGTCGTAGAGGCCGTCGACGTCGGAGAGCAGCACGAGCAGGTCGGCGCGGACCAGGTGGGCGACGAGGGCGGCGAGCCGGTCGTTGTCGCCGAAGCGGATCTCGTCCGTGGCGACGGTGTCGTTCTCGTTGACGACCGGCAGGGCTCCCATGGCCAGCAGCTGGTCGAGGGTGCGGTAGGCGTTGCGGTAGTGGGCGCGCCGGCTGGTGTCGTCGGAGGTCAGCAGGACCTGGCCGACCCGTACGCCGTACCGGGCGAAGGAGGCGGTGTAGCGGGCGACCAGGAGGCCCTGGCCGACGCTCGCGGCGGCCTGCTGGCGGGCGAGGTCCTTGGGGCGGCGGCGCAGACCGAGGGGGGCCAGGCCGGCCGCGATGGCGCCGGAGGAGACCAGGACGATCTCCTTCTCGCCACCGCTGCGGGCCTTGGCGAGGACGTCGACGAGGGCGTCGACGCGGTCGGCGTCGAGACCTCCCGACGCGGTCGTCAGGGAGGAGGAGCCGACCTTGACCACGATCCTGCGGGCGTCCGCCACAGCCTGCCTTGCCCCTGACACGTCCCTGACCCCTATGCGCTCTACCGGTTGCTCTGCGCCCAATCTACGGGGTCCGGCTCGGCGCCGGCGTCCGCGTTCCGGACCGTGGACACCGGATCGGCCGGCCCCCGCGGCTGACCAGGATCCGCTGGGCGATCAGGTACGTGAAGGGGATCGCGATGACCGCGGCCGCCAGCGGGGCGATCTTCGAGTCCATCCCGGCCCAGGCCACCAGTGCGTACAGCCCGACGGACTGGACGACGTAGTTGGTCACCTGGGTGAGGGGGAAGAGCAGGAACTTCTTCCAGGTCGGCCGGGTGCGGTAGGTGAAGTAGGTGTTCATGAAGAACGAGCCGACCATGCTGAGCAGGAAGGCGAGGGTGTACGCGGCGAAGTACGGCATCCACGGGTGCAGCAGCAGGTAGATGCCGAAGAACGTCCCGGTGTTGACCCCGCCGACCAGGCCGAAGCGCAGGACCTGGCCGAGCTGGCCGCGCAGCCTCACCGGGCGTCCGTCTCCGCCGGGGCGGACAGCGCCGCGCCGGTCCGGGCCTCGGCGCCGTGCGACTCCTTGACGAGGAAGTGCGGGCGGCGCTTGGTCTCGTAGTAGATGCGGCCGATGTACTCGCCGATCAGGCCGAGCATGGTCATCTGCACGCCGCCGAGGCCGACGATGATGGCCACGAGCGTGGTGTAGCCGGGGGTCTTGATGCCGGTGGTCAGCGCCGCGATGACGATCCACAGGGTGTAGAGGGCGCCGAGGGCGGTCAGGATCGCGCCGGTCCAGATCGCGGCGCGCAGCGGCCTGTTGTTGAACGAGATCAGGCCGTCCATGGCGTAGTTCAGCAGGGCGCCGAACCTCCACTTGGTCTCGCCGGCCTCGCGCTGCGCGTTCTGGTAGTCGAAGGTGACGGTGTCGAAGCCGACCCAGGAGAACAGGCCCTTGGAGAAGCGGTTGTACTCCGGCAGGGACAGCAGCGCGTCGACGGCCTGGCGCGACAGCAGGCGGAAGTCCCCCACGCCGTCGGTGAGCTCGACGTCCACCCAGCTGTTGACGGCCCGGTAGTAGAGGCTGCTCAGCGCGCTGCGGACCTTCTTGTCGCCCTCGCGGTTGCGGCGGGCGATGATCTGGTCGTGCCCGAGGGCGTACAGGTCGAGCATCTTTCCGATGAGCTCCGGCGGGTGCTGGAGGTCGGCGTCCATGATGACGACGGCGTCGCCGGTGGCCTCGCGCAGGCCGGCGAGCATGCCGGCCTCCTTGCCGAAGTTGCGGCTGAAGGAGACGTACCTGGTCTGCTCACCGTGTCGGGCCGCGATGGCGCGGAGCCTGCCGAGGGTGCCGTCGCGGGAACCGTCGTCGACGTAGCAGACCTCGTAGTCCACGGGGAGCGCGTCGAGCACCCTTCGGATCTCGGTGTCGAAGCTGTCGATGACCGCTTCTTCGTTGTAACAGGGAACGACTACGGACAGCTTCGTCATGAACTCTTCCACCTGCGGGTCCGAACGGGTGATTGTCGCCCACGGGACCCGACACTCACCTCTCAAAGGAAGTATGCACGGCCGCCACACCCCGCCGTACGCCTGCCGCCGATGAGTGGAACACACGGTAGCTTTGGCGGGCGTAAACGGAACACAACGATTGAGGTGCCAGTGCCTGACGTCTCCGTGGTCGTCATCGTCTACAACGACGCAGAGCGTCTTCCGACGGCGGTCCAGTCCGTCCTCGACCAGACCCTGCACGGGGTCGAGGTCGTCA
>NZ_JOGB01000049.1 GCF_000719335.1 Streptomyces sp. NRRL S-87
CGGAGCCAAGCTCCTGTACGCGTACTGCAACGCGACCGTGCCGCGGATCTCGCTGATCCTGCGCAAGGCCTACGGCGGCGCGTACATCGTCATGGACTCGCAGTCCATCGGCGCGGACCTCACCTACGCGTGGCCGACCAACGAGATCGCGGTCATGGGTGCCGAGGGCGCCGCCAACGTCATCTTCCGCCGGCAGATAGCCGAGTCGGACGACCCTGAGGCCACCCGGGCGCAGATGGTCAAGGAGTACAAGGCCGAGCTGATGCACCCGTACTACGCGGCCGAGCGCGGCCTCGTCGACGACGTCATCGACCCCGCCGAGACCCGCGAGGTGCCTGATCAGGTCCGCGGCCGAGGTCGTCGACCGGGACGGCTTCGCGGTCGCGTCGCTGACCGAGATCAGCACGCGGGCCGGGGTGAGCAACGGTGCGCTGCACTTCCACTTCGGCAGCAAGGTGGCCCTGGCGGAGGCCGTCGAGGCGGCCGCGGTGCAGCGGCTGGAAGCGCTGATCGGCGAGGCGCCGCCGGGGGCCGGGAGCCGGCTGCAGCGCCTCGTCGACGTCACGCACGCCCTGGCGCGCGGGCTGACGTCGGACGTGGTGCTGCGGGCCGGGTTCGTGCTGTGCAGCGACGCGGCCTGGGTGCCCGCGGCCGACCCGCGCACCTCCTGGCAGCGGTGGGTCGAGGCCCTCGTCCGGGAGGCCGGTGAGGTGGGCGAGCTGCGCTCCGTCGCCGAGTCGGAAGGGATCGTGACGACGGTGGTGGGGGCGACCGTGGGCTTCGAGGTGCTCGGGGCCCGGGACGCGGCCTGGCTGGCCCCCCGCACGATCACGCAGTTCTGGGAGCTGCTGCTGCCGACGCTGGCGTCGCCGGAGCTGCTCGCGGTGCTGAACGCGAAGGGAGCGGAGGGAGCGTGAGGAGGTCCCTGGCGTCATGAGACGGTCCCTTCGGGGCCCGTGGGGACCCTGTGGGACCCTCTAAGAGACCGTACGGTCTCTTAATTGCACCCCTCGACGATCCCCCCTTGGGGGCCTGTTAGCTGCCAAGAGGCCGTTTCCCAGGGGGAGTTGGGCCGATTGCCCCGAGATCTGCGCGCTGCGCGGGCCTCGGGGCTTTTGCGTGAAGCCGCAACGGCTGTTCCGGCCACGTCGTGCTGGCTTACTTTCGTTGGGTGACGGGCGTTTCGTGGCGGTAAAGGAACGGTATGTGCCGCCGAAATGCCCGGTTTCAGTGGGTATAGATCCGGTCGTATGCGATCAGAGAATGGCTGGATATGGAGGCCGTGATCCTGGCGTGAAGTCGGCGGGATTGACAAACCAACTGCGCTGTTTTTTTATCAAGTGGTCGGGTCGTGCCATCGCGACCGGACCCCGACAGAGCGGGCACCGCAGGACGGGAAACGCGGCGGGCCGGGCATCGGCCGCCAGGCGACCTTTGGGGGAGTACGTGGACATCAACCTGCTCGGAGCGCTGTCGGTCACCGAGAACGGCGTTTCCGTCACGCCGACCGCTCCGAAGCCGCGTCAGGTCCTGGCCCTGCTCGCGCTCCACGCGGACCAGATGGTCCCGGTCTCCACGCTGATCGAGGAGCTGTGGGGCAAGAACCCGCCGCGCAGCGCCCGTACGACGCTGCAGACCTACGTGCTCCAGCTGCGCGAGCTGATCGGCGAGGCGCTCAGACACGGCGAGAACGAGCGCTGCACGGCCAAGGACGTCCTGGCCACCCTCCCGGGCGGCTACCGGCTGGAGTCCCGCGGCGGGACCGTGGACTACCGGGAGTTCGAGCGCCGGGCGGGCGCCGGCTACCGGGCGATGGACGCCGACGACCACCAGGGCGCCTCGCGCCGGCTGGCGGACGCCCTCTCGCTGTGGACCGGCCCCGCCCTCACCGACGTCCAGGTCGGCAGCCAGATCCAGATGGAGGTCCAGCGCCTGGAGGAGGCCCGGCTGTGCGCGCTCGACCAGCGCATCGAGGCCGACCTCCGGCTGGGCCGGCACCGCGAGCTGCTGTCCGAGCTCACCGTCCTGGTCAACCAGTACCGGATGCACGAGAGCCTGCACGGCCAGTTCATGCTGGCCCTGCACCGCTCCGGGCGGCGCGGTGAGGCGCTCAACGTCTACCAGCGGCTGCGCACGACGCTCGTGTCGGAGCTGGGCCTGGAGCCCTCCGCCGCCCTGAGCCGGCTGCAGCGGTTCATCCTCACGGCGAACCCGGAGACCGTGTCGTCGCCCGCCGCGGCGGCCGGGGCTGCCGGGGGGCGGCTCGTGGCCCGGTGAACCGACGGTGCGGCGGCGGGCGCGGAACGGTGCGGTGGCCGTCCTGCCCACCGGCGCCCGGCGCCCTGCAACCTCCGGAGCCCTTCCTCCGACCCGCCTACCGCGGGTCGGAGGAAGGGCTCCGGTGTTTCCGGGCGGTCTCGTGCCGCCGGGCGCCCGCAGGGCGGGCGGCGTCAGGACCCGGGCGCGTGGGCCGCGGTGAGGGCCTCCAGGCGGCACACCAGGTCCCGCTGTTCGCGGGTGAGGCGCTCGACGTGGCGGCGCAGGCTGGCGAGTTCCGTGTGCAGCCGGCTCACGCTCGGCCCGTCGCCCCCCGCGGCCTCCGGCGCCGGCCCCGCGGCCGGGGAGCCGACGGGCCGGGCCGCGGCCGGGTCCTGGTGGTGCAGGACCGCCTCCATGCGGCCGCGCAGGGCCGGGCCCGGCTCGACTCCCAGGTCGTGGACGAGCCGACGGCGCGCGCGCTCGTACACCCGCAGCGCCTCCGCCTGGCGCCCGCACCGGTACAGCGCGGTCATCAGCAGCTCGTAGAAGCGCTCGCGCAACGGATGGGAGGCGATGAGCTCCTCCAGCTCGCCCGTGATCTCGCCGGCCCGACCGGCCCGCAGGGACGCGTCGTACAGCGACTCCAGGGCGACGATCCGGCTCTCCTCCAGCAACGAGGCCTCGACGGAGCAGATGGCGCCGCGGCCGCTGCCCTCCAGCGCGGGGCCGCGCCACAGCGCCAGGGCCCGGCGCAGTACGTCGGCCGAGCGGCCGGGGTCGGTGCGGGCGAGGTCGCGCCCCTCGGCGGCGAGCCGCTGGAAGTGCCGGGCGTCGGTGTCGGCGTCCCCCAGCCGCAGGACGTAGCCGAGCGGCCGGGTCACCAGCCACTCGCGGGGCGGCTCCCCGGCGGCGGGGGGCGGGACGGACAGCAGTCGGCGGAGCCGGGCCACATGGGCCTGGAGGGCGTTGGCGGCGTTGGCCGGCGGGTGCTCGGCCCACAGCTCGTCGACGAGCCGGTCGGCGGAGACGACCTGGCCCGCCTTTACGACGAGGGCTCCGAGCAGTGCGCGCTGTTTGGCTCCCGCCGGCACGACCAGAACGCCGGTGCGTTCGTCGAAGGCCTGGACGGGCCCCAGGATCCGAAACTTCATCTCATCCTCACACGGGAAGGCTTGAGAGGTCTGCTGCCGGAGAACTGCCGTCGATATTCCCTTCGGAATAGCCGCGGGCCCTTCCTCTCCTATCGGAGGGTAGGTGCTTTCGCGGGGCGATGCCCGATGCCCGTCGCCCCCGTCGGGAATCGTGGAGGGTTTCTCGAGCCCCTTTCAGGCCGCGGGCGGGGCAGGGAGGCGAGGCCGGAAATGTTCGGCCGTCAGATCGGGGAAGCCCACCTGGACCCCCCGGCCGTGCCAGGTGCCCAACATGCCCAGCAGGACCTGCGGCGCGGGCAGCCCCGGCAGAGCCGGCAGTCCCGCGGTAACGCCCGGGCCGGCCGGGCCGAACAGGCCTCGGGTCAGCGGGTCGGCGCAGCGCGCCGTCGTATCGGTCGCCATGGCCGGAAAGCTAACAGCGCGCACGGTGCGCGGAAAGGTGCCGGAAAACCCGACAGCTGCGCGTGGAGTGCTCGTCAGCGGTTTGTCAGTGCCTTGTCAGCGATGCGTCGTCGACGCGTCTCGGCATTTCTTGGAGAGGGGCTAGAGCCGTGCTTGACCATCGGAGGGGGGCGGGTTGTCGAAGGATATGGTGCCCCTGGCCTTAGGTCCACGCCCATGACAGAAAAGGCCGGAATGCGGCAGTGTCGAAAGGTTTACTACCGGCCGGAAAGTGATGGCGGCCTGACAAGGCTGGGAGGGGAATCATGAAGATTAAAGTTCTGGGCCCATTGGATGCCGAAGTCAACGGGGTGTCCATCGTCCCGACGGCCGGCAAGCCTCGCCAGATCCTGGCGCTGCTCGCCCTCTACCCGGGCAGGGTCGTGCCCGTGCCCACCCTGATGGAGGAGATCTGGGGCGCCGACCTGCCCCAGAGCGCGCTCACCACGCTCCAGACGTACATCCTCCAACTGCGCCGCCGCCTGGGCACCGCGATGGGTCCGGACGTCCCGGGCTCCGCCAAGGACGTCCTGGCCACCCGCTACGGCGGCTACCTGCTCCAGGTGCCGGCCGAATCCGTCGACGTGCACGCGTACGAGCGGCTGGTGGCCGAGGGCCAGCAGGCCTTCGAGAACGGTGAGGACGGGCGGTCCTCCAAGTGCCTGCGCGAGGCCCTCGACCTGTGGGAGGGGCCCGCGCTGGTCGACGTGCGCGTGGGCCCGATCCTCGACATCGAGGTCATGCGCCTGGAGGAGAGCCGGCTGGTGACGCGCGAGCGCAGGATCGACGCGGACCTGCGCCTGGGCCGCCACGTCGAACTGATCGCCGAGCTCACCGACCTGATCGCCCGTCACCCCCAGCACGAGGGGCTGCACTCGCAGGCGATGGTCGCGCTCTACCGGTCCGGCCGGCAGGCGTCCGCGCTCGACGTCTACCGCCGGCTGCGCCAGCGGCTGATCGACGAGCTCGGCGTCGAGCCGTCGCCGCAGCTCCAGCGGCTGCACCAGGCGATGCTCGCGGTCGACCCGCGCCTGGACGTGGTCGCCGGACCGCGCCACAGCTCCACCTTCGACCTGTACGCGGCGTGAGCGGACGTCCGGGCGGGGGACGGGCGGTGCCCGCGCCCGCGGGGTGAGCCGCGGGCGGCGGGAGGGATGCCGGTCCCGGGTGCAGCAGGGCGCCGGCCGCGGGTGCGTGCGGGATGTGGACCGTCATTCCGCGCCGCCCCGGCCGGGGCGCCGTACCCGGCGGGAGTCGAGTCCCGCTCCAGCCGTGATGGCGAGACTCGGCCCGCAGCCGGCGCGCTGCCCGGCGGTACGCCGGAACAGCTTCCCGGAGGAGGGCGACGCATGGCTTCCCTGACCACGGCCGACGAGGCGGTGGAGCAGAGGGTCCGGCTCCACTGCCTCGCCCACGCGGGGGCGGGCGTGGCCAGCTACCGCCGCTGGCCCGTCGCGGCCGGCCCCGCGGTGGACGTGGCGGCCCTGCTGCTGCCCGGCCGCGACAACCGCCGGCGCGAACCGCGCGTCACCGACCGCTCCGGTCTCCTGGCCGACCTGCTCGGCCCGCTGCTGGAGGCGGCGCACGCCGGCCCGTACGCGCTGTACGGCCACAGCCTGGGCGCGCTCGTCGCCTACACCCTGACCCGCGCCCTGGCCGACGAAGGGGCGCCGCCGCCCCTGTTCCTCGCGGTCGGAGCCTGCCTGCCGCCGCACGCCACGGCCGCCCTGATGAGCGCGGCGGAAGCCCCGGACGAGCAGCTGCTGCCGCTCCTCGGAGACCTCGGCTCGCTGCCGAAGGGGGAGGCCGCCCGTCCCGGCGGGCTGTGGCACCGCTCCGTCCTTCCCGTCCTGCGCGACGACCTGCGGCTGGCCAAGGCCCTGCGGCAGGCGGCGATGGACCCCGCCACCGGAGGACCCGTGAACGTACCCGTGCTCGTCTTCGCGGGCAGCGACGACCCGCTGGCCGTCCCCACCGCCCTGCAGGAGTGGCGGGAGTGGACCACCGGTCCCATCACGGTGCGCACCCTGGTCGGCGACCACTTCTTCGCGGGGGACGAGGCACTGCCGGCGCTGATCGGGGCCGCCTGCCGGGAGCACGTGGCCGCCGCACCCGGCACGCCCGGACCCGGGCCGGTCGCGGTCCGCACCGCGGGCGGTGTCCGGTGAAGCGCGTCGTCATCACCGGTGTGGGCGTGGTGGCCCCCGGCGCCATCGGCAGCGGGGACTTCTGGTCGCTGCTCACGTCCGGGCGTACGGCCACGCGCGGCGTCACCCTCTTCGACGCGTCCGGGCACCGCTCGCAGGTGGCGGCCGAGGTGGACTTCGACGCCACCGCGCACGGCTTCACCCTCGCCGACACCGAGCGCCTGGACCGGGCCGCGCAGTTCGCGCTGGTCAGCGCCCGCGAGGCGGTGGGTGACAGCGGCCTGGCCGAGGTGCTGGCGACCGGGAACCCACTGCGCACCGGGGTCAGCCTGGGCAGCGCGGCCGGCTGCACCACGGGGCTGGCCACCCAGTACGCGCTGCTCAGCGACTTCGGTGCGACCTGGACGGTGGACCACTCCAAGGCCGCCGAGCAGCTCTACGACTACCTCGTGCCCAGCTCGCTCGCGGCGGTGGTGGCGAGGGACAGCGGGGCGCAGGGTCCGGTGGGCGTGGTCTCCAGCGGATGCACCTCGGGTCTGGACGCCATCGGCCACGCCGCCGAGCTGATCCGCGAGGGCAGCGTGGACGTGATGGTCGCGGGTGGGGCGGAGGCGCCGATCTCCCCGATCGCCATGGCCTGCTTCGACCGGATCCAGCTCACCAGCCCGCGCAAGGAGGACCCGGCGACCGCCTGCCGGCCCTTCGACCGGACCCGGGACGGGTTCGTCCTCGGCGAGGGCTCGGCGGTGGTGGTCCTGGAGGAGCTCGAGCACGCCCGGCGGCGCGGGGCCCGCGTGTACGCGGAGCTGTCCGGCTTCGCCTCGTACAGCAGCGCCCACCACATGACGGGGCTGCGGCCGGGCGGCGAGGAGATGGCCGACGCCATCCGGGCGGCGCTCGACGAGGCGCGGTTGAACCCGGTGGACGTGGACTACGTCAACGCGCACGGCGCGGGCACGCGGCACAACGACCGGCATGAGACGCACGCCTTCAAGCTGGGCCTCGGCGACCACGCCCGGCGGGTCCCGGTCAGCTCCATCAAGTCGATGATCGGACACGCGCTGGGAGCGGCGGGCGCCCTGGACGTGGTGGCCAGCGTGCTGACCATCCAGCACAGCACGGTGCCGCCGACGGCGAACCTGCGTGAGCCGGACCCGACCTGCGACCTGGACTACACGCCGCTGTTCGCGCGCGAGCAGCGCACCAGCACGGTGCTGAGCGTGGCCAGCGGCTTCGGAGGCTTCCACGCGGCGACGGTGCTGACCCGGCCGCGGTTGCGGGAGGCGGCGTGAGGGACGGGAGTGGCGTGTGGGGTGGCAGTAGCGTTAACGGCGTTAACGGTCGGCCCGGTCCGGGGGGTGCGGACGGGCCGGTCCCCGCGGAACTGGAGCGGTTCGACGCGGCCGCCGGACGGCCGGCCGCCGAGGTGGTCGTCACCGGCATCGGCGTGGTCGCCCCCAACGGGCTGGACGCGGGGGCGTGGTGGCGCGCGCTGCTGGCGGGGGCCAACGGCATCCGCCCGATCAACCGGTTCGACGCCTCCGGCTATCCGGTGCGGATCGCGGGCGAGATCACCGGGTTCGTCGACGAGGACCACATCCCCAGCCGGCTGCTGCCCTCCACCGACCGGGTCACGCGCCTGGGCCTGGTCGCGGCGAAGGAGGCGCTGGAGGACTCCGGTGCCGACCCGGCCGCCCTGTCCGGCTACGGCGCGGGCGTCATCACCGCCAGTGCCGCCGGCGGCACCGAGTTCGGGCAGCGCGGGTTGGAGGCGCTGTGGGGCAAGGGCACCAAGTACGTGAGCGCGTACCAGTCCTTCGCCTGGTTCCACGCCGCCAACACGGCCCAGATCTCCATCCGGCACGCGCTGCGCGGACCGGGCACCGCGCTCGTCAGCGAGCAGGCCGGCGGTATCGACGCCATCGCCCGGGCCCGTCGGGAGATCCGCAAGGGCGTGAGCCTGATGGTGACCGGAGGGATCGACTCGGCGCTCTGCCCGTGGGGCTGGGCGGCCCACCTGGCCGACGGCCGGATGACCACGGTCCCCGACCCGGACCGCGCCTACCTCCCCTTCGACGAGGCCGCGGGCGGCCATGTCGTGGGCGAGGGCGGGGCGCTGCTGGTCCTGGAGGACGCGGCCGCCGCCGCGGCGCGCGGGGCGACCGGATACGGGGTGGTGGCCGGCTGCGCCGCCACCTTCGACGGCGGACCGGACCTGCCGCGGCTGCGCGAGGCGGCCGAGCTGGCGCTCGCCGACGCGCGGCTGGCACCGCACGAGGTGGACGTCGTGTTCGCGGACGCGGCCGGCGAGCCGGCCGCCGACCGCGTCGAGGCGGCGGCGCTGGAGGCGCTGTTCGGCCCCTACGGGGTGCCCGTGACGGCGCCGAAGTCGATGACGGGGCGGCTGGGCGCGGGCGGCTCCTCGCTCGACGTGGCGGCGGCGCTGTTCGCGCTGCGCGAGGGGGTCGTGCCGCCGACGACCGGGACCGTACGGGCCGCCGCGGACTACCGGCTGGACCTGGTGACCGGGGCGCCGCGGCAGCTGCCCGGGCTGCGTACGGCGCTGGTGCTCGCCCGCGGGCGGGGCGGCTTCAACTCCGCCGCCGTGGTGCGGGCCGTGGCGGCCTGACGGGCGGTCCCGCACGGGACCGGATGGTGGCGTCCGGGTCCCGCGGCGGACCCGGGGGAGGACCGGGTCCCGTCGGGGGACTCCGACGACGGGAGGACCAGTGGAGCACTTCGGACCGGATCAGCTCTTCGCCATGCTGCGGAGCTGCGCGGGCGCGGACGAGGGCCTCGACGGCCTGGAGGAGTCCGCCGAGGAGGTGCTGGACGTGCCGTTCCTGGAGCTGGGGTACGACTCCCTCGCGATCCTGCAGCTGACCGGAGAGGTCGAGGCGCGGTACGGGATCACGCTCGACGAGGAGGGCGTGGACGAGGCCGAGACGCCCCGGGGATACGTCGGCCTCGTGGGGCGCGCGCTCGCCGGGCACCGGGCCGGGCCGGCCCGGAACCCCGGGGCCGCGGCCGCCGCTCCGGCATAGCGCGGCGGCAAGGGGGACCCGCCCCGCCCACCACGGGCGGCGGTGGCGCGGTGGGCGACCGGCGGTCCGACGACCCCCGGGGCTCCGAAGGGCCCCAGAGGCGTCCGGGAAGCGTCCGGTAGGCGGTCGGCGGCGCGTCTGGCGGGGCGTCTGGCGGGGCGTCAGGCGGCGCGTCTGGCGGGGCGTCCGCCGGGGCGTCAGGCGGCGCGTCTGGCGGGGGCGCATGGCGGGGGCGCCGGGCGGGGCGTCCGGCCCGTCGGTCCGGCCGGCTCAGCCGCCGGCCCGGGGAGTGCGCCGCAGCTCGCGCCGCAGTCGGCGTTCCAGGGGGCTCAACGGCACCTCGGGGCACAGCCGTTCGGGGTGGCCGAGCGGCGGTCCGCCGACCGCGGGGCCGCGGTCCGGGCAGGGCTCGGGCGCGCTCTCGCCGAGGGTGTGCAGGAGCCCGAGGACGGCGAACCCGTCCCACAGGGCGCGGACGATGCCGATCGGGTTCACGGCACTCACTTCCAGTGGGGTCGGCCGCCGGTCGGCGGGGCGGGGAGGAGCTGCGGCGCGGCAGGGTCTGCGCGGCGGGGTCTGCGCGGCGGGGTCTGCGCGGCGGGTGCGGCGCGGTCGCCGGGGAACGGCGGGCCGCGGCGCGCCGTCGGCCGGGCGACGGCAGCCGGGCCGTGGGGCGCGGTGCCGCGACGAGCCGCGTGCGGCCACGGTCCGCCCGTGTGCTCGAGGCCCGGACCAGGCGCGGTGGAGCGGGACCGGACACGGGTGCGGGGCCAGCGGGGCTCCAGCCGAGCTGAACCGGCGTGCGGACGCTGAGGGGCAGACGGGCGCCCCGGCCGCGTGGCCGGTCGGGTCGCGACCCGTGGGAGGACGAGGAGGACACCGCATGACCATCGACGGCTTCGAAGAGGCCCGGCCCGCGCGGCTCGTGCCCGCGGACGCGGGGTGGCGCGGCTGCGCCGACGACGTGACGGTGGAGGACATCGAGGACCTGGTCGCCGAACTCCAGCTGGCCCGGGCGGGCGTGGCGGGTGCCGACGCCGGCCGGGCGGCGCTGCGGGCGGAGCGGTTCGCCGACGAGATCGCGTTCCTGGGGCTGGGCCGGCTGGTGGCCCGGCTGGTGCGGACGCCGCCGGGCGGCCCGCAGGACGCGTTGGACCGGCTCGCCGCGCGGTCCGGCGGGCCGGGTTCCGGGGCCGGCTTCCCGGCCCCGCCCGAGGTGGCGCTGCCGCGGCTCGGGGACCTGCTCACCGGGCTCGTCGGCCAGGCCCGCGGGTACGGTCTGCTGCCGCCCGCCCACAAGGTCAAGCTGCTGCGGCGGCCGGGGCTGGACCCGGCGGTCACCCCGGTGCGGCTGCCCGGGTTCTCGGTGCTGTCCCTGCCGACGGAGGTCGGGCCGGAGTCCGTGCGGTACGTCCAGCACGCGGTGGCCCGGCTCGCCGAGCACGCCCTCCGCCCGGCCGGCGAACCGCTCGCCGCGCGCTGGGAGTTCGACCCGGTGCGGGCCCGGGGCTGGGAGCTGCTGCTCGGCCTGCTCGTCCAGGAGCCGGAGCTGCTCGGGCGGCTGGGGCCGGTCCGGGACGACGCCGAGGCGGTGGCGGGCTGGCTGCGCGCCTGCGAGCGGGAGGCGGAGCGGCAGGCGCGGGCCGACCAGGAGGCCGGCTCGGCGGACGGGGCGCTCCGGGCGGCGGCGTACGAGTGGCGGGACGCGGTGCGGGCCGTACTGGCCGGCGGCTTCGGGGCCCACTGGTGGCGGCACGCGCAGGCGTGGGCGCTGCTGCGGAGGGCGATGGCGCGGGAACCCCGGGCCGATGACTGCCACCGGGCGCTGGCCCTGGACGTGGCCGCCGTCGCGGGCCCGCCCGCCCGGGCGGACCTGGTCCCCGCGGCCCGCCGGGCGGGCGCTCCGGCGCCGGCCGGGGCGGTCGGCGCGGGGGAAGGGCGCCCGGTGCCGCCCACCGGGACGGGGGAGGCCGGGTGGGCGGCCGGGGCAGCGGGCACGGCCGGAGACCGTGATCGGCTCCGGGACGGCGTCGGCGGCGCCCGTCAGGGTGACGCCGCCTGAGCGCCCGCCGGACGAGTCTGCGGGCCCCGGCTGGAGGAATGCTCAAGCCCCGGGCCGGACGGGGTCGTCCTCCCCGCCCGCCCGAGCCGGGCCCGGTGCGGACTCGACCAGGACCCAGGCCGGCCACGAGCGGTTCCGGACAGGGTCGTTGACACGCCCGCCGGCCGAGGCGGAGTCCGGCAGTACCTGCCGTGGGCCTCGACGCGCGGCGGACGGGCGTGCCGGTGTGAGGTCACCGGCACAGGTGGATCCGTGCCGGCCGGGGGTCGGAGCCCGACCGGCACGGCCACGGCGCCCCGCCCGCACGCGGTGGTCGCAGCCGGCCGGAGTACTGAACGAGGAGGGTGTGGAGGATGTCGGATGCACGAGTGCACCGCACGGTCCACGAAGTGATCGCGGAGGCCCCGGCCGGTGTGCTGTACGGGCTGATCGCGGACGCGACACGGTGGCCGCTGTTCTTCCCGCCCTGTGTCCACGTCGAACAGCTCGACTTCGACGGGACGCGGGAGCGGCTGCGCATGTGGGCCACGGCGGGCGACACCGTCAAGTCCTGGATCTCCAGCCGCCGTCTGGACGTGCAGCGACTGCGCGTGGAGTTCACCATGGACGTGCCCGCCGCCCCCGCCCGGACCATGGGCGGGGTGTGGACCGTGGAGCCGCTCGGCGACCGCTCCCGGGTGACCCTGGAGCACTCCTTCACCGTCGACGGCGACGATCCCGCCTCCGTCGCCTGGATCGAGGACGTCACCGCCGCCAACAGCAGCTCCCAGCTCGACCGGCTGGCGGAGATCGCCCGGTCCTGGACCCGGCTGGACGACCTGGTGTGGTCCTTCGAGGACACCATCCGCGTCAACGCCCCCGCCGAGCTGATCTTCGAGTTCCTGTACCAGGCGGAGGACTGGCCCGCCGAACTGCCCCACGTCACCCGCCTCGACCTGGTCGAGGACGAGCCCGGCGTGCAGCTGGTGTCCATGGGCAGCATGTCCATCGACGGCGGCGCGCACAGCACCGAGTCCGTGCGCATCTGCTTCCCCGCCGCCCAGCGGATCGTCTACAAGCAGACCCGCACCTCGCCGCTGCTCGCCGCGCACGCGGGCGAGTGGGCCATCGAGCCCGACGAGACGGGCGTGAACCTGACGGCCCGCCATCACGTGCTGCTCGACCAGGACAGCATCGAGCGGGTGCTCGGCGAGGGCACCGACGCCGTCGCCGCCGGCCACCACCTGCGCGACGCGCTCGGCCAGGCCGGGCTGTCCGTACTGCGGTACGCCACGCAGTACGCCCTCGGCGCGGTCCGCGTCCTGTGAGCGCGGCCGGGACCGACCAAGCCCCCGTGCGGGACACCCACGCCCCCGCACGGGACACCCCTTCCGGTACGGCAGCCGGCGCCGCCGCCCGGGTACGGGCCGCGGCGCCGGGGACCGGTACCGCCGCGGGCCCGCTGCGGGCCACCGAGCCGCTGCGGGCGGCCCGGCTGGAGGCCGCGCTCGGCGACCCGTTCGACCCCGCGAACCCGCACGGGCACCTCGCCCTGCTCCGTGCCGACGAGGCCCGCGAGACGCCCGGGGCCACCGAGGAACTGCTCGCGGAGGCCGGGATGGCCGCCGAGTTCGTACCCCGGGACCTCGGCGGCCGGCTCGCCGACCTGGAGGAACTGGCCCGCGTCCTGCGGCCGCTGTTCCGCCGCGACCTGGCCCTGGGCTACGGCTTCGGCATCACGTCCCTGTTCGCGGCCTCCTCGGTGTGGACCGCCGGGGACGCGGGCCAGCAGCGCTCCCTGGCCGACGTGCTCCTCGGCGGCGGCCGCGTGACGATCGTGCACCGCGAGGTGGCGCACGCCAACGCGATCCTGCGCAACGAGATGGGCGCCGACCGGCGCCCCGGCGGCGGATGGCTGGTCGACGGCCGCAAGGACGTGGTCATCAACGCCCACCGCGCCGACGCGTTCGTCATGTACGCCCGCACCTCCCGCGAGGACGGGCCCCGCAGCCACTCCGTGCTGGTGCTCGGACCCGGTGAGCCGGCGGCCGGCGAGGTGCGCCGGCTCGGCCGGGTGGAGATGCCCGGCATGCGCGGGGCGCACTTCTCCGGCCTCGAACTCGCGGGCGTGGCTCTGCCGGACGACGCGCTGGTCGGCGCGGTCGGCGACGGGGTGTCGCTGGCCCTGCGCAGCTTCCAGACCAGCCACTGCCTGATCCCCGGCACCGTCCTCGCGGGCGTCGACAGCGTGCTGCGGTCGGCCGTGCGCGCGGCCACCGAGAACCGGCCCGACGGACGCCCGTCCCGCCGCTGGCAGAAGGTGCTCGCCGGGGTCTTCGCCGACGTGCTGGCCTGCGACGCCATGGCGGTCACCGGGATGCGGGCGATGAGCCTGATGCCCGAGGAGTCGTACCTGCTGGGCGCGGCCGTGAAGTACACCATGCCGGACCTGCTCCGCGAGGACCTGGAGGAGCTGGCCACGGTGCTCGGCGGCCGCGGATACGACCGTGGTCCGCGGTACGGCGGCTACCAGAAGCTCGTGCGCGACCTGCCGGTGGCCGGCCTCGGGCACGCGGGCACCGCCGTCTGCCAGGCGGTGATCGTGCCGCAGCTGCCGGCGCTGGCCCGGTCGGCCTGGTTCCGTACCCCGGAGCCGCCCGCCGAACTGTTCCGGCCCGGCGCGCCGCTGCCCCCGTTCGACCACCGGCGGCTGGCCCACTCCGGCACGGACGACCTGCTCACCGCCACGCTCGTGGGGGTCGCGGGCCGCCTGGAGGGCCGGCCCGGGCAGGGGCCGACGGAGGCGGCGCTGGCCGACCTCGCGCGCGCCTTCGTGGCGGAGCTGCGGGTGCTGCGCGCCCGGTGCGCCGCCCTCAGCGGGGCCTTCGACCCGCAGGCCTGCGCGCTGGCCGACCGCTACGCGCTGGTGCTGTCCGCAGCCGCGGTGCTGGGGGTCTGGGAGGGGCAGGCGGGGGTGGGCGACCCGTTCCTCGGGAACCCGGCCTGGGCGGTGCTCTCCCTCAGCCGCATCGGACGCCGGCTGGGCGTCCCGGTGGCGGACCTGCCCGACGGGGTCGTCGAGGAGGTGCTGGGCGAGGCGCTGCACCGCTGCCGGCAGCGGCGCAGCCTCGACCTGTACGGGACGCCGCTCGCGGGCTGACGGGACGTCGGGCCCGCGGCCCGACGGGTGCCGGCCGCACGCGCGGCCGCCCCTCCGCCCTGCCACCGCGCACGGACGTGCCCCGCCACGCGGGGCTCCGCCGGGGCGTCGGACGAGCGCCTCGGCCCGACGCCGGCCGCCGCCGCGGGACGGGGCGGCCGGCATGAGATGGGAGGCGACGATGAACCAGGTGACGTGTGCCGTACCGGTGCACGTGCCACGGCCGGACGGGCCGTGGCGCGGAGTACGGGAGAGCCTGGCGGAGCTCGGCAACGCGGTGGTCTACACGACGTGGACCGAATGGCTGCCGAGCGTCCTGACGGCCCCCCGGCTGCGTGAACTGCTGGGCTCGGACTGGGAGCGCTACCGCCGCACCCCCGACCCCACCGTCCGCTACCGCTTCGCCGCCGCCCGGCTGCTCATCAAGTGCACGGCCGGGGAGGCCCTCGGGATCGAGCCCGAGTACCTGGACCTGGCGTACCGGCTGGGCGGGCGCCCGTACCTGCGCGGCTTCGACCAGATCGAGCTGAGCCTGTCGCACACCGGGGACCTGATGGCCGTGGGACTCAGCCGCACCGGCCGGATCGGGGTGGACGTGGAGCCGACCGGGCGCACGG
This sequence comes from Streptomyces sp. NRRL S-87, assembly GCF_000719335.1. Taxonomy (GTDB): domain Bacteria; phylum Actinomycetota; class Actinomycetes; order Streptomycetales; family Streptomycetaceae; genus Streptomyces. The sequence continues at coordinate 14,861 of NZ_JOGB01000049.1, forward strand.
TCCGGCTGGACCTCCTGGAGGCGCAGATCCTGACCGCCACCGAGGCGGCGGAGATCGCGGGGCTGCCGGAGGAGCAGCGGGTGCCGCACGCGCTGAGGCTGTGGACGCTGAAGGAGGCGTACACCAAGGCGCTGGGGCAGGGGCTGCGGCTGGGCTTCAAGGAGTTCGGCTTCGGGCGGGGCCTGAAGCTGCACGCCCCGGACGGCAGTGCCGCCACCCGGGGCGAGTGGGGCTTCGCCACGCACGAGGTGATGGGACGCTACCTGGTGAGCACCGCCTGCCACGACGCGGGACTGTGCACCGCGGACGACACGTCCGCCGGCACGATGCTCGACCAGGGGTTCCTGTCGGCGATGAGCCTGAACGGGCGCTGATCCGGCGGGTCTCCGGCGGTTCTGCGGCGAAGTCCTAGCCGTGTCAGCGATCCGTCAGCGGTCCGGCAGCGGGGTGCGCCACGGTAGGCCCGGGAGTTCCGCGCCCTCCGGGGCCGGCTGCTCCCCGGGCCCCGGTCGAACGGCCGGCTCGGCCCGTACGGGACGAGCGCCAGAGGAGGCGGACATGGCGATGCCCAGCCGCCCGGGCGCGGAGCAGGGACGAGACGGCCACGGTGCCTCCGCCGCCGGGGCCGCCGCCTCCCCGCCTCCGCGGGCCGGCCGCCCCGTGCAGCCGCCCGGCCTGTCGGTGACCTGGCAGCAGCACGACCTGCTGCTGGACTCGTTCGAGCACCGCGGCACCGGCCGGCACGTCGAGCAGGTCTCCTGGCGCTGGCGCGGGCCGCTGGACGCGGAGCGGTTCACGGCCGCCTGGCAGTCGGTGGTCGACCGGGAGACGGTCCTGCGTGCCGCGTTCGCCTGGGACCCCGAGCCGCACGTGGTGCTGCACGAGCGGGCCGCCGCGGAGGTCGTGCGGCACCCGGCCGGCAGCGTCGGCTGGGACGAGCTCGTCGAACGCGACCGGCTGCGCGGGTTCGACCTGCGCCGCCCCGGCCCGCTGCGCGTCACGCTGCTGGACGAGCCGGCCGACGGCGGGCCCGCCGGGCCCGGCGCCCCCGCCGAGGGCCCCGGTCTGCCCCGCGGCGCGGACCGGGAGCCGGACGCGGGCGTCACCCGGGTGCTGATCACCTTCCACCACGGGCTGCTCGACGCCTGGAGCGTGTTCGTCCTCATCGACGAGTTCTACCGGGCGTACCTGGCCGGCGGCGCCCTGCCGGGCCAGGAGCGGCGCCCCGACCTGCGGGACTGGTCCCTGTGGCTCAGCCGCCAGGACCCGGGCCCCGCCCGGGAGTTCTGGACCCGGACCGTGCCGGCCGGGACCCCCGCCGTGCTGCCCGCCGCGCCGGGACCCGACACCCTCGAGAGCGGCTGCGGGCGCGCCGAGGCGCGCCTGACCGCCGTCGAGGCCGACCGGCTGCACCGCTGGGCCGCCGCCCAGGCGCTGCCCGACTCCACCGCGCTGCAGGCCGTGTGGGCGCTGCTGCTCTACCGCGCCACGGGGGCGTCCGGTCCCGCGCAGGTCGGCTTCGGCGTGACCGTCTCGGGGCGCGGGATCGCCCTGGACGCCGTCGAGCGGCTGCCGGGCCCGCTGCGCAACTGCCTGCCGATGTCGGTGCAGGTCGATCCGGGGGTGCGGTTCCTGCAGCTGCTGACCGGGCTGCGCGACCGGGCCCTCGACATGGCCGCGTACGAGTGGGTCTCGGCCGGCCAGATCCACGAGTGGACCGGCCGCGCCACCCGCGGCGGCCGGCTGCTGGAGAGCATCGTCGCGGTCGAGAGCGCGCCGCACCGGGAGCCGGAGGCGCGTACCGAGCTGGCCGCCGGCGGCGTACGGGTGGACCCGCCGAGGGCGAGCGGGGTGCACACCGCGTTCCCGGTGGCCCTGTTCGCGCACCGCGAGCCGGACGGCGGGCTGACCCTGAGCGCGCTGCACGACCGGGCCCGGATCTCGGCCGCCGACGCGCGTCGGCTGGTCGGGCACTGCGTGCGCCTGCTGACGGTGCTGCCGCGCACGGACGAGCGGACCACGGTCGCCGAGGTGCTCGCCGAGCTCGCCGGCCACGCGCTGCCGCGGATCGCCGTGCGGCGCCGCCCGGCCGCCGAGACGGGCGCCCGCCTGCGGACGCACTCGATCGGCGGGCGAGCCGCTGTCGAGCCGATGTCGAGCAGATCTTGACAGCGTGGGCGACCACACCGTGAAGGAGTCGCCCATGTGTCCCATGTACACCGAGGAGCATCGCGAGATCGAGACGGCCGTTTTCGGGCTGGTCCCCGTGGGCACGGCCCCGCCGCTGTGGCTGGCCGGGGCGGACGACGAGGACAACGCCGAGTCCTTCACCTTCGTCCGCGGCATCGACTAGCCGATGTCCCAGCTGTCCCCGCCGGCGGAGGCGTTCGTCGGCCACCTCGTCTTCCTGCCGCGGGAGGCGCTGCACGGCGCCGGACGCGGGCCGGTGACCCGGCCGGCGTACGCGGCGTTCCAGGCGGGCAGGGCGTACCCGGCCTTCCAGGCCCGTGCGGCGCACCCGGGCGCTGCGGACCGGCCGTCCGGGACCGGGCATCCGGTCGGCGGGGCGTACCCGGCGGGCGGCGCGTACCCGGCCCTCCCGCCGGTGGAACAGGCCGTCGTGGCCCTGCGCGTGGCCACCGCCCGGCTGCGCCGGGTCGCGTGGCGCATCGTGCGGGGCCGGACTCCGACGGCTGCGCCGCCGGCCGTGGTCGCCGCCCGGTCGGGCGCCGCCGAGGGGGCCGGCGCCGTCACCGCGGTGGCGGGGGCCGCCCACCACGACGCGTCCTCCCGGGTGCCCGCCTCGGCCTGGTCGCCCTTCTCCTGGTCTTCGCCGTGAGGCCCGGGCGGTCCTCGCCGTGAGGCCCGGGCGGTCCTCGGCGTGGGGCGCGACGAGCCGGGCCCGGCCCTGACCGGCCGGACACCCCCCAAGGCGGCCGGACACCCCCAGGCCCCGATGAGCTCAGAGGAAAGGATGACCCGCACGATGTCGCTGTCGAAGCAGGGCCGCGGACCCGAGGTGTCCGCCTCGGTCGAGGAGTTCCTCGCCGCCCCCCAGCACGTGGCCGCGCTCACCACCGTCCGGCCCGACGGGACGCTCCACATGGCGCCCGTACGGTTCACCTGGGACGCGGCCGCCGGCCTCGTCCGGGTCATGACGGTGGCGTCCTCGCGCAAGGCCAGGAACCTGCTCGCGGCCCCGGGCGGCCGGGTCGCGCTGTGCCAGGTGCACGGGTTCACCTGGGTCACGCTGGAGGGCACCGGCACCGTCGTGTCGGACCCGGCGCGGGTGGCCGAGGGCGTCCGGCGGTACACCGAGCGGTACTGGTCGGCGCCGCCGAACCCGCCCGGCCGGGTGGTCATCGAGATCGAGGTGGACCGGGTGCTCAGCCTCAACGCCTGACCGGGTCCCGGACGCGGCCCGCGGACAGCACGCGCGCGGCGGCGCCGGGAGCCTCCTCCCGGCGCCGCCGCGCGCGTCGCGTTCCGTCCCCTCCCCGGGCGCCCCGGCCCCCGGGCCTCACGCGCCCTTCGGGGGCGGGGTGCCGTCCGCCCACAGCAGGCGGAAGGACAGCAGCGTCAGCCGCCAGCCCTCGGGGGTCAGCCGGGCCTCGCCGTCGACGAACGTGCCGGTGGCGAACAGCGGGGGCAGGTCGCCCTGCGGGCGGGCGTGGTAGGGGTGGTGCACGTGCGTGGACAGCATGTTGGCCCGCAGCGTCGCCCGGTCGCCGTCGAGGACGACCAGGGCGGGGGAGCCCAGGTGCTGGGTGGCGGCGAAGGCCGAGAGGGCGGTGCGGTGGAACTCCGCCATGCCCTCGGCGCCCTGGTGGCGGCTCATCGGCGGGAAGGCGACGACGGCGTCCGGGGTGAAGAGCTCCGCGGCCCAGGCGTCGTCGAGTTCCTCGTCGTCGAGCGAGAGCAGGTAGCGGTCGAACAGGGACGCGACGAGGGCCCGGGACTCCGCCGCGGTCTCCGCCGCGGCGCCGGTGGCGGAACCGGCGGGGGTGTGAGTGGAGGTCATGCCCGAGAATGCGCCCGCGCGTACCCGTGCGGGCAACCCCGCCTGACAAAGATCTGACGTAGCGGACCTTTTTCTGTCATTGCTTTTCAAAGGCCTGTACAGCTCGCTATTTACGCCCTGATCCGGCCCTCGCGATACTGGGCGCACACCAGTGGGAAGAGGGCAGATGAGCACCTTTGATACGGACGTCGTTGTCGTGGGAGCCGGTCCCACCGGACTCATGCTCGCGGGCGAATTGAGGCTCAACGGAGTCTCCGTCGTGGTCCTTGACAAGCTCGCGGAGCCCATTCGAGAATCCCGCGCCCTCGGATTCTCGGCGCGTACCATCGAGGAATTCGCTCAGCGCGGCCTGATATCCCGTTTCGGTGAGGTCGGTGTCATTCCCGTCGGCCACTTCGGCGGCGTTCCGCTCGACTACCAGGTGCTGGAGGGCGGGTCGTACGGCGCCCGCGGCATCCCGCAGGCCCGTACCGAGGGCGTCCTCGGCGGCTGGGCCCGGGAGCTGGGCGCCGAGGTCCGCCGCGGTGTCGACGTCGTCGGTCTGGAGCAGGACGCGGACGGCGTCACCGTGACCGGCGTGACCCCGGACGGCACCGTGACCCTGCGCGCCCGCCACGTCGTGGGCGCCGACGGGGCCCGCAGCGCCGTGCGCAAGCTCGCCGGCATCGACTTCCCCGGTACCGAGCCGGCCATCGAGCTGCGCTTCGCGGACGTCGCCGGTGTCCAGCTGCGCCCGCGCTTCAGCGGCGAGCGCGTCCCCGGCGGCATGGTCATGGTCATCCCCATGGGGCCGGACCGCGCCCGCGTCATCTACTTCGACAGTGCCCAGCCGCTGCGCACCGCCGACGGACCGATCACCTTCGACGAGGTCGTCGAGGCCTGGCAGCGCCTGACCGGCGAGGACATCTCCGGCGCCACCCCGCTGTGGGTCAGCTCCACCACCGACAACTCCCGCCAGGCGGCCGAGTACCGGCGCGGCCGGATCTTCCTGGCCGGCGACGCCGCGCACATCCACCTGCCCATCGGCGCGCAGGGCATGAGCGCGGGCGTCCAGGACGCGGTCAACCTCGGCTGGAAGCTGGCCCTGGACGTCAAGGGCCAGGCCCCCGAGGGCCTGCTCGACACCTACCACGCCGAGCGCCACCCGGTCGGCGCCCGCATCCTGACCAACACGCTCGCCCAGCGCATCCTCTACCTCGGCGGGGACGACATCACCCCGCTGCGCGAGGTCTTCACCGAACTGGTCGAGAACCACGAGTCGGTCCGCCGCCACCTGGTCGGCATGGTGACCGGCCTGGACATCCGCCACGCGACGGTCCCGGGCGAACACCCCCTGCTCGGCCGCCGCCTGCCCGACCGCGAGCTGGTCGTCGACGGGGAGAAGACCTCCGCCTTCGCGCTGCTGGCGGCGGGGCGGGCCGTGGTCCTGGAACTCGGCGACGGCCTCGGCCTGCGCGACGCGGCCGCCGGCTGGGCCGACCGCGTCGACGTGCTCCGCGCCGACCACCCCGACTGCGCCGCACCGGTGGACGCCATCCTCGTCCGCCCCGACGGCTACGTGGCCTGGGTCGCGCCCCTCGGCACCGGCTCCGAAGGCCTCACCGACGCCCTCTCCCACTGGTTCGGTCCCGCCAAGTAAGCGCGCTCCGTCCGGTCTCGTCCCACTTTTCAAAGGAAGCGAAGAAGAATGCCTTTCATCTCCGTCGAGGACAACCACCTCACCGTCCTCAACCTCTTCACGACCGACAAGCCCGAGAACCAGGACAAGCTGATCGAGGAGATGACGAAGATCGTCAACGCGGCGACGTACGAGGGCTGGATGTCCTCGACCGTCCACGCCGGCGTCGACGCGCCGGGCACCGCGAACTTCATCCAGTGGCGCAGCGGCGAGGACCTGGAGAAGCGCTACGAGGGCGACGAGTTCAAGCACCGCACCATGCCGGTCTTCTCCGAGATCACCACCTCGATCCGGCTCCTGCAGAACGAGGTCGTCTACGTGCTGACCTCCGACGAGCTCGGCGGCAAGGTCGAGATCGGCCCGCACCGCGACGACTACACCAGCATCACCGTCTTCACGGTCACCGCCGACGGGCAGGACGAGGCCGTCGACGCCCTGGGCGCCGGCCAGGAGTTCATCAAGGACTTCCCGGGCTTCCGGTCGAACGTCGTGCTCAAGGGCCTGCGGGCCCGCGGCCTCGACGGCACCTTCGTCGTCACGTACTCGCAGTGGGACAGCAAGGAGGCCTTCGAGGCCTTCCGCGACCAGGACCCGGAGCAGCACTCCGAGGCCCGCAAGGCCGCCGTGGGCCGGCTCCGCGCCGTGATCGAGGGCGCCCCGACCACCAACACCTACAAGGTGGTGCACACCCGCGCTGCCGGCGAGTGATCCGGCGCGCCGGCCACGGCGCGACCGCCGGCACACGCCGCTGCCGCACACGCCCCGGACGCCCGGCTCCCCGCTTCGGGGGCCGGGCGTCCCGCGCACCCGCCCGCGCCGCCGCGTACCGCGTACGCCCCGGGGCCCGGCCGCGTGCACGAACCCTTCCGCCGAAGCGTTCGGCGGGCGCCGCGCCGTCCCGCTCCGGTGGAATTCGAGAATCCTCCGGGCGTGGCCCTATCGGCATGCGGGACCGTCGAGGTGGCTGGCGAATGCACTTTCGGCCACGGAATCCCAAGGCCTCGGCCTGACCGCGATCCCCTCCCACGCAACCGCTGAGGAGCTACACCGTATGCACAGCACGCTGATTGTCGCCCGGATGGCAGCGGCATCCGCCACCGATGTGGCCAAGCTGTTCTCCGACTTCGACGCGACGGAAATGCCTCACAGGATGGGGACGCGCCGCCGCCAGCTGTTCTCGTACCGGGGCCTGTACTTCCACCTCCAGGACTTCGACGAGGACAACGGGGGCGAGCTGATCGAGCAGGCGAAGTCCGATTCGCGCTTCGTCCAGATCAGCGAGGACCTCAAGCCCTTCATCGAGGCCTACGACCCCAAGACCTGGCGCTCGCCGGCCGACGCCATGGCGCAGCGCTTCTACAACTGGGAGGCGAAGGCGTGAACCGGCGACGCGTAGTCATCACCGGAATCGAGGTGATCGCGCCCGGCGGTGTCGGCAAGGAGAAGTTCTGGAACCTGCTGAGCGAGGGCCGTACGGCCACGCGCGGCATCACGTTCTTCGACCCGGCGCAGTTCCGCTCCCGGGTGGCCGCCGAGGTCGACTTCGACCCGCACGCGCACGGCCTGACCCCGCAGGAGGTGCGCCGCCTGGACCGGGCCGCGCAGTTCGCGGTCGTCGCCTCGCGCGGTGCGGTCGCCGACAGCGGCATCGACCTCGCCGGGTACGACCCGCACCGCATCGGCGTCACCGTCGGCAGCGCCGTCGGCGCCACGATGGGCCTCGACCAGGAGTACCGGGTCGTCTCCGACGGCGGCCGGCTCGACCTGGTCGACCACGCCTACGCGGTGCCGCACCTGTACGACTACATGGTGCCGAGCTCCTTCGCGGCCGAGGTCGCCTGGGCCGTCGGTGCCGAGGGCCCCTCCACCGTGGTCTCCACCGGCTGCACCTCCGGCATCGACTCGGTGGGCTACGCCATCGAGCTGGTGCGCGAGGGCACCGCCGACGTGGTGATCGCCGGTTCGTCCGACGCGCCGATCTCGCCGATCACCATGGCCTGCTTCGACGCGATCAAGGCGACCACCCCGCGGTTCGACGAGCCCGAGCGCGCCTCCCGGCCCTTCGACGGCACCCGCAACGGCTTCGTCCTGGGCGAGGGCACCGCCTTCTTCGTCCTGGAGGAGCTGGAGAGCGCCAAGAAGCGCGGCGCCCACATCTACGCGGAGATCGCCGGCTACGCCACCCGCTCCAACGCGTACCACATGACGGGCCTGCGGCCCGACGGCGTCGAGATGTCCGAGGCGATCAACCTCGCGCTCGCCGAGGCCCGGCTCAACCCCGAGGCCATCGACTACATCAACGCGCACGGCTCGGGGACCAAGCAGAACGACCGCCACGAGACGGCCGCGTTCAAGCGGAGCCTCGGCGACCACGCGTACCGCACGCCGGTCAGCTCCATCAAGTCGATGGTCGGGCACTCGCTCGGCGCCATCGGTTCCATCGAGATCGCCGCGTCGGCGCTGGCCATGGAGTACGACGTCGTGCCCCCGACGGCCAACCTCACCACGCCCGACCCCGAGTGCGACCTCGACTACGTCCCCGTCACCGCGCGCGACCAGCTCGTCGACGCGGTCCTCACGGTCGGCAGCGGATTCGGCGGCTTCCAGAGCGCCATGGTGCTGGCCAGTCCCGAAAGGAGCCTCGTATGACCACGTCGGTGGTGGTCACCGGCCTGGGCATCGCCTCCCCCAACGGGCTCGGTGCCGAGGACTACTGGAACGCGACCCTGGGCGCGAAGAACGGCATCGGCCGGATCACCCGCTTCGACCCGGCCGGCTACCCGGCCAAGCTGGCCGGCGAGATCCCCGGCTTCGTCGCCGAGGACCACCTGCCCAGCCGCCTGCTGCCGCAGACCGACCGGGTCACCCGGCTCGCGCTGGTGGCCACGGACTGGGCACTGGCGGACGCGGGCGTCGACCCCAAGGAGCAGCCCGAGTTCGACATGGGCGTCATCACGGCGTCCGCGGCCGGCGGCTTCGAGTTCGGCCAGGGCGAGCTGCAGAGCCTGTGGGCCCGCGGCAGCCAGTACGTCTCGGCGTACCAGTCCTTCGCCTGGTTCTACGCCGTCAACAGCGGCCAGATCTCGATCCGCAACGGGATGAAGGGCCCCGCCGGCGTCGTCGTCAGCGAGGGTGCCGGCGGTCTCGACGCGGTCGCCCAGGCCCGCCGCCAGATCCGCAAGGGCACCTCGCTGATCGTCACCGGCGGCATCGACGCCTCGGTCTGCACCTGGGGCTGGGTGGCGCAGCTGTCCACGGGCAAGCTCAGCACCAGCGACGAGCCCACCCGCGCCTACCTGCCCTTCGACCGCGAGGCCCGCGGCTACGTCCCCGGCGAGGGCGGCGCGATCCTCATCGCCGAGGACGCCGACGCGGCCCGCGCCCGCGGCGCGCACATCTACGGCGAGATCGCAGGCTACGGCGCGACGATCGACCCCAAGCCGGGCAGCGGCCGCGAGCCGGGCCTGCGCAAGGCGATCCAGATCGCGCTGGCCGACGCCGGGGTGCCCTCCAGCGACGTGGACGTGGTCTTCGCCGACGGTGCCGGAGACCCGACCCTGGACCGGATCGAGGCCGAGGCGATCAGCGCCGTCTTCGGACCGCGCGCCGTCCCGGTGACCGTGCCCAAGACCATGACGGGCCGCCTGTACTCGGGAGCCTCGCCGCTGGACCTGGCCGCAGCGTTCTTCTCGATCCGCGACGGGGTCATCCCGCCGACCGTGCACGTCGACCCGTGTCCGGACTACCCGCTGGACCTGGTCCTCGGCCAGCCGCGCAAGGCCGAGGTGCGCACCGCCCTCGTCCTGGCCCGCGGCAGCGGCGGCTTCAACTCCGCCATGGTCGTCCGCGCCGCCGACTAGCCGTGCCGCCGACCGGCCGCCCGGGTCCCGTCGCCCGCGCGGCCGGCGGCGCGGCGCCGCACGCGCCCACCGAACCCACACCAGCTCACGGATGAAAAGGACTTCCACCATGGCCACCAAGGCGTTCACGCTCGACGACCTCAAGCGCATCCTGCAGGAGGCCGCGGGTGTGGCCGAGGGCGTCGACCTGGACGGCGACATCCTCGACACCGAGTTCGACGTGCTCGGCTACGAGTCCCTCGCGCTGCTGGAGGCCGGCAGCCTCATCGAGCGCGAGTACGGCATCTCCCTCGACGAGGAGGCCGTCAACGACGCCAACACCCCGCGGGCCTTCATAGAGGTCGTCAACACCCAGCTCGTTCCGGCCCCGGCCGCCTGAGGAGATCCGGACATGACGCAGCACACCACCACCCGGGTCGCCCTCGTCACGGGCGGCACCAGCGGCATCGGCCTCGCCTCGGCGCGACTGCTGGCCCAGCAGGGCCACCAGGTGTACGTCGGCGCCCGCAACGCCGACAACATCGCCGAGACCGTCAAGGAGCTCCAGGCCGAGGGCCTGGACGTGGACGGCGGGGTCGTCGACGTCCGCGACACCGCGTCCGTCGACGCCTGGGTCCAGGGCGCGGTCGACCGCTTCGGCTCCGTCGACGTCGTCGTCAACAACGCCGGCCGCTCCGGCGGCGGCCCCACCGCCGACATCGCGGACGAGCTGTGGGACGACGTGATCGACACCAACCTCAACAGCGTCTTCCGCGTCACCCGCGCCGCCCTGACGGTCGGCGGGATGCGTGCCAAGGACCGCGGCCGGATCATCAACATCGCCTCCACCGCGGGCAAGCAGGGCGTGGTCCTCGGCGCCCCGTACTCGGCCTCCAAGCACGGCGTCGTCGGCTTCACCAAGGCCCTCGGCAACGAGCTGGCCCCGACCGGCATCACCGTCAACGCGGTCTGCCCCGGCTACGTCGAGACGCCGATGGCCCAGCGCGTGCGCCAGGGCTACGCGGCCGCCTACGACACCTCCGAGGACGCCATCCTCGAGAAGTTCCAGGCGAAGATCCCGCTCGGCCGCTACTCCACCCCGGAGGAGGTCGCCGGACTGGTCGGCTACCTGGCTTCGGACACCGCCGCCTCCATCACGTCCCAGGCGCTCAACGTCTGCGGCGGCCTCGGCAACTTCTAGCAGGGCCCGCCCCCACGCGCCCACCGAACACCACTTGAGGAGAACCCGCCATGACCACGCGTGAGGTCGAGCACGAGATCACCATCGGGGCCCCGGCCGCCGCCGTGTACCAGTTGCTCGCGGACGTGACCAACTGGCCGCGCATCTTCCCGCCCACCATCCACGTGGACCGGGTCGAGGCCGAGGGCGCCGAGGAGAAGATCCGGATCTGGGCGACCGCCAACGGCCAGCCGAAGAACTGGACCTCGCGCCGCACCCTGGACCAGGAGGGCCTGCGCATCACCTTCCGCCAGGAGGTCCCGGCGGAGCCCGTCAAGCACATGGGCGGCACCTGGATCATCGAGCCGCTCGGCGAGGCGGAGTCCCGCGTCCGGCTGCTGCACGACTACAGCGCCATCAACGACGACCCGCACGACCTGCTGTGGATCGAGCGGGCGGTGGACAAGAACAGCACCTCCGAGCTGGCCGCCCTCAAGGTCAACGTCGAGGCGGCGCACGCCGCGGAGACCGAGGAGCTGACCTTCTCGTTCACCGACACCGTCCAGGTCGCGGGCTCCGCCAAGGACGTGTTCGACTTCATCAACGAGGCCCAGCTGTGGGCCGAGCGGCTCCCGCACGTGGCCGTGGTGCGCCTCGCGGAGGACACCCCGGGCCTGCAGGAGCTGGAGATGGACACCCGCGCCAAGGACGGCTCGGTGCACACCACCAAGTCGTACCGGGTCGTCTTCCCCCACGACAAGATCGCCTACAAGCAGGTCACCCTGCCGGCGCTGATGACCCTGCACACCGGCGAGTGGACCTTCGTCGAGAACGAGGAGGGTGTCGCCGCCTCCTCGCAGCACACCGTCACCCTCAACACGGAGAACATCGCGCGCATCCTCGGGGACGAGGCCACCGTGGCCGACGCCCGCGCGTACGTGCACACGGCGCTGTCCACCAACAGCTGCGCCACCCTCGCGCACGCGAAGGCCTACGCCGAGTCGAAGGCCTCCTGAACATGGCGCCCGACCTTGCAGCGGGCGGTGGCGGACCGGCACCGGGCGGCGCGGGCCGCCCGGACCGGCTCGACACCGAGGTCCTGGTCGTCGGGGCCGGCCCCGTCGGCCTGATGCTCGCCGCCGAACTCGCCCGCGGCGGCGTGGACGTGGTCGTGGTCGAGAAGCGCAGGGCCCCCTCCACCGAGTCCCGGGCCTCCACGCTGCACGCCCGCACCATGGAGATCCTCGACGCGCGGGAGCTGCTGCCCGACATCGGCACGCCGCCCAACGAGCCGCGCGGCCACTTCGGCGGTCTCCCGCTCGACCTCAGCCTGCCCAGCACCCACCCGGGCCAGTGGAAGGTGCCGCAGACCAAGACCGAGGCGGTCCTGGAGGAGTGGGCGATCTCGCGCGGCGTCGACATCCGGTGCGGCCACGAACTGGTCGCCGTCGGCGAGGTCGGCGAGCACGTCGAGGCCGAGGCCGTCGGACGGGACGGAGTCCTGCGGCTGCGCGCCCGCTACCTCGTCGCCTGCGACGGCGAGGACAGCACCGTACGGCGGCTGACCGGGGTGGACTTCCCCGGCCACGACGCCGGCCGGGAGCTGCTGCGGGCCGACGTCGAGGGCATCGACATCCCCGACCGGCGCTTCCAGCGCCTGGAGCGGGGGCTGGCCATCGCGTGGCGCAACGACAAGGGCATCACCCGCGTCATGGTCCACGAGTTCGGCTCGACGGCCCGCCCGCGCACCGCGGACGCCTCGTTCGAGGAGGTCGCCACCGTCTGGAAGCGGGTCACCGGAGAGGACATCAGCGGCGGTACCCCGCTGTGGGTGAACTCCTTCGGCGACACCTCCCGGCAGCTCGCCTCCTACCGGCACGGGCGCGTCCTGTTCGCGGGGGACGCCGCCCACCGGCAGATGCCGGTCGGCGGCCAGGCCCTCAACCTCGGCCTCCAGGACGCCTTCAACCTCGGCTGGAAGCTCGCGCTCACCGTGCGCGGGCTGGCTCCCGAGAGCCTCCTCGACACCTACCACGAGGAGCGGCACGCGGTCGGCCGCCGGGTCCTGGCGAACATCCAGGCCCAGGCCCTGCTGCTGCTCGGCGGCCCCGAGGTGGAGCCGCTGCGCGCGCTCGTGGTCGAGCTCATCGGGCTGGAGGAGGCACGGGCCCACCTGGCCGGGATGATCAGCGCGCTCGACGTGCGCTACCCGGTGCCCGGCCCCGCCCACCCGCTGCTCGGTGCCCGGCTGCCGCACACCGTCGTGCGGTCCGGCGGGCGCGAGCGCGGCAGCACCGCCGTGCTGCTGCGGGCCCGCGGCGGCCTGCTGCTCGACCTGGCCGGGACCGGCGTACGGGTGCCCGACGGCTGGACCGACCGGGTCACCGCGGTCGCCGGCGACCCCGAGCCCGGCTCGCTCCCCGGTGAGCCGGGGGCCCTGCTCGTACGGCCCGACGGCCACGTGGCCTGGGTGGGCCGGGACGAGGGCGGGCTGGTCGAAGCACTCGAGCGCTGGTTCGGACCGGCCCGCCAACCGACCCCCTGAGGGCCGGGTCCGGGTCCGGGCGCCCGGCCGTTCACCGGACGCCGGCCGGGCGCCCACCCGGACCGGGGACGCGTACGCGTCCCACGAGCACGCCCTCACGCGTACAGCCCCACGTACCCCCACGAGCGCGTCCCACCCGTGCGTGCCCACGCGTACGTCCGCACCCCTACCTCCACACCCCCCCGCACACCCACACACAAGCCAGTCCCCAGTGATCCCCACTGCCAGGAAGGACAACCCATGGAAGGGACAGCGGCGGACACCGACGTCATCGTCGTCGGCGCCGGCCCGACCGGCCTGATGCTCGCCGGCGAGCTGCGCCTGGGCGGAGCCCGCGTCGTCGTGATCGAGAAGCTGGCGGCGCCGACCGGTCAGTCCCGTGGCCTGGGCTTCACCGCCCGTGCCATGGAGGTGTTCGACGAGCGCGGGCTGCTGCCCCGGTTCGGCCAGGGCGAGACCCTCGCCACCAGCCCCGTGGGGCACTTCGGCGGGGCCCAGTTCGACTTCACCGTCCTCGAGGACGCCCACTTCGGCGCCCGCGGCATCCCGCAGGGGGAGACCGAGGCCGTGCTGGAGGGCTGGGCCGTCGAGCTCGGCGCCGACATCCGGCGCGGCTGGGAGTTCGTCTCCCTCGCCGACGGCTTCCTCGACGGGGACCACGCCGAGATCACCGTCCGTACGCCCGAGGGCGAGGAGCAGCGGCTGCGCGCCGCCTACCTGGTGGGTGCCGACGGCGGCGCCAGCCGCGTCCGCAGGGCGGCCGGCTTCGAGTTCCCCGGCACCGACGCCACCCAGGGCATGTACCTCGCCGACGTCACCGGCTGCTCCCTGCGGCCGCGGTTCCTCGGCGAGCGCCTCAACAACGGCATGGTGATGGCCGCCCCGCTCGCCGAGGGCGTGGACCGGATCATCGTCTGCCCCGACGGCACCCCCGCCCACGACCGCGAGCGGACCGTCACCTTCGAGGAGGTCGCGGAGGCCTGGAAGTCCATCACCGGCGAGGACATCTCGCACGGCGGCGCCGACTGGGTGTCCTCCTTCACCAACGCCACCCGGCAGGCCTCCGAGTACCGGCGGGGCCGGGTGTTCGTGGCCGGCGACGCGGCGCACATCCACCTGCCGGCCGGCGGCCAGGGCCTGAGCACCGGCGTGCAGGACGCGGCCAACCTCGGCTGGAAGCTGGCGGCCGTGGTCCGCGGCGACGCCCCGGAGGCGCTGCTGGACACCTACCACGCCGAGCGGTGGCCCGTCGGCCGCCGCCTGCTGGCCAACACCCGTGCCCAGGGGATCGTCTTCCTCGGCGGCGCGGAGTCGGACCCGCTGCGCGAGCTGTTCGCCGAGCTGGTCCGGTACGACGACGTCAAGCGGCACCTGGCCGGCGCGGTCAGCCACCTCGACATCCGCTACGACTTCGGCACCGGCGAGGACGCCCACCCGCTGGTCGGCCGCCGGATGCCGCCGCGGCTGCTGGTCGGCGCCGACGGCGAGCAGCGCATCGCGCGGCTGCTGCACCCGGGCCGGGCGGTGCTGCTCGACTTCGCCGACGACGCCGACGTGCGCCGTACGGCGGCCGGCTGGCAGGGCCGCCTCGACGTGCACACCGTGGCCGCCAAGCCGGTCGACGGCCCGGACGTACTGGCCGGCGTGCCCGCGCTGCTGGTCCGCCCCGACGGGTACGTGGCCTGGGCGGGGGAGCCCGAGCGGGGACTCGCGGCCGCGCTGGAGCGGTGGCTGGGAGCGGCTTCCGCCTGACCTCCTCAGGGGCACCGCAGCCCCCGCCCCGCCGACGGACGGCGGGGCGGGGGCTGCGGCGTGCGCGGCCGCGGCACCGGCATTCCGTCCCACCGCGGGGCGCGCGGCGCGGGGCGCGGGCGCGGGGCGGGCGCGGCGGCGTACACGGGGCGCGCGGGGCGACGTACCCGGGGCGGGCGGGGGCGACGTACCCGGGGCGGGCACGCGGAAAGCCCCGGCTCCGCGTCGGGGGAAACACGGAACCGGGGCCGCTCGGGGGCGGTGCGTCAGACCGCGACGGCCTCGACGACCGACACGGCCGCGGCGGTCTCCACGACCCGCTCCAGCTTGAAGCCGGCCTTCGCCACCAGCTCCGCGTACTGCGACCGGGTGCGCTCCTTGCCGCCCACGAGCAGCAGCAGCCACAGGTCGACGAGCTTGCCGGAGTGCGGCGCGTCGCCCTCCTCCGGGACCACCATCTCGACCAGCAGCAGCTTGCCGCCCGGCTTGATCGCGGCGCGCACGTTCCGGAGGATCTGCAGCGCCTGCTCCTCCGGCCAGTCGTGCACGATGTGCTTGAGGACGTAGGCGTCCGCGCCCGACGGCATCGGCTCGAACAGGTCGCCGTCGGCCAGGGTCACGCGGTCCGCGACGCCCTGCGACGCCAGGAACTCCGCGGCGCCGTTCCCGGCGACGCGCGGGTCCGAGAGGATGCCCCTGGTCTCCGGCGCGCTGTTGAGGATGCCGGCCAGCAGCGCGCCGTTGGCGCCACAGAAGTCCAGGACCGTGCCGAACTGCGAGAAGTCGTACGCGGCCACGACCGGCGCGGTCTCGGTGGCGGACATGTTCCCCATTCCGCCGATGAACACCGCACCGTATTCCGGGTTCTGCATGAGGTATTCGAAGGCGCCCATGCCGCGCCGCTTCGGCAGGCTCGGCTCGCCGGTCCGCACCGCGTCCAGGAAGCCGTTCCAGTCGTCCCAGTGCGTCGGGTGGCCCATCAGCACACAGATGTCGCGCATCGTCACGGGGTGGTCGGCGCGCAGCGCGTCGGCCATCGGCGTCAGCGCCCACAGGCCGTCGTCCTGGCGGGTGAACACGCCCTGGGAGGCGAGCAGGCGCAGCACCCGGCCGAGCGCCTCGGCGTCCGCGCCCACCTCCGCCGCCAGGTCCTCGATCGCCCGCGGACCGGCCTGCAGGGCCTCGGCCACACGCAGTTCGGCGGCGGCGTACAGGGCCTGGGTCACCATGGAGCCCATGGCCAGCTCGAGCAGCGCGAACGGGGGCGGGGCCAGCTCCCGGACCTGCTTCTGCAGATCCGCCCGGGTCTTCTCCGCGGCGCGGACGACTTCGGGGGGCGGCAAAGCGGGCATGTCTTTCCTCCATGGCAGAAAGCGCGAATTCTGTCCCAACCGCCGGAAGGGACCCGTCCCGCCACGGTAAGGAAATCCGATGGACCGGCCCTGGAACGCGACTCGGGCATACCTGGAGCCGGGATCCGCCGCTCGTGCGCCCCTGGAGTTCTGCTCGCCTTTCCGTCCCCCCGGGAATTCCACGGTTCTGCGGCCCGAATTTCTCGCTTACTGTGGCGCAGGTTTCGAGCCTGCTCCCGAGAAAAAGGGGGGAGCGCGCGACACACGGCGAGGGAGAGAAATGACGTCAGGCAAGAACTGGAAGAAGGCGGCCCTGGCGGCGGCCGCCGCGGCCGTCGCCGCCGCCCCGCTGATCGCCGCGCCGGCGCACGCGGAGGGCACCCCCGAGGCGACCCTCGAGGTCATCGCCACCGGCCTGGCCAACCCGCGCGACATCACCTACACCTGGGACGGCTCCCTGCTCGTCGCCGAGTCCGGCGCGGGCAAGCCGGGCTGCGCCGCGGGCGAGAAGTGCCTGGGCACCACCGGCGCCATCTACAAGGTCAAGGGCGGCTTCAAGGGCCGCGTCGTGTCGGGCCTCGCCTCCACCGCCGTCGGCGCCGCCCCCGGCACGCCCGTCATCGCCTCCGGTCCGGTCCAGGCCGTGCCGGACCCGGCCGGCGGCTACACCGTCCTGAGCAACCTCGGCGGCACCAACGAGTCCCGCGCCGCGCTCGGCGCCGGCTCGAACACCCTGGGCACCCTCTTCCGCACGCGCGACGGCAAGGTCCTCGTCGACCTCGTCGACCACGAGACCCGGCTGAACCCCGACGGCGCCGAGATCCACGCCAACCCGTGGGCCTTCGTCCGCAGCGGCTCGGACTACCTCTTCACCGACGCCGGCGCCAACACGGTCGTGCGCGCCAGGCAGGACGGCACCACCTCCACCGTGGCCGTGTGGCCGAAGGCCGAGGTCAACGGCCAGAGCGTCGAGGGCGTCCCGACCGGCATCGCCAAGGACCGGTGGACCGGCACGGTCTACGTCGCCGACATGCCCGGCATGCGCCCGGGTGCCGCCCGCATCTTCAAGATCGAGCCGGGCCGGAAGCCGGAGCTGCTCGTCACCGGGCTGACCAACCTGATCGACCTCGAGGTCACGCCGGACGGCAACCTGCTCGCGCTGTCCTACACCCGCGGCTTCGGGCCGACCGGGCCGACGCCGGGCTACCTCGCCAAGATCGACACGGACACCAAGCAGGTCACCGAGATCAACACGGGTGACCAGCTCACCACGCCGACCGGGCTCGAGGTCGACCCGTGGGGCCGCACCTACGTGACCATCAACTCCGTGAGCGGCGACGGCAAGCTGGTGCGCGTGCGCTACTGACGCCTGCGCGCCGGAGCCGCCGCCGTCCGGCACGCGGCCCGACGGCCCCGCCGGTCCCCGGACCGGCGGGGCCGTCGGCCGTCCCGGGCCGCCCGCGCGGGCTCGTACGGGGACCGTGCGGGCCGTTGCCGGGGGGGGCGCGCGCCCGTCGCACGGGGACGGTGCGGATCTTCGTACGGGGACGGTGCGGGCCTTCGTACGGGGACGGTGCGGGCCGTCGCAGGGCGGTCGTGCAGGACGTCGTACGCACCGGGGGCGTCGCACGGATGCCGTGCGCCGTGCGGGTCGGCCTCCGGCTGGGAGCGGCTCGGCGGCCGCTCGACTCGGGCCGGAGCGGGGGCCGTTCGGGACGGAGCACTCGGCATCCTTGGCCTGGCATCCCCGTGCGCAGTACGACGTCCGTCCCTGGAGGCTGTCCGTGTCCCTTCACACCGAGACCCCCGTTGCCGGTGCCCGGACCGGTGTGTGGCTGGTCGGGGCCCGCGGCTCTGTCGCCACCACGGTCGTGGCGGGCTGCGCCGCCGTCTCCGCCGGGCTGGTGGCCCCCACCGGCCTGGTCACCGAGACCGAGGCCTTCGCCGGGACCGGCCTGCCGCCGCTGTCCTCCCTGGTGTTCGGCGGCCACGACGTCGTGACCACCCCGCTGCCCAAGCGCGCGGAGGAGCTCGCCGGGCAGGGCGTGCTGCCGCACTGGCTGCCCGACGCGGTGCGCGCCGAACTGGCCGCCGCCGACGAGCGGATCCGCCCCGGCGGGCCGGTGCCGGGCGAGGAGCGCGACTGCGAGACGCTGATCAAGTCCTTCGCCCGGGACATCCGCGCGTTCGCCCGCGAGACGGGGGTCGCCCGGGTCGTCGTGGTGAACGTCGCCACCACCGAGCCGGTCGCGGACGAGGAGGTCCTGCCGGCCAGCACCAAGTACGCGGCCGCCGCCCTGCAGGCCGGCTGCGGCTACGTGAACTTCACGCCCTCGGTGGGCATGCACCACCGGGTGCTCGCCGAGGCCGCGCGCTCCTCCGGCCTGCCGTACACCGGGCGCGACGGCAAGACCGGGCAGACGCTGCTGCGGGCCGTGCTCGCGCCGATGTTCCACCAGCGGGCCCTGGAGGTCCGGGCCTGGTCCGGTACGAACCTGCTGGGCGGCGGCGACGGGGCGGCGCTGGCCGACCCGGCCGCGGCGGCCGCGAAGAACGCCGGCAAGGAGCGGGTGCTCGCCGACAACCTCGGCACCGCGCCGGAGGGCGAGGTGCACATCGACGACGTGCCCGCGCTGGGCGACTGGAAGACGGCCTGGGACCACGTGGCCTTCGACGGGTTCCTCGGCACCCGGATGGTGCTGCAGACGATCTGGCAGGGCTGCGACTCGGCGCTCGCCGCGCCGCTGGTGCTGGACCTGGCCCGGCTGGTGGCCCGCGCCCACGAGCTCGGGCTGTCGGGCCCGCGCCCCGAACTCGGCTTCTACTTCAAGGACCCGGACGGCGACTCCGCGGCCGCCCTGGCGGAGCAGTACGCGGCCCTGCTCGGCTTCGCCGGGCGTCTGGCGGGCGTATCCGCGGCGGCCCGGCGATGACCGCCCCCACCGTCCCCGCCCCGGCCCGCCACCGGCCCCGGGCCCTCCACCCGGCGCCGCGCGCCTGGGCGGACCGGCTCGGCGCGGCCGCCCGGGCGCGCCTGCGGTCCTGGGCGGCCCCCGGCCCCGCGGCCGCCCCGGCCCCCGCCCCGGCCCCCGCCGCGGCCCCGGCCGACGTGCGGGTGTGGGCCGAGCGGCTGGGGTTCGGGCCGGCCGCGGCGGACGGGGGCGGCGCTGGGACCGCTCCCGTCCGCCGCGGTCGGCCCGCCCCGGTCCCGGCGGACGCCGAGGACGCCGGCACCCGGCGGGCCGCCGTACCCGCGGCCGCGTTCCGGCCGGCGGCCGCCCCGGCGGGCCGCCCCTCCCCGACGGGCCGGCTGCGGGCGTGGGCGGAACTGCTCCGCCTGCCGGCCGTGTTCACCGTGCCCGGGGACGCACTCGCCGGTGCGGCGGCCGCCGGGGTACGGCCCGGCCGCCGCACCGGTCTGGCCGTCGCCGCCTCCCTGTGCCTGTACGAGGCGGGGATGGCCCTCAACGACTGGGCCGACCGCGACGAGGACGCCGTCGCCCGCCCGCACCGCCCGCTGCCCTCGGGGCGCGTCCGGCCCGGCGCCGCCCTCGCCGCTGCCGGCGCGCTCACCGCGGCGGGCCTCGCCCTGGCGGCCCGGGCCGGCAGGCCCGCGCTGGCCGTCGCAGCGCCGCTGGCCGTCACCGTGTGGGCCTACGACGTCAGGCTCAAGCACACCCCGGCGGGCCCCGCGGCCATGGCCGCCGCCCGCTCCCTGGACCTGCTGCTCGGCGCGGCGGCCTCGGCGGGCACCGTACGTCCGGCCCTGCGCCCGGCGCTGCTGCTCGGCGGGCACACGTACGCCGTCACCCAGGTCTCCCGCCGCGAGGCCGAGGGCGGCTCCACCGCCGCCCCGCTCGCCGCGCTGGCCGCCACCACGCTGCTGGCCGCCCTCCTCGGCCGCGGTCCGCACGGGCGCCGGACCCCGGCCGCCTCCGAGCCGGCCGCGTCCCCGTCCGTCGGAGCCGGAGCCGGAGCCGGAGCCGGAGCCGGAGCCGGTCGGCCGGGTGCGGCGGTCCGCCCGGCGGTGGCCGCCCCGGTGTCCGGGGGCATCGGGCGGCCGGACCGCTACGGGCTCGGCGACCTGGTACGGGTCGGGATGGCGGCCGGGTACTGGCGCGGGTTCGCGAAGCCGCTCGGGCACGCCGTGCTCAACCCGTCGCCCGTGCTCACCCAGCGGGCCGTCGGAGGCGGCATCCGGGCGATGATCCCGCTCCAGGCGGCGCTCATGGCGGGCGCCGGGGCGCCCCTCGCCGGGGTCGCCACCGTCGCGCTCGCGCCCGTCGCCGCGCGGCTCGCGCGGAAGGTGAGCACCACGTGACCCACGGACTCCGCCTCGGGTACGGCACCAACGGGCTCACCGACCTGCGCCTCGAGGACGCCCTCGCCCTCCTCGCCGACCTCGGCTACGACGGCGTCGGGCTGACCCTCGACCACATGCACCTCGACCCCTGCGCCCCCGACGTCGCCGCCCGTACCTCCCGCGTCGCCCGCCGCCTCGGCGAACTCGGGCTCGCGGTCACCGTCGAGACGGGTGCCCGCTACGTGCTCGACCCGCGCCGCAAGCACGGCCCGACCCTGCTCGAGGCCGACGCCGACGACCGCTGGTCCCGGATCCGGATGCTGGTGCGGGCGGTGCGGATCGCCGCCGACCTCGGTGCGCACGCGGTGCACTGCTTCAGCGGGATCCTGCCGGCGGGCGAGAGCGCCGACGACGGCTGGAAGCGGCTCGCGGACGGCCTCGGCGTGGTCCTCGACGCCGCCGAGGAGGCCGGCGTCCCGCTCGCCGTCGAGCCCGAGCCCGGCCACCTCCTCGAAAGCCTCGCCGACTTCCACCGGCTGCGCGCCGACCTCGGCGGCCCGGCGCCGCTCGGCCTGACCCTCGACATCGGGCACTGCCAGTGCCTGGAGCCGGCGTCCCCCGCCGACTGCGTGCGCGAGGCCGCGCCCTGGCTGCGGCACGTGCAGATCGAGGACATGCGCCGCGGCGTCCACGAGCACCTGCCCTTCGGCGAGGGCGAGATCGACTTCCCGCCGGTCCTGGCGGCCCTGGCCGACTGCGGCTACCAGGGGCTGACCGTGGTCGAGCTGCCCCGCCACTCCCACGCCGGCCCCGAACTCGCCGCGCGCTCGGTGCGGTTCCTGCGAAACGGAGGCACCCGATGACCGCCCCCGCTCCCACGACCGGCGCCGGCCACCCCGAGCCCGAAACGCTCGCCGCCGCCCTCGACGCCGACGGCCGCGCCTGGCTGGCGGCCGCCCGCGCCGACGCGGCCTGGGAGCGGCGCTTCGCCGAGGCCGGCCGCCGCACCGGCGCCCCCGACGAGGCCCGCATCCTGCTCCTGCTGGCCGTCGGACCCGCCGACGACACCGTCGTCCGCCTCTACCGCCAGGGCACCGCCGCCGAGCGGCGCGCCGTCCTGCGCGCCCTGCCGCACCTCGACCTCGACCCCGCCCACGGGGTGCCGCTGGTGGAGGACGCGCTGCGCGCCAACGACACCCGTCTGGTGGCCGCCGCCGTCGGCCCGTACGCCGCCCGCCACCTGACGGCCCACGCCTGGCGGCACGCCGTCCTCAAGTGCCTCTTCACCGGCGTCCCCCTCGCCGCCGTCGCCGCCCTGGCGGACCGGGCCCGCGGCGACGCCGAACTGGCCCGCATGCTCACCGACTACGCCGCCGAACGCACCGCCGCCGGCCGCACGGTCCCCGCCGACCTGCGCCGCGCCCTTGCCCTGACCGAGGAGCAGTAACGTGCGCATCTTCGACCCACACATCCACATGACCTCGCGCACCACCGACGACTACGAGGCCATGTCCGCCGCCGGGGTGCGCGCCGTCGTCGAGCCGTCCTTCTGGCTGGGCCAGCCCCGCACGTCGCCCGAGTCCTTCTACGACTACTTCGACGCGCTCCTCGGCTGGGAGCCGTTCCGCGCCGCCCAGTACGGCATCGCCCACTACTGCACCATCGCGCTCAACCCCAAGGAGGCCAACGACCCGCGGTGCACCCCGGTCCTCGACGAGCTGGACCGCTTCCTCGTCAAGGACCAGGTCGTCGCGGTCGGCGAGATCGGGTACGACTCGATGACGGCCGCCGAGGACACGGCCATGGAGCGCCAGCTCCAGCTCGCCGCCGACCACGGCCTGCCCGCCCTCGTGCACACCCCGCACCGCGACAAGCTCGCGGGGCTGCGCCGCACGATCGACGTGGTGCGCGCCTCCGCCCTCGACGTCGGGCACGCCCTGCTGGACCACCTGAACGAGGCCACCGTCAAGGAGGCGAAGGACAGCGGCGCCTGGCTCGGCTTCTCCGTCTACCCCGACACCAAGATGGACGAGGAGCGCATGGTCGCCGTCCTGAAGGAGTACGGCCCGGAGAAGGTGCTCGTGAACTCGGCCGCCGACTGGGGCAGGAGCGACCCGCTGAAGACCCGGAAGGTCGGCGAGGCGATGCTGGCGGCCGGATTCGACGAGGACACCGTGGACCGGGTGCTGTGGCGCAACCCCGTGGCCTTCTACGCGCTCAGCGGCCGGCTCGGGCCGGGCACCCCGGTGGCCGCCCCGGACGCCACCCACGAGGGCAACTCGATCCTGCGCGGCGCGCCGAAGGACGCCCCGGAGGACGCCCCGGAGGCCACCGCGGGAGCCGCGTCCGCCGCGCCCCCGCGCGAGGCGGCCGGGTCCGCCGCCGGCCGGCCCGCCCCCGCCCCGGCCCGGGTGTAGCCCATGCGCTTCCGCCATCACGACGGCACCACCGTCCACCTCGCGTACTGCACCAACGTGCACCCCGCCGAGACCCTCGACGGCGTCCTCGCCCAGCTGCGCGCGTACTGCGAGCCGGTACGCCGCCGGCTGGGCCGGGAGCGGCTCGGCATCGGGCTGTGGCTGGCGGTGGACGCCGCCCGCAGCCTCGACGCCGACCCCCGCGCCCTCGCCGCCCTGCGCGCCGAGCTCGACCGCCGGGGCCTGGAGGTCGTCACCCTCAACGGCTTCCCGTACCAGGGCTTCGGGGCCGAGCAGGTCAAGTACCGCGTCTACCACCCCGACTGGGCCCACCCCGACCGGTACGCGTACACCCTCGCCCTCGCCCGGATCCTCGCCGCCCTGTTGCCGGAGGACGCCGACGAGGGCACCGTCTCCACCCTCCCGCTGGCCTGGCGCACCGTGTACGACGACGAACGCGCTGCCCGCGCCCGGGCCGCCCTGACCGAGCTCGGCCACCGCCTCGACGACCTCGCCGAGGCCACCGGCCGCTCCGTGCGCATCGCCCTGGAGCCCGAACCCGGCTGCGCCGTCGAGACCACCGCGGACGCCATCGCGCCGCTGCGCGCGATCGGCCACGACCGGATCGGCGTCTGCGTGGACACCTGCCACCTGGCCACCTCCTTCGAGGAGCCGGGCCCCGCGCTCGCCGCCCTGGCCGCCGCCGGCGTCCCGGTCGTCAAGAGCCAGCTGTCGGCCGCCCTGCACGCCGAGCACCCCGACCGGCCCGAGGTGCGCGAGGCCCTCGCGGGCTTCGACGAGCCCCGGTTCCTGCACCAGACCCGCACCCGCGCCGCCGACGGGCTGTGGGGCACCGACGACCTCGGGCCCGTGCTGGCCGGCGGGGTGCTGCCCGAGACCGGGCCCTGGCGCGCCCACTTCCACGTACCGCTGCACGCGGCCCCCGCCGCGCCCCTGACCGCCACCCTGCCCGTCCTGGACGAGGCGCTGGAGCACCTGGTCGGCGGCGAGCGCCCGCTCACCCGGCACCTGGAGGTGGAGACCTACACCTGGCAGGCCCTGCCGCCCGCGCTGCGCCCGCACACCGCGGACGACCTCGCCGACGGCATCGCCGCCGAACTCGCCGTCGCCCGCGACCTGCTGACGGCCCACGGCCTGAAAGAGCTGCCATGACCACCGCCCCTGCCGCCCCGGCGGACACCGGCACCCCGACGGCCCCCGCGCCCGAGCGGCCCGTCCCGCTCCTCGTCCTGGACGTCGTCGGCCTCACGCCCCGCCTGCTGGCGCACATGCCGCACCTCGCCGCCCTCGCCGCGGACGGCTCCCGGGCGGCCCTCTCGACCGTGCTGCCCGCCGTCACCTGCTCCGTCCAGGCCACGTTCCTGACCGGCACCACCCCCGCCGAGCACGGCATCGTCGGCAACGGCTGGTACTTCCGCGAGCTCGGCGAGGTGCTGCTGTGGCGGCAGAGCCACCGGCTCATCGAGGGGGAGCGGGTCTGGGACGCCGCCCGCCGCCGCCACCCCGGCTACACCGTCGCCAACATCTGCTGGTGGTACGCGATGGGCGCCGACGTGGACTGGACCGTCACGCCCCGCCCCGTCTACTACGCCGACGGCCGCAAGGAACCCGACTGCTACACCCGCCCCGCCGCCCTGCACGGCGAACTGACCGAACGCCTGGGCACCTTCCCCCTCTTCACCTACTGGGGACCCGGGGCCGGCCTGCCGTCCTCGCGGTGGATCATCGACGCCACCCGGCTCGTCATGGCCACCCGCGACCCCGACCTCACCCTCGCCTACCTGCCCCACCTGGACTACGACCTCCAGCGCTTCGGCCCCGACGACCCGCGCTCCCACCGCGCCGCGGCGGACCTCGACGCCGCCCTGGCGCCGCTGCTGGCCGACGCCCGCGCGCAGGGCCGCACCGTGGTCGCCCTCTCCGAGTACGGCATCACGAACGCCCGCCGCCCCGTCGACGTCAACCGGGCGCTGCGCCGGGCCGGCCTCCTGGAGGTCCACACCCAGGACGGCATGGAGTACCTCGACCCGCACGCCTCGCGCGCCTTCGCCGTCGCCGACCACCAGATCGCCCACGTCTACGTGCGCCGCCCCGAGGACCTGCCCGCCGTCCGCGAGGCCCTCACCGGACTGCCGGGCCTGGCGCGGCTGCTCGACGAGGAGGGCAAGCGGAGCCACGGCCTGGACCACCCCCGCTCCGGGGAACTCGTCGCACTCGCCGAGCCCGACGCCTGGTTCACGTACTACTACTGGCTCGACGACGACCGCGCCCCCGACTTCGCCCGGCTCGTCGAGATCCACCGCAAGCCCGGGTACGACCCCGCCGAGCTGTTCACGGACCCCGAGGACCCGTACGTACGCCTGACCGCCGCCACGGCGCTGGCGCGCAAGAAGCTCGGCATGCGCTACCGCATGGCCGTGGTGCCGCTGGACCCGGCACCGGTGCGCGGCAGCCACGGCCTGCTGCCCGCCGACCCCGCCGACGGGCCGGTGCTGCTGTGCTCCGCCCCCGGCGCCATCGCCGGCACGGTCGCGGCCACCGACGTCAAGACGCTGCTGCTCGACCTCGCCGCGGCGGGCCCGGCACCCGCCGCGCACGGGCGGCCGGCGCGCGGAGAGGGGCGGACCTCAAGGATCGCTTGAGCGATCCTGCGGTCCCGCTGCACCGCCCTTCGACCCCCCTGCTCTTCCCTGGTGACCAATCGTCTGTATGGAGGAATCGACATGGCAAAGAGCGCGATCATCGTGGGCGCCGGACCGGTCGGTCTGATGCTCGCGGGTGAGCTGCGGCTCGGCGGCGCGGACGTCGTCGTCTACGACAAGCTGCCCGCCCCCAGCGGCGAGTCGCGCGGCCTCGGGTTCACCAGCCGTACCGCGGAGGTCCTCGACCAGCGCGGACTGCTCGAAAGGCTCGGCGACATCCGCTGGGGCAAGCAGGGCCACTACGGCGGTGTCCGCATCGACTTCTCGCTCCTGGAGGAGAGCCACTTCGGCGTCATGGGCCTGGCCCAGTCCGTCACCGAGGAGGCGCTCGGCAACTGGGTCGCCGAGCTCGGCGTCGAGGTGCGCCGCGGCTACCAGCTGACCACCCTGGCCGAGACCGAGGACGGCGTCGTCCTCGGCTTCCAGGGCCCCGACGGGTACACCGAGGCCACCGCCACGTACGTCGTCGGCTGCGACGGCGGCAAGTCCACCGTGCGCACCCTGGCCGACATCGACTTCCCCGGCGACGAGGCCACCCGCGGCATGTACCTGGCCGACGTCGTCGGCGCGAACGTGCGCATGCGGCCCATCGGCGAGCGCATCGAGGGCGGCGGCATGGTGCTGTCCGTCACCCTGGAGCCGGGTGTGGACCGCATCGTCATCCACGAGGCCGGCGTCCGCCCGCACCACGGCGAGGGCGAGCTGGAGTTCTCGGAGCTCGCCGACGCCTGGCAGCGCCTGACCGGCGAGGACATCCACGGCGCCTCCGCCTCCTGGATGTGCGCCCTGACCAACGCCACCGGCCTGGCCGCCCAGTACCGCAAGGGCCGCGTCTTCCTCGCCGGCGACGCCGCCCACGACCACGCCCCGCTCGGCGCCCAGGGCGTCAGCGTCGGCCTCCAGGACGCCGTCAACCTCGGGTGGAAGCTCGCCGCCGTGCTCGGGGACCGGGCCCCCGAGTCCCTGCTCGACACCTACCACGCCGAGCGCCACCCGATCGGCGAGCAGCTGATGCGCGACGTGCACGCCATGTCGATGCTGTACCTCGCCGGCGAGGAGATGGAACCGCTGCGCGCCGTCGTGCGCGAACTCGTCACCCTGCCCGAGGCCGCCCGGCGGCTCGCCGGCCGCGTCTCCGGCCTGCACATCAGGTACGACATGGGCGCCGAGGGGCACCCCTCGCTGGGCCTGCGCCTGGCCCCGCACCGGGCCCTCGAGCTCGCCGACGGCACCCGCACCAGGGTCGCCGAGCTGCTGCACGGAGGCCGCGGCCTGCTCGTCGTCACGGACGGCGACGGCGGCCCGGCCGAGCTCGCCGCCCGCTGGGCCGGCCGCGTGGACGTCGTCACCGGCGCCTGGGCCGACCAGGAGGCCGACCACCAGGACGCCCCGCAGGCGGTGCTGGTCCGCCCCGACGGCTACATCGCCTGGGCGGCGCCGGCCGGCGGCGACCTCGAAGCCGCCCTCACCCGCTGGTTCGGGACGCCCGCGGCCGCCTGACGGCCCGCCGCACGACACCCCCGCCCCACCCGGCAGGGGGACGGTCGCCGACGCGACCGTCCCCCTGCCGGGCTCGGGTCCCGCCACACGTACGCGACCACCGCCGACCCGGCGCTGCCCATGCGCGGCGGCTTTGATGTTTGAGGAGTAGGACATGGCAAAGGGCGCGATCATCGTCGGCGCCGGGCCGGTCGGGCTGATGCTCGCCGGCGAACTGAAACTGGGCGGCGTGGACGTCGTCGTCTTCGAGAAGCTCCCCGCGCCCAGCGGCGAGTCCCGCGGCGTGGGCTTCACCCGGCGCGCGGCCGAGGTCTTCGACCAGCGCGGCCTGCTGGAGCGCTTCGGCGACGTCGAATGGGCCCAGGGCCACTTCGGCGGCGTCCACATCGACTTCTCGAAGCTGGACGACAACCACTTCAGCGTCCGCGGCATCCCGCAGTACCGCACCGAGGAGATCCTCGAGGGCTGGCTGACGGAGCTGGGCGTCGAGATCCGCCGCGAGCACGAGGTGCTCGGCTTCCGCGAGACCGAGGACGGCGTCGTCGTCGAGTACGAGGGCCCCGCCGGCCGCGGCGAGGAGAGCGCGGGCTACCTGATCGGCTGTGACGGGGCCCGCAGCATCGTCCGCCGCCTCGCCGGCATCGACTTCCCCGGCTGGGAGCCCACCCGCGGGATGTACATGGCCGACATCGTCGGCGCGAACGTACGCCAGCGCCCGATCGGCGAGCGCGTGCCCGGCGGCATGGTCATGGCCTTCAACCTGGAGGACGGCGTCCACCGGATCGTCATCCACAACGAGTCGCTGCGCCCGCCGGAGGACAAGAGCGGCCTGACGTTCGAGACCATCGCCGACGCCTGGCAGGACATGACCGGCGAGCGCCTGCACGACGCCGAGGTCCGCTGGATCAGCTCCTTCACCGACACCACCCGCCAGGCCGCCCAGTACCGCAAGGGCCGCATCTTCCTGGCCGGCGACGCCACCCACATCCACATGCCGGCCGGCGCGCAGGGCATGAGCGTGGGCGTGCAGGACGCGGTCAACCTCGGCTGGAAGCTGGCGGCCGCCGTCAACGGCTGGGCGCCCGAGGGCCTGCTCGACACCTTCCAGTCCGAGCGGCACCCGGTCGGGGAGCTGCTCATGCGCAACACCCGCGCCCAGACCAAGCTCTACCTCTCCGGCGAGGAGATGGAGCCGCTGCGCGCGGTCATCCAGGAGCTCGTCCAGGACGTCCCGGTGGCCCGCCACCTGGCCGGCCAGGTCTCCGGCCTCGACGTCCGCTACGACATGGGCTCCGGCAGCCACCCGCGGCTCGGCCTGCGGCTGCGCCCCGACACCCCGCTCAAGCTCACCGACGGCAGCCCCGCCACCGTGCGGGACCTGCTCAAGCCGGCCCGCGGCGTGCTGTTCGTGACCCCCGCGGCGGCCGACTCCGACGCGTTGCGCGCCACCGCGGCGCGCTGGAGCGACCGGGTGGACACCGTCACCGGCGACTGGGCCGAGGGCGAGGCGGAGGCGCAGGACGCCCCGCACGCGCTGCTGGTCCGCCCCGACGGCTACATCGCCTGGGCCGCCCCGGACGAGGCCGGCCTGCAGGAGGCGCTGGAGCGCTGGTTCGGCGCCGTCTGAGACGTCCGACGACTCCGCCGGGCCCGGCCCGCGAGCACCCCCCGCGCCCCGCGGGGGGTGCTCGCGCGCGTTCCGGGGCCGTACACGTGTCCGAGCGGCCGGGAAGGCGCCCCACACCGGTCCAGGACGGGTCTTCCACCCAGATCCGAGCCCTGGTTGAGCGGCGGGACCGACCGTGGGCGGACACCACCCTGACCCCCGGGGAGCAGGCCGGGCCGGCACACCGGCGGGGCCGACGCGGCGGCGCCGCGGTCCAGCCGTCCCCCGTCTCCTGAGCGGAGTGCTTCGTGAGCAGCGGACGTATGGAAGTGTGCCTTGTCGGCGCCGGACCCCGCGGGCTGTCCGTACTGGAACGGCTCTGTGCGCAGGAGCGGAAGTCCCCCCGTTGGGACCAGCTGACCGTGCACGTCGTGGAACCGGACCCACCGGGCTCCGGCCGGGTCTGGCGGCCTTCCCAGTCCCGGCACCTCCTGATGAACACCGTCGCCTGTCAGGTCACGGTCTACACCGATGCCAGCGTCGCCATCGAAGGGCCGCTGGAGGAGGGCCCGAGCCTGTACCAGTGGGCCAAGGCGCTGGGCCCCAGCGCGCTGACGCCCGGCGCGGGCCTGCCGTACGACGACGAGACCCTCGCCGAGGCCCGGGACCTGGGCCCGGACACGTACCCCACCCGCGCCCTGTACGGCCAGTACCTGACCTGGGTGTTCGGCCGGGTGACCGCCAGCGCGGCCGCGCACACCACCGTCCGCGTGCACGCCTCGCGCGCCGTGGCCCTCGAGGACGCCGAGCCGGGTGCGGGCCCCGGCGGGGCGCAGACCGTGCTCCTGGAGGACGGCACCCGGCTGACGGGCCTGGGCGCGGTGGTGCTCGCGCAGGGCCACGTGCAGGTGCGGCCGACCCACACGGAGCGGGAGTTCGCCGCGTACGCCGACCGGCACGGGCTGACCTACGTCGCGCCGAGCAACCCGGCGGACGTCGACCTGTCAGGCGTCGCCCCCGGCGAGACGGTGCTGCTGCGCGGCCTCGGCCTGAACTTCTTCGACTACATGGCGCTGTTCACGCACGCCCGCGGCGGGCTGTTCGAGCGCGTCGACGGCCGTCTGGTCTACCGCCCCTCGGGCCGCGAGCCGCGGCTGTACGCGGGCTCCCGCCGCGGCGTGCCGTACCAGGCGCGCGGCGAGAACGAGAAGGGCGCGCACGGCCGCTACCACCCGCGGCTGCTGACCACCGACTTCGTGGCGGCACTGCGCGCCCGGGTGCGGGACGGGGAGCCGATCCGCTTCGGCACCGAACTGTGGCCCCTGGTCTCCAAGGAAGTGCGCACCGTCTACTACGAGACGCTGCTCGCGCGGCGCGCCGAACCGGCCGCGGTGGCCGCCTTCGCGGAGGCGTTCCTGCGGGCCGGTGAGGGCGGCGCCGAGGACGCGCTGCTCACCGCGGCCGGTATCGGCGACGACGAGCGCTGGGACTGGGACACGGTCGCCCGGCCGTACGGCGAACGGACCTTCAGGGACCTGGCCTCCTTCCGCGGCTGGCTGCGCGGCTACCTCGACGAGGACGTGCGCCGGGCCCGGGAGGGCAACGTCAGCGGCCCGTTCAAGGCCGCCCTGGACCTGCTGCGGGACCTGCGCAACGAGCTGCGCCTGGCGATCGACCACGGCGGCCTCGACGCCGACTCCCACCGCGACGAGCTCGACCGCTGGTACACGCCGCTCAACGCCTACCTGTCGATCGGTCCGCCGGCCTCCCGCATCGAGGAGATGGCCGCCCTGATCGACGCGGGCGTCCTCGACGTGACCGGTCCGGGGCTGCACGTGGCTGCCGACGCCCTCGACCCCGCGGGCCCGGCCTTCGTCGGCACCTCACCGGACATCGCCGAACTGCGGGTGCGGGCCACGGTGCTGATCGAGGCCCGGCTGCCGGAGATCGACCTGCGGCGCACCGCCGATCCGCTGATGGCCCGGCTGCTGAGCACCGGTCAGGCCCGGACCCACCGCGTCGCGGGCGCGGACGGCTCGTCGTACGAGACCGGCGGCCTGGCCGTGTCGGAACGCCCGTACCACCTGCTCGACGGCCAGGGGGTGCCGCACCCCAGGCGGTTCGCGTACGGGGTGCCCACCGAGGCCGTGCACTGGGTGACCGCGGCCGGCATCCGGCCGGGCGTGGGCTCGGTGACGCTGGAGGACTCCGACGCCATCGCGGCGGCGGTGCTGGAACTGCCGGAGCTGCGCCCCGCGCTGCGGCTGCCCGGGGCGCCGGCGGTCGCGGCGGGGCGGGCGCTGTCCGGCAACGCGGGCGCGGGGGCGATCGCGTGAGCCGGGCCGCCGACCGCCCCGCGGGCCCGGACACGGGGCTGCTGTCCCCGGTCCGGGCCGGCACCCCCGTCGAGGCCGCCGTCGCGGACGACGCATGGGTGCAGGCGATGCTCGACGCCGAGGCCGCGCTGGCCCGCGCCCAGGCGCGGTGCGGCACGGTCCCGCCCGCGGCGGCCGCCGCGATCACCGCCGCCGCCCGGGCCTCGGACTTCGACACCAGGGCGCTGGCGCTGGCCTCGCGGGAGACCGCCAATCCGGTGGTGGGACTGGTCGCGGCGCTCACCGCCCGGGTCGCGGCCCGCTCCCCGGAGGCGGCCGAGTACGTGCACCGCGGCTCCACCAGCCAGGACGTCTTCGACACCGGCGCGATGCTGGTGGCGACCCGGGCCCTGCGGCTGATCGTCGCGGACCTCAGGGCGGTGGCCGAGGCCCTCGCCGTCCTGGCGGCCGAGCACCGGGACACGGTGATGGCGGGACGCACCCTCGCCCTGCACGCCGTCCCCACCACCTTCGGGCTGAAGGCGGCGGGCTGGCGCCAGCTGGTCCTGGAGTCCGCCGAGCGGCTGGAGCGCCTGGCCCGGGGCGGCCTGCCGGTCTCCCTGGGCGGCGCGGCCGGCACGCTGGCCGGCTACCTCCAGTACGCGGGCGACGACGCCGACCCGGCGGCCGTGCTCGCCGACCTCGTGGCCGCCTTCGCGGACGAGACCGGGCTGGCCGCACCGGTGCTCCCCTGGCACGCGCTGCGCACGCCGGTCGCCGACCTGGGCGCGGCCCTCGCGCACACCGCAGGGGCGCTGGGGAAGATCGCCGCCGACGTGCTGGTGCTGGCCCGCACCGAGATCGGGGAGGTGGCCGAGCCGGCGGTGGCCGGGCGGGGCGCCTCCTCGGCGATGCCGCACAAGCGCAACCCGGTGCTGTCGACGCTGATCCGCTCCGCCGCCCTCCAGGTGCCGGCGCTGGCCGCCGTCCTCGCGCAGTGCCTGCCGCACGAGGACGAGCGGTCGGCGGGGGTCTGGCACGCCGAGTGGCAGCCGCTGCGCGAGGCGCTGCGGCTGACCGGCGGGGCCGCGCACACCGCCGTGGAGCTGGTCCGCGGGCTCACCGTGTGCCCCGAGCGGATGGCCGGCAACCTCGCGGCCACCGGCGGGCAGCTCGTCTCCGAGCGGGTCTCCGCCGTGCTCGCCCCGAGGCTGGGCAAGGCGGCCGCGAAGGAACTGCTGACCCGGGCCTCGCTGCGGGCCGCCGAGACCGCCCGCCCGCTGGCCGCCGTACTGGCGGAGTCCGAGGCGCTGCGGGGGGTGCTCACGCCCGCGGAGCTGACCGGACTGCTCGACCCGGCCGGATACACCGGTACGGCCGGCCCGCTGGTCGACCGGGCGCTGGCCGGCTCGGCGCCGGTGCCCAGGAAGACGGTGGGCCGCACCGCCTGCGTGGTCTGAGGACGCGATCGCGGGCGTCGCCGGCCCGTCACGGGACCGGCGACGCCCGCGGCGGCGGGGCCGTGCCCGATCGGGGACCCGGTGCAGGGGGGCCGGGGCTTGGGCTGGGGCCGGGGCTGAAACTTTAGGCTGGAACTTTGGGCTGGGGCAGGGTGTCAGACGGTGCCGAGGCGGAAGCCGACGCCGCGGACGGTGACGATCCAGCCGGGGTCGCCCAGCTTGCCGCGCACGCTGCTCACGTGGGTGTCCACGGTGCGGCGCGACCAGGAGTCGCCCCACACCTGCTGGAGCAGCTGCCGGCGCGGGACGACGGCGTCGGGATGCTGCGCCAGCAGGCACAGCAGGTCGAACTCCTTGCGCGTGAGGGTGACCGGCGCGCCGTCGACGGTCACCTCGCGGGAGCCCACGTCGATGCGCAGCCGGCCGTGCCGGAGGATCTCCTGGACCGGGCCCGCGGTGGCGGCCGGCTGCCACTGCACGCGGCGCATGACGGCCTCGATCCGGGCCATCAGCTCGCGGATCCCGAAGGGCCTGGTGACGTAGTCGTCCGCGCCCGCCTGGAGTCCGAGCACGCAGTCGATCTCGGACTCGCGCGAGGTGACGATGATGAGCGGCACCCGGCTGACCGACCGGATCGCCCGGCACACCTCCAGCCCGTCCAGGTCCGGCAGTTCGAGGTCGAGCAGGACGAGGTCGGCACTGCCGTAGGCCTGCAGGGCCGCGCCGCCGTGGGCCGCCCTGGTGCAGGTGTGGCCGTGCCGGCGCAGCTGGTTCGACAGCCCGTCCCCGGCGTCGGCGCCCACGACCAGGATGCGGCGCCCGGAGACCGCGGGCGCCGGACGGGGGGCGGCCCCGCCCAGGACGTCGCGCAGCGACGTCGGCCCGGGGGCGCCCGGGACGGGGGCGCCCGGGACGGGGCTCCGCTGGCCGAGCACGTGCTGGCCGGGGGGCCACGGCCCGGGGGATCGGGGGCTCGGCCGCACCTCCCGGACCAGCGGGCGGGCCCGCGTCCCCTCGTGCTCGGGGTGCGGAGCGGACGTCTGGTGCTCCGGCAGTACCTGCGCCTGAACCTGACTCATGCCTCCCCCGGGGGTCGTGGCGGGTCCGGACCGGTCCGGACGCCTCCCGCCCCGACGCTAGCGGCACGTGGTCGAATCCTGGTGCAGCGCCCGTCCACGGGTGCCGGGCCGTCCGCCGGTCCGGTCCGCGGCCGGCACCCGCGCTACACCGCGAACACCTCGGTGGCGCTGTGGTTGGGGTCGCCCGCCCGCAGGTGCAGCTCGCCCGCCCCGGGCAGCATGACCACGGAGGCCACGGTCCGCTCCAGGCGGAAGTCCCCGTGGGCGGCGATGCACACCGGCGGCCGGGACAGTACGGCGAAGTGCTCCTCCGGGGCGGCCTGCGGGCCGAGTCCGGCCAGCCCCTTGGCCACGGCCTCCAGCCGCTCGTCGGAGTTGACCCGGTCGGGCGCCGACTGCCGGTCGAGCGGGGTGAAGTCCTCGTGCAGGTAGTGGTTGGTGTGCACGGCCTCCCGCGCGGCGGGCTCGGTCACCCGCAGCTCGGTCCCGCACACCTCGGCGTACACCGCGCGCCGCCGGTCGCACAGCACCAGGTTGCGCGAGCTGGACAGGGTGAGCCCGGCCAGCATCTCCAGGGCCTCGTCCACGCTCCCGGCACCGTCCAGCAGGTGGCGGATGGCCAGGTAGGGGGTGACGCCCGGCCGCCACTGGCCGTCGGTGACGAGGTTCAGCCCGATGGCCAGCCCGTCGCTGTTCATGCCCAGGTAGCCGAGCAGGCCCGCGAAGCTGAGCACCGTCACCCGGCGCGGCGCCCCCGCGCGGGCCAGCGACAGCACCGCGATGTGGCTGTCGATGTCCGCGTTGAGGTCCACCGTCTGCGCCAGCACCGGCCGGGCGGCCGGCCCGGTGCGCGCGTAGGACGTGCAGTCACCGGCGGTGGGCACCCCGGTGTAGCCCATCACCTCGCGGCGCAGCTGCAGCAGCCACGCCTCGTCCTCGGAGATCCCGGCCCCCGCCGCCAGCCCCGCCACCTCCTCGGCCAGGTCCGGGACCGCCGCCGTGATCGCCGCCCGGTACGCGGAGATCGACGGGAGCAGCCCGGTGAACGTCAGCGGCGTGTCGGTGAGGTGGGCCAGCCGGGCCAGGCCGTCGTCGAGGAACGCCCGCAGCGGGCCGGCGAGGGCCGTCCCGTGGGCGTGCCCCAGCTCGAAGGGGGTGCCGACGGCCTTGACGTACGCGACGCTCATGCGGGGGTGGCCGCCTTCTTCGGGCCTTGGGAGAGGGCGGCGAGCACCTGCGGCCACTCGGCGCGCAGGATGCTGTAGAAGACCGCGTCGCGGCGGCGGCCGCCCGGCATGTAGTTGAAGGAGCGCAGGGTGCCCTCCTCGGTGGCGCCGATGTTGCGCAGCCCCTTGCGGCCGGCGGTCCTTCTCGGCGAAGCTCAGCAGGCTCATGCTGCCGGCGATCCGGCCGCTCTGCCGGTCCCGGATCACGTAGACGGCGCGGCGGCCGGCCGCGTGCTCGGCGAGGTTGGAGTCGAAGAACGTCTCGAAGTCGGCGTCGTCGCCGACGACCACCGTGAAGTAGCGCCAGATCTCCGGGTCCAGGGCCACCGCGCGGACGCCCTCACGGTCGTCCTCGCTGATCGGGGTCAGCAGGACGTGCTCGTTCTCCAGGGTGGTGGCGACTTTCTCGGACCAGCTCATAGGGGGGCTCCGTGTGGGCGAGTAGCGGACAGAAGGTCAGTGTGGACGGCCGGGGAGACCGTTCCAAGAGCACTCGGTGATCACTCAGCCAGCTTGCGAAGCTGCTCCAACCGGGTGTGCACCACACCGTGGTTGACGAGGAAGTCCTCGGGCGTCCGGGGGCTGGTCTCGATGCCCTCCTCGGCCAGCGCCTCGCCGAAGTTCTGCCCGTACTCGGCGGTCTTCCGGGCCGCCGACTGCACCGCGCGGTACGCCTGGTCGCGCTCGACGCCCGCCTCCAGGAGCTCCACCAGCACCGACGAGGAGCACACCAGGCCGTGGGTGGCGGCCAGCGAGTTGCGCATGTGGTCCGGGTTGACCCGCAGGTTCTCCAGGATCTCGGCGGCCTTGACCGTCTGGAAGTGCGCCACGGTCATCGCGTCGGGCAGCAGGACCTTCTCCACCGCCTGGTGGGC
This sequence comes from Streptomyces sp. NRRL S-87, assembly GCF_000719335.1. Lineage (GTDB taxonomy): Bacteria > Actinomycetota > Actinomycetes > Streptomycetales > Streptomycetaceae > Streptomyces. The sequence goes on from NZ_JOGB01000049.1 coordinate 50,732, forward strand.
CAGGTCCCGCTCGTGCCACAGCGCCACGTTCTCCAGCGCCATGTTCGCGTACCCGCGCAGCAGCCGCGCCAGTCCGCACAGCAGCTCGCTGCCGGTCGGGTTGGCCTTGTGCGGCATGGCGCTGGAGCCCTGGTACGCCTCCACCCGCTGCTCCTCCACCTCGCGCACCTCGGTGCGCTGCAGCAGCCGCAGTTCCAGCGCGATCTGCTCGATGCAGGCGCCCAGCGCGGCCACCGCCTGCAGCAGCTGCGCGTGCCGGTCGCGGGAGACGACCTGGCTGGGGGAGGGCTCCACGCCCAGGCCCAGCTGCGCGCACACGTACTCCTCGACGGCCGGGTCGATGAGCGAGTACGTGCCCACCGCGCCGGAGACCGTGCCCACCGCGACCGCCTCGCGGGCGGCCACCAGCCGCTCCAGGGACCGCTCGACGGCGAACGCGTAGCCGCCCAGCTTGTGGCCGAAGGTGGTGGGTTCGGCGTGCACGCCGTGGGTGCGGCCCACCATGACGGTGTCCCAGTGCTCGAAGGCCCGCTCGACCAGCACCGAGCGCAGCCGCCGCCCGGCGGAGAGGAGGACGTCGCAGGCCTGCGCCAGGGTGAAGCCGAGGGCCGTGTCGACCAGGTCGTAGCTGGTCATCCCCAGGTGCACCCAGCGGGCCGAGGACTCCGGCATCTGCTCCGTGTAGGCGGTGAGGAACGAGAGCACCTCGTGGTCCCGCTCCTTCTGGATCTCCACGACCCGGGACGGCAGCGGGGTCTTGGCCGCGCGCATGTCGTCGAGGACCTCGGCGGGTACGCGGTCGAGCCGCACCTGTGCCTCGGTCGCGAGGATCTCCACGCGGACGTAGGTCTCGTACCGGTACTCGTCCGAGAAGAGGCTCGCCATCTCGGGCAGGGTGAAACGAGGAATCATGGGACAGCCTTCGTCGGTTTGTGGTGGTGGTGGCCGGCGGGGCGGCCACCGTGCGGGGTGGCGGACGGTGGGGCGGCGGCGCGCGCCCACCCCGCGCGACGGGGGTCGCGGGGTGTCAGAAGGCCGCGAAGTACTCGCGCTGCTCCCATTCGGTGACCTGTCCCGGCACCGGCGCGGCGTGCCGGGCCCAGGCCTCGTACCGGCGCACCTCGCTCTCCTTGAGCTTGGCCAGGCAGGCGGCCAGCGGTTCGCCCAGCAGCCGGGCGGCCCGGCCCGCCGTGAACGCCTCCAGGGCCTCGCGCAGCGACTGCGGCACGATGTCGCGGCCGGGCTCCCGGCCCCCGGCCGGGCCGGCGCCAGGTCCGGCCGAGCCCTCCAGGCCCTCCAGGCCCTCCAGGCCGGCGAACAACTGGGCCGCGATGTTCAGGTACGGGTTCGCGCTCGGCTCGCCGATGCGGTTCTCGATGTGCGCGCCGGCCCCCGAGCCGACCACGCGCAGCATGGCCGTACGCGACTCCAGGCTCAGGTCCACCCGGGTCGGGGACAGGGCGTGCTGCGTGCCGAGCCGCTGGTAGCCGTTGACCGTGGGCACCGACAGCAGGAACAGGTCGCGCAGCCAGTCCCGCAGGCCCTCGGCGTACGCCTTGCTGGTGGGGGAGAGCCCCACCGAGAGGCCCTCGGCGCTGAAGACGTTGCGGCCGGTGGCGGTCTCCAGGACGGACTGGTTCAGGTGCCAGCCGCTCGGGTCCGCCCCGGCGATCGCCGGCTGCGACATGAACGAGGCGTGCAGGCCCCGGGCCGCGCACCAGCGCTTGGTGAAGACGCGGAAGAACAGCATGGCGTCCGCCGTGTCCAGGGCCGACATGGGGTCGAACGTGGTCTCCACCTGCCCGGGGCCCATCTCGTGCTCCATCGACCGCACCGGCAGCCCCAGGCCGAGCAGGGCGAGGGCCAGCGGGTCGGTGACCGGGGCGACCGTGTCGTACGCGGCGTCCAGGTTGAACTGGTAGCCCGCGTTCATCGCGGCCACCCGCGGGGCCGGGCCCTGCAGGCCGAAGCCGTTGCCCTCGTTGCCCGGCTCGTCGTCCAGGCGGCGCGCCAGGTACCACTCGACCTCCAGGCCGAGTACGGGCGCCAGACCGCGGGCGGCGTACCGGTCCAGCACCCGGTGCAGCACGTGCCGCGAGGACAGCGGGTGGGGCCTGCCGTCGCGCAGGTACTCGTCGCCGATCACCCAGGCGGTACGCGCCCCCTCGCCGGGCAGCTCCAGGAAGGTCAGCGGGTCGGGCACCAGCACGAAGTTGCCCAGGCCGGCGATCTCCTCGACGCCGATGCCGTGCTCGCCGCGGTAGTCCACCGCGGTGGTGCAGGCGGTGTCCTTCAGGAACGGGCCGGGGCTGTAGTTCATGCCGTTGCGCAGCACGCCGCGGAAGGTGCGGGCGGTCAGCGTCTTGGAGCGCACCAGGCCGTGCGGGTCGCCCCACACCAGGCGGACGAAGTCGATCCCGTCCAGCCCCGCCTCGATCCGCTCGGCGGCCGCCAGCCGGGCCTCGTCCCAGAGCCCGTGCTCGGCGACGAACGCGGGGCTCCCGACGCTGCCCTCCGCGGCGGGGGTCGACCATGACCTGGAGTACATGACGGGGAGCGTCCTTTCGTCAGGGGGTCGACGGGGGCCGACAGGGAGGGGAGTCGCGCCGGCCGGGCCGCCGGGGCGTCGACCGGGGGGTGTCCGGCGGGGTCGGGGCCGGGCCCTGACCTGACCCGCCGGACGCCCGCTAGATGCGGGGCCGGGCCGGCTCCGTACCGGCGCGCTCGACCGGGGTGCCGGTGACGGACGTCCAGTGCCAGCCGGAGTCGAAGGCCGTCACCTCCGCCTGCTCCCCCTGCTCGGCGAGCACGGCCGCCTGCTGCGTCATCCGGGCGATGAAGGCGGCCACCTGGTGCGCCGCGAGCATCTCCTGCTCGGTGTACGGCTCGCCGTCGGCGCGGACGATGCGCAGGTCCATGAACCCGTTGAAGGGCCGGCCGCACACCTCGACCGCCTGGGGGCTGCGGATCGTGAAGCGCACCATGTTGTTGACGTGCCCGTGGTGGTGCTGGTCGGAGAAGTGGGCGATGTCGGGGATGGTGGGCGGCACGAAGTGGTCGCGCTCCAGGACCTTCTGGGTCCGCGGCAGGTTGCCGGCGATGAAGTGCCAGGAGTTGTACTGCATGCGCGAGGACATCGCCCAGGCGGTGTCGGCGAGCGTGGCGAGCGAGTCGCCGTAGTGCCGCCGGGCCTCCGGTGCGGGGACCACGCAGCAGAAGAAGTCCGTGATGCCCCAGGTGGTGATCTCGTCCCAGGCCTCCGCGCGCAGTGCGCGGACCAGCTCGGGCAGCGACCGGATGCCGCGGCTCATCGAGAAGTCGGCCTTGAACGCGGCGGTGGTCGCGGCGACCGCCTCGTACACCACCGCCTCCAGACCGGTGCCGAACCCGCCGTACGGCCGGGCCAGCCAGGCCGGGTCGGCGTCGTCGGCGAGCCGCAGCTCGGCCAGCCGGTCGCCGACCACGGGCAGCGCGGCGCGCAGGTGCTCGGTGACCTGGCGGTCCCGGTCCGCGGCCACCTCACCGTACGGGGCCGCGACCTTCTCCACCTTGTGGATCAGGGCGCCGTGGATCTCGCGGTACAGCTGGACGGTGCGGGCCACCTCGGGGCGGTGCGCGCCCAGGGCCGCGGCCAGGTCCATCAGCGCGTCGATGCCGGCGTCGGGACCGGCCGCGGGGATCCGCTCCCCGCCCAGCGCGCCGTTGTAGTTGCGGCGGGTGTGCTCCAGCAGGCGGCCCACGTTGTCCGGGGTGAGCTGCGAGCCGTTGGCCTCCTCGATGCGGCCGTACCCGGCCGAGCGGATGAGCAGGGTGATGCCCACGACCAGCAGGGCGTCGTGGTCCGACCACAGCTCCAGCGGCAGGCCGGACAGGCTGCCGAACACGCAGTCCGGGTGCCCCGGCCACAGCGTCTTGCCCACGACCGTGTTGGTGTCGCGGAAGTTCGTGTACTGCTTGTCCTCGATGTAGAGCATGAACGGGGCGGTGCGCTGAGCGGCCTCGGTCAGCTGCGCCAGCAGCGCCGCGCGGCCCTCCTCGCCCTGCTCCGCCAGCCAGCGGCGGCTGTCGGCCGCGTACCGGGCGAACCGCTCCTGAGCCGCCGTCACCTCGCGCCGGTAGGCCTCCAGGTGGCCCTGGGTCCACGGAACCCGCAGGACGCCGGCGACCAGCGTGTGCTGCTTGGCGAGCGGCTGCTGGGACGGGACGCGGACGACGACCCGGCCGCCGGTGGTCAGGCCGATCTCGCCGAGGAACGCGGTGCGCTCCGCGGCGTCCGCGACCGCCCCGGCCGGGTCCCGGTCGTCCCCGGACAGGCCGGCGACGACCTTCAGCGCGGCGGCGTCCGCGGTGCGCAGGCCGCCCGCCTGGACCTCCGCGGGCACGTGCCCGTCGAGCGTGAGCAGGGTGTCCAGGGCCGAGCGCAGGTCGGCGGCGGCCGAGGCCTTGCGCCACACCCGGGCCAGCAGCCCGGGGAACCCGGCGTCCTCCTCGCGCACCCGGTCCGGCTTGGGCGTGGCGCCGGCCGCCAGGCCCAGGCGGCTGGGCCGCCGGCTCTGGCGCTTGCGGGCGTTGGCGGCTCGGCGGGAGCCGTCGCGGTCTACGGGCGCGGTCATGAGGCACCTTCCCCGGTGAGTGCGATGTGGCTCCACATCGCGTCGTCGGTGGGCGTCCAGTCCTCGTCGACGTAGATGCAGTCGACCGGGCACTCGAGGACGCAGACGGGGCAGCCCGAGCACAGCTCGGGGATGATCACGACGTCGAGCCCGCGGTCGAAGATCGCGCCGAACTTCTCCGGACAGCTGCGCAGACAGGTGTCGCAGGTGATGCACTCGGACTTCTCGATGCGGCGCGGGGGCTTGCTCCAGTTGCTGTCGCGGCTGCGCGTGGCGATCCTCAGGTCTCGCCCGGACAGCGCACCGGACGAAGCGTTGTTTTCCACGGGCATGGGACCCCTTAGACGTCGTGTCGATGACGGCTCGAACGGACGCTCCGAGCATCCTGGGGTCCTCTCGACCAACTCCTGAACCCCGGTCGGGGCGTGCTGGAGCGCGTCACATCCGACCGGGCGGCTCCGTCACTGCGGTGAGGACCGGGAACGAGAGGTGGGTACATGGACCAGCGGGAGTTCCTCGCAGGGCTCTTCGAGAAGCACCGGGGCCGCCTGTGGGAGGCGGCCCACCGGATGCTGGGCTCGGCGCCGGAGGCGGACCGGGCCCTCGAGCGGGCGCGGCGGCGGGTGTCGGACGCGCGCGCGGACGGCGGCTCCGACGACGTCGAGGGCTGGCTCACCGCGGTCGTCGTCCGGGTGTGCCTGGACGCCCTGCACCGGCGGCGCGCGGCCGCCGCGGACAGCCCCCCGCGCGGGACCTGGGACGCCGTCGCGCCGGCCGGGCAGGAGGCCCCGGACCCGGGCGGGCACGCTCGTCCGGGGGAGCCGGCCGGGTCCGCCGACGGGCCGGGTCCGCGTGGCCGGCTGGCCGACGCGGTCGGTGCGGCGCTGCTCGTGGTCCTCGATGGCCTCGACCCCGCGGAACGCCTCGCCCTCGTCCTCCACGACGTCTTCGGCACCCCTTACGAGGAGCTCGCCGGCATCCTCGACCGCTCGCCCGCCGCCGCCCGGCGGCTGGCCGACCGGGCCCGCCGGCGGGTGCGCGGCGGCGTACCGACCCCCGATCCCGACCGGCACCGCGAGGTCGTCGAGGCCTTCCTCACCGCGGCCGGGGAGGGGGACGTCCGCGCCGTGCGCGCCGTCCTCGCCCCCGACGTCGTGGCGCGCCGCGACGCCGATCCCGTGCACCCGGGACGGGCGACCGCGGTCCGCGGCGCCGAGGCCGTCGCCCGGAACGCCCCGGCCTTCGCACGCCCGGCCCGCTCCGCCCGGGCCGCGCTGGTCAACGGAGCGCCCGGCGTCGTCGCGGCCGACGGCACCGCGGGCTACCGGGTGCTGGCCTTCGAGATCGAGGACGGCAGGATCCTCGACATCGAGATCATCACCGACCCGGTCCGGCTGGGACACCTGACCCTCGCGCCACTGGACTGACCGGTACGCGACCCGGCTCCCGCCCGGCCGCCGCGGCCGGCGCCTACAGTGAGGGGGGTGGACACCCTGACCGGCCTCCTCGACGGGCCCAAGGCGCGCGGCGCGTTCCTGCTCAAGTCGGTGTTCGACCCCGGCTGGTCGCTGCGCATCGAGGACCGGGCGCCGATCTCCGTCATCACCCTGGTGCGCGGCACCGGTTGGGTGGTCCCCGACGGCGGCGACCCGGTCCCCCTCGGGCCCGGCGACGTCGCCCTCGCCCGCGGCCCCGAGCCGTACACCCTCACGGACACCCCCGGCCTCGCCCCGCACATCACGGTCGGGCCCGACCAGCGGTGCCACACGGCCGAGGGCGCCGACGTCAGCGAGTCGATGTCCCTGGGCGTGCGCACCTGGGGGTCCGCGCACCCCGGCGCCGACGCGGCGGTCCTGCTGAGCGGCACCTACCTCGCCCCCGGCGAGATCGGCCGCCGGCTGCTCGACGCCCTCCCGCCGCTGCTGGTGCGGTCCGTCGACACCGCGGACCGCACCCTCGTACGGCTGCTCGGCGAGGAGATCGACAAGGACCGGCCCGGCCAGGAACTCGTCCTGGACCGGCTGCTGGACCTGCTGCTCATCGGCGTGCTGCGCGGCTGGCTCGGCGACCCGGGCAGCGGTTCGCCCTCCTGGTACCGGGCGTACGGCGACCCGGTGGTCGGCCCGGCGCTGCGGCTGCTGCACCAGGAGCCGGCGTACGGCTGGACGGTGGCGGCCCTCGCGGCGCGCGCCGGCGTCTCGCGGGCCGCGCTGGCCCGCCGCTTCACGGAGGTGGTGGGCGAGCCGCCGATGGCGTACCTGACGGGGTGGCGCCTGGCGCTCGCCGCCGACCTGCTGCGCGCCGAGCCGGACGCGACGCTCGCCCACGTCGCCCACCGGGTCGGCTACGGCAGCCCGTTCGCCCTCAGCGCGGCCTTCAAGCGCATCCGCGGCACCAGTCCCCAGGAGTTCCGCACGCGCACCCCGGCGGCGGCGTCCGCAGCGGGATAGCACCCGCCGTGCGGGGTTGCCGCGGAAGGGGAATCGGCGGCTCCGGATCACTAGCGCGATTCGAGCTGAGCGCGATGCGGACGCGCCACGCTGCTGCTCGGTCTACACGTAGCGAGGTGCGCATGGATACGGCGGTGGAAAGGGCGATCGCGTGTATTCGGGAGCATTACGGTGAGCCCCTGGCCCTGGCCCGGATCGCAGAAAGCGCCCTGCTCAGCCGGTTCTACCTCACTCGGCGCTTCAAAGAGGAGACCGGGCTCACTCCCGGCAGGTTCCTGGCCGCGGTCCGCATCGACGAGGCCAAGCGGTTGATCGAGCAGACCTCCATGAGCATCACCGAGGTCTCCCGGGCGGTCGGGTACAACAGCCTCGGCTCGTTCACGAACTACTTCACGGCCAGCGTCGGAGTGTCCCCCGGCCGGTTCCGCCGACTGGCGCGGGACGGCGGGGACGGGCTGCCGGCGCCGGCGCCGGCGCCCGGGCCGTGGCCGGGAGCGGGCGCGATCGGCGGAACGATCAGCCTGCCCGCGGGGCACGGCAACGCCCGGGTGTTCCTGGGGGCCTTCGCCACACCCGTCGTCCAGCACCCGTGCGTCGCCTCGGCCGTCCTGGACGTGCCGAGCGGCCGGCCGTGCTGCTACTCCCTGCAGAACGTCCCCGAAGGGAGCTGGCACCTGCTCGCGGTGGCGGTGGCCGACGGCCTCGGACCCGACCGGACGGCCCACCGGACTCCGCTCGTCGGAGGACGCGGAGTGCCGCCGGTGCCGGTGACCGCCGACGGTGCCACGAGCGCGGCGGTACGGCTGCGCCCGGGCCGGCCGACCGATCCACCGGTCCTGCTGGCCCTGCCCGAGCTCGTGCCCCCGGTCACCTTCGTGCCGCCCCCGGGGTGTCCCTCCGCCTCCACCACCCCGCTCCACGACACCGACGACCGGCGCCGGGCCGCGGGCCACCTCCGGCTGGTGTCCGCGGCACCGGCGCCGTGACGGCGCGGCCGCAGGTCACGGCATCATGTCCTGCTTGGTCTTGAGCCGCTCGGCGAGCTGGCTCCATTCCTTCCCGATGCGCTCGGCGATCGGGGCGATGACGCCCAGCCAGTGGGCCGGGACGGCGTCGACGAGCTCGCGCCAGCCGTCGTCCGGCTCGTTGGCGTGCAGCTGCATCCAGCGGAGGAACTCCCGGCCGCCCGCGGTGTAGCGGATGGCGGGATCGGTGGCCATCTTGGCCGCCACCGTCGTCCAGGCCGGGATCTCGTCGGTGCGGTTCCTGCGCTGCGGCGCGCTGTTGACGGTCGGTGCCACCCGCAGCGGCACACGGGCGGCGCCCCCGGGTGCCGCGCCGGCGGGAACCGCCGGGGCGGGCCGCGACGGTTCCCCGGCCAGCCGTACGGACCGCACGGGTGTGACGGGGTGGACGGCCTGGACGGGCTGGACGGACCGCAGGGGCTGCGGCGCCGCGTCGGCCGTCCGGCGGCCGCTGCGCTCCGGGCTCTCGCCGCGCCGCAGCCGGGCGCTCACGTCGTGGACGGTGCCGAGCGAGACGTCGGTCTCCCTGGCGACCTGACGGAGCGGGGCGTCCGGGTGCGCGGCGATGTACTCGGCGGCCCGCCGCCGGCCCTCGCCCGGACCCACCGGGCGCCGCCTGCCGTCCCGGCCGACGCGCTTGCCGTCGAGCGGCGTTCCGTCACTCGCCTTCTCGCGCATCGACGCGATCGTCTTCGCGCTCAGCCCGGTGATGCCGGCCACGGCACGGTCGGACCAGTCCGGGTGGGAACTCAGGACGCGGCGGGCTCCGGACACGCGGTCGGCCTTCGACAGCGGCAGTCCGTGCGATCCGTTCGCCTTCATGGCGATGACCAGCGCCTCGGAGTTCGAACAGTCGACGAAGCGCGCCTTGATGCTGCTGTCGCCGCGCAGCCTGGCGGCCTCCAGCCGGTGCAGGCCGTCGATGATGCGGTAGCCGTCGATCTGGACCAGGACGGGCGGCAGCTCCGCCGAGCCGGCCGCGTCGACGAGGAGCTGGACGTGCGCGGCGTCCGTGCCGCTCCGGCGCAGGGACACGCCCGCCGACAGCGAGTTGACGGGGACGTCGCGGACCGGAATATGCTCGAAATTCCTCAGGTCGAATTCGCTGCGGGCCGACGCGTCGACGCCCTCGTTCGTGACGGAGCCGAACGCGTTCGTGATCAAGACGGCCTGCGCGCTGCTCTGAGCCATTCCTTCACTTCCTCTCTGCTGCCGCTGTCGACGAGCGTCCCAGGAGGGGCTCCAGCTGCAGTCGAGGGGAGGTCGACGGTCCCTGGAAAGGCGAGAGAGCGGGTGTCCGACGTGGCGGACACCCGCTGCTGCGGGAGGGGCGCGAGCGGTCCGCGCGGGGGAAAGGGGTCCCCGTCTGTGGTACCAGGAGGGCCGTTCCGTTCAGTAGGTGCCGGTCCGGCGGGGGTTTTGAACGATGGCCGCCGCTTCACGCACACGGCTATTTTTGACCGTGGTGACCGTCCGCGGAAGCGGTTGTTTCATCTGCCTCATTTCCTCAGTTGAACCCGGAAACCCGTGAAGGTGCTAATGAATTCAGTCGTGAATGGTTCGCCGAGCACGGGGCGGCCGGTGATCGGGATCTGCGCGCGGACCGCGCCGGTCACGTTCCAGGGCGACGACATGGTCGTCAGCTTCGCGCTCCAGGCCCACCTGGCCTTCCTGGCCGCCGCGGGGGCCACGCCCCTGCTGCTCCCGCTGCTGCCCGGCGTCGAGACCCTGGTGGACCGGATCGACGGCCTGCTGGTCCCGGGCGGCCCCGACGTGGATCCGGCTCTGTACGGCGAGGACCCGCACCCCGGCACGCGGGCGATGACCCCGGACGCCGACCGCGCCGAACTGGCGTTGATCCGGGCGGCACTCGACGCCGAGCTGCCGGTGCTGGCCATCTGCCGCGGCATGCAGCTGCTCAACGTGCTGCACGGGGGCTCGCTGCACCAGCACCTGCCCGAGGTCACCGGCCACGACGGCCACCGTCCGGACGTGCCGTCCTTCACCCTCGGCCCCAACCCGTTGAAGCTGGAGCCGGGCAGCCGCGTCGCCGGTGTCCTCGACGAGGACGCGCCGGAGGCGGCCTGCCACCACCACCAGGCCGTCAACCGGCTCGGCGCCGGCCTCACCGCAACCGGCTGGGCGCAGGACGGGACCGTCGAGGCCATCGAGGTCACGGACCACCCCTTCGCCGTCGGCGTGCAGTGGGAAGCGGGGTTCACGCCCGACCAGCGACTGCACCACGCGCTCGTGCGCGCCGCCGGGCGCCCGTAACCGGCCGTCCCCGAAGGCCCCGTGCGGTGGAAGCCGGCGGTTTCTAGGGGTCGTTGCAACACGTGGTTGTGTGGGTCAGGCCGCGAGTAGTTTATGTAGGCGCTGGGCGGGGGTTTCCCAGTTGAGGGTTTT
>NZ_JOGB01000050.1 GCF_000719335.1 Streptomyces sp. NRRL S-87
GCCGTCGTTCAGGGACACCAACGGGGCGCCCGCAGCGATGGCCATGTCCATGATCTTGTGGATCTTCGTCGCGTGGGCCTCACCCAGCGCGCCACCGAAAATCCGGAAGTCGTGCGCGTACACGAAGACCGTGCGGCCCTCGACCGTGCCCCAACCGGTGATGACACCGTCGGTGTACGGCTTGCGCGCCTCCAGCCCGAAGCCCTGGGCGCGGTGCCGGCGCAGCTGCTCCACCTCACGGAAGGAGCCCGCGTCGAGCAGCAGCTCGATGCGCTCGCGGGCCGTCAGCTTGCCCTTGGCGTGCTGCGCCTCGGTCGCGCGGTCACTGGGGCCGCGGCGCGCCTGCTCGCGCAGGGCGTGCAGCTCGGCCACGCGGCCGCGAGCGTCCGTCGGCTCGCCGGGGGTCTGGTCCACAACGGTCATGTACCGACCTTACGAAGCCGACGAAGCAAATCTCTCCGTTGGCTCTCCACAGTCTCGCGCGTGTTCCGCTGTCCGTCCCGGACAGAACCGTTCGCCGCTGTGGGCGAGTCACCAGATGGGACCAATGGCCTTTGTGGAGTCTCCACAAGGATGCGTCACCCCGGCGAGTTCTGTTGAAATTTGAACGGAATGGGTCTAGTGTCGTTCTCGTTGAAAGTTCAACATTCAACGAACCGCTCTCCGGGTACCCCGCCCGGACCCGCTCACCGGAGGACACCATGGCTCTCTTCAACCGTCGCACCAAGGAGACCACCCCGAACGCCGCCCCGGCCGGCTCCGTCGCCACCGTCGCGGTGGACCCCGCGCTCGCCGCGCTCACCGGTGACTACGTCATCGACCCGGCCCACAGCAGCATCGGCTTCACCGTCCGCCACGCGATGGTGACCAACGTCCGCGGCTCCTTCGCCGACCACGAGGGCACCCTCCACCTGGACGGCTCCGACCCGGCCCGCTCCACGGCCGCCATCGACGTCAAGATCGCCTCCGTGGACACCGGCATCGCCGACCGCGACGGCCACCTGCGCAGCGGTGACTTCTTCGACGCCGAGACGTTCCCGCTGATGACCTTCCGCTCCACCGAGGCCGCGTTCCTCGGCGGGGACACCTACCGGATCACCGGCGACCTCACGATCAAGGACGTCACCCGCCCGCTCTCCATCGACCTGGAGTTCAACGGCTCCGCCACCGACCCGTACGGCAACCAGCGCGTCGGCTTCGAGGGCAGCACGGACATCCTGCGCTCGGACTGGGGCCTGACCTGGAACGCTGCGCTGGAGACCGGCGGCGTCGTGGTGAGCGACAAGGTGAAGCTGACCTTCGACATCTCCGCGATCAAGCAGGCCTGACCCCGGACCGGGAGTACGGACCCCACGGGGGCGGCCACCGCGCCGCCCCCGCCGCCGTGCACCCCCGAACCGGCCGGGGGTCAGAAGCCGCCCCCGCCGTCGAACCCGCCGTCGAACCCGCCGCCGCCCCCGTCGAACCCGCCCCCGCCACCGAAGTCACCGCCGCCGAAGCCCGACGCGTCGAAGTCGGCGCCGGAGACGTCGCCCCCGTCGTAGCCGCCGTACCCGCTCTCGTACCCGCCGAAGTCGGAGGCGTAGGCCGGGGTCGCCATCATCGACCCCAGCATCGTGCCCACGAGCAGGCCGGGCAGGATCCCGCCGCCGAAGTACCCACCCGCCCAGGGCCCGTACACCGGGCCCGCGTCGTAGTACGGGCGCGGCCCGTGCTCGGTGTCGACGGTCCGCACCAGCGGGTCCCGGCCCTGGCGCAGCCGCACCGCGTCGGCCGCGCACACCGGGACGGTGCGCACCGCTCCCCCGGCCGGGGCCCAGTCCGCGTCGTCGGTGGACGGCCCGTGGCGCGGGTCGAAGAAGCAGGGCGCCCGGCGCTCGGGCAGCGGCCGGCCCTCCCGGCGCGCGGCGAGCACGGCCAGCGCGAAGCGGCCGTCCTCCAGGGCCCGGGTCACCCCGCGCACCTCGTCCGGGTGCCGCACCCGCCCCATGATCTGCTTGGCCCCGTCGTAGGCGTCGAGGGCCTTCTCGTACTCCGCCCGCATGGCGTCGTCGGCGCCCGCCTCGCCGGGGTGGAAGTCGAGCCGGTCGAGCTCCTCGCCGAAGGCGGTGATGTCCTCGTCCACGACCACGCGCAGCTTCTCGACGGCCTCGCGCTCGCGCTCCTCCTTCCTCTTCCGGTTGCGGCGCACCAGGGTGTACGCACCCGCCCCGCCGGCCACGAGCAGTCCGCCGACCACGACCAGGCCGACGGTGGAGCTGCCGCCGGAGGAGCCGCCGGTGCCGGACCAGGAGTCCGGGGCGTGGCCCCGGGTCTGGGGCAGGGCCTGGTCGACGAAGGAGTTGAGCTGGGTGGTGGCGTCGACCGGGCCGCCCGCCTTGGCGGCGGCGACCAGGTTGCCGACCGCCTGCCGGGACAGGACCACCGGGTCGGCGCCCGCGTTGAAGCCGTCGCCGAGCCGGATCGCGTACAGGCCGGTGATGCCGGTCCCGGTGCGCACGGTGCGCAGCACGCTGGACGCCGGGAACTCGTCGGTCGCGGGCAGGACCGCCACGAAGACCGGCTTGTCCGCGTCCTTGATCTTCTCGGCCAGTGCGTCGGCCGCCGCCGGCGGCAGCTGCGCCGCGGCCCGCGGGTCGACGTACACCGGACCCTTCCGCAGGGCCTCGGCCACGGCGGCGGGACCGGTGGCGGGGCTCGTGGCCGTGGGGCGGGACGCCCCGGTCAGGGCCGAGGCGGCGGGGGCCGTCCCGACGGCTCCCGCGGACAGGACGAGCAGCAGCCCGAACAACACGGCCAGGACGGGCGGTGCGGACGGTGCGGACATCAGCCTGGTCCTCATATCCTCGACGCTACCCGAACGGGGGGTTTTCGGGCGTTTCGATGGGATAAGGGGCAGGTTGCCCGGCTCACTCGGTGGGCTGGATGCCCTGCCGGAGCAGGCCGTAGGTGAAGGCGTCGACGAGCGCCTGCCACGAGGCGCCGATGACGTTGTCGGCGACGCCGACGGTGGCCCACTCGTTCTCGCCGTCGGAGGTCGTGATCAGCACGCGGGTCGTGGACTCGGTGCCGTGCTTGCCCTCCAGGATGCGGACCTTGTAGTCCACCAGCTCGAACTTGGCCAGCTGCGGGTAGAACCGCTCCAGCGCGACGCGCAGCGCCCGGTCGAGGGCGTTGACGGGGCCGTTGCCCTCGGCGGTGGCGACGATCCGCTCGCCCTTGGCCCAGATCTTGACCGTGGCCTCGTTGGCGTGGTTGCCGTCGGGGCGCATCTCGGCGATGGCCCGCCAGGACTCGGTGCGGAAGTAGCGGCGGGCGCGGCCCTCTGCCTCGGCGCGCAGCAGCAGCTCGAAGGAGGCGTCGGCGGCCTCGTACGTGTAGCCGGCGAGCTCGCGCTCCTTGACCCGCTCGACCACCCGGGAGACCAGGGCGCGGTCGCCGCCGAGGTCGACGCCGAGCTCCTTGCCCTTGAGCTCGATGGAGGCGCGGCCGGCCATGTCGGAGACCAGCATGCGCATGGTGTTGCCGACCCGCTCGGGGTCGATGTGCTGGTAGAGGTCCGGGTCGACCTTGATGGCGGAGGCGTGCAGCCCGGCCTTGTGGGCGAAGGCCGAGACGCCGACGTACGGCTGGTGGGTGGAGGGGGTCAGGTTGACCACCTCGGCGATGGCGTGCGAGATGCGGGTCATCTCGGCCAGCGCACCGGAGGGCAGCACCTTGCGGCCGTACTTGATCTCCAGGGCGGCGACGACGGGGAAGAGGTTGGCGTTGCCGACCCGCTCGCCGTAGCCGTTGGCGGTGCACTGGACGTGGGTGGCGCCCGCGTCGACGGCGGCCAGGGTGTTGGCGACGGCGCAGCCGGTGTCGTCCTGGGCGTGGATGCCCAGGCGGGCGCCCGTGTCGGCCAGCACGGTGGAGACCACGGCCTGGATCTGGGCGGGGAGCATGCCGCCGTTGGTGTCGCACAGGACCACGACGTCCGCCCCGGCCTCGTGGGCGGTGCGCACCACGGACTTGGCGTACTCGGGATTGGCGCGGTAGCCGTCGAAGAAGTGCTCGCAGTCGACGAACACCCGACGCCCTTGTTCGCGCAGGTAGGAGACGGTGTCGCGGACCATCTCCAGGTTCTCGTCGAGGGTGGTGCGCAGGGCCAGCTCGACGTGCCGGTCGTGCGACTTGGCGACCAGGGTGATCACCGGGGCCCCGGACTGGAGCAGCGCCTTGACCTGGGGGTCCTCGGAGGCCTTGCCGCCGGCCCGGCGCGTGGCGCCGAACGCGACCAGTTGGGCGTTCCTGAACTCGATCTCGGCACGGGCCCGGGCGAAGAACTCGGTGTCGCGGGGGTTGGCACCGGGCCAGCCGCCCTCGATGAAGCCCACCCCGAAGTCGTCCAGGTGACGGGCGATCGTCAGCTTGTCCGCGACGGTGAGGTTGATGCCTTCGCGCTGGGCGCCGTCGCGCAGCGTGGTGTCGAAGACGTGGAACGCGTCGTCGATGACCTCTGTCGTCATGCTGGTCTGACTCCTGTCGGATGAGTGGTCCGGATGCCCGGGATCCACTTGCTCCCATCTTCGCGCGAGATCCGCCCCCGGCAGGAATGGGGCCGGGAAACGAAAAAACCCCTCGCGGGTGCGAGAGGTCTGCGCGCGGGTCTGGGGCACGATGTCCGCCACCACGGGGGATGTCCCGTGGTCAGCGGTCAAAGCGGACCGGCGCGCTGCTTCCCATAATCATGGTGAAGGCCAGCACGCCCGCAGTCTTGCACACGGCCGGGCGCGCCCGAGACGGCATCTCACGATGCGGTCGTCGGCCGGGTCACATGCCGGGCGCCGGGTCGGGCCGCAGCCCGTCCTCGACGAACTCTCGTACGTGGTCCAGGATCCCCGCCCGGTCCAGGAGCGGCAGCCCGACGGCCAGCTGGATGCTGAAGCCGTCCAGCAGGGCGCGGGTACGCGTGGCGAAGCGGTCGGCGTCCACCGCGCGGAACTCGCCGCGGGAGACGCCCTCGGCGAGCAGGGCCACCAGGTCGCGGTGCCAGGCGCCCTCGATGGCGGCCTGCCGGTCGCGCTCCTCGGGGCCGGCCTCCTGGGAGCGGTTCCAGACCTCCAGCCAGAGCGTCCAGTGCGGGTCGCGGGGGCCGTCCGGCACGTACAGGTCGACGTACGCGGCGAGCCGCTCGCGCACCGGGGCGCGGCGGGAGAGCAGGGCGGAGCGGGCGGCGCCGAGGTTGGCCTCGCTCCACTCCAGGGTCTGGAGCAGGAGCTCGTCCTTGGTGCGGAAGTAGTAGAGGAGGTGGCCGCTGCTCATGCCGACCTCGCGGCCGAGGGCGGCCATGGTGAGGCCGTCCAGGCCGCGCTCGGCGATCATGGCCATGGCGGCCGCGAGGACCTCCTCGCGCGGCGGCGCGTTCTTCCGCGCACGCGCCCCACCCGCCATGGCCACTCCTCTACCTCGTCACACCTTGGGCTGCTGCTGGGTGATGCAGTGGATGCCGCCACCCCCGGCAAAGATCGTACGGGCGTCCACGAGCGTGACCGTACGGTCCGGGAACAGGCCCCGGAAGATCTCGGCCGCCTCCTCGTCGCGCGGGTCGTCGAAGGCGCACAGTACGACGCCGTCGTTGCAGATGAGGTGGTTGATGTAGGAGTAGTCCACCCACTCGCCGTCCTCCTCCAGGACGGTCGGGGCGGGGATCTCCACGACCTCCAGGCGGCGCCCCCGCGCGTCGGTGGCGGCGCGCAGCAGGGCGGCGATGGTCTTGCACCGCTCGTGGTCGGGGTGGGCCGGGTCGGGCTGCGCGTGGACCATGACCACGCCCGGGCGGGCGAAGGCGGCGACGATGTCGACGTGGCCCTGGGTGCCGTAGGTGCCGTAGTCGCCGGCCAGGCCGTAGGGCAGCCAGATGGCCTTGGTGGTGCCGAGGTGGGCGTGGATCTCGGCCTCGACCTGCTGGCGGGTCCAGCCGGGGTTGCGGCCCTCGCCGAGCTGCACGGTGTCGGTCAGGAGCACGGTGCCCTCGCCGTCCACGTGGATGGCACCGCCCTCGTTGACGAGTGCGGTGCTGTACGTGCGGGTGCCTGCGAGGTCGGAGACGTGCCGGGCGATCTTGGAGTCGTGCTCCCAGCGGGCCCACTCCTGGGCACCCCAGCCGTTGAAGGTCCAGTCGACGGCCGCCAGTTCGCCCCGGTCGTTGGTGACGAAGGTGGGGCCGATGTCGCGCATCCAGGCGTCGTCGAGCTCACGCTCCACGACCGTGAGTTCGTGGCCGTCGCCGGCGCCGGCGATCGCGCGGGCGACGGCGGCGTCGCCGGGGCTCACCACGAGGGTCACGGGCTCGTGGGCGCGCACGGCGCGGGCCACCGCGCCCCACGCCGCGCGGGCCTCGGCGAGCTCCTCGGCAGTGGTGAAGGTCGGGTTGGGGCTGGGCCAGGCCATCCAGGTGCGCTCGTGGGGTGCCCACTCGGCGGGCATGCGGAAGCCGTCGGCGGCGGGGGTACCGGCAGGGTGCGTCATGGTCGGGTCCTTCGGGGTGGTGCGGGGCGCGGGCGGGCTGCGGGGCGGTGCCCGCGCGGTCCGGGGTGGGTCCGCGGGGCGGGGCGCGGGCTACAGGAAGTACAGGCGGTTCAGGGCGATCGAGTCGGCGGCCGGCGACTGCAGCGGGCTGCCGTCGAGGGTGACCAGGCCGCTGGTGCGGTCCACGTCGACCGCGCCCACCCGGGAGTTGAGGAGCAGGTCCTTCGGGCCGATGCCGCGGGTGCCGCGGACGGCGACCCGGCGGCGCCGGGTGGGCATCTCGTCCGAGCCCAGCGCGGCGGCCGCGGCGGAGACGAACGCGACCGAGATGTCCGCGGCCGTGGCCCCGTACGCGCCGAACTGCGGTCCGAGGACGAGGGGTTCGCAGGTGTCGGTGGCGGCGTTGGGGTCGCCGGTGACGCCGTAGGCGGGGAAGCCGGACTTCAGCACGAGCTGGGGCTTGGCGCCGAAGAACTGGGGGCGCCACAGGACGATGTCGGCGAGCTTGCCGACCTCGATGGAGCCGATCTCGTGGGCCAGGCCGTGGGCGAGGGCCGGGTTGATGGTGAGCTTGGCGATGTAGCGCAGGACGCGGGCGTTGTCGTCGCCCTCGCCGTCGCCGTCCAGCGGGCCGAGCTCGGCCTTCATCTTGGCGGCCATGGCGAAGGTGCGGCGGACGGTCTCACCGGCCCGGCCCATGCCCTGGGCGTCGGAGGAGGTGATGCCGATCGCCCCGAGGTCGTGCAGCACGTCCTCGGCGCCCATGGTCCCGGCGCGGATGCGGTCGCGGGCCATGGCGGCGTCACCGGGCAGGTCCGGCTTGAGGTCGTGGACGGAGACGATCATCCCGTAGTGCTCGGCGACCGCGTCGCGGCCGAAGGGCAGGGTCGGGTTGGTCGAGGAGCCGATGACGTTCGGCACGCCCGCCATCTTCAGCACGTTGGGGACGTGGCCGCCGCCGCAGCCCTCGATGTGGAAGGCGTGGATCGTCCGGCCTTCGAGCACCTTCAGGGTGTCCTCGACGGAGAGGCACTCGTTCAGGCCGTCGGAGTGGAGGGCGACCTGGACGTCGTGCTCCTCGGCGACGCGCAGGGCGGTGTCCAGGGCGCGGGTGTGGGCGCCCATGTCCTCGTGGACCTTGAAGCCGGACGCGCCTCCCTCGGCGAGGGCCTCCACCAGCGGCGCGGCGTCCGAGGACGAACCACGGGCCAGGAAGCCGATGTTCACCGGCCACGCGTCGAAGGCGTTGAAGGCGTGCTTGAGCGCCCACGGGGAGTTGACCCCGACGCCCCAGACGGGTCCGAACTCCTGGCCGATGATCGTGGTGACGCCCGCGGCGAGCGAGGCCTCCATGACACGCGGGGACAGCAGGTGCACGTGGGTGTCGACGGCGCCGGCGGTGGCGATCAGACCCTCGCCGGAGACGATGCTCGTGCCGGTGCCGACGACGACGTCGACGCCGTCGAGGGTGTCGGGGTTGCCGGCCCGGCCGATGGCGTGGATGCGGCCCTCGCGGATGCCGATCGACACCTTGCGGATGCCGAGCACCGCGTCGATCACCAGCACGTTGCTGATGACGACGTCGCAGGTCTCGCGGACCGCGGCCGCCTTCAGGTGCAGCCCGTCGCGGGCGGTCTTGCCGAAGCCGGCCAGGAACTCGTCGCCGGGCTTCTGCGCGTCGGACTCGACCCGTACGGTCAGCCCGGAGTCGCCCAGCCGGACCCGGTCGCCGGCGCGCGGGCCGAAGACGGCCGCGTACTCGTGCGGGTCGATGTGGCGGCTGCCGGGGGCGCAGTGGTCGCTGTGCCTGCTGGGCCTGCTCATCGCCGGTCCTCCTTCACTCCCAGGTAGCCGCACGCGGCGGCGCGGCGCAGGGCCTCTTCCTTCGCTCCCGGCGCGTCGAGCGGTCCGTCGACCAGGCCCGCGAAGCCGATGGCGATCCGGTCGCCGCCGATCGGTACGAGCCCCACCTCGGCCTCGCCGAGCGGGTCGAAGCGGACCGAGGAGCCGGCGGGAACGCACAGCCGCATGCCGTAGGCCGCGGCGCGGTCGAAGTCCAGTCGGGGGTTGGCCTCGAAGAAGTGGAAGTGCGAGGTCACGCTCACCGGCACCGTCGCCGTGTTGCGCACGGGCAGGGTGACGGCCGGCTCGGGCGCCGGGGTCTCGGGGCCGGGTACGACCGCACCGGGGGCGTCGGCGCCGAGGCCGGCGGCGCCCTTGATGGGCGCGGACACCACGGCCAGCCGGGAGCCGTCGTCGAAGACGGCCTCGACGTGCACCTCGGTCACCACGTCGGCGACGCCGGGCAGCACGTCCTCGGGGCCGAGCACGCTGCGGGCGGCCTCGATGGCCTCGGCCAGCCGCTTTCCGTCGCGGGCGGCCTCGCAGACCGTGTCGGCGATCAGGGCCGTGGCCTCGGGAACGTTGAGTCTCAGGCCGCGGGCCCGGCGGGCCCGGGCCAGTTCCGCGGCGCCGAAGAGCAGCAGCCGGTCGCGCTCCGTGGGAGTCAGTCGCACGACGTCCACCTCCAAGGGTTTAGAGCATCACTCTAACTCTTCATTTCGTTGGCGTGAATCATTGACCTGACAGCAGACCTGAGTCACATTGAGTGTCGTTCAAAGAAAAACGGAACCCTGACGTCCGCCGGGGTGCCGTCCGTCACCGGAATGCGACCGTCCCCGTTCCGTCCTCGCCAGGGAGCGCCCTTCATGCCGATAGAACAGCGCGGAGTCGACACCATCCCCGAGGAAGAGCGCACGAGCGGCCCGCGGGACCTCGTGGCGATCCTGCTCGGCTCGAACCTCTGCCTCGGCGTGATCGTCTTCGGCTGGCTGCCTCCCTCCTTCGGGCTGGGCTGGTGGCCGTCCGTCACCGCGATCGTGGCCGGAACGCTCGCCGGAATCGCGGTCACCGCGCCGCTCGCGCTGATCTCGCTGCGCACCGCGACCAACCTGTCGACGTCCTCCGGCGCGCAGTTCGGCGTCCGCGGCCGCCTGGTCGGCTCGATCGTGGGCCTGCTGCTCTCGCTCGGCTACACCGCCCTGACCCTGTGGATCGGCGGCGACGTGATGGTGGGCGCGCTCTCCCGGCTCACCGGCCTGCCGAACAGCGGCGTCTCGCGTGCCGTGATGTACGGCGCCCTGGCCGCCTGTACGGTCGTCGGGGCCGTCTTCGGCTACCGGCTGCTGCTGCGGATGAGCAAGGTGCTGTCGATCGGGATGGTGATCCTCCTCGCGATCGGCGTGTACGCGTACGCCGGCGACTTCACCACCGCCGCCCCGCCGGACACCCCGTACCTGCTGGGCTCCTTCTGGCCGACCTGGCTGCTGGCCGTGGTCGCGGCGGGCCTCAGCGGACCCGTCGCCTTCATCACGCTGCTGGGCGACTACACCCGCTACGTCTCCCCGGTCCGGCACAGCTCCCGCACGGTCTTCTGGGCCACCTGCCTCGGCCTGTTCGTCGGCCTGCTGACCCCGCAGCTGTTCGGCACCTACACCGCCCTGGCGGCCAAGGCCGGACTGGAGTACGCCGCCCCGCTCGTGGCGGCCTCGCCCCTCTGGTACCTCGTGCCGCTGCTGCTGGCCGCCTCCGCGGGCTCCGTCGGCAACGCCGGCCTGATGCTCTACTCGATGGGCCTGGACCTGGACGCGATCGTGCCCAGGGCCACCCGCACCAAGGCGACCGTGATCGCCGCGGCCGTCGCCACCGCCTTCGTCTTCGTCGGCTCCTTCGAGTGGAACGCGCAGGCCGCGATGACCTCGTTCGTGCTGCTGCTCACCGCGATCGGCACCCCGTGGGCCGTCATCACCCTGATCGGCTTCGTCCGCTGCAGGGGCGTGTACGACGCCGACGCCCTCCAGGTCTTCAACCGGCGCTCGCGCGGCGGCGTCTACTGGTACCGCGCCGGCTGGAACCTGCCGGCCACCGTCTCCTGGGCGCTGGGCGCCGGGGTGGGCCTGTGCGCCGTCTCCACCACCGTGTACGAGGGCCCGCTGCTGGCCCTGACCGGCGGGGTGGACTGCAGCTTCGTCCTCTCGGGACTGGTGGGCGGCCTCGCCTACCTGCTCCTGACCGCCCGCTCCTCCGCGCCCGCGGCCGCCCCTGCACCGGCGGCCGATCCCGTGGAGGCCTCCGCGTGACCGACTGACACGGTCGCGCCGGGCGTCCCGCCACACGGCACGGACGCCCGAACCCCCGCGGCCGGCCCTCACCGGCCACGGAAAAGGCCCGCCCCCGGATCCTCACCGGGGGCGGGCCTTCGTATGTCCGTACGACGGGTGGCGTCGTACCCGCGGACTAGCCGAGCGGGTGCATCCAGCCGTGGGTGTCCTCGGCCTGGCCGGTCTGGAGGTCGAGGAGCGCCTTGCGGAGCTTCATCGTGACCTCGCCGGGCTCGCCGTTGCCCTGGCTCCAGTCGCCGCCCTTGGACTTCACGGAGCCGACCGGGGTGATGACGGCCGCGGTGCCGCAGGCGAAGACCTCGGTCAGGGTGCCGTTCGCGGCGTCGCGCTTCCAGTCCTCGGTGGAGATCCGGCCCTCCTCGGCGGTGTAGCCGAGGTCGCGGGCGATCTTCAGCAGCGAGTCGCGGGTGATGCCCGGCAGCAGCGAGCCGGTGAGCTCGGGGGTGACGATGCGGTCGCCGTACACGAAGTACAGGTTCATGCCGCCCATCTCCTCGATCCAGCGGTGCTCGACCGCGTCGAGCCAGACCACCTGGTCGCAGCCGTGGCCGGCGGCCTCGGCCTGGGCGACGAGGGAGGCGGCGTAGTTGCCGCCGGTCTTGGCGGCGCCGGTGCCGCCCTTGACGGCGCGGACGTAGTCCTCGGAGAGCCAGACGGAGACCGGCTTGACGCCACCGGGGAAGTACGCGCCGGCCGGCGAGGCGATGACGATGAAGAGGAACTCGTTGGCGGGGCGGACGCCCAGGCCGACCTCGGCCGCGAACATGAAGGGCCGCAGGTACAGCGAGGCCTCGCCGGAGCCGGGCACCCAGTCGCGGTCCTGCTGGATCAGTGCGTCGCAGGCGGCGATGAACAGCTCGGTGGGCAGCTCGGGCATGGCCATGCGGCGGGCGGAGGCCTGGAAGCGCTCCGCGTTGGCCTCCGGGCGGAAGGTGGCCACGGTGCCGTCGGGCTGCCGGTACGCCTTGAGGCCCTCGAAGATCGTCTGGGCGTAGTGCAGCGTCATGTTCGCCGGGTCGATGGACAGCGGCGCGTACGGGACGAGCTCGGCGTCGTGCCAGCCGCGTCCCTCCGTCCACTTGATCGTCACCATGTGGTCGGTGAAGTGGCGGCCGAATCCGGGGCTGGCCAGGATCGCCTCGCGCTCCGCGTCGGACAGCGGGTTCGAGGAGGGCTTGAGCTCGATCGTGGGCGTCGTCATGAGTGCTAGTCCTTCACCGGTTGTGTGTGACGGACCGCGCTCACGCCGTACGGGACTGCAGGACGTCCGGCCTGAGGACGTCCGCGCATTCCCGCATGCCGCGGCCCCACGTTCGATTATCGCGCGGGGGCCGCCTGCGGAGAAACGGGTGGTGGCGGTCCGGGGAAGATGGTGGCACCCGGGGACCGCAAAGGAGAAGCCGCCGGGGCCCGTGGAGAGCGACCCGGCGGCTGTTCACCTGGATCGTGCGGTCCGCGCGCCCTGGTCTTTCGTACGGGCGCGCGGACTGGAGTGGATCGGGGTGGGCGGCCGGGTCAGCCGGCTACTCGGGCGGCGAGCGCGTCGCCGATCTGGTCCGTGCTGCGGAACGTGCCGTCGCGCTCCGCGAGGTCGGCGGAGACGGCGTCCTCGATGCGGGCGGCCCGGTCCTCGTGGCCGAGGTGGCGCAGCAGCAGGGCGACCGACAGGATCGTCGCGGTCGGGTCGGCCTTGCCGGTGCCGGCGATGTCCGGGGCCGAGCCGTGGACGGGCTCGAACATGGACGGGAAGGCGCCGGTGGGGTTGATGTTGCCGGAGGCGGCCAGGCCGATGCCCCCGGTCACGGCCGCGGCCAGGTCGGTGAGGATGTCGCCGAAGAGGTTGTCCGTGACGATGACGTCGAAGCGCTCGGGCTGCGTGACGAAGAAGATCGTCGCGGCGTCGACGTGCAGGTAGTCGGTGGTGACCTCGGGGTACTCCTGGCCGACCTTGTCGAAGATGTTCTTCCACATGTGGCCCGCGTACACGAGCACGTTGTTCTTGTGGACGAGGGTCAGCTTCTTGCGGGGGCGGGCGTCGGCGCGCTCGTACGCGTCCCGGACCACCCGCTCGACACCGTAGGCGGTGTTGACGCTGACCTCGGTGGCCACCTCGGCGGGGGTGCCGGTGCGCAGGGAGCCGCCGTTGCCGGTGTACGGGCCCTCGGTGCCCTCGCGGACCACGACGAAGTCGATCTCCGGACGGCCGGCCAGCGGGGTGGCCGTGTTCGGGAACAGCTTCGAGGGCCGCAGGTTGATGTAGTGGTCGAAGGCGAACCGGAGCTTGAGCAGCAGGCCACGCTCGAGCACGCCGGAGGGGACCGAGGGGTCTCCGATGGCGCCGAGCAGGATGGCGTCGTGCTGCTTGAGGGACTCGAGCTCCGCGTCCGGGAGGGTCTCACCCGTGCGGTGCCAGCGCCGGGCGCCGAGGTCGTACTCCTTGGTCTCCAGCTTCACGTCCTGCGGCAGGACGGCGGAGAGGACCTTGAGGCCCTGCGCCACGACTTCCTGGCCGATGCCGTCGCCGGGGATCACTGCGAGATTGATGCTGGTCGACATGACGGCACCGTACTCCTTGTCCCATCCGCTGACACATCACGTCCAACATCCGGACGTGACGTGTCTTCGCACAAGGTGCGGCGGAGGTGTCGGTCTGCGGGGCTGCGGCCGGCGTCAGTGGCCGGTCACGCCGCCGTTGTCCCGACGGTCCAGGGCGCGCTGGAGGGCGGCCGCGGCGTTCTTGCGGTCGGCGTCGGGAGAGGCGGCGGAGGTGTGACGGACGCGGGCACGGCGGACGGCGGTGACTGCGGACATGGTGATCGACTCCTTGAGATCACGGCGCGGCGGGACCGCGCATGAGGGGGTTCCTTCAAGGCGCCGGAAGGGGCGGGGAGTCGGGCGCCGCAGGGGTTGCCTGCGCGGGGCGCGCGCTCACGGCCGCCATTCGCTGGATCAGCGAGACGTTCGGCTCCTACAAAGCTAGGACAGGTCGCGCTGTATGTCTCTGCACTTACTCGGACTTCCTACTATCTGAGACGGCACTTCCCCCGGAAGAGCTCCCTCAAGACGCCTGGTGTCCCACCCGCAACTCCCTGATCAGGGCTTTCACGGCCAGGGAGGAAGCGGCCTCGGGGGTGGTGACGTAGCCCACGGTGCGGGTCGGGCGGTCGGGTCCGAGGTCCGCGATCGCGACGGAGGCGCTTGCTCCGTTCAGGGACAGTGCGGGCATGATCGCCATCCCGAGACCCCGCTCGACCATGGCGAGCACCATGCCGTCGTCCTCGGCCTGCACGGTGGCCCGCGGGATCCAGTCCTGCCGCCGCCACCAGGCCCGGGTGTACGAGCCGCAGTTCTCGTCCCAGTCCACCAGCGGCAGCGCCCTGGGGTCCGGATGGCCGGCCGGGTGCACCAGGGAGTACGGCTCCTCGGCGAGCGCGCCGGTCAGCAGCCCCTCCGGGAGCGCGGCCGAGCCGCCCAGGGTCGCGATCCCGATGTCGGCACGGCCCGCCGCGACCTCGCCCGCGGTACCGGCGCCCAGTTCCCGGACGACCCGCACCTCGGGCTCGACGTCCGGGTGCCGGCGGTGCAGCCGCTCCAGCGCGGGTGGCAGCAGGTGCAGGGCGGCGCTGCGGAAGGCGGCGACGCGCAGCGGTCCGGCGGCCCGTGGCGGGGCCCCGGCCGGCGCGCGGCCGGCGGAACGGGCGTCGGCGACGAGGAGGTCGAGCTGGCGCAGCACGCGGCGGGCGTGGCCGGCGGCCAGTTCACCGGCGGGGGTGGGGGCGGCGCCCCGGCGGCCCCGGGTGAAGAGGACCGTGCCGATCTTCGCCTCGGTACCGCGGACGGAGTGGGACACCGCCGACTGGGTGAGGCCGAGGGCGACCGCGGCGGCGGTGAAGGAGCCGGTGTCGGCGACCGCGGCCAGGACCCGCAGTTCCTGGGGGGCGAGTTCGGGCGCGGGGGTCATGGGAGGCTCCCACCTCGTCGTATGAGCAGTGCTCATGGATCTCGTGCTGCCATGAGGCCAACCCCCTGCTTCCGTCCGCCATTCCTTCCTAGCGTCGTGCCCATGACCGACACCGCTCGTTACGTGCACCTGACCGCCCGACCCACCGGCTTCCCCACCGCCGCCGACTTCACGTACGTCGAGGGCCCCGTGCCCTCCCCCGCGGCCGGCACGGCCGTGGTCGAGAACCTGCTGCTCTCCGTGGACCCCTACCACCGCGGCCTGATGGACGGCGGCGAGGGCGGCTTCGCGCTCGGCGCCCCCCTGGAGGGCCGCGCGGTCGGCCGGGTCGTCGCCTCCCGGGACCCGGGACTGGCCGAGGGCGACCTGGTCTTCCACCGCGGCGGCTGGCGCACGCACGCCGTCGTCGCGTCCGGCGTGGACGGCACGCGCCGGCTGCGGAACTGGCAGGGCGTGCCGCTGGAGGCGTACCTCAGCATCCTCGGCGGCACCGGCCTGACGGCGTACGCGGCACTCACCCGCACCGCGCGCTTCGAGAAGGGCGAGGACCTCTTCGTGTCGGCGGCCGCGGGCGGGGTGGGCACGGCCACCGCGCACATCGCACGGCTGCTGGGCGCCGGACGGATCGTGGGCAGCGCCGGTTCGCCGGCCAAGGTGCGCCACCTGACCGAACGGCTGGGCTTCGACGCGGCCTTCGACTACCACGACGGGCCGGTGGGCGAGCAGTTGGCCGCGGCCGCCCCCGACGGGATCGACGTGTACGTGGACAACGTGGGCGGGGACCACCTGGAGGCGGCGATCGACGCGCTGCGCGAGTTCGGCCGCATCGCCTGGGTGGGCGCCCTGTCGATGTACAACGGCGACCGCTCGCCGGCCGCGCCGCGCAACCTCTTCGAGGTCGTGCACAAATCACTGCGCATGGAGGGCGTATTGGTTCGCCACCACACCAATCTCCAGGACGAACTGGAGGAGTTCCTGGTCCCGCATCTGCGCAATGGTTCGGTGACCGTGGACGTGACCGTAATGGACGGGTTCGATCGCACCGTCGACGCTTTCGTCGGGATGCTGCACGGCGAGAACACCGGCAAGATGCTGGTGCGGACGGGGGTTTGAACCGGTCCGTCCGGCTCCGCTCCATCCGCCACCGGAAGTTGACCCACGCCTTACTGCACGGATCTAGACCTTTGGAGGCCTGACCCCCACCCTTGGCTCGGCGTTGCCGCTGGGGCACGCGGGACACTCGCAGACGTGAAGGGCGGGGCATGACTCCCATCAGCCGCAGGGGATTCGTCGGGATCGGGGCCGGACTCGTGGCGGGGACCGCGCTGCCCGCGGCCGCCGGCCCGGCCTCGGCGGCCGCGCCGGCCGCCACCGGCACGATCACGGACGTCAAGCACGTGGTGATCCTGATGCAGGAGAACCGCAGCTTCGACCACTACTTCGGCCGCCTCAGGGGCGTCCGCGGCTTCGGCGACCGGGCCGCGGTCAACATCCCCGGTGGCTGGGGCATGTTCAACCAGCCCAACTGGGGCGGCCGCCACTACCCGTGGAAGCTCAGCGCCACTCCCCCGGCCGGCGGGGCCGACGGCCGGACCCTCGCCCAGTGCACCGGGGACCTGCCGCACAGCTGGACCTCGCAGCACGCCGCCTGGAACAAGGGCCGCCTCGACAACTGGGTCACCGGCGTCGGGAACACCCGCACGCTCGGCTACCTGGACCGCGGTGACATCCCGTTCCACTACGCCCTCGCCGACGCCTACACGGTCTGCGACGCGTACTTCTGCTCCGCGCTCAGCGCGACCGGCCCCAACCGGACGTTCCTGTGGAGCGGCAAGGTGGAGGCCGCCAGCAAGGACGGCGGGGAGGAGTCGGGCCTGACCTGGGAGACGTACGCCGAGGCGCTGGAGCGCGCCGGGGTGAGCTGGAAGGTCTACCAGAACGCGGCCGACAACTACGGCGACAACGGCCTGGCGTACTTCAAGAAGTTCACCGACGCCCGGCCCGGCGACCCGCTGTGGGACAAGGGCATGGGCTCGGTGCCGCGGACCACCGGCTCCACCCCCGACGACATCGCCGCCGCCATCCGCGCCGACGCGCTGGCCGGCACGCTGCCGCAGGTGTCGTGGGTCGTCGCCAGCGAGGCCTTCAGCGAGCACCCGTACGCCCCGCCCGGCGACGGCGCGCACTTCGTGGACCTCGTCCACCGGGCGCTGGCCGCGAACCCGGAGGTCTTCGACTCCACCGTCCTCTTCCTCAACTACGACGAGAACGACGGCTTCTTCGACCACGTCCCGCCGCCGGTGCCGCCCGCCGGGACCCCGGGCGAGTTCGTCGACGGGGTGCCGATCGGGCTCGGCTTCCGGGTCCCGATGCTGGTGATGTCGCCGTGGACCCGGGGCGGCTGGGTGAGCTCCGAGGTCTTCGACCACACCTCCGTGCTGCGGTTCCTGGAGACGTGGACGGCGGCCCTCGGCAGGCCGGCCACCTGCCCGAACATCAGCGCGTGGCGCCGGAAGGTGACGGGCGACCTGACCGGGGTCTTCGACTTCGCCCACCCGGTGTACGGCGTACCGGCGAACCTGCCGGGCACGGCGAAGGTCATCGGCCAGGCCACCTGCGCCCCGATGCCGAACCCGGTACCCCAGGACAACGCGCTGCCGTCGGTCGAGGCGGGCACCCGGCCGGCCCGCGCCCTGCCGTACCAGGTCAACGGCAACCTGGACCGCCTGGAGTTCGGCGCCGCCGGCAGGGTCCTGGCCTGGTTCTCGATGACCAACCAGGGCGCTCCGGCCAGGAGCGCCGCGCACTTCTCGATCCACCCGCACCAGCACCGCGACACCACGCCGTACCAGTACACCGTCGATCCGGGCGGCACGGCGACCGACTCCTTCAACATCGGTCTGGGCTACGGCCTGGGCAGGTACGACATCTCGATGACCGGCCCGAACCGCTTCCTGCGCCGGTTCATCGGCGACGCCAACCAGGCGGGCAGGGACTACGAGGTGGCGGCCCGCTACGCGGTCGAGCAGGGCACGGGCAAGCTGGCCCTCTGGTTCGAGATCACCAACCGGTCGTCCGCCGCGGCCACGTTCACGATCCGCTCCAACGCCTACCGCTCGGACGGGCCCTGGACGTACACGGTCCCGGCGGGCGGCTCGACGGAGGACTACTTCAACCAGGTGGCGTACTGCAACGGCTGGTACGACTTCACGGTGCTGGCGGGCTCCGACGGCACGTGGTCGCGGCGCTACACGGGCCACCTGGAGACGGGCGCGCCGAGCGTGAGCGGCTGACCGACGACGCCCCGGTCAGGCCGGCCCGTGGTGGGTGGATGGAGACCGCCCCCGCTCCGGGCTTGGGGGTACCGGAGCGGGGGCGGGGTTCGAGGGGGCCGGGCCCCCGGACGAGGTGCGGCTCGTCCGGGGGCGGACCCGGGTGGGCCCGGGAGGGGGCCCGGGGGGCGTCAGCCCATGTGGGGGTAGCCGTACTCGGTCGGCGGGACCAGCGTCTCCTTGATGGAGCGGGTCGAGGTCCAGCGCAGGAGGTTGGACGCGGCGCCGGCCTTGTCGTTCGTGCCCGAGGCACGGCCGCCGCCGAAGGGCTGCTGGCCGACCACGGCGCCGGTCGACTTGTCGTTGATGTAGAAGTTGCCCGCGGCGAAGCGGAGCTTCTCCATCGTGTCGGCGGCCGCGTAGCGGTCCTGCGCGATGACGGAGCCGGTCAGGGCGTAGGCCGAGACGTTCTCCATCTGCGCGAGCATCTCGTCGTACTTGTCGTCCTCGTAGACGTGCACGGCGAGGATCGGGCCGAAGTACTCGGTCGTGAAGACCTCGTTCTCCGGGTCGGTGCACTCGATGACGGTCGGGCGGACGAAGTAGCCCTCCGAGTCGTCGTACGTGCCGCCGGCGACGATCGTGCAGGTCGGGTCCGACTTCGCGCGGTCGATGGCGGCCTTGTTCTTGGCGAAGGACCGCTCGTCGATGACGGCGCCGATGAAGTTCGACAGGTCTCGGACGTCACCCATGGTGATGCCGTCGACCTCGGCGGCGAACTGCTCCTTGAAGCCGTCGTTCCAGATGGAGGCCGGGACGTACGCGCGGGAGGACGCGGAGCACTTCTGGCCCTGGAACTCGAAGGAGCCGCGGGTCAGCGCGGTCTTCAGGATCGCGCGGTCCGCCGACGGGTGCGCGACGACGAAGTCCTTGCCGCCGGTCTCGCCGACCAGGCGCGGGTAGGACCGGTACTTCTCGATGTTGTTGCCGACCGTCTTCCACAGGTACTGGAAGGTCTTGGTCGAGCCGGTGAAGTGGATGCCGGCCAGCTCGGGGTGGTTCAGGGCGACCTCGGAGACGGCCAGGCCGTCGCCCGTGACGAGGTTGATGACGCCCTTGGGCAGGCCCGCCTCCTCCAGCAGCTGCATGAGCAGCACGGCGGCGTGGGTCTGGGTCGGGGACGGCTTCCAGACGACCACGTTGCCCATCAGGGCCGGGGCGGTCGGCAGGTTGCCGGCGATCGCGGTGAAGTTGAACGGCGTGATCGCGTAGACGAAGCCCTCGAGCGGGCGGTGGTCGCTGCGGTTCCACACGCCGGCGGAGTGGGCGACCGGCTGCTCGGCCAGGATCTGGCGGGCGAAGTGGACGTTGAAGCGCCAGAAGTCGACGAGCTCGCAGGGGGTGTCGATCTCGGCCTGCTGCGCGGTCTTCGACTGGCCCAGCATCGTGGAGGCGGCCAGGGTCTCGCGCCACGGGCCGGACAGCAGCTCGGCGGCGCGCAGGATGATCGCGGCGCGGTCGTCGAAGGACATGGCGCGCCAGGCCGGGGCGGCGGCCAGGGCGGCGTCGATGGCGTCCTGGGCGTCCGCCTCGGTGGCGTTGGCGTACGTACCGATGACGGACTTGTGGTCGTGCGGCTGGACCACGTCGAAGCGGTCGCCACCGCCCATGCGCTTCTCGCCGGCGATGGTCATCGGGAGCTCGATCGGGTTCTCCGACAGCTCCTTGAGCTTGGCCTCGAGCCGCGCGCGCTCCGGGCTGCCGGGCGCGTAGCTGTGGACCGGCTCGTTGACCGGCGCGGGGACCTGGGTCACTGCGTCCATGGGACTGGTAACTCCTTGACCTAGTTCTTGGTGATCATCGAGCGGACGAAGAAGAGGAGGTTGGCGGGCTTCTCCGCCAGGCGGCGCATGAAGTAGCCGTACCAGTCGGTGCCGTACGCCGTGTACACGCGCATGCGGTGCCCCTCGGCAGCCAGCCGCAGGTGCTCCTCGCTGCGGATGCCGTAGAGCATCTGGAACTCGTACTCGTCCAGCTTGCGCCCGGCCTTGCGGGCCAGCTCCTGGGTGATGGCGATCAGGCGCGGGTCGTGGGACCCGATCATCGGGTAGCCCTCGCCGTCCATCAGGGTCTTCAGGATGCGGACGTACGCCTTGTCGATCTCCGCCTTGTCCTGGTACGCGACGGAGGCGGGCTCCTTGTAGGCGCCCTTGACGATGCGCACGCGGCTGCCGGCGGCGGCCAGGCGACGGGCGTCGGCCTCGGTGCGGAAGAGGTACGCCTGGATGACGCAGCCGGTCTGCGGGAAGTCCTTCCGCAGCTCCTCGTGGATGGCGAACATCGAGTCGAGGGTGGTGTGGTCCTCGGCGTCCAGCGTCACGGTCGTGCCGATGGCGGCGGCCGCCTCGACGACCGGGCGGACGTTGGCCAGGGCCAGCTCGTGGCCGCCCTCGAGGGACTGCCCGAACATGGAGAGCTTGACCGACATCTCGGCCCGCTCGCCCAGCTCCAGCTCCTTGAGGTGCTCGATGAGCTCCAGGTACGCGTCGCGGGCGGCGTAGGACTGCTCCACGGTGGTGATGTCCTCGCCGACGACGTCGAGGGTGACCTCGAGGCCCTTCTGCGAGAGGTCCGCGACGATCGGGATCACCTGGTCGACCGTCTCACCGGGGATGAAGCGGTTCACCACGGGCTTCGTGACCGGAGCGGCAGAGACGATCTTGCGCATCTTGTCGCTGCGGGACGCGGCGAGGATCAGGGGACCCAGCACGGGGCACCTCCAACGGGTGGCAGAGGGACCGACATCGCGGGTGTGGGCGATGTCCGTCAAAGGAACGCAAATAAAACCACCGTGAAACCTAAGGATCTCCTGAATCCTGGGCTATCGACAGCTGTCACGCATCCGTGGCCGCGACTTCAGACATCTGTCTGAAGGGGCCCGCCGGCGATGGGAGAATGGCCGCGTGAAGGCCGATTACCAGGAGCTGGTGGACGAGATCTCGGCGCTGCTGGGCGCCCCGGCGACCCTGGAGAACCGGGACTTCCGCCTGATCGCCTTCGGCGCCCACGACAGCGACGACGACCTGGCCATGGACCCGGTGCGGACCCGCTCGATCCTGACCCGCCGGTCCACGGCGGCGGTGCGCAGCTGGTTCGAGGGCTTCGGGATCGCCCGGGCGACCGGGCCGGTACGGATCCCGGCGGCGCCGGACGCGGGGGTGTTCCGCGGGCGGATCTGCCTGCCGGTGCGCCACCGCGGGATCGTCCACGGGTACGTGTGGCTGCTGGACGCGGAGCCGGGGCCGGACCCGGAGCAGCTG
This sequence comes from Streptomyces sp. NRRL S-87, assembly GCF_000719335.1. Taxonomy (GTDB): domain Bacteria; phylum Actinomycetota; class Actinomycetes; order Streptomycetales; family Streptomycetaceae; genus Streptomyces. Next base: position 21,248 of record NZ_JOGB01000050.1, read on the forward strand.
GCGGCGGCCATGGAGGTGGCCGAGCGGATCGGCGTGCTCCTGGCGGACGAGGCGAAGGCCGGGGCGGACCTGTCGCGGGAGTTCCGGACCGTGCTGACGGCCGGGCGGGGCTGGCAGCGGGACATGGCCGCGGCCGCGCTGCGGGCGGCCCTGGGTGCGGCGGCGGACGGGCTGCACGCGCTGGTGTGCGTGGCCCCCTGGTCGGGTGAGGTGCCGGGGCCGGTGCCGGCCGTGGCGGCGATGGGCGTGGCGCCGTGGCGCGGCCCGCTCGCACCGGAGGGTCCGTCCGGCGGGGACGCCGGGGACGGCCGGCCGGGTGACGTGCCGGCCGACGACCGGGCACTGGCCCTGCTGGTCCGCCTCCGTACGGCCGACGCGCTGACCCCCGCCACGGCCGCCGCGGCCCGGGTGGCCGGGGCCGCCGGCGCGGGCGGGGCGGCCGCGGGGGTGTCGGAGCCCGTACGGGACCTCGCCGAGCTCGCCACCGCATGGCGGCAGGCCGCGGCGGCCGCCCGGGCGGCCCGCGCGCAGCCCCGGCTGGGCCCGGTGGCGCAGTGGTCGGCGATCGGCCCGTACCGGATGCTGGCGGCGCTCGGCCCGGCGGACGACCCGGCGACGCGCGCGCTGCTGAGCCCGGCCAACCCGGAGCTGGCCCGCACCGCCGAGGTGTTCCTCGACTGCGCCGGCCAGGCCGGGCGGGCGGCGGCGGCCCTGGGCATCCACCGGCAGACGCTCTACTACCGCCTCTCGCGGGTGGAGGCCCTCACGGGACTCGACCTCGACGACGGCGAGGACCGCCTGCTGCTGCACATGGCCCTGAAGGCGGCCCGGCTCGGTCCGTGAGCGGGCCGCCACCACGAAGCCCCCGGTCCCGCGAGTAGTTCGGCCACGGGACACTTCCGCAGCTCCGGGACGCCCCCGACCCCGTCAGGGCGCCGCCGCCCCCGTGATCGCGGCCAGGCCGCGGCGGAGCGGGTCGCCGTCCGCCGGGCGCTCGGGCCAGCGGGCGGCCACGTGGCCGTCCGGCCGGACGAGCAAGGCTCCGGACGGTCCGATGCCGCAGGCGTCGAGGTGCTCGCCCGGCAGGGGCTCGACGCGCAGCGGCACGGGTCCGTCGTCCCGTCCCGCCCAGCCCGCGGGATCGGGGGTGAACAGGGTGAACCACTCCCCGAGGGCGTCGATCGTGGACCGGCCGTCGGCCGTCCAGAGGTGGGGCATGCGTCGACCCGGCCCGGCGGTGGGCACGTACTCGACGGACGGAACGGACTGAACGGACGGAACGACCGGAACACCGTCCGCCCCCTCGCGCGCGACCGGCACACCGTCCACCCCCTCGCGTAGCATTTCCTCCTCTTCACCCCCACCCACCAGCACCGCCTCGGAGCGGTAGGTGACGCCGAGCACCAGCCCGAGTTGCGCGAAGTACCGGTCCGACCAGGGGAGTTCGGCCGGCTCCGGCGGCGCTCCGCCGGCCCGGGCCTGCTCGCGCAGCCGGTTCTGCACCTGGACCAGCTGCCGGGTGTTGGCGACCGCCTCGTCGAGCGTCCGCCGGGCGACCGGTTCCCGTTCGGTCCCGTAGGTCTCCAGCACGCCCGGTCCGGCCCAGCCGCGGAGGACGCCGGCCAGCTTCCAGCACAGGTTGTGCACGTCGGCGATGCCGGCGTTCATGCCGAGCCCCCCGATGATGGGGACGGCGTGCGCGGCGTCCCCGGCGAGCAGGACCCGGCCGCGCCGGAACCGGTCGGCGACGAACGCGTTCATCACCCAGTGCTGGACCCGCAGAACCCGGGGGCCCGGGCCCGCACCCGAACCCGTACCCACGCCCAGGCCCCCGCCCGCACCCGCACCCGCACCCGCACCCGCACCCGCACCCAGCGCGTCGGCGACGAGTCGCGCCCAGTCCGTACCCGCCGTGTCCTCGGGGGTGGGGCCGAACCAGGCCCAACCCCCCTCGGGGTAGAGCGGCATGAACGACCCGTGCGCCGTGAAGTACACGCCGGCCGGCTGCCGGGCGCGCCACGGGCCGAGGTCGGCGTCGAACACGACGGTGGTGACGGCCCCCAACTCCCCCGGGCCGGTGGTGCCGATGCCCAACAGCCCCCGGACGGTGGAGTGCGCGCCGTCGGCGCCCACGACGTACCGGGCCCGGACCCGCGCCTCGGCGCCGCCCTCGCCGGCCCGGAGCACGGCCGTGACGCCGTCGCCGTCCTCGGCCAGGCCGGTCAGTTCGGCCCCGAACCGCACCGGCGCCCGGGCCGCACCGAGCAGCAGCGGTTCCAGCCGGTCCTGGGAGGTGACCACCCCCGTGACGGGGCTGACGGGGACCGGGTCGTGCACGCCGGCCATCGCCGCGGTGGCGAAGTCCCGGTCGTGCAGGGTGTCGCGGAAGCGGACCCGGCCGTACTCCGGCGCGAAGGCCCGGGCCGTGATCCCGGCGGCCAGCCCCAGCTGGCGGAAGATCTCCATCGAGCGCACGTTGACCAGCCGCGACCGCGGGAAGGGCGACAGCTCGCGGTGCTTCTCGACCACCAGCACCCGTACGCCCCACCGTTCCAGGAGCGCCCGGGCCGTGAGCCCGACCGGGCCGCCCCCGACGACCAGTACGTCCACCTCGCAGTCGCCGCCCGCCTCGGCCATGCCACGCTCCTCTGCCGCTCGTCCGGGGGCCGCCGGAGCCCCGTTCGCCCGCCGGAGATCCGGCCGAGCTCCCGTCCGCCCGCCGGAGATCCGCCGGGGGCCCCCTGTCCACCCGGGGACCCGCCGGGGCCCATCGGCCGCCCGCCCCATCGTGCGCACGGGACGGCCGGGTGGCCGTGCAGGCGCGGCGGCCCGCACTCCCCAGGCGGCCGGGTGCCGACCGGACGGGTCAGCGCGCCCGGATCCCCGGCATGGCGACCGGACCGCCCGTGTGCGCGTCCACCGGCGTCCGCCCCGCCAGCGGGCTGGCCAGGGTGACCTCGACCGTCTGGTGGAGCAGGACGGCCGGGCAGTTGCCGGACCCGCCGCGCCGCGCCGGCTCCGCCCCAGCCTCGAGCACCACCGCGTCGATCCCCTCGAGCACGTCCACCCGCGCGCCCCCGTCGCACGCCCCGTGGCCCGCGGAGAGCGTGAGGACCCGTCCGTCGGCCGAGACCGACACCAGCGACAGCGCCGACGCGCTCGGACCGGCGGGCCCGATCGGGGCCTTGGGGACCGGCGAGGGGTCGACCGCGACGCGCACGAGCGGGGTGTCGTACCCCGCCACGGTGAACTGCCAGGCCGGCACCCGGGCCGGACCGCGGCTGGTGCGCACGGCCAGCTCCCCCAGCTCCGCCCGCGTGACGACCAGCGACCCCTCCCCGCCACGGCCGGCGCCGGGGCCGGTTCCACGGCCCGCGCCACGCCCCCCGCCGGGCGCCAGGGCGCGGTACGCCTCGACGGCCGGCATCACCGGCAGCTCCAGGGTCCTGCCGTCCGCCCACCGGACGGTCCCCGGCACGGACGGGACCGTGAACGCCGGGTCGGACCGGAACACCAGGTCCTGCCGCTCGTACGCCCGCCGGTCCGCCGCGCTGCGCCAGCCCCCCGCGGGCAGCCTGACGAGCGGGTCGAGCGGGAAGAACCCGTCGCGCCAGGCCCGTGCGGCCAGTGAGGCGTCCCAGGCGCGGGCCACCTGCCAGATCCGCGGCCCGGTGTCGGGACCTTCGCCCGGGTACCGCTCTTCGCTGCGGTACGGACCGGAGCAGCCGGCGAGCAGCGCGCCCACCGCCAGCGCCGCGGCGAGCGTCCGCGCGCGCCACCCCGACGACGTCCCTAACGACCTGCGTTCCACACCGTCCCCCTCACCCCGTACTGCCGCTACGGCCCTGGCCTGCTCCGGTAGTGGTTACCGGCCGGTCGGGGATGTGACGGGGCCGCCCCGCCCGCGGTTCCCGGCGCGCACGGGGGCGGTGGGCTCAGCCCCGCTCCGCCGCCAACTCGGCCGCGCGCCGCAGGCCCTGCGTGAGCTGCTCCGCGGTGACCGCGGCCTCGGGGGCGAACATCCGCTGGATCATCACTCCGCCGAGGAGCGCCTGGTAGAAGGCGCCGAGGGTGACGACGTCCTCCTCGGTGACGTCCTCCTCGGGCACTCCGGTGAACGTGGCCACGAGTCCCCTGCGCCCCTCCTCCTGGGAGGAGACGAGCAGCGCGCGCAGCTCCGGGAGGCGGTCGTCCTGCATCGCCACCTCGAGGTTCGCCCGCCACAGCGGCCGGGTCGCCTCCTCGGTGCTCAGGAAGGACTCCCACAGCGAGCGGAAGCGCTCCAGCGAGCCCCCCTTCCCCTCCGCGGCGCCGGCCGAGGGCATGACCGAGTCGCCCCACTCCTCCATCAACGCGAGGAAAGCCTGCATCAGCAGGGCGTCCTTCGAACCGTAGTGGTAGCCGATCGAGGCCAGGTTCGCGCCCGAGGCGTTGACGATGTCGCGTGCGGTGGTGCGCACGAAGCCCTTGTCCATCAGGCACTTCTTCGCGCCGTCGAGCAGATCTTCCTTGTGTCCCATGGGTCCGAGCCTAGCGCCGACCCGTACGAGCGTCACAGACAGACGTTCCATACATCCGTCATAGACAAGCGTTTATGACGTCTGTACATTTCTCGGCATGACGAACTCCGCCGCACGACGCGCCGGCCGCCGGGAGTGGACCGCCTTCACCGTCCTCCTGCTGCCCCTGCTCCTGGTCTCCATGGACGTCTCCGTCCTGTACTTCGCGGTCCCCTCCATCACCCGCGAGCTCGACCCGACGGCGACCCAGCAGCTGTGGATCTTCGACAGCTACGGCTTCGCCCTGGCCGGACTGCTGATCACGATGGGCTCGCTCGGCGACCGGATCGGCCGCCGCAAGCTCCTCCTCCTGGGCGCCGGCGCCTTCGGCCTCGCCTCCGTGGCGGCCGCGTACGCCCAGAGCGCCGAGATGCTCATCGCCGCCCGCGTGCTGCTGGGCGTCGGCGGGGCCACGCTGATGCCCTCGACCATGGCCCTGGTCCGCAACCTCTTCCAGGACGATGCCCAGCGCTCGAAGGCCGTCGGCATCTGGTCCGCGGCGATGGCCGGCGGCGTGGCCCTCGGCTCGGTCTTCAGCGGCCTGCTGCTGGAGCACTTCTGGTGGGGCTCGGTCTTCCTGGTGAACGTCCCGGCGATGGTGCTGCTGCTCGTCCTCGCCCCGGTCCTGGTCCCGGAGTTCAAGGACCCCGCGCCCGGCCGCTTCGACCTGCTGAGCGTGCCGCTGTCGACGGGCGCTGTGCTGCCGGTGGTCTACGGGCTCAAGGAGCTGGCCGCCGAGGGCTTCGAGGCCCGGTACGCCGCCTGCATCGCGGCCGGTCTGGCCGTGGGTGCGCTCTTCGTCCTGCGCCAGCGGCGCCGCCGGGACGCGATGATCGACCGGGCGCTGTTCCGCCACCGCGGCTTCGGAGCCGGCATCGGCCTCAACACCGTCGCCGCCTTCGGGATGATGGGCTCCGCGTACTTCAGCACCCAGTACCTGCAGTCCGTGCTCGGCATGGCCCCGCTGGAGGCGGCGCTGTGGAGCCTGGCCCCGTCCGTGGCCGTCGGCGCCACCGCCCCGATCGCCACGGGCGTCGCCCGGAAGGTGGACCGGGCGTACGTGATCGCCGCCGGCTTCGCCCTGGCCGCGGCCGGATTCGTCCTGCTCACCGGCGTCGGGACCGACTCGCTGTGGCTGGTGCTGGCCGGCTGTGCGGTGCTCGCCTCGGGCATGGTCACCGTGATGGCCCTGGTCTCCGACATGGCCCTGGCCACCGCCCCCGCGGAGAAGGCCGGTTCGGCCGCCTCGCTGCTGGAGACCGGCCAGGAGTTCGGCGGCGCCCTGGGGATGGCCGCCCTCGGCAGCCTCGGCACCGCGGTCTACCGCTCCGACCTCGCCGGGGTCGAGCCGGCGGCGGCCCGGGAGACCCTGGGCGGTGCGGTGGCCGCGGCCGGGCAGCTCGGCGGACGCGCCGGCGACACCCTGCTGGCCCTGGCCCGCGAAGCCTTCGTCCACGGCATGCAGTACATGGCCTTCGGCACGGCGGCCCTGCTGCTGGCCACCGCGGTCGTCACCGCCTCCCTGCTGCGCGACCGCGGCGCCCAGGGCGACCCGGCCACCCCCCCGACCGCCACCCCGACCGCCCCCGCCACCGATCCCGCGGCGGACCCGGCCGACGGGGCCGCCCGCCCCACCCACGCCGCCTGCTGACGCTGACCCGCGCGCCCGCGGCGGGTGCCGGGGGCACGCAGACACGGAGACACGCAGACACGCAGACACGCAGAAGGGCCCGGGATCACCCGGGCCCTTCTCCGTCGTCCTGCGTACGGCCGGATCAGCCGAGGTTGACCGACCGCGCCGAGGCGGCGCCGATCTCCTCCGCGATCTCCGCGAGAACGCCCGCCGGTACGGTGTCGTCCACGGTCAGCACCGCGAGCGCCTCGCCGTGCTCCTCCGCGCGCGCCACCTGCATGCCGGCGATGTTCAGCCCGGCCTCACCGAGGACCCGGCCGACGGTGCCGACGACACCCGGGCGGTCCTGGTAGCGCAGCACGACCATGTGGTCGGCCAGCGACAGGTCCACGTCGTAGCCGCCGATGCCGACGATCTTCTGCAGGTGCTTGGGGCCGGCCAGCGTGCCGGAGACGGCCACGTCCTGGCCGTCCGCCAGGGTGCCGCGCACGGTCACCACGTTGCGGTGGTCCGGCGACTCCGAGCTGGTGGTCAGGCGTACCTCGACGCCGCGCTCCTGCGCGAACAGCGGGGCGTTGACGTACGACACGGTCTCGTCGACCACGTCCTCGAAGACGCCCTTGAGCGCGGAGAGTTCGAGCACCTTGACGTCGTGCTGGGTGATCTCGCCGCAGACCTCGACGTCGAGGCGGACCGCAACCTCGCCCGCGAGGGCGGTGAAGATGCGGCCGAGCTTCTCGGCGAGCGGCAGGCCCGGGCGTACGTCCTCGGCGATGACGCCGCCCTGGACGTTCACCGCGTCCGGCACCAGCTCGCCGGCGAGCGCGAGGCGCACCGACTTGGCGACGGCGATGCCGGCCTTCTCCTGGGCCTCGTCGGTGGAGGCGCCCAGGTGCGGGGTGCACACGACCTCGTCGAGCTCGAACAGCGGGGAGTCCGTGCAGGGCTCCTTCGCGTACACGTCGAGGCCGGCGCCGGCGACGCGGCCCTCCTTGAGGGCCGAGTAGAGGGCGGCCTCGTCCACGATGCCGCCGCGCGCGGCGTTGACGATGCGGACGGTCGGCTTGACCTTGTGCAGCGCCTCGTCACCGATGAGGCCGAGGGTCTCGGGGGTCTTCGGCAGGTGCACGGTGATGAAGTCGGCGACCTCGAGCAGCTCGTCGAGGGAGAGCATCTTGACGCCCATCTGGGCAGCGCGCGCGGGCTGCACGTACGGGTCGTAGGCGACGACCTTCATGCCGAACGCGGACATCCGCTGGGCGACCAGGACGCCGATGCGGCCGAGGCCGACGACGCCGAGCGTCTTCTCGCTGAGCTCGACGCCCGTGTACTTGCTGCGCTTCCACTCGCCGTTCTTCAGGGCGGTGTTGGCCTGCGGGATGTTGCGCGCGGTGGCGACCAGCAGACCGCAGGCGAGCTCGGCTGCGGTGACGATGTTGGAGGTCGGGGCGTTCACGACCATGACGCCGGCCTTGGTGGCGGCGGAGACGTCGACGTTGTCGAGGCCGACGCCGGCGCGGGCGACGACCTTGAGCTTCTTGGCGGCGGCGATGGCCTCCGCGTCGACCTTGGTGGCGGAGCGGACGAGGATCGCGTCGACGTCCACGACGGCGGGCAGCAGCTCCGCGCGGTCGGCTCCGTTGCAGTGGCGGATCTCGAAGTCGGGTCCGAGGGCCTCGACCGTGGCGGGCGACAGCTCTTCGGCGATGAGTACGACAGGTTTCGAGCTCACGTGGGTCCTCACAAGTCCAGTGCGGACGGCCGTCCCGACGGCCGCATGCGGTGGAGGGGGTAGCCGCGTGGAAGACGCACGACACTGTGGGCCTGACGCGTATGTGTTGAGCAGTGTAGTGGCGGACCGCCGCTTGTTTTCCGCCTGAGCGGAAGGATCACCCGTCCGTGGTTGGACGGCGTGGACAAGCGGGGTGGGGCGGCCCCCACCGCGGGGCCGGACCGGTCCGGCCGGAGCGGGCGGACGCCCAGGGACGGCGGGGCCGGGACGCGTACGCCCCGGCCCCGCCGCTCCGGATCAGCTCTCGTCGCTGTCGACCCAGCTCATGAGCTTGCGCAGCTTCTTGCCGGTGGTCTCCAGCAGGTGCTCGGAGTCGGCGTTCTTGTACTCGTTGTACTTCTTCAGACCGCCGTGGTACTCCTCCATCCAGGTCTTGGCGAAGGTGCCGTCCTGGATCTCGGCGAGGACCTTCTTCATCTCGGCCTTGGTGGCGTCGGTGATGACGCGCGGGCCGGTGATGTAGTCGCCCCACTCGGCGGTCTCGGAGACGGACCAGCGCATCTTCTCCAGGCCGCCCTCGTACATGAGGTCGACGATGAGCTTCAGCTCGTGGAGGCACTCGAAGTACGCGATCTCCGGCTGGTAGCCGGCCTCGGTCAGGACCTCGAAGCCGGCCTTGACCAGGGCGGAGGCGCCACCGCAGAGGACGGCCTGCTCACCGAACAGGTCGGTCTCGGTCTCCTCGGTGAACGTGGTCTTGATGACGCCGGCGCGGGTGCCGCCGATGCCGGCGGCGTACGACAGGGCCAGCGCGAAGGCGCTGCCGGTGAAGTCCTGCTCGACGGCCGCGATGCACGGCACGCCGCGGCCCTCCTCGTACTGGCGGCGGACCAGGTGGCCCGGGCCCTTAGGGGCGACGAGGGCGACGTCGACGTGGGCCGGGGGCTTGATGAAGCCGTAGCGGACGTTGAAGCCGTGGCCGAAGAAGAGCGCGTCGCCCTCCTTCAGGTTGTCCTTGATGGACTCCTCGTAGACCTGGGCCTGGATCGGGTCCGGGGTCAGGATCATGATGACGTCGGCCTCGGCCGCGGCCTCGGCCACGGAGACCACGCGCAGGCCCTGCTCCTCGGCCTTGGCCTTGGACTTGGAACCCTCCTGCAGGCCGACGCGCACGTCGACGCCGGAGTCGCGCAGCGACAGCGCGTGGGCGTGGCCCTGGCTGCCGTAGCCGATGACCGCGACCTTGCGGCCCTGGATGATGGACAGGTCGGCGTCGGACTCGTAGAACAGCTCGGCCACTGCGAAATCTCCTTGGTCTTGGTGCTTCTGCTTCCCACCGTACGGCGGGGGGCGGTGTTGCGGTCTACCGGTCTCGGTATACGGGCTCGGGGGGCCGGGCGCCCGTCGGACGGGGCCCGGCGTGGCGTCCGGCGTGGCGTCAGGCGCTGCGGTCGAGGGCGCGCAGGCTGCGGTCGGTGATGGAGCGGCCGCCGCGCCCTATGGCGATCGTGCCGGACTGGACGAGCTCCTTGATGCCGAAGGGCTCCAGCATCTTGAGCATGGCCTCCAGCTTGTCGGCGCCGCCGGTGGCCTCGATGGTGACGGCCTCCGGGGAGACGTCGACGGTCTTCGCGCGGAACAGCTGGACGATCTCGACGATCTGGGAGCGGGTCTCGTTGTCGGCGCGGACCTTCACCAGGACGAGTTCGCGCTGGATGGCGTGGGACGGCTCCAGCTCGACGATCTTGAGGACGTTGACCAGCTTGTTGAGCTGCTTGGTCACCTGCTCCAGCGGCAGGTCCTCGACGTTGACGACGATCGTGATGCGGGAGATGTCGGGGTGCTCGGTGACGCCGACCGCGAGGGAGTCGATGTTGAACCCGCGGCGGGAGAACAGGGCGGCGATCCGGGCGAGGATGCCGGGGGTGTTCTCGACCAGGACGGAGAGCGTGTGCTTGGACATGTGAGTCGTTCTCTCTTTCGCTCTTCGCTCAGTCACTCTTCGTTGTCGCCGAAGTCCGGGCGGACGCCACGGGCGGCCATGACCTCGTCGTTGGAGGTGCCGGCGGCGACCATCGGCCAGACCATGGCGTCCTCGTGGACGATGAAGTCGACGACGACCGTACGGTCGTTGATGGCGTTGGCCTCGGCGATGACCTTGTCCAGGTCGGCCGGGTCCTCGCAGCGCAGGGCGACGCAGCCCATGGCCTCGGAGAGCTTGACGAAGTCCGGGACGCGGGTGCCCTGGCGGGGCGCGGTGGACTCGCCGAGCTGGGAGCCGACGGTGGTGTGGCCGGTCTCGTCGGCGTGCAGGACGGTGTTGGAGTACCGCTGGTTGTAGAACAGGGTCTGCCACTGGCGGACCATGCCCAGCGCGCCGTTGTTGATGATCGCGACCTTGATCGGGATGTTGTTCAGCGCGCAGGTGACCAGTTCCTGATTGGTCATCTGGAAGCAGCCGTCGCCGTCGATCGCCCAGACGGTGCGCTCCGGCATGCCGACCTTGGCGCCCATCGCGGCCGGGACCGCGTAGCCCATGGTTCCGGCGCCGCCGGAGTTCAGCCAGGTGCGGGGCTCCTCGTAGTTGACGAAGTGCGAGGCCCACATCTGGTGCTGGCCGACGCCGGCCGCGAAGATGGTGCTCTTGGGCGCGAGCTCGCCGATGCGCTGGATGACCTGCTGCGGCGAGAGGCTGCCGTCCTCGGGCAGGTCGTAGCCGAGCGGGTAGGTGTCGCGCCAGCGGTTGAGGTCCTTCCACCAGGCGGTGTAGTCGCCGGCGTGGCCCTCGGTGTGCTCGGCCTGGACGGCCTGGACCAGGTCGGCGATGACCTCGCGGGCGTCGCCGACGATCGGGACGTCCACGGGCTTGTTCTTGCCGATCTCCGCCGGGTCGATGTCCGCGTGGATGACCTTGGCGTACGGGGCGAAGCTGTCGAGCTTGCCGGTGACGCGGTCGTCGAAGCGGGTGCCCAGCGCGATGAGCAGGTCGGCCTTCTGCAGGGCGGTGACGGCGGTGACCGCGCCGTGCATGCCCGGCATGCCGACGTGCAGCGGGTGGGTGTCCGGGAAGGAGCCCAGGGCCATCAGGGTGGTGGTGACCGGGATGCCGGTCAGCTCGGCCAGGACCTTCAGCTCGGCGGTGGCGCCGGACTTCATGACGCCGCCGCCCACGTACAGGACCGGGCGCTTGGCCTGGACCATGAGCTTGGCGGCCTCGCGGATCTGCTTGGCGTGCGGCTTGGTGACCGGTCGGTAGCCGGGCAGGTCCTGGGCGGGCGGCCAGCTGAACGTGGTCCGGGACTGCAGGGCGTCCTTGGAGATGTCGACCAGGACCGGGCCGGGGCGGCCGGTGGCGGCGATGTGGAAGGCCTCGGCGATCGTCTTCGGGATGTCCTCGGCCCTGGTGACCAGGAAGTTGTGCTTGGTGATCGGCATCGTGATGCCGACGATGTCCGCCTCCTGGAAGGCGTCGGTGCCGATCGCCTTGGAGGAGACCTGGCCGGTGATCGCGACCAGCGGGACGGAGTCCATGTGGGCGTCGGCGATCGGGGTGACGAGGTTGGTGGCGCCCGGGCCGGAGGTGGCCATGCAGACGCCGACCTTGCCGGTGGCCTGCGCGTAGCCGGTGGCGGCGTGGCCGGCGCCCTGCTCGTGCCGGACCAGGATGTGGCGGACCTTCTTCGAGTCCATCATCGGGTCGTACGCCGGGAGGATCGCGCCGCCCGGGATGCCGAAGACGGTGTCGCACCCCACCTCTTCGAGAGAACGGATGAGGGACTGCGCACCCGTGACGTGCTCGATCGCAGCGGTCTGCTGTCCGCCGGTACGGGCCCGCGGCTGCGGATGGTGGGCCCCGGAGGCCTGCTCGGTCATCGGCAATCTCTTCTCGAAGCTGAGGGTTTTTGCGTGGGTTTGGGTTTTGCCAGTGCAACAAAAAACCCCTCGTGCCTAAGGGCAAGCGAGGGGAGCGCGTCGGGTGCGTTGAGCGGGGTCGTGAACTGCCCAGCTTCAGCCGACGCGCTTTCCAAGTACGAGAATTCGGGTGCGCATGGCACTGACCCTCCCTCCGGCGGGAGGGGGATGTCAAGTAGGTGGGATGGACGTCTCACTATTTGAGCCCCTACGGAGTCCCCGCGGGACGCTCAGCGACCTGCCCGCCAGTGCGGGAAGGGCGGCCCCGCCGGGTACTGGAAACGTACCGCGCACGAGGGAGCGGCGCAGCCGGTATTCGTCCAAGGGGCCGGAGAAGGCCATGCCCAGGCCGTGGGTGCAGCCCATGGCGCGCAGCGCCAGGACCTGCTCGGGCAGGTCCACGCCCTCGGCCACGGACTCCATGCCCAAATCATTTGCAATACGCAACAAACCTGCGGTGATCTTGTGCAGCCGGGCCGATTCCACGACGCCCTCGACCAGCCCCCGGTCGAGCTTCAGCACGTCGACCGGCAGCCGACGCAGCGCACCGATGGCCGCGTACCCGCTCCCGAAGCCGTCGAGGGCGATCCGTACGCCGAGCCGGCGCAGCCCGGCCAGGCGCCGCTCCAGCTCGTCGAAGGCCACCCTGGGGTCGCTGTCGGCCAGCTCGATCACCAGCGCCCCCGAGGGCAGCCCGTGCCGGGTCAGGAGGGCTTCCACGGTGCCGGTGGGCGGCAGGGAGCGGTCCAGCAGTCGGTGGGCCGAGATCCGTACGGTCACGGGGGTCCCGTGGCCCGCGCGGTGCCGCTCGGCGGCCTGCTCGACGGCCTCCTCCAGCAGCCAGCGCCCCAGCTCGGCGGTCCGGCCCGGCTCGGGGCCGCCGTGCGGGTCGGCCGACTCGGCCACCCGGAGGAATTCGGCGGGGGTGAAGAGGAACCCCTGGGCGGAGCGCCACCGGGCCTGGGCGGCCACCGCGGTGACGGTCCCGGTGGCCAGCGAGACCACGGGCTGGTGCAGCAGGACGAACTCGCCGTCGTGCAGGGCGGTGCGCAGGCGGCCGGCGACCTCGGCCCTGCCGACCACCTCGGCCTCCATCTGCGGCGCGTACAGCTCCACGCGGTCCTTGCCGCCCGCCTTGGCCCGGTACATCGCGAGGTCCGCGTTGCGCATGAGGTCCGAGGGGCTGATGCCGGGATCGGCGAAGGCGACGCCGATGCTGGCGGCGACCCGGACCTCGCTGCCGGCGATCCGGTACGGCTGGGAGAGGGTGGCGCGCAGCCGCTCGGCGATCTCGTGCACCTGGTACTCGCGGGCGCTGCGGTCGCGGCTGCCGTCGCCCAGGATGAGGGCGGCGAACTCGTCCCCGCCGAGCCGGGCGGCGGTGTCCCCGGCGCGGACGGACTCGTGGAGCCGGCGGGCGGCCTCGATCAGCAGTTCGTCGCCGGCCTGGTGGCCGATGCTGTCGTTGACCGCCTTGAAGCCGTCGAGGTCGATGAAGAGCACGGCGCTCGAGTGGTCCCCGGCGCGGCGGCCGGTCAGCGCCTGGCGGACCCGGCGGGTGAACAGCGCCCGGTTGGGGAGGTCGGTGAGCGGGTCGTGCTCCGCGCTGTGCTGGAGCTGGGCCTGGAGGCGGACCCGTTCGGTGACGTCCCGGCTGTTGAGGATGAGCCCGCCCTGGTGGCGGTTGACGGTGGACTCCACGTTCAGCCACTCGCCGCTGCCGGACTTGAAGCGGCATTCGATGCGGGTGGTGGGCTCCTCGGCGGGCGGGGCGGCGAGGAAGCGGCGGACCTCGTGGACCACGCGCCCGAGGTCGTCGGGGTGGATCAGGGCGGACAGCTCGGAGCCGACGAGCTCCTCGGCCTCGCGTCCGTAGACCCCGGCGGCGGCCGGGCTGACGTACCGCAGTATCCCGGTGGGCGCGGCGATCATGATGACGTCGCTGGAGCCCTGGACCAGGGAGCGGAAGTGGTTCTCCTTCTGGGCCAGTTCCTGGGTGAGGGCGATGTTGTCGAGGAGCATGATGCCCTGGCGCACGACGAGGGCGAGGACCACGGTGCAGCCGGTGAAGACGACGACCCGGTCCACCCGGCGGCCGTCGACGACGTTGTAGAGGATGCCGAGCGTGCACACCGCGGCGGCGAGGTAGGGCGTCAGGGCGGGCAGCGAGCCGGTGATGGGCCGGCTGTGCGGGCGGGGACCGCGCGGGGGGCCGTCGTCTTCGTCGCCGTGCAGCAGCCGCCGGGCGCCCCAGGGGGCGTACGCGAGCAGCAGGGAGCCGGCGAACCAGCCGGCGTCGAGCAGTTCGCCGGAGCGGTATCTGGCGTGCAGCAGCGGGGAGGTGAACAGCGCGTCGCTGAGCACGGTCAGGGCGAGGGCGGCGATGGCCGTGTTCACGGCGGAGCGGTTGGCGGCCGAGCGCCGGAAGTGCAGGACGAGGACCATCGACACGAGCGCGATGTCCAGCAGCGGGTACGCGAGCGACAGGGCGGCCCGCGGTACGCTGCCGGACCCCTCGGAGGTGGCGCTCTGGGCGGTGTGGGCGAGGGCGAGGCTCCACGACAGGGTGAGCAGCGAGCCGCCGATGAGCCAGGAGTCGAGGGCGAGGCAGACCCACCCGGCGCGGGTGACGGGGCGCTTGGCGAGGACGAGCAGGCCGACGATCGCGGGGGGCGCGAAGCAGAGGAAGCAGAAGTCGGCGACGGAGGGGCTGGGCACCTCGCGCTCCAGGACGACCTCGTACCAGCCCCAGACCGCGTTGCCGCAGGCGGCCATCAGGGAGGAGAAGGCGAACAGGAGCCAGGCGGGGCGCTCCCTGCTGGGATTGGAGCGCGCGTAGTTGTAGCAGGAGACCGCGGCGAGCAGGGCGGCGGCGCTCAGTCCGAAGTCGCCCATGACGAGCGCGAGTTCCTCGGACCCCCAGCCGAGGGCGGCGCCGACGGCGTACCCTCCGCAGATCACGGCGAGGAGGAGTTGGGCGGCCAGGCCCCGGCCACCGCCGGACACCGGCGGGGGCTGGGCGAGGAGGGCCCCGGGGGCACTCACCGGGGCCCCAGCACCGGCATGGCCGGTTTCCGTGTGCGCGGATCGTTCGTCCATTGGCCGTGCATCGCCCGTCGCCCCCCAAAGTGTCCGATCACTCCCCAGCGCCGTACGTTCGCGGCGCAGCCCCTTGGCGGACGATACACCAGTTTCGTCACTCAGGGACATAGCACCTATACGCTGTGTTACTACTGTCGGAGTTGTGGACACCCTGTGCACTCGAACCGCTCCGGAGCGTACAGAATCGGGCTCATTCGGTGATCATTCGGTGACCAGTACGACGTTCTCCAAGGTCTCTCCGGTGACGAAGCGGGTGAGCTGGGCGGCCAGCAGCCGCTTGGCCCGTGGCTTGAAAGCGGAGGTGCTGCCCCCCACATGGGGCGTGATCAGGACGTGGGGAGCGTGCCACAGCGGGTGCCCGGCGGGCAGCGGTTCCGGGTCGGTGACGTCGAGCGCCGCGCGCAGCCGGCCCGACTCCAGCTCGGCGAGCAGGGCCTTGGTGTCGACGACCGGGCCGCGGGCGACGTTGACCAGCAGCGCCCCGTCCTTCATGCGCCCGAGGAACTCGGCCCCGGCCAGCCCCTTGGTGTCGGGCGTGAGCGGGGTCGACAGGATCACCACGTCCGCCTGCGGCAGCAGCGCGGGCAGGTCGGCGAGCGCGTGCACGGGCCCCCGGGCCGCGGTGCGGGCGCTCCGGGCGACCCGGACGACCTCCGCGCACTCGAAGGGGGCCAGCCGGTCCTCGATGGCGGCGCCGATCGAGCCGTACCCCACGATCAGTACGGACTTGTCGGCGAGCGCGGGGTAGAAGCCGGCCCGCCACTCCTCGCGGTCCTGGCCCCGCACGAACCCCGGCAGGTCCCGCAGCGAGGCCAGGACCAGCGCCAGGGTCAGCTCGGCGGTGCTGGCCTCGTGGACGCCGCGCGCGTTGCACAGCCGTACGCCGGACCCCAGGTCGGGCAGGCCGGGCTCGACGTGGTCTATCCCCGCGGACAGGGTCTGCACGACCCGGACCGAGGACATGGCGGGCAGCGGCCGGCAGGCGACCTCGGCGCCCTTCATGTACGGCACCACGTAGAAGGCGCAGTCGGCCGGATCGGCCGGGTACTCCGGCCCGCCGTCCCAGAAGCGGTACTCCGGGCCCTCGGGCAGGCCCGGGACCTCCTCGGGACGGAACGGCAGCCACACGTCAGTAGTCATGACCAGGAGGCTATGCGAACCGGCCACATGATCAGCGGATAGCTTTGGGTGGCGGTCACGGGGAGGGGTACGAGCAGGTGGAGCGCAGGACGTTGGGGGCGGCGGCGCTGGAGGCGGGTGCCATCGGCCTCGGGTGCATGCCGATGAGCTGGGGCTACTCGGCATCGCGCCGGCACGGGGAGGGTTCGCTGCGCACGGTGCACGCGGCGCTCGACGAGGGGGCGAACCTGCTGGACACGGCCGACATGTACGGGCCGTTCACGAACGAGCTCCTGCTGGGGCGGGTCCTCAAGGAGCGGCGCGCCGAGGCGTTCGTGTCGACCAAGTGCGGTCTCCAGGTGGGCGACCAGCACGTCGTGGTCAACGGACGGCCCGAGTACGTGCGCCGGGCCTGCGACGCGTCGCTGCGCCGGCTCCAGAGCGACGTCATCGACCTGTACCAGCTGCACCGGGCCGACCCGGACGTGCCGGTGGAGGAGACCTGGGGCGCGCTGGCCGGGCTGGTGTCCGCGGGGAAGGTGCGGGCGCTGGGCTTCTGTGCGGTGGACGCGCGGCCGCGGGAGACCCCGCGGGGCGCCGGGCGGGCCGGACGGGGTCCGGGGCGGCGCCCCGCGGGTGCGGCCCGTTACGCAGAGACGATTCACCAACTGGAGCGGGTCCAGCAGGTGTTCCCGGTCGGCGCGGTGCAGGCGGAGCTGTCCGTGTGGGCTCCCGAGGCGCTGGAGACGCTGCTGCCGTGGTGCGCGGCGCGCGGGGTGGGCCTGCTGGCGGCGCGGCCGCTGGGCAGCGGGTTCCTGACCGGGACGCTGACGCCGGGGCAGGGCTTCGAGCGCGAGGACGTACGGGCCCGGCACCCGCGGTTCACCGCGGAGGCGATGGCCGCGAACCAGCCGCTGGTGGCGGGGCTGCGGCGGGTGGCCCGGCGGCACGGACCGGAGGTGACCGCGGCGCAGGTGGCGCTGGCCTGGGTGCTGGCGCAGGGGCCGCACGTGGTTCCCGTACCGGGGGCGAAGCAGGCGCGGTGGGCGGTGGAGAACGCCCGGGCGGCGCGGGTGCTGCTGACGGCGGCGGACCTGGTGGAGATCGCGGGGCTGCCGGGGCCGGTGGGATCGTGGGACTGAGGTGTTCTCCGAGGTGGCGGGGATGGTCCGGAGTGGTCCGGATGTTCGAGGTGTACGGGCGGCGGCACGGGGGAAGTGAGCGAGCCATGCGCAGAGGAGTGCGGGGCGTTCTGAGGGCGGGGGCGCCGGCCGTGTGCGCGGCCCTCCTCGCGGCGGGCTGTACGGGTGCGGGGGGCGGCGGCGCCGGGGTCGCGACCCCGGCGGAGCGGTCCGCGACGGCCGTGCCGTCCCCGCCGAAGCCCTCGGCGTCCGCCACCGCACCCGCGGTGGCCGCCAAGGGCTCGGTGACGACGGGCCGGACCGTGGCCACCGAGCTGAAGACCCCCTGGGGGGTGGCCCCGCTGCCCGGCGGCGACCTGCTGGTGGGCTCGCGCGACGACGGCACGATCACGCGGGTGGACGGGCGGAGCGGCCGGCTCACCCCCGTCGGGGAGGTCTCCGGGGTCGAACCCGGCGGCGAGGGCGGCCTGTTGGGCCTGGCCCTCTCCCCCGACTTCGCCGCGGACCACCTGGTGTACGCGTACTTCACCACCGCGTCGGACAACCGCATCGCCCGCCTGATCTACGACGAGCGGCGCCCGTCCGGGCAGCAGCTCGGTGCCCCCGACACCATCCTCAGGGGCATCCCGAAGGGACTGATCCACAACGGCGGGCGGATCGCGTTCGGCCCCGACCGGATGCTGTACGCCGGCACGGGTGAGACCGGCAACGGGGACCTGGCCCAGGACAAGGCGTCGCTGGGCGGCAAGATCCTGCGGATGACCCCGGACGGCGAGCCGGTCCACGGCAACCCCGAGGCGGACTCGGTGGTGTACTCGTACGGGCACCGCAACGTGCAGGGCCTCGCCTGGGACGCCGAGCACCGGCTCTGGGCGGCGGAGTTCGGGCAGAACCGGTACGACGAACTGAACCTGATCGAGCCCGGCCGGAACTACGGCTGGCCGGTCGTCGAGGGCCGGGCCGGCCGCCCCGGGTACCGCGACCCGGTGGCCCAGTGGACCACCGAGGAGGCCTCCCCCAGCGGCATCGCGTACGCGCAGGGGGCGATCTGGATGGCCGGGCTCCGCGGCCAGCGGCTGTGGCGCGTCCCGCTCGACGGCGCCCGCGCGGCCGCCGCCCCCCAGGCCTTCCTGGAGCGCCGGTTCGGCCGCCTGCGCACGGTCCTCGCCACCGGCCCGGACGGACTGCTGCTCAGCACCAGCAACACCGACGGGCGCGGATCGCCGCGCCCGGGCGACGACCGGATCGTGGAACTGACGGTGCGCTGACGGACCTCGCGGAACCCCCGACGCCGCCCGCTCGCTCAGGCGGCCTCCGGCGTGAACAGCCGCAGCCGGTGGGCGAGGGCGGCGGCCTCGCCCCGGCCGGCCACGCCCAGCTTGGCCAGGATGTTCGAGACGTGCACGCTCGCCGTCTTCGGCGAGATGAAGAGTTCCTCCGCGATCTGCCGGTTGGTGCGCCCGGCCGCGACCAGCCGCAGCACGTCCCGCTCGCGGCTGGTCAGCCCCAGCGCCTCCGCCGGGTCCTCCTCCGGATCCGCGTCGGCCCGTACGACCTGCGGGTCCTCGGCGCCGGTGAGCGGCAGCCGGGCCCGGCGGGCGAGCAGCTCCAGTTCCTCGCGCAGCCGCCGGCAGCCCAGGCGCCCGGCGGTGTCCAGCGCGTCGCGCAGCAGCGCGGCCGCCACGTCCCGGTCGCCGCCGGCCGCCAGCAGGGCCTCGGCGAGCCGGTGGCGCACCCTGGCCAGCAGGTACGGGCGGCTCAGCGGCCGGACGGCCGCCTCGACCTCCGCCCAGTCGGAGAGCGCGTCCCGGCCCTCGGCGCGCAGCAGTTCGGCCCGTACGTAGGCGGCGTGCGCGACCCACAGGGGCACGGGCGTGGCGAGGGCCCTGGCCTGCTTGCGGATCGCGTCGAGGGCGGCGGCCCGGCCGGCGTCGGCAGAGGGCAGGCCCCGCGCGTCGGCCTCGCCGGTGGCGGCGGCCAGCAGCATCGGCCAGGCGTAGCGGTGGTTGCCGGGCGGGATGCCCTGGGCGATCGACTCCGCGAGGGTGGCCCGTACCTCCTGGATCCGGCCTTCGGCCGCCGCGATGCCGATGGCCATCCGGTCCAGCGGGATGCGGTGCTGGGGCTGGCTGTCGTGGGTGCCGAAGTGGGCGCGGGCGGCGGCGAGCTGGGCGGCGGCCTCGCCGAGGGCGCCGCGGGCCAGCGCCAGGTGGGAGAGCTGGAGCGCGCCGGCGCCGCGCGGCTTGCCGGTCTGGGCCACCTCGAGCGCGCGCCGGGCGTGGTCGGCGCACTCCTCCCAACGGCCGAGGCTGTAGAGGGAGTCGGCCTTGTTGCCGCACACCCAGGCCTCGCTGTCGAGGAGCCGGTACCGGCGGACCAGGGCGATGCCCTCGTCGGCCAGGGCCACGGCGTCCTCGGAGCGGCCGTTGTTCTCCAGCTGGGAGGAGAGGTTGATGTGGGCGCGGCCCAGGATGGCGGCCAGGCCGAGGGCCACCGCCCGGTCCTTGACCTCCTCCATGACGGCGAGGCCCCCGTCGATGTCGCCGGCGTCGGACATCAGGCTGCCCAGGGTGAGCCGGGCGTTGAGCTCGACGTCCTCGGCGCCGACCAGCCTGGCCACCTCGACGGCCCGTTCGGCGGTGGCGAGGTTGTCCGGGCCGGGATCGTGCAGCATGCCCCAGGACGCGGCGTGCGTGAGCACCTCGGCGTGCACCTGGGACGGCGGCAGGCCGCGCACCAGCTCCTGGGCGGTACCGAGTTCGGCCCAGCCGTCGCCGCGGCCCAGGCTGGAGATCAGCCGCGAGCGCTCGGTCCAGAACCAGGCGGCGCGCAGCGGGTCGTGGTCGTCCTCCAGGGTGCGCAGGGCCGTCTTGGTGAGCTTCAGGGCGCGTTCGCGCTCGCCGCCGTACCGGGCCGCGACGGTGGCCTCGGCCATCAGGTCCAGCCACTGGAGCGGAGCGGTGGCCGGGTCGCATCCGCAGGGCGGGTAGACGTCGGTGTAGTCGGCGGGGCGCAGGGCGTCGCGCACCTCGCGGGGGGTGTCCTCCCACAGGTCGACGGCCCGTTCCAGGAGCCGCAGCTGCTCGGCGTAGGCGTACCGGCGGCGGGCCGCGACGGAGGCGTCCAGAGCGGCGGGCAGGGCCTTGGCCGGGTCGTGGGCGGCGTACCAGTAGCTGGCCAGGCGGATCACCCGCTCCTCGGCGCGCACCAGGGTGTCGTCTGCTTCCAGCGCCTCGGCGTAGCGGCGGTTGACGCGGGAGCGCTCGCCCGGCAGCAGGTCGTCGCCGACGGCCTCGCGGACGAGGGAGTGGCGGAACCGGTAGCCGTCCCCCTCGGGCGTGGCGAGCAGGACGTTGGCGGTGACGGCGGCGCGCAGGGCTTCGAGCAGCTCGTCCTCGGAGAGTCCGGCGACGGCGGCGAGCAGCGGGTACTCGACGGTGGAGCCGCCCTCGGCGACCAGCCGGACCACCCGCTGGGCGGTCTCCGGGAGCACCTCGACCCGGACGAGGAGGAGGTCGCGCAGGGATTCGGTGAGGCCGGGCGGGCAGCTGCCGCCGCCCCCGCAGGCGGCGAGCTCCTCGACGAAGAAGGCGTTGCCGTCGGAGCGGGCGAAGACGTCGTCGACGAAGCGCTCGTCGGGCTCGGAGGCCAGGATGCCGGCGAGCTGGCGGCGTACCTCGGCGCGGGTGAAGCGGGCCAGTTCCAGGCGGCGTACGGTGCGCAGCCGGTCGAGCTCGGCGAGCAGCGGCCGCAGCGGGTGGCGGCGGTGGACGTCGTCGGCGCGGTAGGTGGCGACGAGGGCGAGACGGCCGCGGGCCAGGGTGCGGAAGAGGTACGCGAGCAGGTGGCGGGTGGAGGCGTCGGCCCAGTGCAGGTCCTCCAGGACGAGCACGACGGTGCGGTCGGCGGCCAGCCGCTCCAGCAGGCGGGCGGTGAGCTCGAAGAGGCGGGCGGTGCTCTCCTCGTCGTGCGGGCCGCGGGAGGTCTCGCCCAACTCGGGCAGGATGCGGGCGAGTTCGGACTCCTGACCGCCGGCCGCGGCGGCGAGCTGCTCGGGCAGGCGGCGGTGCAGGGAGCGCAGAGCGGTGGAGAAGGGGGCGAAGGGCAGGCCCTCCGCGCCGATCTCCACACAGCCGCCGACGGCCACCACGGCGCCCTGCCGGGTGGCCTCGGCTATGAACTCCTCGGTGAGGCGGGTCTTGCCCACCCCGGCCTCACCGCCAATGAGCAGGGCCTGCGGTTCGTGCGTGGCCGCGCGGTCGAGTGCGTCGGTGAGGACGGCCAGTTCGTCGGCTCGGCCGACGAACACCGGGCTGACGGATCTGGTTTCCACGTCGCCGAGCATCGCACAGAGATCGACTGCGGCGGCACTGGGTTTCACCGGGCTTCTCACGGAACTCCCGCCTCCGGGACGAGGGGTGGCGGGCCCGCCTCAGGGGTGTCGGGGCGGGACCGCACGTGCGGGTCGGAAGGGGAGCGCAGGCCCGGCCGCGCCTACGCGGCGCGGGTGAAGCGCTCGCGGGCGGCGCGCCGGTCGGTGCCCTGGCCCGTGCCCTCGGTGGCGGCCGCGGCCCGCTGCGCCTGGCGCACGCGGCGGTAGGCCTCGGCCTGGCGGATGAGCTCGGCGTTGCGCATGGTGGCGATCTCGTACTCGAACATCTTCGTCTTCTCCTCTGACCGGCCCGCCCCGTTGGGCGGACACTCGCCGTGTTGCGGTCACTTCGTTTCGATGTGCCTCAAGCTTCGCGTGCCAGGGGGTGCTGCCACATCGGGCGACTTCCGCATCTGCGCGGGACCGGGGGCCTTAGACGGGAGCCCTACGCCGCGGTTCGGCCCTGAGTCCCGGCCCCGGTCTAAGGCGGGGCGGGGCGTCGGGTAAGGCGGGTCGGGCACCTTCAGCGCCCGGCCGGGGTCCCGGGGCGGGCGGCGTCCCGGGACCGGCCCGGCGTGCGGGGGCAGTGCGGGAGGAGCAGGGTGGAGGTATCCCACCCCAGCCGACCGGAGGTAGCCGTGGTTGCGACGCCGGACCGAGACCGCACTGCCGGCAGGGGGCCCCGGGCGGCCCCGAGGGCCGCCGCTCTGACGCTGGCCGTCTGCGCACTGGTGTCGGCGGGCGGTACGGGGGTGGCGGCCGAGGCCCGCCCGGCCGCCGTGGCTGCGGGCCCGGCGGCGGTCGCGGCCGACACCCGGTTCGACCGGATCGCCGTACAGGCCCTCGACGACATCGTGGCGGGCGACTTCGTCGCGGCCTCGGCCCGCTTCTCCCCGACGATGCGCCGGGCCCTGCCCCCGGAGGCACTCGCGAGGGCCTGGCAGACCTGCCAGGACGTCTTCGGGGACTACCGGTCGCACGGGGATCCGTCGGACGTCACGGTCGGCGCGCTCACTGCGGTCGACATCCCGATGACGATGTCGCAGCAGTCCGCCGCCCTCCGGTTCGTCTTCCAGCAGGACGGAAGCGTGGCCGGTCTGTGGTGCCTGGCGCCGAACACCCCGGTCACGTAGCCGCGCCCACGGGTGGGCGGGCCTGCCGCGAGCCGGCGGGCCGGACGCGGCGGGCTCCCGTGCGCCGCGCCGGCCGTCGGGCGGGTGTCAGGACGCGGCGGAGCGCCACTCGGGGGCGAGGAGGGACCAGACCTCGGTGGACTGGCGACGCCCGCGGTGGAGGTAGTTCTCCCGCTGGACGCCCTCGAGGGTGAAGCCGAGCCGCTTGGCGACCGCGATGCTCTTCTCGTTCTCGGTGCAGACGTGCCACTCCAGGCGGTGGATGCCGCGGACGTGGACGGCGTGGTCGATCAGCACGCGGCAGGCCTTGGTGATCAGGCCCCGCCCCGCCCCGGCCGGCTCCATCCAGCAGCCCACCTCGGCGTTGCCGCCCGCCGCGTCGAAGACCGGGAAGAGGACCCCGCCGCGCAGGGTGCCCTCGATCCAGATGCCGAAGAGGCGCGTGCTGTCGTTCGCCGCCTTCTCCGCGTTCGTGCGCAGGAACTCGCGCGTCCCGTCGAGGTCCACGGCCCGGTCGGGGAACGCGATGTACTGGCCGATGAACTCGCGGCCGCGGTCCATGTGCGCGAGGAACTCCTCGGCGTGCCACACCTCCAGCGGCCTGAGCTGGGCGTCGTCGGCGAGGTCTATCGCGAACATCGGGCTCCTTCTGCGGTGACCGGCGGTGGCCGGCGGTGGCCGGGCTCTCGTCACCGGACGGGGTTGCGGGCGGGCGGATCAGGCGTGCGTGGTCGCAGCCGGCTCCGCGCTTTCGTCGCTCACCCGCTGCGCCGGAAGTGTCGCATGCCGCGGCAGGTCCGGCGGCTCGATGCTGATCCTGGGCAGCCGCCGGTCCAGCCAGCCGGGGAGCCACCAGTTGGCCCCGCCGAGCATGTGCATCAGGGCCGGGACCAGCAGGGTCCGCAGGACGAAGGCGTCCAGGGCCACGGCCGCGGCCAGGGCGATGCCGAACATCGCGATGATCCGGTCGCCGGACAGGACGAAGGCCAGGAAGACCGAGATCATGATCACGGCGGCGGAGTTGATCACGCGGCTGGTCTCGGCCAGGCCGACCCTGACCGCGCGGCGGTTGTCGCCGGTCTCCAGCCACTCCTCGTACATCCGGCTGACCAGGAAGACCTGGTAGTCCATGGAGAGCCCGAAGAGCACGGAGACCATGATCACGGGCAGGAACGGTTCGATGGGCCCGGCGCTGCCGAGGCCGAGCAGCTCGCTCCCCCAGCCCCACTGGAAGACCACGACCACGATCCCGAAGGAGGAGGCGACGGCGGCCACGTTCATGGCCGCGGCCTTGAGCGGGATGCCGATGGAGCGGAAGGCGAGCAGCAGCAGGAGGCAGCCGAGGGCGATGACCACTCCCACGAACAGCGGCAGCTTGCCGACGATGATCTCGGCGAAGTCGTCGTAGCCCGCCGTCACGCCGCCCACGTGCACGTCGAGGCTGCTGCCCTGCTCCGCGGCCGGGATGACCTCGTCGCGCAGCCGGTCGACCAGGTCGCTCGTCTGCCGGGACTGCGGGGAGGTCTCGGGTACGACCGGGATGACGGCGGTGTCGCCGGCCCGGTTGAGGACCGCGTGCCCGGCCGTCGCGACGCCCGGGGTGTCGCGTACGGAGTCGGCGAGGCGGTCGAGCGCCAGCCGGTCCCCCGCGCCCTCCAGGTGGGCCACGAGGGTGAGCGGCCCGTTGACGCCGGGGCCGAAGCCGTCGGCGAGCAGGTCGTACGCCTGGCGGGTGGTGGAGGTGGTGGGGTTGTTGCCCTGGTCGGAGGTGCCCAGGTGGAGGGAGAGGGTGGGCAGCGCGAGGACGGTCATCACGACGGCGGCGACGGCGCCCAGCAGCTTGGGGTGGCGTTCGACGAAGGCGGCCCAGCGGGCGGCGAAGCCGGTGGTGGTCCCGGGCTCGGGGCCGCGCTCGGCGAGGGCGCGGCGCTCGCGCCGCGAGAGCGCGCGCATGCCGATGTACGAGAGCAGGGCGGGCAGCAGCGTCACGGACGCGGCCACCGTGAGGACCACGGTGAGGCTGGCGGCGATCGCGACGCCGTTGAGGAAGTTCAGCCGCAGGATCAGCATGCCGAGGAGGGCTATGCAGACGGTGGCGCCGGCGAAGACGACGGCCCGGCCGGTGGTGGCCACGGCGTTGCGGGCGGCCTCCTCGACGGCGAGGCCGCGGCGCAGGCCCTTGCGGTGGCGGGTGACGATGAACAGCGCGTAGTCGATGCCGACGCCGAGGCCGATCAGGGTTCCGAGCATGGGCGCGAAGTCGGCGACGGCCATGGCGTGGCCGAGCAGGGTGATCCCGGCGTACGCGGTGCCGACGCTGACCAGGGCGGTCGCGAGGGGCAGCAGGCTGGCGGCCAGCGAGCCGAAGGCGAGGAAGAGGACCACGCCCGCGACGACCACGCCGATGACCTCGGCCAGGTGCATGCCGGGGGCCTCGGTGAGCTGGACGGCCCGGCCGCCGAGCTCGACCTGGAGGCCTTCCGCCTCGGCGGCCTTGGCGGCGTCGACCACGGCCCGGGCCTGGGACTTCGGCACGGAGTCGGCCTGCTGGTCGAAGGTGACCACCGCGTAGGCGGTGCGGCCGTCCCGACTGATCTGGCCGGCGCCGTCACGCTCGTACGGGCTGGCCACCGAGCCGACGCCGGGCAGTCCGGAGATCGTCTCGAGGGCCTCGGACATCCGCTGCTCGACGGAGGCGCTGTGCACGGTGGCCGGGGCGCTGGTGCGCCAGACCACGGTGTCGGTGTCGCCGCCCTGGCCGTGGAAGCCCTGTTTGAGCAGGTCGTTGGCCTTGCCGGACTCGGTGCCGGGCACCTCGTAGTTGTTCGAGTACGCGGCGCCGGCGACGGTCGCTGCGGTGGCGGTGCCGCCGAGGGCGAGGAGCCAGATCAGGACGGCGAGGAGGCGATGCCGCATGCACCACCGCGCGATAGCTGCCAACGAGCGTGCTCCCTGATGGATCGGATCTTTACGGGAGAGGCCCGCGCGCAAAGAACGACGAAGAACGAGGCGGGGGTACGCCTTCCCGGACCAGGAGGGGGTTTTGCCCCACCCGCCACCATGGCAGCGATTGGTGATCGTTGGTCCGTTTCGTGGGCATCGTCACAGGGGCCGCACAGGCACCGCACGGACCGGGGGCTTCCGGCCGGGGACCGTCAGCGGCGGGTGTTGACGAAGCCGACGACCACGGAGCCCCACCAGCACCCCTGGGAGACCAGCGCGGTGCCGCCGGCCCAGACGAGGGCGGCGCGGCTCGGCGCGCCGGGGGCGGAGAGGCGGCGGGTCAGCAGCCCGGCCTGGAGTCCGTTGACCGTGAGCAGTGCGATCAGCCCGATCTTGGCCCGGGTCAGCGGGGAGGACAGGTCGGGGTGGAGCATCAGGCCGCTGACGACCAGGCCCACGAGGCCGGCCCAGATCGGGACGTGCAGGCGGGAGGTCACGTTGAGCGCCTCGGAGAGGGGGGCGCGGCCCATGAGCCAGAGGGTCCCGTACCAGTCGGCGGCCAGCACCGAACCGAAGCCGAGGACCAGGGAGGCCAGGTGCACGAAGAGCGCCGCCTCGTGCAGGACGGGGTCGGTGCGCACGTGGGTGGAGAACCAGAGGCCGCCGGTGAGCAGCACCACCGCCATGAGCGCGGCCGCCGCGACCGTCCACCAGGAGTCGTACAGCCGCACCGGTCTGAGGACGCCGGGCGCGGGGGTGGGCGCGGGAAGGGCGGACATGACGGGCTCCTGGCGGGGATAAGGATGACCTAAGCAGGTAAGGCTTACCTAAACCTTGCGAGGTCCGTCAAGGCCGTCCGACCGCCGGACCACGAGGTGAGACGGGTCCGGCGGGGGGACCTGGTACCCGGGGACGGAGGGCCAGCGGACGGTGAGGACCACGGAGTCCTCCTCGGCGCACCAGGAGTGGTCCACGCCCCGCCCCCACACGACGTAGTCGCCCTGCTCGGCGAGGACCACGCTGCGGCCGGGGAACTCCAGCCGGAACCGGCCGCTGATCAGCACCTGCAGCGCGACCCGCCGCTCACCGCGCACCCACTGGCCCCGCTCCTCACCCTTCGGGTGCACCCCCCACTTAATCTCGACCTCCCCGCTGTGGCGGAGGTCACCGGGGTCCTTGAAGTGGCCGAGCAGCCAGCCCCGGTCGAGCGGCGCGTCCTTGCCGGCGTTGCCGACGTACACGTCGGGAGTCATGGAGTCTTCCGAGGTCATGAGCCCGAGGCTAGGGCAAAACCGATTGCCCGCCTGCCCGACCAGTGCTGAGCTGGCCGCATGACGTTCGATCAAGATTCCGACCCCGACCGCCGGCGACTGCTCGCGCAGTACGACCGCGAGATGCGCCTCGGCGCCCGCCCCGACGGCACCGGCGCGGTGGTGGAGGCGACCGGGCGGGTGGTACGCCAGACCTCCCCGCCGCCCGGCTGGAACGCGGTGCTGTGGTCCGGCCTCGACGAGTCGACCGCGGACGCCGAGATCGCCGCACAGGTGGCGCACTACGCGGCGCTCGACGGCGGGGCCGGCCGTCCCTTCGAGTGGAAGCTGTACGCACACGACGGCCCGACCGACCTGGGCGCGCGGCTGGCCGCGGCCGGCCTCGAACCCGGGGAGCCCGAGACCCTGATGGTGGCCCGCGTGGCGGACCTCCCCCGGGAGCCCGAACTGGCCCCGGGCCTCCGACTGGTGGCGGTCACCGACGCGGCCGGGGTCGCGCTGATGGAGGAGGTGCACGACCGGGCGTTCGGAGCGCCCCGCCCGGACCTGGCGCACCAGATCCTGACCCAACTCACCGAGCGACCCGACACGATCGCGGCCGTGGTCGCCCTCGCGGCGACGCCGGACGGCGAACGCCCGGTCAGCGCCGCCCGTTTGGAGATGACGCCGGGCACGGCGTTCGCCGGACTCTGGGGCGGCGGCACGGTGGCGGAGTGGCGCGGCCGGGGCATTTACCGCGCGCTGGTGGCGTACCGTGCGGCGATCGCGGCGGCGCGCGGCATCCCGTACCTCCAGGTCGACGCCTCCCCCATGAGCCGACCCATCCTCGAACGCCTCGGCTTCACCCCCCTCACCACGACGCGCGAGTACAACTGGGCCCCGAACACCCCCTCTCCGAACCGCACAGACCTCGAACCCGCACCCACACCCGCACGAACCGAACCCGAACCCGAGCCCGAGCCCGCACGAACCGAACCCGAACCCGAAACAGGCGCGCAGATCATGACCACGGAACGCATCGGCCCGCCCCTGACCGGCGGCGAGCGCGAGACCCTGCGCGCCTTCCTCGACTACCACCGCGCCACCCTCGCCATGAAGTGCGAGGGCCTCACCGACGAGGAGCTGCGCCGCCGCTCGATGCCGCCGTCGACCCTGTCGCTGCTGGGCCTCGTCCGACACATGGCGGAGGTGGAACGGACCTGGTTCCGCCGGACCATGAACGGCGAGGACCTCCCCCTGCGCTGGTCCGCCGAGGGCGACTACCAGGCGGCGTACGACGCCACGGGCGCCACCCGCGCCGAGGCCTTCGCGGCCTGGGAGGAGGAGGTCGCGCACGCGCGCCGCATCGAGCAGGCCGCCGAGTCCCTCGACGTGACGGCGCACAACAAGAACTGGGACGAGGACGTCTCCCTGCGGCTGGTGATGCTCCACCTGATCCACGAGTACGCCCGCCACAACGGCCACGCGGACTTCCTCCGCGAGGGCATCGACGGCACGGTGGGCGCCTGACGCCCGAACGTCTCGCAGCCCCGTCAGGCCGTCCCGTGGTGTGTGGGGGAGGCGCTTGACAGGGGTGGCAGGCTGGACCGGAGGCAGGCCCGGGCCAGGGGTGGCCGCAGGC
>NZ_JOGB01000051.1 GCF_000719335.1 Streptomyces sp. NRRL S-87
GGAGGGGGGTGGGGAGGGGGGTGGTTCCGGGGGTGGCGGCCGGGTGGCCGGTGGGGCGGCCGCCCGGATGGTCGGAGTCAGACACGTGTTCCTCTTGCGATGGTGAACCGGCCGAGCAGGACGTACCCGGCCTCGAACAGCAGGGAGAGCAGGGCGATGCCGAGGGTCCCGGCGAGCACCCGGTCGAGGGCGCCGGGGTCCTCGGGCGCGGCGAGTCCGTGGAAGATCTCGCCGCCGAGTCCCGGCCCGGAGGCGTACGCGGCGATCGCCGCGATGCCCATCAGCAGCCGGGTGGCCACCCGGATCCCGCCCAGGATCCGGGGCCAGGCCAGGGGGAGTTCGACCCGCAGCAACCGGGACGTGCGGGACATCCCGATGCCCCGGGCCGCCTCGACCAGCGTCGGGTCCACCCCGCGCAGGCCCGCGATGGCGCTGCGGGCCACCGGCAGCAGCCCGTACAAGGTCAGCGCGATCAGGGCCGGGACGGGCCCCGCCCCGGTGAGCGCGACCAGCAGGCCGATCAGGGCCAGGGCGGGGACGGTGAGCACGGTCGCGGCGGAGGCGCTCGCGAGGTCGCCCGCCCACCGGCTGCGGTGGGTGGCGAGGGCGATCGCGACGCCCAGGGCGGTCGCGGCGGCCAGGCACTCCAGCACGGTGGTCGCGTGCTCCAGTGCGCCGATGAGGAGTCGGGGATGCTGCTCGTTCAGGTAGGTCCACAGGCTCACGCGGGCTCACCCGTCCCGCACCGTGCCGACCGTTCTCCGCACCGCGTTCTGCCGTACTGCACCGGCAACGCTCCGCGCCGCACCAACAACACCGAAATCACCGCACGTCACTGCTCGTCGTGGTCCTCCGCGGCCTGCTCGACGAGCGGGATGATCCGCAGGGGTACGGGATTTTCCATGACGATCGCCGTGGAGGCCCGCACAATGCCATCAAAGCCCACAACTCGGTCGATCACGCGCTGGAGATCGGCGTTCGAGCGGGCCACCAGGCGGCACAGCATGTCCCCGTGGCCGGTGGTCGTGTGCAGCTCCAGCACCTCCGGCACGGTCGCCAAGTGGGCCCGTACGTCGGCCCCTTGGCCCTGTTTGATCTCCAGCGTGGCGAACGCCGTCACCGGGTACCCGAGGGCCGTCGGATCCACCTGCGGGCCGAATCCGCGAATGACTCCGTTCGACTGAAGCCGGTCGAGCCGGGCCTGCACCGTGCCGCGCGCGACCCCCAGCCGGCGCGAGGCCTCCAGGACGCCGATGCGCGGCTCCCGGGCGAGCAGGACGATGAGCCTGCCGTCCAGTCTGTCGATCCCCACGGTGGCCTCCAAGGCTAGTCATCCTGTACAGGGCGCCCTTAGATGCTGGCATTCTGCTGTACAGATTGACCAGCGAAACAACAAACTATTGCGCAGCTTGTGGAACAGCGGGAATCTGCGCACATGACTGAGACCCTGGATCAGACCCCGCACACCGCGCGTGAGGCCGACCCCTTCCCGGTGAAGGGGATGGACGCGGTCGTCTTCGCCGTCGGCAACGCCAAGCAGGCCGCGCACTACTACTCGACCGCCTTCGGCATGAAGCTGGTCGCGTACTCCGGACCGGAGAACGGCAGCCGCGAGACGGCGAGTTACGTGCTCACCAACGGCTCCGCCCGCTTCGTCCTGACCTCGGTCATCAAGGCGACGACCGACCACGGCCGCTTCATCGCCGAGCACGTCGCCGAGCACGGCGACGGCGTCATCGACCTCGCCATCGAGGTCCCGGACGCGCGTGCCGCGTACGCCTACGCCGTCGAGCAGGGGGCCCGTGGCCTCGAGGAGCCGTACGAGCTCAAGGACGAGCACGGCACCGTCGTCCTCGCCGCCATCGCCACGTACGGCCAGACCCGCCACACCCTGGTCGAGCGCGTCGACTACACCGGGCCGTACCTGCCCGGCTACACCGCCGCCCAGCCGCTGGTCGAGCCCGCGGCCAAGCGCACCTTCCAGGCGATCGACCACTGCGTCGGCAACGTCGAGCTCGGCCGCATGGACGAGTGGGTGTCCTTCTACAACAAGGTCATGGGCTTCACGAACATGAAGGAGTTCGTGGGCGACGACATCGCGACCGAGTACTCGGCGCTGATGTCGAAGGTGGTCGCGGACGGCACCAAGAAGGTCAAGTTCCCGATCAACGAGCCGGCGATCGCGAAGAAGAAGTCGCAGATCGACGAGTACCTCGAGTTCTACAACGGCCCGGGCGTGCAGCACATCGCCCTCGCCACGAACGACATCGTCGCCACCGTGCGCGCCATGCGCGCGGCGGGCGTGCAGTTCCTGTCCGTGCCGGACACGTACTACGACACGCTCGGCGAGTGGGTCGGCGACACCCGCGTGCCGATCGACGAGCTGCGCGAGCTGAAGATCCTGGCCGACCGCGACGAGGACGGCTACCTGCTGCAGATCTTCACCAAGCCGGTGCAGGACCGCCCGACGGTCTTCTTCGAGCTCATCGAGCGCCACGGCTCCATGGGCTTCGGCAAGGGCAACTTCAAGGCCCTCTTCGAGGCCATCGAGCGCGAGCAGGAGAAGCGGGGCAACCTGTAGCGGCGACGGGGCGCGTGGTTGGGGCTCGTGGTTGTGAGTCCTGGTTGCGGCTCGTAGCGGCGAGCTTCAACGCTCGTAGTCTTCCGACCCGGGTCGGGCCACTTCCCTGGGCCCGCCCCGGGTCGGATCCGTGTGCGCCCTTCGAGGGGGCTGGCTCCGTGGGGCCGTCCCGTGGTGTGCGGGTCCCCTCGCCTCTTGACCCGTCATGGCCTGCAGGCCCTACGGCAGGCCCACCCCTGGGGCTTTGGGGGCTCCGCCCCTGGCCTTCGGCCACCCCAGGCCCGGGCCTGCCTCCGGACCAGCCTGCCATGACGCCTCAAGAGGCTCCCCCACACACCACGGGCCGGCCCGGCGGGGTCGGAGTCCGGGCCGGGGCGGGCGGCAATTCCAGCCTGCCCGGCGTTGAGGGCGACGGGTCCGGCGTGGGGCGGCGCTATCCAGCCTGCCCGGCGTTTGAGGGCAACGGGGTCCGGGGCGGAGCCTCGGGAAACGGTGAAAGGGCGGGGTGGGGGAGAGCCCCGCAGGGCAACGGCCCGCAGCCGAGCGGCGGCGGACCGGCAGACCCGGGGCCGGGCACGTGAGGGGGGTGCCCGGCCCCGACCCCCTGGCGCGGCCGCCCCACCCCGCGCCGTCGCCGAGCGGCTAGTCCGCCGACCCGGTGCGCGTACCGGTCGACGTACGCCCCGAGGTCGGCGAGGACGACGCGCCCCCGCGCCGGGACGAGGCGGCCGCACCGTCCGACGAGGACTCCGACCCCGTCCCGCGCGTCCCCGACGTGCCCGCCCGGCGGGAGCCGGACCCGGACCCCGACGAGCCCGACCCGTCGGAGGAGTCGGACGCGTCCCCTGCCCCCGAGCCCGACGCCCGGTCCCCCGGCGCCGCCGACGGCGTCGGCATCACCGGCGGCTCCCAGGGCGTGGGGGGCTGCATGTGCTCCGGCCCCCCACCCACCGGCTGCCCGATCACGTCCAGCGCCGACCGCGCCCGCGGCGCCCGCACCGGCGAGAACGACGGGTTCGTCCGCAGCGCCTCCTGCAGGTACCGGCGGGCCGACGCCTCGTCCCCCACCGCCCGCTCGATCTCCGCCCGGTGGTACGAGAACTCCGCGCTCCGCAGCCCCAGGTCCGTCGCCTTCTTCGCGTACTCCAGTGCCGAGGCCTCGTCCCCCGACCGGTGCAGCGCCCACCCCAGCGCGTCCGCCACCTGCACGTTCTTGACCTTCGCCCACTGCGCCCGCAGCACCCGCACGGCCACCGCCGGATCGCCGTGGTCCGCCTCGAACAGGCCCAGCGTCACGGACTCGTCCACCCCGTGCTCCGACTCGCGGGCCACCAGCGCCCGCAGCAGCGCGTACGGCTCCTTCGCCTCCTCCGCCCGGTCCAGCGACTCCAGCAGCTCGCCCAGCTCCAGCGCGTACCGCGGATCCGGCACCTTCTCCAGCGCCGCCCGGTACCCCGCCACCGCCTCGTCCGAGCGCCCCAGTGCGGCCAGCGCCCGGGCCCTGCCGGCCAGCGCCCGGCCCTGCGCGGGATCGGTGTGCAGCGCCGCCTCGTACGACTTCAGCGCCTCGTCCACCTCGCCCCGCTCCCACTGCAGGTCGCCCGCCCGCGCCAGGCAGAACGCCTTCTCCGCCGGGGACTTCGCCGCCCCCGTGGCCCGCGCCATCGCCGCCGCCGCGTCCTCCCGGTAGCCCCGGTCCCAGTAGACCTGCGCGGCCCGCAGGTACGCCGGCAGCCCCGGCCGCAGCTCGACCAGCTTCTCCATCGCCTGCTCGGCCAGCTTGTACTCGCCCGTCCCCGAGTACGCGTCCACCAGCACCGGGTACGCAGTCCAGCGCCCGGCCCCCTTCGCCCGCGCCTGCTCGCCCCACTTCTTCGCGGCCACGTAGTCGTGCCGGGCGTTCGCCAGCATCCCCATCGCCACCACGGCCTCCAGGTTCCCCTTCGCGGCCGGCCGGACCTCCAGCGAGCGCCGCAGCGCCTGCTCGGCCTTCGGGTACTCGCCGGTGTCGCCGGTCCGCCGCGCGTTCTCCACGTACGCCGACGCCAGCACCGTCCAGGCCGCGTCGTCCCGCGGGTGGGTGCGCAGCCACGCCTCGCGGTCCGCGATCAGCGTCCCCAGGTCCGCGGCCGCCGCCGGGGAGCCCATCGCCACCGAGGCCATGGCCCGCTGCTCGGGGGCCGCCGCCGGCCGCGGCGGCTCGGCGGGCGGCCGGGCCGGCCGCAGGACGAGCGCACCCGCGATCAGGAAGAGCGCCACGGCCGTGGTCAGTGCGGTCCGCCGGCCGCTGAACGTCACGGGCGGATGCGGGGACTCCTCGTCCGTGCGGAGGGCTGCGCGGTCCGGCCGGGCCTGCTGGGGTTCCTGTTGCATGGCCTCACTGTGCGTCAATATGAAGAGCTTTCCGGGACTGTCCGAACCAGTTCGCCGCCGGGTTCACACGCATGGCGGCGAGTGCCAGGCTGAGCCCATGGACGATCACACGGGTGACCCCCACGCGGACCTCCCCGGCCGGACGGCCCACCCCGACGCCGCTCCCCGCCCCGCCCAAGCGGACCTGCTGCGCCTCCTCCTCGACGGCCTCCCCGACGGGGCCGTTCTCACCGACCCCGACGTCACCGCCGCCTACGCCGGCGACATGGCGAGCTTCTGCCCCGCCGGACGGCCCGCCGCCGTCGTCCTGCCGCGCACGGTCGAACAGGTCCAGCACGTCATGCGCACCGCCACCGCCCTGCGCGTGCCCGTGGTCCCCCAGGGCGCCCGCACCGGGCTGTCCGGGGCCGCCAACGCCACCGACGGCTGCATCGTGCTCTCCCTCGTCAAGATGGACCGCATCCTGGAGATCAGCGCCGTCGACCGCATCGCCGTCGTCGAACCCGGCGTCGTCAACGCCGCGCTCTCCCGCGCCGTCGCCGCCCAGGGCCTGTACTACCCGCCCGACCCCTCCAGCTGGGAGCAGTGCACCATCGGCGGCAACATCGGCACCGCCTCCGGCGGACTGTGCTGCGTCAAGTACGGGGTCACCGCCGAGTACGTCCTCGGGCTCGACGTCGTCCTCGCCGACGGACGGCTGCTGCGCACCGGCCGCCGCACCGCCAAGGGCGTCGCCGGGTACGACCTCACCCGGCTCTTCGTCGGCTCCGAGGGCACCCTGGGCATCGTCGTCGGAGCCGTCCTCGCGCTGCGGCCCGCGCCGCCCCGGCAGCTCGTGCTGGCCGCCGAGTTCCCCTCCGCGGCCGCCGCCTGCGCCGCCGTGTGCGAGGTCGTGGAACGCGGTCACACCCCCTCACTGCTGGAGCTGATGGACCGTACGACCGTCCGGGCCGTCAACCGGGTCGGCCCGATGGGCCTGCCCGAGTCCACCGAGGCCCTGCTGCTCGCCGCCTTCGACACCCCCGACCCGGCCGCCGACCTCGCCGCCGTGGGGGAGCTGTGCGTCAAGGCGGGCGCCACCCAGGTGGTGCCGGCGGCCGACGAGGCCGAGTCCGAACTGCTCCTCCAGGCCCGCCGGCTCGCCCTGACCGCGCTGGAGACCCTGCGGCCGGCCACGATGATCGACGACGTGCGCGTCCCGCGGTCGAGGCTGGCCGAGATGCTCGACGGCACGGCCGCGATCGGCCGGACCTACGACCTGACGATCGGCGTGTGCGCGCACGCGGGCGACGGCAACACCCACCCCGTGGTCTGCTTCGACCCGGCCGACGCCGACGAGGCCCGGCGGGCCCGGGAGTCCTTCGACGAGATCATGGCGCTCGGACTGCGGCTGGGGGGGACGATCACGGGCGAGCACGGGGTCGGCGTACTGAAGAAGGAGTGGCTGGCGCGCGAGCTGGGGCCGGTGGGGATCGAGGTGCAGCGGTCCGTAAAACAGGCCTTCGACCCGCTGGGTCTGCTCAACCCGGGCAAGGTCTTCTGACACCCCCGGCCGCGCCTCCCCGCTCACGCGTCGTCCTCCGCCGTCTCGTCCGAGGGCCAGGGGTCCCGCAGCCAGAGGTCGTCGGCCGGGGTCGGCGCCAGCAGCTCCGCCAGCGCCGAGTCCAGCCCCAGCCGGTCGGTCTCGGTGCCGGGCGGGACCGCGTGCAGCGTGCGCTCCAGCCACGCCGACACCGAGGACGCGGGGGCCTCCAGCAGGGCGTCGCCGTCGGGAGAGCTCAGCGCCATGCAGATCACGGCGCGCGCGTCCACCTTGGTGGGCCACACCCGGACGTCCCCGTGCCCGCACGGCCGGAACACCCCCTCCACCATCAGCTCGCGCGCGAACGTCCAGTTGACCGGTGAGTTCGAGCCGATGTGGAACGTGACGTGGACGGCGTACGGGTCGTCCGCGCGGTACTCCAGGCGGGCCGGGACGGGGATGCTGCGCTCCGGGGACAGGACCAGCTTCAGCTCGAGTTCGCGCTCGACGACGGTGTGCTGCATGGGACGTTCCTCTCGTGTGTGCCGCGGTCCGCGGAGGCGGCCCCGCGCCCGGTAGAGAGCGCGCGTGTGCCCGGGTATGACGCGACTACGGCGAGGAGATTCGAGGATGGCTGAAATCTGTCCCGTGACCTGAAGTCGACGCAAGGGGTCGGCATCGCTCGAACGCGGTCTTTCTGCGACGACGGCTCCTGGAGCGGCCGCCTTCTTGGCTAAGGTCCTCTTCCACGGGTTCACGGGTTCCACGAGTTCCACAGGAGCCACGGGTTCCACGGGCGGCGCGGGCACGGCGCGCCGCCCCCATGCGCGGACGATCGGAGTTGGGGACATGGCGGCCTCCCCTGGTGACGGCGAGCACGCGGCCCTCGAGGGCTACTACCCGGACCCCTCGATCCCGGGGTACGTGCGGTACTGGAACGGCGCCGCATGGGTGCCCGGCACGAGCCGGCCGGCCGCGCCGGGGGTGGAGAGCGAGGCGGTGGCCCGCGCCCGGTCCGGCGCCGCCGCCCCGGCGGGCCGGGGTGCACCGGCGGCCGGCCGTACGGGCGTCCCGGCGGGCGTGCCGGACCCGCGCCGGGAGCCGCCCGCGGCCCGCGCCGACGAGACGGGCCCGGTCTTCTTCGACGAACTGGACGAGCTCGACGACTCGTACGTGCTGCACGCCCCGGTCACCCGGGCACCGGAACCGGAAGCAGAAGCGGAACCCGTTGCGGAGTCGGCGCCGGCGGCGCCGGCCGGGTCCGCACCGGCCCCCTCGCCGGCATCCGCGCCCGCCTCGGCACCCGCCGAAGCGGCCGCGTCCGACGCCGAACCGGAGCCGCGACCGGATGCCCGGCCGGAGGCGGTGGCCGGCACGGCCGAGCCGGCGGACGCCCGCCCGGAGTGGAAGGCCGACGCCGCCCAGCAGTCGGGCTTCGGCGGCGACCGGGACCGCAAGGTCTCCTGGGGTCAGGCCGGCACCGCCGCGGAGGGCCGAACCGGAACCGGTACAGGAACCGGTACCGGTACCGGAACCGGAACCGGAACCGAGGGGACGTCCGCCGCCACCGCCCTGGCCAAGGACCCGCGGGTGCCGGGGCAGGGGTCGGGCCCGGTCGAGGGGATCCTGTCCGTCAAGTCGCCCACCGCGGCCGCGGCCGCGCGTACGCCCACCCGCACCGACGCCCACGCGTCGGCCGCCGCCCCGGCCGGGCCGACCGCCCCCGCGACCGACGGGCCGGCGGAAGGCGACGCCTCCGGCCGGGACGCCGACGCGGCCCGGACCGGGACGCCCGCCCCGCTGCCCGGCCAGAGCCGGAACGGGTCCGACGCCCTCGGCACGTCCGACCGGACCGACCGGCCCGCCCAGGACCGGGCCGACGGTCGCGGACGCCACCAGGCCGGCCGGGTCCCGGCCGCCGGCGACGCGCTCCCGCAGCAGCCCACCGCCCCCCGGCAGCCGCCCTCCGACGACCTGTTCCACCGCATGGCCGCGGACGCGCACCGGCCCGCCGGGTTCGTCCGGCGCCTCCTCGCGCGCCTGCTCGACTCCCTCGTCATGGCCACCGTCACGGCGGCCGTCGCCGTCCCCTTCACCGGCCGGGCGGCCGACCACATCCAGGACAAGATCGACGAGGCGAAGCTCAGCGGCGAGACCGTGACCGTCTGGCTGCTCGACGGCACCACGGGCGGCTACCTCGCCGTCGTCCTCGGCGCCTTCCTCGTCTTCGGCGTCCTGTACGAGGCCCTGCCCGTCGCCCTCTGGGGCCGGACCCTCGGCAAGACGCTGTTCGGCGTGCGCGTGCTCGGCGTGGAGTCCCGCCGCAAGCCGTCCTTCGGGGCTGCGCTGGGCCGTTGGCTGGTGTACGGGGGACTGGGCCTGCTCGGCATCGGGGCCCTGGGCACCCTGTGGGCCCTCCTGGACCGGCCGTGGCGGCAGGGCTGGCACGACAAGGCGGCGGGCACCTTCGTCGCCCGCTGACGGGGCGGCCCGACGCCCCTCACCCACGCCGGGCGCGTTTGACGGCGGCCGTTCCCCCGGACGGCCGCCGTCCCGTTGCGGGGGCCCCG
The DNA here is from genome assembly GCF_000719335.1 of Streptomyces sp. NRRL S-87. Classification (GTDB taxonomy): domain Bacteria; phylum Actinomycetota; class Actinomycetes; order Streptomycetales; family Streptomycetaceae; genus Streptomyces. The sequence continues at coordinate 9,047 of NZ_JOGB01000051.1, forward strand.
GGCCCGGGTTGTGCTCGGGCCATGAGCACCGATCAGCCGCCGTCCGGCCAGCCGCCCGAGGACGACCCGTTCAAGAAGCAGCCCCCCTCGGAGGGCTCCCCGTACGGAACGCCCCCGCCCCCCGGCGGTGACGGCGGCACCCAGCCGCCCCCCGGCGGCGGTGGCGGCTACCCCCCGCCGCCGCCCGGTGGAGGCGGCTACCCGCCGCCGCCCGGCGGGGGCGGTTACCCCCCGCCCCCCGGCGGCCCCGGCGGGCCGTACGGGGGAGGCGGGCCGGGCGGTCCGTACGGTGGCGGCCCCGGCGGTCCGTACGGTGGCGGGCCCGGCGGTCCGTACGGGGGCGGCATGCCCGATCCGCTCGCCGGCATGCCGCCGCTCGCCGACACCGGCAAGCGCATCGTGGCGCGGATCGTCGACTTCCTGATCATCGCCATCCCGCTGGCGCTCATCCAGTGGCCCTTCTTCGGCGACCGCTGGGTCGTGAAGACGGACAAGGGCGAGGACGCCACCGAGATCTTCACGAAGTCGTACAGCGGCGGCGGCCTGCTGTGGCTGCTGGTCGAGCTGGCGGCGTACATCCTCTACGACTGGCTCATGACGAAGCGGAACGGACAGACGCTCGGCAAGAGGCTGCTGGGGCTGCGCGTCGCGATGCTGAACGACGGCAGCGTTCCCCACAGCAACGCGGCCCTCTCCCGCGCCGCCGTGCTGTGGATCCCCACCCTCGTCTGCTGCTTCTGCATCTGGCCGCTGGTGCTGCTGATCACGATCCTCACCGACAAGCCCTACAAGCAGGGCCTGCACGACAAGGTCGGCAAGACCGTGGTGGTCACCGTGACGTAGCGGGGTGCGGGCGGCACCCGAAGGCCGGGCCGGAGCGCGTCGTCGCGTTCCGGGCCGGCCCTCGTTTTTGCGCGTGCACAGGGCGACGGAGCGTCAGGCACGCCGCCCACGCCGCCTTCGGCCGCCCCGCCCCGCGTCGGTCAGCCGCGCGCGGCCGGGGCCTGGGCGGGCTGCTGCTGCGGCGCGCGGGCGGCGGGCGGGCCGTCCGCGTCCACCGCCGACCGCGGCTCGGGCACCCGCCCGCCCGCCAGGTCACCCGCGGAGTCCGACCTGACCTGCGTGCCGGCCGCCGTACGGGCGGCCGCCGGGCCCGCGGCCGAGGTCGCCGCGGACTCCCGGGCCGACCGGTGCGCCGCACGCCTGGGCAGCGGTACGGTGAGCGCCACCAGCAGCCCCAGGAGGAGCGCGGCGGCGGAGATGACGGCGACCCCGAGACCCGTGCTCGTCTGCGACAGCAGCAGCATGGCGAGGGTGGACGCGATGACGGTGGCGGACCCGTAGGCGAGCTGTGCGGCAGTCGGACGCGGCATGGCGGTATCCGTCCTCAAGGCATCGGAGGGGGAGCTGCTCAACTGGGGCGCACTGTCGAGCGACTCTACGACGGGGCATGCCCGGAGGGAACCGCAGGTAAGCGTGACCTTACCCACGGTGCCGGAGCACAGGGGGCGCACGGGGTCATTGCGCACGCCGTCGCCGGGAGCGCACGCGCCCTCCGGGGCCCGGAGGTCCGCTCGCGGGGCATCCGGCGCCCCCCGCCCGCCGCCCAGGAGCGGAATCCGAGCTGCCGGTTCATCCGGAAGCGAGGCGTACGTCCGAAATGCGGAACTCGCTGACCGCATAGTGCACTTGACCGGAGCAAGTCAAGGTCTGTCTTTTCTGGCTCGACTCCGGTCGAATGTCGTCACTTGAGACGCGTGCTGCGCCGGAACGACCCCTCACTTTCGCTCCGTGCCTGCGGCCGCGGGAGGGGAACACATCAAGTGAGCATGAACACCTCGTCCAAGGGACGAGTCATTCGCGCTGCCGCGGTCGCCGTGACCGTTGCCGCGTGTGCCGCCACCGCCTCTGCCTACACGTTCGCTTCGGCGGACAACGGCCGGGCCGAGGGCGCCAAGGAGGCTCGCGCCGCCGTCGCCCAGCAGGACGCCAAGTCCTCGGCCGCCGCCCGCGTGGACCACGACCTCCAGGGCCCGTTCAGCAAGCAGCAGGCGCAGGCCCGTCAGGCTGCCCTGGAGAGCGTGCTGTCCGGCGAGAAGCCGGTGGAGACCCGCAACGGCTCCAAGGTCGTCAAGCTCGACGACAAGAAGTACGTCGAGCTCGACCGCAAGCGCACCGACAAGATCTTCACGATCCTCGTCGAGTTCGGCAACAAGGTCGACAACACGACCATGGTCGACCCCGACGGCAACGGCCCGCTGCCGCCCGTCAAGAAGTACGGCGGCGAGCCCGGCCCGCTGCACAACCAGATCGCCAAGCCGGACCGTGCGCAGGACAACAGCACGGAGTGGCGCGCGGACTACGACCGCAAGCACTTCCAGGACATGTACTTCGCCCCGGCCTCGTCGGGCAAGCACTCCCTGAAGACCTACTACGAGAAGACCTCCTCCGGCCGCTACTCGGTCGAGGGCCAGGTCGCCGACTGGGTCAAGGTCCCGTACAACGAGGCCCGCTACGGCTCGAACTACTGCGGCCAGACCAACTGCGCCAACGTGTGGGACACCGTCCGCGACGGCGTCACCGCGTACTACAAGCAGCAGAAGGCCGCCGGCAAGACCGACGCCCAGATCAAGTCGACTCTGGCCCAGTACGACAAGTGGGACCGGTACGACTTCGACGGCGACGGCAACTTCAACGAGCCCGACGGCTACATCGACCACTTCCAGATCGTCCACGCGGGCGAGGACGAGTCGGCCGGCGGCGGCGTGCAGGGCGAGAACGCGCTGTGGGCCCACCGCTGGTACGCCTACGGCACGGACGCCGGCTCCACCGGCCCGGCCAAGAACAAGGCCGGCGGTACCCAGATCGGCAAGACCGGCATCTGGGTCGGCGACTACACGATGCAGCCCGAGAACGGCGGCCTCGGTGTCTACGCCCACGAGTACGGCCACGACCTCGGTCTGCCGGACCTGTACGACACCACCGGTGGCGGCGACAACTCGGTCGGCTTCTGGTCCCTGATGTCCGCCGGCTCCTGGCTCGGCACGGGCAAGGACTCCATAGGCAACATGCCCGGCGACATGACCGCCTGGGACAAGCTGCAGCTCGGCTGGCTGAACTACGACGTGGCCAAGGCCGCGACGAAGTCCACCCACAAGCTGGGCGTCTCGGAGTACAACACCAAGAACAAGCAGGCGCTCGTCGTCAACCTGCCGAAGAAGAAGGTCACCACCACGGTCGTCGCGCCCGCCGCGGGCTCGAAGCAGTGGTGGAGCGGCATGGGCGACAACCTGCAGAACACCCTGACCCGCTCGGTCGACCTGACCGGCAAGGCGAAGGCGGACCTGTCCCTCAAGGGCTGGTACGACATCGAGAAGGACTACGACTACCTCTACACCGAGGTGTCGACGGACGGCTCGAACTGGACCGCCATCGACGGCACCGTCGGCGGCAAGGCCCTCCCGCGCGACGCCGCGAACAAGCCGGCCCTCACCGACGTCTCCGGCGGCTGGAAGGACCTCAAGTTCTCCCTGAACGCCTACGCCGGCAAGAAGATCCAGATCCGCTTCCGCTACGCCACCGACGGCGGCGCGGGCGGCAAGGGCTTCACCGCTGACTCGATCAAGGTCGTCGCCGACGGCGCGACCCTGTTCTCGGACGGTGCCGAGAACGGCCTGAACGGCTGGACCGCCAAGGGCTACACCGCCATCGGCGGCAGCTTCACGAAGTCGTACAAGCAGTACTACCTCGCCGAGAACCGCGAGTACGTCTCGTACGACAAGACCCTCAAGGTCGGCCCGTACAACTTCGGCTTCGGCACCACCCGCCCGAGCTGGGTCGAGCACTACAAGTACCAGAACGGTCTGGTCCTGTGGCTCTGGGACACCTCCCAGAAGGACAACAACACCAGCGTTCACCCGGGCCAGGGTCTGATCCTCCCGATCGACGCGCACGCCAAGCCGATGAAGTGGTCGGACGGCACCCTCATGCGCAACAAGATCCAGCCCTTCGACGCCGCGTTCAGCAAGTACGCGACCGCGCCGTTCACGCTGCACAAGAACGACGTCGCCACCCGCATCGGCGCCCACGCCGGTGTCCCGGTCTTCAACGACCACACGGGCACCTACTGGTACGCCGAGAACCCCACGGGCAGCGTCAAGACCGCTGACACCAACACCAAGATCTCGATCGTCAGCCAGCCGGTTGACGGCTCGTACATCACGGTGAACGTGGCTCCCGCGAAGTAATCTCGGGTAAAACCGCAGGTCACATAACGTTCGGCCGTCGCCCTCTAGCGGGCGGCGGCCGTTCGCGTTTAGATGCCTCTCGCGAGGTGCTTATTGACACCTCGGTTGACCGCGATGGTTGACCGCGATGTCGACCCCGGTATGACCGCCGGGGTTGACCACAGCTCGACGGGGGAGATGAAAGGCATGCCCGGCGGAGGTTTCGTCAAGCTTCCCGGAGGCAGCGTCGTGGTGGCGCTGACCCTCCCCAGGCCCCCAGGCGGCGGCCACGGAAACGCGGCCGGCGGCCCGGGGGAGGGCGGCAGCGTGCGCGTGCTCGTGCACGCCGCCAACCGGGCCCGCGCCCTGACCAGGCTCCGCAACCTCGGCATGCGCGCCGTCTACCTGCGGGGCAACGCCGAACCGCCCACCCCCGACGAGATCACCGCCGTCCTGCACCACCCCGACGGACTGCTGTGGCGCACCGCCCCGGCCACGGCCCCGCACGGCGGCGCCCAGGAGCTCTGGCATCCGATACGGGCCCTGCTGGGCAGCTGAGGCCCGGCCCCAGTCCCACATGGCGGCGCACGAGCCCTGGAGGGCCCCTCAGGCCCCGTGGACCACCGGGTGGCCCGAGAGGGCCACCCCGGCCTCCCGGAGCTCCTCCAGGGCCCTGGCGGTCGTCCGCGGGGCCACCCCGGCGGTCAGGTCCAGCAGCACGTGCGTGGCGAACCCGGCCCGGGCCGCGTCCAGCGCGGTGGCCCGTACGCAGTGGTCGGTGGCGATCCCCACCACGTCCACCTCCGTGACGTCCCGGGCGCGCAGCCACTCCGCCAGCCCCGAGCCGTTCTCGTCCCGCCCCTCGAAGCCGCTGTACGCCGCCTCGTACGCGCCCTTGTCGAAGACCGCGTCGACGGCGCCGGAGGCCACCGCAGGGGCGAAGTTCGGGTGGAAGCCGACGCCCTCCGTACCGGCCACGCAGTGCACCGGCCAGGACGTCTCGAAGTCGGGCTCGGCCGGCGGGTGCGCGAAGTGCGCCCCCGGGTCCACGTGGTGGTCCCGCGTCGCCACGACGTGCCGGTAGCCGGAGCCGCCCCCGGCCTGACCGATCAGCTCCGTGATGGCCGCGGCGACGTCCGCGCCCCCCGGGACCGCGAGGCTGCCGCCCTCGCAGAAGTCGTTCTGGACGTCCACGACGATCAGTGCGCGGTGCATGTCGGTTCCTTAATCCACAGGGGGGATGGGTCGTCCGGCCGGACGACCCATTGTCGGCGCCGGAGGCGGCCCCGCGCCGGTGTTCGGGCAGACCCGCCCCGGGCACCCGGCGTACCCGGGGACGCGGCCGGGCCCGGTGCGCCGGGACGCGGCCGGGCCCGCCCCTCAGGCGTACTCGGTGGGGATCACCGGCTCGCCGCGCGACAGCTGGAGCGCCGACATCGGCAGCCCCGACCGGGCCGCCACGTGCCGGGTGCGGGCGGCCTCCAGCGGCTCGCGCGCCACCACCTCGCCGCCCTTGACCAGCTCCACCAACAGCTGCCGGTCCGCCAGCGCCGACGGCACCGGGCCGGTGCCCACCACCTCGGCCTCCGCGACCCCGTCGGCGTCCCGGCGGCGCGCCGCCCACTTGCGACCGCCGACCGAGGACTTGCCGCCCACCGACTTCTTCGCCACCGGCACCAGCGGCGCCTTCGGGTCGTCCGACGCGGCCCGGGCCACCAGCTTGTACACCATCGAGCAGGTCGGGTGCCCGCTGCCGGTGACCAGCTGCGTGCCCACCCCGTACGCGTCCACCGGCGCGGCCGCCAGCGACGCGATGGCGTACTCGTCCAGGTCCGAGGTCACCACGATGCGGGTGTCGCGGGCGCCCAGCTCGTCCAGCTGCTGCCGCACCCGGTGCGCCACCAGCAGCAGGTCGCCGGAGTCGATGCGCACCGCGCCCAGGTCCGTGCCGGCCACCTCCACGGCCGTGCGGACCGCCTCCGCGACGTCGTACGTGTCCACCAGCAGGGTGGTCCCGGTGCCCAGCGAGGCGACCTGGGCGGTGAACGCGTCCCGCTCGGTGTCGTGCAGCAGGGTGAAGGCGTGCGCGCTGGTGCCGACCGTCGGGATGCCGTACCGGAAGCCGGCCGCCAGGTCCGAGGTGGAGGCGAAGCCGCCCACGTACGCGGCCCGGGCCGAGGCCACCGCCGCCAGCTCGTGGGTGCGCCGTGCACCCATCTCGATCAGCGGGCGGTCCCCGGCGGCCGCGGCCATCCGGGAGGCGGCCGCCGCGATCGCGGAGTCGTGGTTGAGGATCGACAGGATCACGGTCTCCAGCAGCACGCACTCGGCGAACGTGCCCTCGACCCGCATGATCGGCGAGCCCGGGAAGTAGACCTCGCCCTCCGGGTAGCCCCAGATGTCGCCGGAGAAGCGGTACTGCGACAGCCAGTCCAGGGTGCGCATGTTGACCACGGCCCGCTCGCGGAGGAACTCCAGCACCGCGCTGTCGAAGCGGAAGTTCTCCACCGCGTCCAGCACCCGCCCGGTCCCGCCGACCACCCCGTACCGGCGCCCCTCGGGCAGCCGGCGGGTGAACACCTCGAAGACCGAGCGGCGGTCGGCCGCGCCGTTGGCCAGGGCGGCCTGCAGCATCGTGAGCTCGTAATGGTCCGTGAAGAGCGCTGTCGACGGCACATCCACCGGCAGGCCCAGGTCCGCAGGGTTCATGCCAGGGATGCTACTCCACATCTCGTCAAACTGACGAGATGTGGAGCTCGTTTGTGCGACGGACCCGTCACAGTGGCAGAGTGGGACGGGTGAGTGTTGCTCCCATTGAGATCGAACGCACCGAATCGGCAGAAGAAGCCTCGGCGGTCCCCGAACCGGACGTCCCCTGGGTGACCCTGGTGCACAACGACCCGGTCAACCTCATGAGCTACGTGACGTACGTCTTCCAGGCCTACTTCGGCTACACCAAGGACAAGGCGCACCGCCTGATGCTCGACGTCCACAACAAGGGGCGGGCCGTGGTCTCCAGCGGGACCCGCGAGGAAATGGAGCGCGACGTGCAGGCCATGCACGGCTACGGCCTGTGGGCCACCCTGTCGCAGGACCGCGGCTGATGGGCGGCCACCCCGGCACCTTCGTGCCGCTCGACGGCGGCGGCGCGGCCGCCGCGTTCGACGAGATCGAGATCTCCATCCTGCGCTCCCTGGCCGTCCAGCTGCTCGAACTCATCGGACCGGGCGACGAGCCCGCCGAGGACGCCGACCCGCTGGCCGCCCTCTTCGCCGAGGGCCCCAGCGAGCCCCCGTCCGACCCGGCGCTCGCCCGGCTCTTCCCCGACGCGTACGGCGGCCCGGGCGCGACCGAGGCCGACGACCCGGAGGAGCTGCGCGCCCACTCGGCCGAGTTCCGCCGCTTCACCGAGAACGACCTGCGCACCCGCAAGAGGGAGGACGCGCTGGCCGTCGTCCGCAGCCTCGACGCGCTCACCCCCGGCGGCGACGGCGGGGCCGTGCTGGAACTGGACGGCGAACAGTCGCTGCGCTGGCTCGGCGCGCTCAACGACCTGCGGCTGACCATCGCCGCCCGCCTGGAGATCTCCGAGGACGACGAGGCGGAGGGGCTCTACCGGCTGCCCGACGAGGACCCGCGCAAGCCCATGGTGATGGCGTACCTGTGGCTGGGCGGCCTCCAGGAGACCCTCGTCGAGACGCTCACCCCCTGAGCCGGCCCCGCCCGCACCCGCCTACCACGCGCGTGCACCGCGGGTGGACGCATGCATGCCACGTCTTGTCCGTGGCGCCCGATTTGAGGATCTTCTGAGGTGTTCGCTCAGCGGACCCTCAAATCCGGATAACGATCAGATCACCGGGATGGAGCAGTCCGACCGTTCTGTCCTCTTCTGTCCCGATAATCCTGTGGCGTGCGTCCCATTTCTTCCCCTTGATCACCCTTATCTCCGTGATACATCTTCACGACCGCCGACGGGACACCACCCCTGTCCCCGCCGGCGGCGCTTGAGGCCGACTGATCGTCGGCGTGCACTCCATCCGTATCCGGGGGGATCGAGGACCCGATCCGCAGCCACTTCCCAAGGCGCGGGTCGGCGTGGAGAAAGGCGCACCAACCATGACCTCAGCGCAGGTCGAAAAGCAGCACGACGGCAATGAGGCCGAGGACTCGGCATCCGGCGAGGGGTACCACCGCGCACTCGGCGCCCGCCAGATCCAGATGATCGCGATCGGCGGCGCCATCGGCACCGGCCTCTTCCTGGGCGCGGGCAAGGCCATCGCCAAGGCCGGGCCCAGCCTGATCCTGGCCTACGCCATCGCGGGCCTGGTCATCTTCTTCATCATGCGGGCCCTGGGCGAACTGCTCATGTACCGCCCGGTGTCGGGCTCCTTCTCGGAGTACGCCCGCGAGTTCGTGGGCCCCTTCGCGGGCTTCGTCACCGGCTGGACGTACTGGCTCTTCTGGGTCGTCACCGGCATCACCGAAGTCACCGCGGCCGCCCAGTACATGTCCTTCTGGACCCACGACAGCTTCCCGCAGTGGGCGTACGCGCTGATCTTCACGGTCATCCTCTACGCGGCGAACCTCATCTCCGTGAAGCTCTTCGGCGAGCTCGAGTTCTGGTTCTCGATGGTCAAGGTCACCGCCATCGTCGGCATGATCCTGATCTGCGCGGGCATCCTGACCGTCGGCTTCTCCGACGCCGCCGCCACCGCCTCCGTCTCCAACCTCTGGAGCGACCGCGGGTTCTTCCCGCACGGCATCGGCAACACCCTGATGACCCTGCAGATCGTCATGTTCGCCTTCCTCGCGGTCGAGCTGGTCGGCGTCACCGCCGGCGAGTCCAAGGACCCCGAGAAGACCCTGCCCAAGGCCATCAACACCGTGCCGTGGCGCATCGCCGTCTTCTACGTCGGCGCGCTGATCATGATCCTGTCGGTCATCCCGTGGTCGAACTTCCAGCCCGGCGTGAGCCCCTTCGTCCTCGCCTTCGAGAAGATGGGCCTGGGCGTCGGCGCCGCCATCGTCAACTTCGTCGTGCTGACCGCCGCCCTGTCCTCCTGCAACTCGGGCATGTACTCCACCGGCCGCATGCTGCGCGACCTCGCGCAGAACGGCCAGGGTCCCAAGGTCTTCACCAAGCTGACCAAGAGCGGCACCCCGCTCGTCGGCACCACGTTCTCCGCCGCCCTCATGCTCGTCGGCGTCTGGATCAACTACGTCGCCCCCGGCAAGGCCTTCGACTACGTCGTCTCCTTCGCCACCATCTCCGGCATGTGGGCCTGGATCATGATCCTGGTCTGCCAGATCCGCTACCGCGCCAAGTCCGACCGCGGCGAGCTCGCCACGTCCCCGTTCCGCGCCCCGGGCGCCCCGTGGACCAGCTGGTTCGCCCTGCTCTTCATCGGCATGGTCATCGTGATGATGGGCGTCGACAAGGACGCGCGCGTCTCGCTCTACTGCGCGCCGCTGTGGGGCCTGGTCCTCTACGTCGCGTACCTGGTCCTCAAGAGCCGCAACCCGCAGGGCGCGGCCTTCGCCAAGCGCTGAGACCGCCCCGGGACCGGTTCCGCCCCGCGGCCGGTCCCGGGCCCCACGGGCACTCTGTCCAGCATTCGGGCCGTTCCGTACCATCCGTCGGTACGGGGCGGCCCGTCTGTCTATTCTGGGCCCCATGCTGACCCTCACCCAGGAGCTGTACGACAAGATCGTCGCGCACGCCCGCCAGGACCACCCCGACGAGGCCTGCGGCGTGGTCGCCGGACCCGTCGGCACCGACCGCCCCGAGCGCTTCATCCCCATGCTCAACGCGGCCCGCTCGCCCACGTTCTACGAGTTCGACTCCGGCGACCTGCTCAAGCTGTACCGCGAGATGGACGACCGGGACGAGGAGCCCGTGATCGTCTACCACTCGCACACCGCCACCGAGGCCTACCCCTCGCGCACCGACGTGACGTACGCGAACGAGCCCGCCGCCCACTACGTCCTGGTCTCCACGGCCGACACCGACGGCGCCGGCGAGTTCCAGTTCCGCTCGTACCGCATCGTCGACGGGGCGATCACCGAGGAGGAAGTACGGGTCGTGGCGGCCTACTGACCGCATGGTGAGCCATCGGCGTCCACGATGCGGGATCACACTCCATACGGGTGAGGGGGAATCGTTAACATGACCGCATGGTTTCCCACGACGTGAGCATCGAGACGCCCAGCAGGCCCCTGCTCGTGGCGCGGCTGCACGTCGACCTGTGCCGCCTCGCCAGCGCGATCTGTACGACAGCCTGACCCGTTCGGCCGAACCCCCGCGGTTCGCCGCAACGCCCACCGCACGAGCGCGAACGTACGCACGCACGAGCCGCCCGTACCGAGCCGCACGTACCAAGCCTGAACGTCCCGGGGCGAAGCCGCACCAGCCCTCCCCGCGCGGGGAGGGCACGGCCGCGCGCGCCCACCCACGCCCCTACGCAACCGACGCAACGGAGCCCGCCATGGCCATCGAGGTCCGCATCCCGACCATCCTCCGCACCTACACCGACGGCGCCAAGGCCGTCGAGGCCAACGGCGCCACCATCGCCGAGCTGTTCGCGGACCTGGAGTCCCGCCACACCGGCATCGAGGCCCGCCTCATCGACGAGGGCAAGCTGCGCCGCTTCGTGAACGTCTACCTCAACGACGAGGACGTCCGCTTCATCGACGGCATCGACACCAAGCTCGCCGACGGCGACAGCGTCACGATCCTGCCGGCCGTCGCCGGCGGCTCGAAGTAGGCGACGGCGCCCGATGCGCTACGACTCCCCCCTGGCGGCGGTCGGCAACACCCCGCTGGTCCGGCTCCCGCGCCTGTCCCCCTCGGAGGACGTGCGGATCTGGGCCAAGCTGGAGGACCGCAACCCGACCGGCTCGATCAAGGACCGCCCCGCGCTCCACATGGTCGAGCAGGCCGAGAAGGACGGGCGCCTGAGGCCCGGCTGCACGATCCTCGAGCCCACGTCCGGCAACACCGGCATCTCCCTGGCGATGGCCGCCAAGCTCAAGGGCTACCGCATCGTCTGCGTGATGCCGGAGAACACCAGCCAGGAGCGCCGCGACCTGCTGGCCATGTGGGGAGCGGAGATCGTCTCCAGCCCGGCCGCCGGCGGTTCCAACACCGCCGTCCGGGTCGCCAAGGAGCTGGCCGCCGAGCACCCCGACTGGGTCATGCTCTACCAGTACGGCAACCCCGACAACGCGGGCGCCCACTACGCCACCACCGGCCCGGAGATCCTCGCGGACCTGCCCTCCATCACGCACTTCGTGGCGGGCCTGGGCACCACCGGCACCCTCATGGGCGTCGGCCGGTACCTGCGCGAGCACAAGCCCGACGTCAAGATCGTCGCCGCCGAGCCGCGGTACGACGACCTCGTCTACGGTCTGCGCAACCTCGACGAGGGCTTCGTCCCCGAGCTCTACGACGCCTCCGTCCTGACCTCGCGCTTCTCGGTCGGCTCCGCCGACGCGGTGACCCGCACCCGGGAACTGCTCCAGCAGGAGGGCATCTTCGCGGGCGTCTCCACCGGTGCGGCCCTGCACGCGGCGATCGGCGTCGGCCGCAAGGCGGTCAAGGCGGGGGAGTCGGCCGACATCGCCTTCGTCGTCGCCGACGGCGGCTGGAAGTACCTCTCCACCGGCGTCTACACCGCCGCCACGACGGAAGAGGCCATCGAGACGCTCCAGGGCCAGCTCTGGGCCTGACGCCGGTACGCGCCTGACCACCCCCCGTACTCGCCCGGGGCCCGTCCCGGCCCCGGGTCGCGTCCGGCCCCGGTCCCGTGCGGGCGCCCGTACGGCCGCGGCGCCCCGACGGTCCCGGCGCCCCGACGGTCCCGGCGCCCGTACGGCCCCGACGTCAGCCGGCGAGGTGGCGGACCTGGTCCCACAGGGCCGGGTCCACCACCCCCACCCGGCGCCGGAAGTCCCACGCCGACAGCTCGCGCAGCTCGTCCGTCTCCAGGAAGCTGGGCCTGCCGTGCACGTCCCCCACCACCCCCGGCGGCAGCGGGATCACCCCCGGCCGCTCGTCGTGGTACTTGCTGGTGATCTTCGCGACCCGCACCGAACGGCCGTGCACCCCCAGCACCAGGCAGGGCCGGTCCTTGCTCCCCGGAGCGTCCTCGAACGGCACCTCGGCCCACCAGATCTCCGCCGGCCTCGGCCGCGGCCGCGCACCCGCAGCGCGCCCCGGCGGCCGACCCTCCCCCGGCCGTGACCGCACCGCCGGCCGGCGGCCCACCGCCAGCACCAGCACGGCCAGCACCACCACCGCCGCCACGGCGGGCCACCAGGACGTGTCCATGATCCGACGGTAACGGACGCGCGGACGCCGCACGAGGCGCATGGGGACCGCCAGTACGGGGCATCGCTCTGCCGGGTGACAGCGCAGGTGAGTTCGCCCACACAGGCCTGCCGCGGAGGAGCGACCGGACCCCTCGCGCCTTACCTTTGACGCACGCACGGCCCCCGTCGCCCCCCGCGCCGTCTCACGTCCACGGACCGTCCACGGAGGTTCCTGCTCCATGAAGCTCACCGTCGTCGGATGCTCGGGTTCGTTCCCGTCCGCGGAATCGCCCTGCTCGAGCTACCTCGTCGAGGCCGACGGCTTCCGGCTGCTCCTCGACATGGGCAACGGAGCCCTGGGCGAGCTGCAGCGCCACATCGGTCTCTACGACCTCGACGCGATCTTCCTGAGCCACCTGCACGCGGACCACTGCATCGACATGTGCGCGTACTTCGTCGCCCGCTACTACCGCCACGAGGGCGGCCGCTGCGACGCCATCCCGGTCTACGGCCCCGAGGGCACCGAGCAGCGGCTGACGGCGGCGTACGAGGACGTGCCGGACGAGCGCTCCATGAGCGAGGTCTTCGACTTCCGCACCCTCAAGCCCGGCTCCTTCGACATCGGCCCCTTCCAGGTCCGCACCGACAAGGTGAGCCATCCGGTGGACGCGTTCGCCATCCGCGTGGAGCACGGCGGCGCGTCGCTCACCTACTCCGGCGACACCGGTACGTGCGAGGCCCTGAACGCACTCGCCGCGGACGCCGACCTCTTCCTGTGCGAGGCCTCCTTCACGCACGGCAAGGAGGACATCCCCGGTCTCCACCTCAACGGCCGCGAGGCCGGCGAGTGCGCCCGCGACGCCGGCGCCCGCCGCCTGGTCCTCACCCACGTCCCGCCGTGGACCGACGCCCAGCGCAACCTGGCCGACGCCCGGGCCGTCTACGACGGCCCGGTGGAGCTGGCCCGTACCGGCGCGGTCTACGAGATCTGACACCGGCCGCGACGACGACGCGCAGAAGCCCCGGTCTCCGGGAGGAGACCGGGGCTTCGGCGTGCGTGCGCGGGTGCGTGTCGCGGGTGCCGGTGGCGGTGGGGCCTTACTTGGCCTCGGCCTTCTCCATCTCGGCGAGCTCCTCGTCGGACTCGCGGCCCGGGGTGGGGAGGTTGAACTTGGTGATCGCGAAGCGGAAGACCACGTAGTAGATCGCGCCGAACACCAGGCCGACCGGGATGAGCATCCACGGGTTGGTGGACTTGCTCCAGCTCAGGCCGAGGTCGATGAGGCCGGCGGAGAAGGTGAAGCCGCCGTGGACGCCGAGGGCCCAGGTGACGGCCATCGACAGGGCGGTCAGCACCGCGTGGATGGCGTACAGCAGCGGCGCGATGAACATGAACGAGAACTCGATCGGCTCGGTCACACCGGTGACGAACGAGGTCAGAGCGAGGGAGACCATCATGCCCGTCACAACCTTGCGGCGCTCGGGGCGGGCGGAGTGCGCGATGGCGAGGGCGGCGGCCGGCAGGCCGAACATCATGATCGGGTAGAAGCCGGTCATGAACAGGCCGGCGCTGGAGTCACCGGCGAAGAAGCGGTTCAGGTCGCCGTGCACGACCTCGCCGGCGGCGTTGGTGAAGTCGCCGAGCTGGAACCACGCGACGGTGTTGACGAACTGGTGCATGCCGATCGGGATCAGACCGCGGTTGATCAGGCCGAAGAGGCCGCCGCCGGCGGCGCCCAGACCGGTCATCCACTCGCCGAAGTTGGAGATGACCTCACCGATCGGCTCCCAGACCAGGCCGAAGAACACACCGACGACCACACCGACGAACGCCATGATCATCGGGACGAGGCGGCGGCCGTTGAAGAAGCCGAGCCAGTCCACGAGCTTGGTGCGGTGGTAGCGCTGCCACAGGACCGCGGCGAGCAGACCCATGATGATGCCGCCGAGGACGCCGGGGTTGTTGTACGTCGCGGCGACGTCGACGCCCTTGTTCGCGGTGGTGTTGACGACGGCCTCGGTCACCGGGAACGCGGTGAGCACGTTCTTGTAGACGAGGAAGCCGACCAGGGCGGCGAGGGCGGTCGAGCCGTCCGCCTTCTTGGCGAAGCCGATGGCCACGCCGATGCAGAAGAGCAGCGGCAGGTTGGAGAAGACCGCGTCACCGGCGGTCGCGAAGACGGCGGCGACCTTGTCCCAGCCAAGACCGTCCTTGCCGAAGACGTCGGGCTGGCCGAGGCGCAGCAGGATGCCGGCGGCCGGAAGGACCGCGATGGGCAGCTGAAGGCTGCGACCGACCTTCTGCAGGCCCTGGAACAGGCCGGAGCCCCGCTTCTTGGCGGGCGCCGTGGTGGCGGTAGCCGTCGTCATGAATTCCTCCGGAAGGCACAAGGCGCCGCCGGGAATGGAGAAAACGGGGGATGACGGCGGCGTCTCGGATTGGGGGTACGCAGGCCAGCCCGGGCCCCGCGTGGTCTACACCATTGTGGTGTAGACCAGTTGTAGCACGGTGAGTGTTAGATAAGGAACCTTCCTTAAACTGTGGTCTACACCACACGACGAGAGGTCCTGGTGAGGGCATGCGGAAGGCCCCCGGATCACGGATCCGAGGGCCTGGGAGGGCCGGGACTAAGGGCTCGGAGGCGGCCGCGGCACCGGCCGGCGGCCGCCGAGGAAGCGCCGTACGGCCCGCCCCTACGCCTTCGTGACGTCCTGCTGCATCGCCTCGATCTCCTCGTCGGACTCCCGGCCCGGCGTGGGGATGTCGAACTTCGTGATCACGAAGCGGAACACGACGTAGTACACGGCCGCGAAGCACAAGCCGATCGGGATGATCAACCACGGCTTCGTCGCGATGCCCCAGTTGATCGCGTAGTCGATCAGACCCGCCGAGAAGCTGAACCCGTCATGCACCCCGAGCGCCCACGTCACCGTCATCGACACACCCGTGAGCAGCGCGTGCACCACGTACAGCGCCGGCGCCACGAACAGGAACGAGTACTCGATCGGCTCCGTGATGCCCGTGACGAACGACGTCAGCGCCACGGACAGCATCAGCCCGCCCACCTCCTTGCGGCGCTGCGGCTTCGCACAGTGGGTGATCGCCAGCGCCGCCGCCGGGAGCGCGAACATCATGATCGGGAAGAAGCCCGTCATGAACAGGCCCGCGTCCGGGTCGCCGTTCAGGAACATCGCGATGTCGCCGGTGACCGTCTTGCCCTCCGGCGTCGTGTAGCTCCCCAGCTGGAACCAGACGGGGACGTTCAGGAACTGGTGCAGACCGATCACGAGCAGCGCCCGGTTGGCCACGCCGAAGATGCCCGCGCCCCACGCACCCAGGTCGGACAACCAGTCCGAGAAGCTGTTCAGGCCGTCACCGATCGGCGGCCACACCCCCAGGCAGATCACGGCGAACCCGATCGCCACGAACGACATGATGATCGGGACCAGCCGCCGGCCGTTGAAGAACCCCAGCCAGTCCACCAGCTTCACCCGGTGGAACCGCTGCCAGAACCAGGAGGCCAGCAGGCCCATGATGATGCCGCCGAAGACGCCCGGGTTCTGGAACGTGTACTGCGCGAACGAGCCGTCCGCCCCCAGGCAGCCACCCCCGATGTCCTTGGTCCCGGTCGGACAGGCCTCCGGGAACGCCCGCAGCACCTCCCGGTAGACCAGGAACCCGACCGTCGCCGCCAGCGCCGTCGAACCGTCGGCCTTCTTCGCCATCCCGATCGCGACGCCGATGCAGAACAGGAGCGGCAGGCCGAGGTCGGCGTTCAGCAGCGCGCCGCCCGCGGCCGCCATCACCTTCGCGACGTCGGTCCAGCCCAGGCCCTTCGCGCCGAGCATGTCCTCGTAGCCCAGCCGGCTCAGGATGCCCGCCGCCGGCAGCACCGCGATCGGCAGCTGGAGGCTCCGCCCCATCTTCTGCAGGGCCTGGAACGCGCCGCCCCACCGGTTCCGCCGCGGTTCCGCCGCCACGCCGCTCGCGCTCATCAGCGTCCTCCCTCCGGCCCAGGTTTGGCGGTTGCCGCACACTGGTGTAGACCAGTTGGTGATACGGTCCGCGCGGCAGCCCCTCGGGGCGGTCCGCGGCTGATCGTCATCTTTCGGCAGACCTCGCACCACCGCGCGCGTAGATAGGCCAACCGTGCGTTACCGTGACACAGCGGACACGTACGGGTACCGACGCCGAAGACACCACCGACGGCCGGACCCACACCCGTGGACCGACGACGACACGCGACGGGCACGCACCGCCGCCGGGACCCGTTCCTGACAGACACAGGGAGAAGACATGGCCACCAAGGCTGAGAAGATCGTCGCCGGGCTCGGCGGTATCGACAACATCGAAGAGGTCGAGGGCTGCATCACCCGCCTCCGCACCGAGGTCGCCGACCCCGCCCTCGTCGACGACGCCGCCCTCAAGGCCGCCGGCGCCCACGGCGTCGTCAAGATGGGCACCGCCGTCCAGGTCGTCATCGGCACCGACGCCGACCCGATCGCCGCCGAGATCGAGGACATGATGTGACCTGAGCCCACCGGCTCGGCACCCGTCCCACACCTCGCCGCCCCGCGCGCGAGACCCAGGACCGAGGGCCGAGGCAGTGGGACCGCGGCGGACCCGCCCCCCGACCCGGGCACTCCACCACACCCCGCCTCCCCTCACCCCGTACGAAGGCCCCGCCCGGCACACCGCCCGGCCGGGGCCTTCGCCGCGAACGGCCCTGCACCACGCCCCCGGCCCCGCGCACCACCACGCCCGCCCGCACGACGCCGCCCCGCGCACCACGCCCACGCGCCCCCCCCGCGCCACGCTCACGCGCACCACGCACCGACCGCCCCGCACCACCCGGACAGGCCGCGGGCCGCCAACGGCTAGGCTCGACCCATGTCTCGCATCGACGGCCGCACCCCCGACCAGCTCCGCCCCGTCACCATCGAACGCGGATGGAGCAAGCACGCAGAGGGCTCCGTCCTCATCTCCTTCGGCGACACCAAGGTCTTCTGCACCGCCTCCTTCACCGAAGGCGTCCCCCGCTGGCGCAAGGGCAGCGGCGAAGGCTGGGTCACCTCCGAGTACTCGATGCTGCCCCGCTCCACCAACACCCGCGGCGACCGCGAATCCGTCCGCGGCAAGATCGGCGGCCGCACCCACGAGATCTCCCGCCTCATCGGCCGCTCCCTGCGCGCCGTCATCGACTACAAGGCCCTCGGCGAGAACACCATCGTCCTCGACTGCGACGTCCTCCAGGCCGACGGCGGCACCCGCACCGCCGCCATCACCGGCGCCTACGTCGCCCTCGCCGACGCCGTCGCCTGGGGCCAGCAGAAGAAGCTCGTCAAGCCCGGCCGCAAGCCCCTCACCGGCACCGTCGCCGCCGTCTCCGTCGGCATCGTCGACGGCACCCCCCTCCTCGACCTCTGCTACGAGGAGGACGTCCGCGCCGAGACCGACATGAACGTCGTCTGCACCGGCGACGGCCGCTTCGTCGAGGTCCAGGGCACCGCCGAAGGCGAGCCCTTCGACCGCAAGGAACTCAACGCCCTCCTCGACCTCGCCGCCGGCGGCTGCGCCGACCTCGAAGCCATCCAGCGCACCGCCCTCGGCATCTGACGCCGTGCACCACCGCCGCCGCCGGCCCCCCGCCGGCCCGGCCCGGCCCGGCCCGCACCGCCCCCGGCCGCGGAGGCCCGCAACCGTCCGGCCCCGCAGCCGCGTCTTGACGCACACGGGCGCACAGTTCGACGCTGTGCGCCCGTACGCACATCCGGACGACGAACGCCACACCACGCACCGCCCGAACACCACGCACACGCACCACGCACCACGCACGACGAACGCCGCACGATCGACAACGACCCGCACACACGGGCCGAACCTGGGGGGAACCACATGGCCCTGCGCCGCCGGCACCGCACCGCCAAGCTCGTCGCCACCGCACTCCTCGCCGTCCCGGCACTCACCGCCGTGACCGCCTGCTCCGCGATCAGCACCGCCCTCGACTGCGCCAACACCGCCGTGGCGATAGCCGACGCCGTCGGCGACCTCCAGCAGGCCGTCTCCCAGGCCGGCAACAGCCCCCAGGACGCCCAGAACGCCCTCAACCAGATCGACACGAGCCTGAAGCAGATCAGCTCCAACACCGACAACGCCGACCTCGGCAAGGCCGTCGACGACCTCAACGCCGCCGTCAAGAACGTCCGCACCGCCATCGACCAGGGCAACGTCAACCCCGACGTCACCCCCGTCGCCGACGCCGCGGGCGAGATCACCAAGGTCTGCTCCCCGAACTGACCCGGCCGAGGACCGCGCGCCGGGACCGGCGGAGGAGCCGCCCCGGCCGACGGGCGAGCCGCCCCCGCCGACGGACGTACCCGCACCGGGACCGGCGGACGGGACGCGAGGTGGTGCCCCGGATAATCGGGGCATGACCCGCCTCATCCTCGCGACCCGCAACCAGGGCAAAGTCACCGAGCTGCGCGCCATCCTCGCCGACGCCGGCCTCCCGCACGAGCTCGTCGGCGCCGACGCCTACCCCGAGATCCCGGACGTCAAGGAAACCGGCGTCACCTTCGCCGAGAACGCGCTCCTCAAGGCACACGCCCTGGCCCGGGCCACCGGCCTGCCGGCCGTCGCCGACGACTCGGGCCTGTGCGTGGACGTACTCAACGGCGCCCCCGGCATCTTCTCCGCCCGCTGGGCCGGCGCCCACGGCGACGACACCGCCAACCTCAACCTGCTCCTGGCGCAGCTCTCGGACATCGACGACACCCACCGCGGCGCCCACTTCTTCTGCGCCGCCGCCCTCGCCCTGCCCGACGGCACCGAGCGCGTCGTCGAGGGACGCCTCCTCGGCACCCTCCGCCACGCCCCCTCCGGCACCGGCGGGTTCGGCTACGACCCGATCCTCCAGCCCCTCGGCGAGACCCGCACCTGCGCCGAACTCACCCCGGCCGAGAAGAACGCCATCTCCCACCGCGGCCAGGCCTTCCGCGCCCTGGTCCCGGTCCTCCAGGACCTCCTCGCCTGACGGCCCCGGGTACGTCGAAGGCCCCGGTTCGGATCGGACCGGGGCCTTCGGTGTGTGCGGTCGGAGGGACTCGAACCCTCAAGGGATTTCTCCCACAACTACCTAAAAGTTGCGTGTAGGCCAATTCCACCACGACCGCCCTAACCGACCCAATTCGGACATTGGGCCGGTCTGGCTGCGGTCAGTCTACGGCTGCACCGGTCCCGCGGGCGACCGCCTTGCGTCGGCGTCTCCCGCACCACGTGTCCGTCTGGGCATGGCAATTGGGGCAGAGCAGTCGCAGGTTCGCCATCCGGTCGTCACGCCAGTCGCCGTTGATGTGGTCGACTTCCAGTGTCATCGGGAGGCCCAGCCACTCCGGCGGGGTGCCGCATTCGGCGCAGCACTCCGGTACGCCCATCTCCTGCAGGGCCCGGCGTAGGAGCGGGGTCTTCGTGCGCCGCGGGTTGTCGTGTCGGACCAGGACGGCCTCGGCGGTCCGCCTCGGCGTGGGGCCGGGTTTGCCCCTCTGGTGTGCCTGGCCCAGGAAGTGGCCGGTGGGGAGCCCTTCCTCGCGGATCCAGGCCTTGAGGGCCTGATGCGTGTGGCCGGACACCGGCAGATTCAGTCTGCGGAGGGTTTCGGCGAGCGTCGTCGAGGCCTCGACGGCGGTGCGCAGGACGCCGGTTGGCGGTTTCGTGAGCCGTCCACCCTTGCGGGGGCCGCTCATCGGCGCCGTCCCTTCGCGCGCCCTCGATAGCTGTCCGTCGTCGAGTGGCAGTTGGGGCACAGGAAGCGCAGGTTCACCGGTCGGTTGTTCTGCCAGTCACCGTCCACGTGATCGACTTCCAGGCGCAGCGGCCGTCCGCGCCAGGTGGCCTCGATGCCGCACCTGGCGCACCGTTCCTCCGTCCCGAGTGCCGTCATCGCCCGCCTGAGGCGGTCGCCCGGAACGCGCCCGTGTCCGGGCTCCAGCGTCACCAGTAGCTCTTCCGGTGTCTTGGGCGGCCCTGAGCGGGTCCCCGTCGAGCGGGTCCTGAAGTGCGAGGTGTCTATGCCGAAGGCCCGCACCTTGCGGCTGATGTGGGTGTGGTGGCCGCCCACGACGTCCAGACCGAGGCGGCTCAGTACCTCGCGCATGGTCGTGGACGCCGCCACGGCCTCCGCGAGGATCTCCCGGGTCCACTTCTCGCCCTCGCGCTCGAAGTGGGACGTGTCCACGCCGAGCTTCTGCATCCGGGCGCGGATGTACTGGCGCGAGCCGCTCTTCGGGTCGAGGCCCAGGTGGGTGAGGGCTTCGGTGAGGGTGCGGGAGGTGCGGGCGGCTTCGGTGAGGCGGGCTCTCGTGTAGGGGCTCGTCGGCATGGCGTACTCCAGTTCTCGGGCCGCTCGGGTGTGCGGCACTCGCTTGGAGTAACGGGGTGCGGGCAATACGGTTACGCACCGTATGCGGAAGGGCCCGTGCCGGTTGCGTCCGGCGCGGGCCCTTCCGAGGGGGGCGGGGTCAGATGCCCAGGTCCTTGATGATCTTCGCCACGTGGCCGGTGGCCTTGACGTTGTAGAGGGCGCGCTCGACCTTGCCGGCCTCGTCGACGACCACCGTGGAGCGGATGACGCCGGTGACGGTCTTGCCGTAGAGCTTCTTCTCGCCGTACGCGCCGTACGCCGTCAGCACCTCCTTCTCCGGGTCGCCGACCAGGGTGACCTTCAGGTGCTCCTTCTCGCGGAACTTGGCCAGCTTCTCCGGCTTGTCGGGGGAGACGCCGATGACGTCGTAGCCGGCGGAGGCCAGCACCTCCAGGTTGTCGGTGAAGTCGCAGGCCTGCTTGGTGCAGCCCGGGGTCAGCGCGGCGGGGTAGAAGTACACGATCACTTTGCGGCCCTTGTGGTCCGCGAGCGAGACCGCGTTGCCGTCGGCGTCGGGCAGGGTGAAGGCGGGCGCGGTGTCGCCCGGCTGGAGTCGCTCGCTCATGTCCTCAAGTCTCCTCGGGAGGGGATCCGTACGGCATCGAGCGTAAGCTGACAGACTGTCCACGTCGGACTACGCCCACCCATACGACCACGACGGAGGCAGCGCGGTGTCGGATGCCAGGACCCCCGCTCAGATCGAGGCGGACATCATCCGCAGGCGCGCGGCGCTCGCCGAGACGCTCGACGAGATCGGCGTGCGCATGCACCCGCAGACGATCATCGGGGACGCGAAGGCGCGGGTCGCCTCGTCCGTCGACGAGACGGTCGGCCGTGCGTTCGTGGCGGTCAACCGGGTGGTGACGGACATCAAGGCCGGGCTGCGGCACGAGGACGGCCAGCCGAGGCTGGAGCGGGTGGTGCCGGTGGCACTGCTGGCCGTGGGCGTCGTGGGGCTGCTCGCGGTGTCGGTACGGCGCAGGCGCGCGTGACGCGTCGCGGTGGCGGCGCGCGGCGGCGGTCCGTGACCCTGCGGGGTGCACGGGCCGGTGGGACGGGTAGGTTCGGAACGTGAGCGAGAACCCCACCCACGACAAGCTGCCCATCCGTATGCTGCACGACCGCGTGCTGGTCCGGTCCGACTCTCCCGAGGGGGAGCGGCGCTCCGGCGGCGGCATCCTCATCCCGGCGACGGCCGCGGTGGGGAAGCGGCTGGCCTGGGCCGAGGTGGTCGCGGTCGGTCAGAGCGTGCGGACCGTGGAGCCCGGTGACCGGGTGCTGTACGACCCGGAGGACCGGGCGGAGGTCGAGGTCAGGGGCGTGGCGTACGTGCTGATGCGCGAGCGGGACCTGCACGCGGTGGCCGCGGAGCGGCTGGAGGGCTCGGAGGACTCGACGGGCCTGTACCTCTAGCTTCGCCGGAGATCCGGATCTCGGGGCCTCCGTGTCCCCGGGACCTCCGGGCCCCCGGCATCGCGTAGGGCCGGTGACGTCTGTCACCGGCCCTTCGGCGTTGCTTTGCTACGGTGGCGGGGAACCCCGACGAGACGCGCCGTACCGGGTACGACAAGACGACGCACCGCTTGTCCGCGCTCGTTTCGGAGGTGCCGTCATGGCCTGGGTCCTGCTGTTCGTCGCCGGTCTGCTCGAGGTCGGCTGGTCGATCGGTATGAAGTACACGGAGGGGTTCACGCGGCTGTGGCCGAGCGTGTTCACCGGTGCCGGCATCGTGGCGAGCATGGTGCTGCTGTCGTACGCGGCGAAGACGTTGCCGATCGGTACGGCGTACGGGGTGTGGGTGGGTATCGGTGCGGCCGGTGCGGCGGTGCTCGGCATGGTGGTGCTGGGTGAGCCGGCGACCGCCGCACGGATCTTCTTCATCTGCCTGTTGCTGGTGGCCGTGGTGGGGCTGAAGGCGACCTCGGGGCACTAGGTCCGCCTCCGGTGCCTCCGGTGGCGGTGCCTCCGCCGGTGCCGGTGGTGCCGCCGTCGGTGGTGCCGCCGGTCGTTCCGGTGGTGGTGCCGCCGCCGTCGGTGGTGCCGGTGGTGGTGCCGCCCTGGTCCTGGCCGCCGGTCTGGCCGGTGGTCCGGCCCTGGTTCTGGCCCTGGTCCTGGCCCTGGTCGGTGGTGCCGCCGTTGCCGTTCCCGCCGTTGCCGTTCCCGCCGTTGCCGTTGCCCTGGTCCTGGCCCTGGGTGCGGCCCTGGTCCTGGCCCTGGGGCCGGCCTTCGTCCTGGCCGGGGCGTTCGCGGTCCGGGCCGCGGGTGCGGGTGGGTTCGGCGGGGGGTACGTACGCGGCGCCCGGCTGGAGCTCGAGGTCGAACTCGGTGGCTTCGGTGCCGGCCAGTGCGGCCGCGGTGTAGTCGGCCCAGATGCGGGCGGGGTAGCCGCCGCCGTTGACGCGGGCCTGGCCGAGGGCGCCGTAGAGGGGTTCGAGGGCGCCGGTGTCGGGGTCCTGGCCCATGACGGAGACGACGGTGACGAGGTCGGGGGTGTAGCCGGCGAACCAGGCGGCCCTGTCCTCCTCGGCGGTGCCGGTCTTGCCGGCGGCGGGGCGGCCGGCTGCCTGGGCGGCGGTGCCGGTGCCGCTCTCGACGACCGATTCGAGGATCGAGGTGGTGGTGTCGGCGGCCTCGCGCTCGACGGCCTCCTTGGGCGTGCGTCGGGGGAGGGGGAGGGCGTCGCCGTTCTTGCTGGCCTTCTCGACGATGGTCCACGGGGTGTAGCGGCCGTGGTCGGCGAGGGTGGCGTAGACCTGGGTCATGTCGAGGACGCTGGCCTGGAGGGTGCCGAGGGCCATGGCGGGGACGGCGTGGAAGCCCGGTACGTCCTTGGGCATGCCCATGTCGATGGTGGTCTGCTTGACGTTCCTGGTGCCGACGTCGACGGCCATCTGCGCGTACACGGTGTTGACGGAGAGGTTGGTGGCGGAGCGCACGGTGATCTCGCCGTACGAGCGCTGGTCCTCGTTCTCGGGGGCGTAGGCGATGGCGGAGCCCTGGACGGGGCGCTCGTTGTCGCCGTTGTAGAGGGTGTTGGGGGTGATGCGGCGGCCGTCCTGCGTGGTGGAGTCGTGTTGGACGGCGGCGGTGAAGACGAACGGCTTGAAGGTGGAGCCGGGGGTGTAGTCGTGGCGGGTGGCGTTGTTGACGTACTGCTTGGTGTAGTCGATGCCGCCGTAGAGGGCGACGACCTTGCCGGTGGCGGGGTCGATGGAGACGCCGCCGGCGCGGACGTTGCGGTCCTCGGGGCGTTCGGCGGGGTCGAGGTCGTCGAGGAGGGTGTCCTGGACGGCCTTGACGAAGGCGTTCTCGCGGCGCCTGTCGATGGTGGTGGTGATGCGGTAGCCGCCGGCGGCGAGGTCGGACTCGTCGATGACCTCGTTGTCGATCAGGTAGTCCTTGACGGTCTCGACGAGGTAGCCGCGCTGGCCGGACATGCCGGAGGGGGCGCGGACCTTGCCGGGTTCGGGGAAGGTGAGGGCCGCCCGTCGGGCCGGGGGGAGCCACTTCTTCTTGACCATGCCGTCGAGGACGTAGTTCCAGCGGGCGAGGGCGCGGTCGCGTTGCTGGGGGTGGGCGACGACGTCGAAGGTGCTGGGGGAGTTGAGGAGGGTGGCGAGGTAGGCGCCCTCGGCGGTGGTGAGCTTGCTGACGTCCTTGCCGTAGTAGGCCTGGGCGGCGGCCTGGATGCCGTAGGCGTTGCGGCCGAAGTAGCTGGTGTTGAGGTAGCCCTCGAGAATGTCCTCCTTGGACTGTTCGCGACCGAGTTTGATCGCGATGAAGAACTCCTTGACCTTGCGTTTGATGGTCTGTTCCTGGCCCAGGTAGTAGTTCTTGACGTACTGCTGGGTGATGGTGGAGCCGGACTGCTTGCCCTTGCCGGTCACGGTGTTCCAGGCGGCGCGCAGCATGGCCTTGGGGTCGACGGCGCGTTCGGAGTAGAAGTCCCGGTCCTCGGCGGCGAGTACGGCCTGCTGGACGGTCCTGGGGACCTGGGAGAGCGGCACGTTGACGCGGTTGACCTCGCCGTCGCGGGCGAGCTGGCTGCCGTCGGCGTACAGGTAGACGTTGCTCTGGGCGGTGGCCGCCTTGTTGGCGGGCGGGATGTCGACGAGGAGGTAGCCGGCGATGAGGGCGCCGGCGACGAGGAGGAGGAGCAGGAGGAGGCCGCCGAGCAGCATCCGCCAGGTGGGCAGGAAGCGGCGCCGGCCGGTGCGTGGGGGCCTGCCGGGCCGGCCGGTGGCGGATTGCGGGGCGTCCGCGGCGCGTTGGCCGGGCGTGGGGCCGGCGGGCCGGTCCGGGTCCCGGGGGGCCCAGCCCTGCTGCGGTGACTCGTCGCTCATGACTCCAGGGACTCCTCGGCCGGATCATCTGTCGTCGCCCGTTCGGGCGATATGTATGCGTCTGTACCCCATGGAACACCGTCCCGTCCCGGTCGGCCGATATTCGGTCGCGCGGGTCCCTCCGGCGCACTAAGCTCGCTCGCTTTGGCTGACAGGGCCTCAGGAGTGTTGCGTGGCACGCTCGTCGGGCGTCGGGCGTCGGGCCGGACCGGCTCGGGGCCCGGTGCTCGCGGGTACCGGTACGCACATGGACAACGAGTCCGGGTCGGGATACGAGGTGGCGAGCGAGGGTGAACAACGGTCCGGGATCGGGGACGGGGCGTTCCGGGCGGGCCGGGAGCGCCCTCGCTCCGCTGCGGTTGTACGGGGCGGTGGCGGCGGGCGGCTTCCGCAGGTACGCGACGTACGGGACGGCCACGGCGGCCGGGGTGTTCACGAACACGGTGTTCGGCTTCATCGTGGCGTACACGTACGTCGCGCTGTGGGACCAGCGGCCGGGGCTGGGTGGCTACGACCGGGCGCAGGCGCTGACGTTCGTGTGGGTGAGCCAGTCGCTGCTGGCGGCCGGGGCGCTGATCGGCGGCGGGTTCCAGGAGGAGTTGCAGGAGCGGATCCGCACGGGGGACGTGGCGGTGGACCTGTACCGGCCGGCGGATCTCCAACTGTGGTGGCTGGCGGGGGACCTGGGGCGGGCGGGGTTCCAGTTGCTGGGGCGGGGGGTGGTGCCGTTGGTGGCGGGGGCGCTGGCGTTCGAGTTGGCGCTGCCGTCGCGGCCGGCGCGGTGGCTGCTGTTCCTGGTGTCGGTGGTGCTGGGGCTGGTGGTGGGTTTCGCGGTGCGCTACCTGGTCGGGTTGTGCGCGTTCTGGCTGTTGGACGGGGTGGGGGTGAACCTGCTGGCGTCGCTGGCGTCGATCTTCTGCTCGGGCATGGTGCTGCCGCTGACGGTGTTCCCGGGCGGCTTCGGCGAGGTGGTGCGGCTGCTGCCGTGGGCGGCGATGCTGCAGGTGCCGCTGGACGTGCTCATGGGTACGCACGCGGGGGCGGGGGCGGCGCTGGGGGCGCTGGGCTTCCAGGTCGCGTGGGCGGTGGTGCTGCTGGGTGCGGGGCGGGTGCTGCAGGGTGCGGCGACGCGCAAGGTGGTGGTCCAGGGTGGCTGAGGGGCCGGTGGCCCGGCTGGTGTGGGGGCTGCGCGGGTACGGGCTGATCGTGGCGATGTGGGTGCGCTCGACGATGGCGTACCGGGCCTCGTTCGCCCTGGCGGCGACCGGCAGCGCGGTGCTGAACGCGCTGGACTTCGTGGCGATCTCCATCATGTTCCGGCACGTGGACGGGCTGGGCGGGTTCTCGCTGCCGGAGGTGGCGCTGCTGTACGGGACGAGCTCGGTCTCGCTGGGGCTGGCGGACCTGCTGCTGGGCAACAGCGAGCGGGTCGGGGCGCGGATCCGGGACGGTTCGCTCGACACGATGCTGGTGCGGCCGGTGCCGGTGTTCGCGCAGCTGGCGGCGGACCGGTTCGCGCTGCGCCGGGTGGGGCGGATCAGCCAGGGTCTGGGGGTGCTGGTGTGGGCGCTGACGGCGGTGGACGTGGCCTGGACACCGGGGCGGGTGCTGCTGGTGCCGGTGATGGTGGTGGCGGGGGCGGCGATCTTCGCGGCGGTGTTCGTGGCGGGGGCGGCGTTCCAGTTCGTGGCGGGGGACGCGGCGGAGGTGCAGAACTCCTTCACGTACGGGGGCACGACGATGCTGCAGTACCCGCCGGGCGTGTTCGCGCGGGAGCTGGTGCGCGGGGTGACGTTCGTCGTGCCGCTGGCGTTCGTCAACTGGGTGCCGGCGCTGCACGTCCTGGGGCGTCCGGATCCGGTGGGGCTGCCGGGTTGGGCGGCGTACGCGAGTCCGGTGGTGGCGGTGGTGGCGCTGGTGCCGGCGTCGTTGGCGTGGCGGGCGGGGGTCAGGGCGTACCGGAGCACGGGGAGCTGAGGAGGAGGGCGCGCGGTGGCGCTGATCGAGGTGGACGGGGTCGAGAAGGTCTTCGACGTGCGGCGCCGGACGGGTCTGTTCCGGCGGGAGAAGCGGCAGGTCAGGGCGGTGGACGGGATCAGTTTCGAGGTCCCGCGCGGTGAGGTGGTGGGCTACATAGGGCCCAACGGCGCCGGCAAGTCCACCACCATCAAGATGCTCACCGGCATCCTCACGCCCAGTGGCGGGCGGCTGCGGGTGGCCGGTATCGACCCGGCGCGGGAGCGCACCCGGCTCGCGCACCGCATCGGGGTGGTGTTCGGGCAGCGCACGACGCTGTGGTGGGACCTGCCGCTGCGGGACTCGTACCAGTTGGTGCGGCGGATGTACCGGATCCCGGAGTCCCGGTACCGGGAGAACCTGGAGCGGTGCGTCGAACTGCTGGACCTGGCCGGGCTGCTGGAGGTGCCGGTGCGGCAGCTGTCGTTGGGGCAGCGGATGCGCGGGGACGTCGCGGCGGCGCTGCTGCACGATCCGGAGGTGCTGTACCTGGACGAGCCGACCATCGGGCTGGACGTGGTCAGCAAGGCCCGGGTGCGGGGGTTCCTGCGGGAGTTGAACGCCGAGCGGGCGACCACGGTGCTGCTCACGACGCACGACCTGCAGGACATCGAGCAGCTCTGCGAGCGGGTGATGGTCATCGACCACGGGCGGCTGGTGTACGACGGGCCGCTCGGCGGCTTGCACGAGGCGGGCGGCGGCGAGCGGACCCTGGTGGTGGACCTGGAGCGGGAGCTGCCGCCGGTGGTGGTGCCGGGGGCGCGCACGGTGAAGGTGGAGGGGCCGCGGCAGTGGCTGGCGTTCCCGGCCTCGCAGTCGGCGGCGCCTCTGGTGGCCGCGGTGGCGGCGCAGTACCCGTTGTCGGACCTGTCGGTGCGGGAGCCGGACATCGAGGACGTCATCGCACGGATGTACGCAGGGGGTGGCCGGTAGCGCCTACCCTGGGCGCATGAGCGAGGAGCTGCCCGAGCTGCGGGCTTCGGACGCCGACCGGGAGCTGGTGGTGGACCGCCTGCGCGACGCCCTGGCCGAAGGGCGGTTGGACATGGGGGAGTTCGAGGAGCGGCTGGAGGCGGCCTACACGTCCCGTACGTACGGGGAGCTGGCGCCGCTGACCCGGGACCTGCCGGGGGCGCCGCCGGTGGCCCCGCCCGCGCCGGTGGGGTCGGCCGGGCACCGTGCCGTCGAGCCGGGTGCGGCCTCCTGGCCGGGCCGGATCGGTGGTCAGGGCACGTCGAGCACGGCCGTCGCCGTGATGTCGGGGTTCGAGCGCAAGGGCCGGTGGACGGTGCCGCAGCGCTTCAACGCGGTGGCGGTCATGGGTGGCGGTGAGATCGACCTGCGGGAGGCGGACTTCGCCGCGCGCGAGGTGGTGGTCAACTGCGTCGCGGTCATGGGCGGCATAGAGATCACGGTGCCGCCGGGCGTCGAGGTGGACATGCGGGGCCTGGGGGTGATGGGCGGGTTCGGCGTGCGCAGGACGGACCATCCCGTCGATCCGCGGGCGCCGCGGGTGGTGGTGACGGGGTTCGCGTTCTGGGGCGGCGTCGAGGTGCGCACCCGGCCGCTGAAGGGCCAGTCGAAGCTGTCCAAGGCCCTCAGGAAGGCGAAGGGCCTGGAGGGGGGCGGCCGGGACGGGGGCCCGGAGTCGGGCGGCCGCGACGGGGCGCCGCGCAAGGAGCTGTGAGCCGGGGGCCCGGGACCCGTGGGGGCCCGGGCGCCGCGGGTCAGACCTGCGGGGTGCCGGGCAGCCGGTCGTAGGTGAGGAAGGCCGCGCCCGATGCGAGGACCGTGTGGTCGGTGAGCTCCCACGAGCCGGGCTCGAAGGGCGTGGACCGGCCGAACAGCGGGATGCCGGCGCCGATGGTGAGCGGGCTGAGCTTGACGATCAGGCGGTCGACCTCGCCGTAGAGGGCTCCGGCCAGCTCCGCGCCGCCGACCAGCCAGATGTCCTTGCCGTCGCCCTGCTTCAGTTCGCGGACGACGGCCGCCGGGTCGTCGGAGACGAGTTCGACGCGCGGGTCGGGGCTCTCGGTCAGCGTCCGGGAGAAGACGAGGTGGCGGAGGTGGGGGAAGGCGTCGGTGACGCCGACGGCCAGGCCGATCTCGTAGCTCTTGCGGCCCTCGACGACGGTGTCGAAGCGGGTGCCCCCGGCGGTGATGCCGAGGGCGGCGCGGGCCGGCCCGGGGAGGGTTTCGGGGTATTCGGCGACGAGGTGCGCGATGTAGTCCTCGGCCGGGGCCCAGAAGCCGCCGGGGCCGGTCGGGTCGGTGCCGTCGGGGCCGGCTATGAAGCCGTCGAGCGTGCTGGCGATGAAGTAGACGAGCTTGGGCATGGCCCCAGCATGCCGCAAGGATCTCTTGCCACCAGGGCGAGTTGAGCGGTCCTCGAGCGGGTGCGGTCATCGAGGGGTGAGCGGTCATCGAGGGGCGAGCGGTCCTCGTGGGGGGAGCAGGCCCCGACCGGTGACGGGGCCGACGCGCCGTCGGCGGAAGCGCCCCACGCCCTCGGCCGGGTAGGGGGCCGGCTCGGCCACCCAGCCGGCGGCCAGGACCAGTCCGCCGGCGCGGTGTACGGCGAGGAAGCCGAACGGCCGGTCGAAGTCGGCCCGGACCCGCCGCACCCGGTGGCGCACCTTCGGGAGGCCGGCGCCCACCATGGCGAGGGCGGTGCCCGCCGCGGCCCGGAAGCCGAGGGCGTGGAACTCGGCGAGGGCGTTCTGGCGGGCGGAGCCGACCGCGAGCGGGGTGGTGCTGATGCCGGGGAAGTGCCCGGTGCGGGCGTCCCGGGCGGTGTCGAGCCCGAAGGGCGTCGCGGGCCGGAGCAGGTCGTGCTCGGCGCGGACGCCGAAGGCCACGGTGGAGAGGTCCAGTTGCGGCTCGGGGTAGGGGGACTCGACGGTGGAGACGGTCAGGCCGGGGCCCGGGCTGCCGGTGCCGAACCGGTCCCCGGTGGTCGAGGGCAGGGCGCCGGTGGCCGCGGCGGTGCCGTGGGCGAGGACGTCGCCGGGGCGGGCGTCCGGTGCGCCCAGGACGAGGTGGACGTCCACGCCCGCGTCGCCGCCGATCCGGGCGAGGGTCAGCGGGCCGGCGGGGGTGTCGGCGACGCGCACCCGGTCGTGGCGCGGGGTCCGGCGGAAGAGGCCGTGCCAGTCCCGGCCGGCCCAGGGGCCGTCCGTGGTCCGGAACCGGGTCTCCTGGAAGGGCTCCGTCCACGTGGTGCGCAGGGACACGGCCGAGGCCAGGAGCATCCTGAGGTCCGCCGCGGGGCCGGTGGGCGGGGCGTCCGCCAGGCCGTCGGTGTGTGCGTGCGCCCACGCGGCGAGCGCGGCGCGGTCGGTGTCGGGGTCGCCGGTGAGGGTCCCGTGGGTGCCCTCGGGGAGGCCCGCGGCCCACTCCGGGCGGACGGGGACGCCGTGGCCCGTCCACACGCCGAGGGCGGCGCCCAGTCCGGGGACGGTGCGCAGGTGGGCGAGCAGTTCCCGGGCGGCCGGGGCCGCGTCGGCGGCGGGCAGGCCCAGGGCCTCCTCCAGCTCCTCCCGGGCGGGGCCGGTCGCGCCGCTCGCGAGGAGGGCGAGCAGCGGCCACAGGCCCGGCGCGGCGAACACCGTGCCGTGGGCCGGGTCGACGGTGCGTGACCAGCGCCGGGTCAGGTGGTTGACGGCGTGCGGGGCCGGGTGGTGGTGGGGTGGCATGGTCGTGATCGTCGTACGCGCCGGCATCGCTTTTCAACGGGTTTGGGACCCCGGTGATCACTACTTCGAGTGAAACGTTGGCCTTCGCTTGCGGGCGACAACCCACGGTTGCCAGGCTGTTGCTGTCTGTCAACCTGATGGGAGTGGCCCGTGACTTTCGGTGAGCAGCCGGCCTACCTGCGCGTCGCCGGAGATCTCCGGCGGAAGATCGTCGACGGGTCCCTGCCCCCGCATACCCGGCTACCGTCGCAGGCCCGCATCCGCGAGGAGTACGGCGTCTCCGACACGGTCGCCCTCGAGGCGCGCAAGGTGCTGATGGCGGAGGGGCTCGTGGAGGGCCGCTCGGGCTCGGGCACGTACGTACGGGAGCAGCCGGTGCCCAGACGGGTGGCCCGCTCGGGATACCGCACGGGCGGGCCGACCACCCCGTTCCGCCAGGAGCAGGCCGAGGGCGGCGCCCGCGGCACCTGGGAGTCCAGCAGCGCGCAGACCGCCGCGCCGCCGGACATCGCCGAGCGGCTCGGCATCGAGCCCGGTGACCGCGTGATGCGCACCCGGTACGTGTTCCGGGACGCGGGTGAGGCGATGATGCTCTCCACGTCCTGGGAGCCGCTCGCGCTGACCGGGCGGACGCCGGTGATGCTCCCCGAGGAGGGCCCGCTGGGCGGCTGCGGGGTCGTGGAGCGCATGGCGGCCATCGACGTCGTGGTGGACAACGTGGTCGAGGAGGTCGGAGCGCGGCCGGGCCTTGCGGAGGAGACCCTGGCCCTCGGCGGCGTCCCAGGGCACGTGGTGCTCGTGATCGGGCGGACGTACTACGCCTCCGGGCGCGCGGTGGAGACGGCCGACGTGATCGTCCCCGCGGACCGCTACCGCGTCTCCTACCACCTCCCCGTGCGCTGACCGCGGGACCCCGCGCAGGGGTCTCCCGCGCCGCCTGGGGAGGGCGGGGCGTACGCGGGCGCACGCGGCGCAGTCGTACGCATGGCCGGATGCATACGCCCCCGAGGTACCTCTTCGTGAAAACCCGTATCCGCTGCGTGAAGGTCGGGCGTAAGCTCAGGCATATGCGTAGTGCGGTTTCCTGGGCATGCCCCGCGGCGGAGGGTGGAGCGCGATGAACGACAGCGGTGCCGTGCTCCCGTGGCTGGTGATACGGCAGGACGACAACGGCAACCGCTACCGGGTGGGCCAGTACGCCACCCGGGCCGAGGCCCAGAAGGTTGCCGACAGTCTCGAGGACCGCGGACACAAGCAGCTCTACTGGATCGAGCGGATCGGACAGACCGTCACCCGGAACTGAGCGGGAAGAGCGCCACCGGTCGGCTGACGGCCGATCGCATAGGCTCCGCCCATGACTGAACGCGTGGTCGTGGGCGGAGCCGTCTGCCATCAGGGGCGCCTGCTGGCCGCCCGCCGCAGTGCCCCGCCCGAGCTGGCCGGGCGCTGGGAGCTGCCCGGCGGCAAGGCCGAACCGGGCGAGAGCCCGCGCGAGGCGCTCGTCCGCGAGCTGCGCGAGGAACTCGGCGTCGAGGCCGAGCCGCTCGAGCGCATCCCCGGCGCATGGCCCCTGAAGCCCGGGCTGGTCCTGCACGTGTGGACGGCCCGGCTGGTCTCGGGCGAGCCGCGGCCGCTGGAGGACCACGACGAGCTGCGCTGGCTCGGGCCGGACGAGTTGGACGCCGTCGACTGGCTCGACCAGGACCGCCCCGCCGTCGCCGAGGCCGGCCGCCGGCTGCGCGCCGCGGCGGGCCGAGCCGCCGGGCCGAGCGCGACGGACTGAGCGACCGGCGAGACCCGCGGGCCGAGGGCGACGGGCTGAGCGCGACCGGCGGAGATCGGCGGGCCGAGGGTGAGCCCGAGCGCGACGGCCGAGCGCGACGGGTTCAGCGTGGCAGCGCACGGCGGGGCGCATGGGGCCGGGGCCGTACGCCGTTCGTGCCACAGTGCGCCGAGCTGTGGGGGCTGGAGCGGTACGACGCCCGAATATCGGGTATGTCGCTATTAATCCCAATCTCGTCCCCCTGTACATCCGGACTGGGGTCCGTAGGCGGCCCGGGAAGTGATCGGCGTGATCGACACCGATGGCGACTGCGCCGAGTGGGCCTTTCCCGCCGAGCCCGGAGCGGTGCGCACCGCTCGGCACGCCGTACGGGGAGCGCTGCGGGACTGGGGCCTCGACTCGGTCGGCGACGTGACCGTCCTGCTGGTCAGCGAGCTGGTGACCAACTCCCTGCGGTACGCCTCCGGCCCCATCGGGGTGCGCCTGGTACGGCAGAATTCGGCCAGCGACGGTTCCCCGGGCCGTCCGGCGCTGCTCGTGGAGGTATCCGATCCGCTTCCGGATCCGCCGCGTGAACGCAAGGCCGGCACGGACGACGAGGGGGGCCGGGGACTGCACCTGGTGGCGGTCTCGTCCCAGCGGTGGGGGACGCGCCACGGAGACAGCGGCAAGACCGTGTGGTTCGAATTGGCCCTGCCTGGTGAGTAAAGAGGTGGAGGTAGCCGGCGATCACGGGACGAGCCGTGGCACCACCGAGACCTTGCTGTGATCGTGAACGCCGTACCGGCGGGGGCCGTGGTGCTGAATACTTCGGTCATGGCCGGTCCGGTTGCGGTGAGCTGGAGGGGACGGTCGCGTGAGCGAAATACCTGCGCAGGCACGGGAGACCCACGTGCCCGGAGAATCCACCCGCGTGCCTGCGGAAACATGGCGTGAATCCATGTGGCACAGCAGTCCGCCCGGCTCGATCTACGACTACATACGGGTCGCCTCCTTCTCGATCGGGCCCGACGGGTTGGTGGACCGGTGGAGCCTGCGCGCCGAGGAGCTGTTCGGCCTGGCCGCGGCCGATGCCGTGGGGCGGGACCCGGTGGAGGCCTTCATGCCGGCCGACCTGCGCCCCGGCGGCCACCGCAAGGTCGCCGAGATCCTCGACGGGAAGGAATGGACCGGCCTGGTCCCGTTCCGCATCCCCGACGGCGACGGCGCGCACGGCGTGGCCGAGATCTACGTGATGCCCACCGAGACCGAGGACGGCGACCGGGCGGCGCTGTGCGTCGTGGTCGACGTCCGGGCCCTGCGGCAGATCGAGTCCGACCTCGCGGCCTCGCAGGCGATATTCGGACAATCTCCCTTCGGATTCCTCCTCTTCGGTACGGACCTCACGGTGCAGCGCGCCAACCGCCGCTTCGCCACCGTCTTCGGTGGTGCGGCCGAGGACCACCGCGGCCGCACCGTCCACGACTACCTCCCGCGCCGCGAGGCCGACCGCATGACCGCGGCCCTGAAGAAGGTCCTGGAGACCGGCGAGCCCGCCGTAGACCTCCAGATCGTCGGCGCCGCCCCCGGCAGCCGCGAGGCGCGGCACTGGTCCATCAACCTCTACCGCGTCCACGGCGGCTCCGGCCGCCCCGTCGGCGTCGCCGGCGTCGGCACCGACGTCACCCGCCGCCACCTCGCCGCCCGCGAGGCCGCCGGGGTACGCCGCAACCTCGCCCTCCTCAACGAGGCCGGCGCCCGCATCGGCAACTCCCTCGACCTCGAGACCACCGCCCGCCAGCTCCTCGACGTCACCGTGCCCGGCTTCTGCGACCTCGCGGCCGTCGACCTGTACCAGGGGCTGCTCCAGGGCGACGAGGACGGGCCCGTACGCCTGCCCGGCCTCGCTCCCGGCGCACAGCGCCCGTACGGCTCCGCCGCGGCGGCCGCCACCACCGGCGGCCGGCTGCCCTCCGCCCCGCTGCGCCGGGTCGCCTTCGCCAGCGCCGTCTCCGACGCACCGCTGTCCGGCACCGGCGCCCCCGTGGCCGTCGGGGAGATCCACCGCTACCAGGCGTCCTCGGCCGGCGCGCTGGCCCTGCGCACCGCCCGGCCCCGCCTGGTCCCCGGCGCGGGACCCGAGGACCTCGTGCAGTCCACCCTCGTGGTGCCGATGGTGGCCCACGACACCGTGGTCGGCCTCGCCCAGTTCTCCCGCACCAAGGGCAGCGAACCGTTCGGCGAACGCGACCGGGCCGTGGCCGTCGAGCTCGCCGCCCGCGCCGCCGTCTCCATCGACAACGCCCGCCTCTACCGGCGCGAGCACGAGCGGGCACTGATCCTCCAGCGCAGCCTGCTGCCGCCCGGCGACCCCGAGGCCGCCGGCCTCGACATCGCCTGCCGCTACCTCCCCGGCAACACCGCCACCGAGGTCGGCGGCGACTGGTTCGACGTCATCCAACTGCCCGGCCACCGCACCGCCCTGGTCGTCGGCGACGTCATGGGCCGCGGCCTGCGCGCCGCCGTCGCCATGGGCGAGCTCCGCACCGCCGTGCGCACCCTCGCCCTGCTCGACCTCGAACCCGCCGAGGTGCTCGCCGCCCTCGACGAGGTCGCCCGCGGCCTCGGCGGCCCCGACGGCGCCCAACACGCCCCCTCCCGGACGCGCTCCCGCGCCGGCGGCACCACCCCGGCGAACGCCGACCTCGCCGAGGTGTACCTCGCCACCTGCGTGTACGCCGTCTACGACCCCGTCACCCGGCGCTGCACCATCGCCAACGCCGGCCACATGCCGCCCGTCCTCGTCGAGAGCGGCGACTCCGGCGCCCTCCTGCTGGAGGTGCCGCCCGGCATGCCCCTGGGCGTGGGCGGCGAGCCCTTCGAGGAGGTGGAGGTCGAACTGCCGGAAGGCGCCCTGCTCGCCCTCTACACCGACGGGCTCGTCGAATCCCGCGGCCACACCCTCGACGAGGGCCTGCGCGGGCTGCGCGAAGCCCTGCGCGACCCCTCCCAGCCCCTGGAGGACGTCTGCGACCACGTCCTGAACGCGCTGGAGACCCGGCACGGCGAGGACGACATCGCCCTCCTGATGGCCCGCGTCCAGGGCCTGCCGCCCGACGCGGTGGGCGACTGGAGCCTGCCGCGCGAGCCCCGTTCGGTGGGCCGGGCCCGCGAGCTGGCCCGCCAACGCCTGCTGTCCTGGGGCCTGGAGGGCCTGGTCGACACCACCGAGCTGCTGGTCAGCGAACTGGTCACCAACGCCCTGCGGTACGGCGAGGGGGAGATCCGGCTCCGGCTGCTCCTCGACCGGACCCTGGTGTGCGAGGTGTGGGACGGCGGGCTGGTACAGCCGCGCCGCCGCCGGGCCCGCGACACGGACGAGGGCGGCCGCGGTCTCCAACTGGTCGGACTGCTCAGCACCGGCTGGGGCAGCCGCCGCACCCCGAGGGGCAAGACCGTCTGGTTCGACCTGGCCCTCCCCGGCGCCGCCGAGGTCTGCCCGGCCGAACTGTCAGCAGAACAACTGCTGGACCTGTACGGGTAGGCCCCCCATCACGCACCCCCCGACTTCAGCGCAGCCAGCCGCGCCTCGACCTCCGACTGCCGCCCCAGGTCGTCGAGGGACTCGAACTGCGCGTCCAAGGACGAGGCGGCCAGCTCCTGGCGGCCCATGGCCCGGGCCTCCTCGCGCCGGACCTTGTCCTCGAAACGGCTCAGCTCGCTGGTCGGGTCCAGCACGTCGATGCTCTTGACCGCGTCGAGCATCGTGTTCTGCGCCTGCGCGGTCTTCGCCCGCGCCACCAGCTCGTCCCGCTTGGCCTGCAGCTCGCCCAGCTTGTCCTTCATGGAGTCCAGCCCGGCCTTGAGCCGGTCCACGACCTCCGTCTGCGCGGCGATCGTCGGCTCCGCGACCGCCGCCTCCTTCTCCGACTGCAACTGCCGCCCCAGCGCGACCTTGGCGAGGTTGTCGAACCGGTCCGCGTCCGCGGCCTGCCCCGCCGCCCGCAGCTCGTCGGCCTTTCGGCTGGCCGCCAGCGCCTTGCCGCCCCACTCCGCCGCCGCGGCCACGTCCTCCCGGTGGTCCTGCTCCAGCAGCCGCAGGTTGCCGATCGTGGTCGCCACCGCCTGCTCCGCCTCGGAGATGTTGTTCGTGTAGTCGCGGATCAGCTGGTCCAGCATCTTCTGCGGGTCCTCCGCCTGGTCCAGCAGGGAGTTGATGTTCGCCTTCGCCAGCTGGGCGACCCGGCCGAGGATGGTCTGCTTGCTCATGGTGCTCGCTCTCTCGGATCGTTCGTACCTCGCGCTTGCCCGTTCGGCCGACCGCGCCCCACCCCGGCCGACCGCGCCTGGCCCCCTCGACGGCGACCCACCCCCCGCTTCAGAACCGACCACCACCCCCCATGCGCCCCCGCGTCCCCCCACCCCCGAACGACCCCGGTCCCGGACCGAAGCCCCCACCGCGCGAGCGGCTGCCGCCC
>NZ_JOGB01000052.1 GCF_000719335.1 Streptomyces sp. NRRL S-87
CTTGAGGCGTCATGGCAGGCTGGTCCGGAGGCAGGCCCGGGCCTGGGGTGGCCGCAGGCCAGGGGCGAAGCCCCCTTGCCCCAGGGGTGGGCCTGCCGCTGGGGGCACCTCCCAGCGGTAGCTGGGGGAGGCCTGCAGGCCATGGCGGGTCAAGAGGCGAGGGGACCCACACACCACGGGGCGCCCCCGCGAAGCCACGCTTTTGCCGCAGCCGCAGCCGCAGCCGCAGCCGCAGCCGCAGCCGCAGCCGCAGCCGCAGCCGCAGCCGCAGCCGCAGCCCCGAGCCCCAAGCCCCAGCCCCAGCCGCACCCCTGGTCCTAGTCGCCGGGCCCGCGCAAAAACGTTCCCCGATTTCCCGGCTCCCCTCCGGAATTCCGGTGTTCTGCAATAGAGTCGCAGAACACCCTTCTACGTCATGCGCCCCCGAACACGAATCGGGAAGATGAAAGCGGAGGTCCGGTCATGCGCATTCCCGCGCACGCGGTGTGCACCGCAATCCGCGACGACATCGTCAGCGGTGTCTTCGAACGCGGCGGCAGACTCACCGAGGACCTCCTCGCCCGCCGCTACGGTGTCTCCCGCGTCCCCGTCCGGGAGGCGCTGCGCACCCTGGAGTCCGAGGGCTTCGTGGTCACCCGGCGGCACGCCGGCGCGTGCGTCGCCGAGCCCACCGACCAGGAGGCCGCCGACGTGCTGGAGATGCGCGCCCTGCTGGAGCCGCTGGGTGCCGCCCGGGCGGCCCAGCGCCGCACCGACGCGCACCTGAAGGTCCTGCGCGGCCTGGTCCGGCTCGGCCAGGAGCGGGCCCGCCGCGGGGAGGGCGAGGACCTGCGGTCCCTGGGCGGCTGGTTCCACGAGACGCTGGCCCAGGCCTCCGGCAGCGTCGCCCTGGTCGCCCAGTTGACCCAGCTGCGGCACAAGATCGCGTGGATGTACGACGTGACGGCCCCGGTCCGCCCCGCGGAGTCGTGGGCCGAGCACGGGGCCATCGTGGACGCGGTGGCGCGCGGGGACGCCGAGCGGGCGCGGGCCCTGAGCACCGCGCACATGGTGCGGGCCGCCGCCGCGCACCGGCTGCGGCGGCCGTCGGGCGCGGAGCGCGTGAGGGGTTCGCAACCTGCCGTAAACACAGCGGGCGGTCGCATTTAACGGGCGCCGTATACAAAGGAC
Source organism: Streptomyces sp. NRRL S-87 (assembly GCF_000719335.1). Lineage (GTDB taxonomy): Bacteria > Actinomycetota > Actinomycetes > Streptomycetales > Streptomycetaceae > Streptomyces. The sequence goes on from NZ_JOGB01000052.1 coordinate 1,171, forward strand.
GGATACCGGTCCACGAATTCCGGCGCGGATATCCGGGCGGATGCCGTTTGCGAATTCCGACGCGGGGGTGCCGTCCGGGGTCCTGCTCGGGAATCCGGAATCCGGATCGACGATCCGATCCGGAGCCCCATCGGGATTTCCGTACCCGGATATCCCGGTGGGTCCCGCGGGGGAATGCGCCGGCAGGAAGAGGCGCGGCGCGACGGCGCCGCGCCTCTTCCTGCGGGCGGCAGGCGCACCGCTGCGCCGTGGATGCCGCCGGATGCCGCCCTCCGGAACGACGAAAGCCGCGACCCCCTCGTGGGGAGTCGCGGCTCGGGCCCGTCCGACTGCGGGTGCCGCCTGCTCGGCCGGACGGTCGCGCGTGGGCGCCGACGGCCGTCAGACGGTCTCGGGGAGCTCCTCCAGGCCCTCCGCGACCAGCTTCGCCAGGCGGTCCAGGGCGACGTCCGCGCCCTCGGCGTCGGAGGCCAGGACGATTTCCTCGCCGCCCCGCGCACCCAGGCCCAGCACGGCGAGCATGGAGCCGGCGTTGACGGGGGTGCCGTCGACCTTGGAGATGGTCACCGGGATGCCCGAGGCGGTGGTCGCCCGGACGAAGATCGAGGCGGGACGAGCGTGCAGGCCCTCGGCCCAACCGACGTTGACGCGGCGCTCTGCCATGGTGATGCCCTTCAGGTTCTGCGGGTTGTCTAGACCAGTCTCTCACGACCGCCGGAGTTCTCCGACCGACCTTCGGCCCCGAACCGTCCGCCGTTCGACCCGTCCAAGCTTGCCCCGGTACGTACCGGTTTACTTCATGCGCCGCGCGGGGGGCGAGTCGTGCGCCGGCCCCTACTACGCTGGGCCCATGCAGACGTCGTCGGATGCCTCCTACCCGGCCCACTGGGAAGCGGACGTCGTGCTGCGCGACGGCGGCACCGCGCGGATCCGGCCCATCACCACGGAGGACGCCGGCCGCCTGGTCAGCTTCTACGAGCAGGTCTCGGACGAGTCGAAGTACTATCGCTTCTTCGCCCCCTACCCCCGGCTCTCCGACCGCGACGTCCACCGCTTCACCCACCACGACTACGTGGACCGCGTCGGCCTCGCCGCCACCGTCGGCGACGACTTCATCGGCACCGTCCGCTTCGACCGCACCGGCCCCGACGGCCGCCCCGCCTCGGCCCCCGCCGACGAGGCCGAGGTCGCCTTCCTCGTCCAGGACGCCCACCAGGGCCGAGGCGTGGCCTCCACGCTCCTCGAGCACATCGGCGCGGTCGCGCGCGAGCGCGGGATCCGGCGCTTCCGGGCCGAGGTGCTGCCCGCCAACAGCAAAATGATCAAGGTGTTCACGGACGCCGGCTACCAGCAGAAGCGCAGCTTCGAGGACGGCGCCGTGCACCTCACCCTCGACCTCGAACCCACCGCGCAGACCCTCGCCGTCCAGCGGGCCCGCGAGCAGCGCGCCGAGGCCCGCTCGGTGCAGCGGCTGCTCGCGCCCAGCGCGGTCGCCGTCATCGGGGTCAGCCGCCGCCCGGGCGGGGTCGGCCGGACCGCCCTGCGCAATCTGCGCGACTCGGGCTTCACCGGCGCCCTGTACGCCGTCAACGCCGCGCTGGACCCGGACGCCGCGGGCACCGAGCTGGAGGGCGTACCCGCGTACCGCTCGCTGGCCGAGATCGCCCGGGCCGCCGGGCCCACCCGCACCGCCGAGCACGGCGGCCCGGTGGACCTCGCCGTGGTGGCCGTACCGGCCGAGCGGGTCCCCGAGGTGGTCGCGGACTGCGGCGAGCACGGCGTGCAGGGCCTGGTCGTGCTGTCGGCCGGCTACGCGGAGAGCGGCCCCGAGGGACTGGAGCGCCAGCGCGAGCTGGTCCGGCAGGTGCGCTCGTACGGGATGCGGCTGGTCGGGCCGAACGCCTTCGGCGTCATCAACACCGCCCCCGGCACCCACCTCAACGCCTCGCTGGCCCCCGACTCCCCGGCACCCGGCCGGATCGGGCTGTTCGCACAGTCCGGCGCCATCGGCATCGCCCTGCTGGCGGGACTGGTGCGGCGCGGCGCCGGGGTGTCCTCGTTCATCTCCGCGGGCAACCGCGCGGACCTGTCCGGCAACGACATCCTGCAGTACTGGTACGAGGACCCGGCCACGGACGTGGCCCTGCTCTACCTCGAAACCCTGGGCAACCCGCGGAAGTTCACGCGGCTGGCCCGCCGGACCGCGGCCGTCAAGCCCGTCGTCGTCGCCCGGGGCGGCCGGCACAGCGGCGTGACCCCAGCCGGGCACGCCGTGCCCGGCACCCGCCTGCCCGACGCCACCGTCGCGGACCTGCTGCGGCAGGCCGGGGTGATCCGCGTCGGCACCGTCACCGAACTCGTCGACGTGGGCCTGCTGCTCGCCGGACAGCCGCTGCCCGCCGGGCCCCGGGTGGCGATCCTCGGCAACTCCGAGTCCCTCGGGCTGCTCACGTACGACGCCTGCCTGGCCGAGGGGCTGCGCCCGTACCCGGCGCTCGACCTCACCACCGCCGCGACGCCGCGCGACTTCGAGGACGCGCTCCGGCGGGCGCTGCGCGACCACGACACCGACGCCGTGGTCGTGACGGCGATCCCGGCGGTGGGGGAGCCCACCCTCGCCGAGGAACTCGCCCTGGCGCTGCGCACGGCTGCCGCGGCGGCCCCGGGCAAGCCGGTGGCCGTGGTGCACGTGGAGCTCGGCGACCTCGCCGAGGCCCTTCCACCGAAGGCCACCGGCACGGCGCCGGGCACGCCCCCGGCGGGCCCGGCGGACGGCACCGCGGACGGCACCGCGGGCGGCGCCGCCGACCGGGACGGTGCCGAGGCCGACGCCCCCGGCACCCCCGACTCCGACGCCCCCGGCACCCCCGTCGCCCCGGGCCCGCCCGCTGAAGGTGCCCCGGGCGGGCCCGCCGCAGGCCCGTCCGCCGGCCCGTCGGCACGCCCCGGCGACGGCGTCCGGCACGGCGTCCCGCACGACGTCCCCGCCGGCGGCCCCGCGGCGGCCGCCCCGCACGCCTCCCCCGGAAACCCCCCGGCGGGCGAGGGCGCCCCCGCCGCGCCGCGCGCGATCCCCGCCTACCCCGCCGCCGAGCGGGCCGTACGGGCGCTCGCCGAGGCCTGGCGGTACGCCCGGTGGCGCCGGGCCGCCGCCGACGCCGGCCAGGTGCCCGAGTACGAGGACATCGACACCGCCGGGGCCGCCGCGCAGCTGGAGGCCCTCCTCGCCGACACGGCCGGCACCGGCCCCGCCGGCACCACCCTCGCGGACGACGACGCGCGCGCCCTCCTGGCCCGCTACGGCATCCGGGTCGTGCCCACCCTGCCCGCCCCCACCGCCGACGCCGCCGCGCGGGCCGCGGCCCGGCTCGGCTACCCGGTCGCCCTCAAGACCACCGCCCCCCACCTGCGCCACCGCGCCGACCTGGGCGGCGTACGCCTCGAGCTCATGACCGAGGAGGAACTGCGCCGGGCGTACGGCGAACTGACCGACCTGCTCGGCAAGCCCGCCGAGCTGCTCCCGGTCGTCCAGGCCATGGTCCCGCGCGGGGTCGACACCGTCGTCCGGTCCGTCATCGACCCGGCCGCCGGCGCCGTGCTCTCCTTCGGACTGGCCGGAGTGGCCTCCGAGCTGCTGGGCGACACCGCCCACCGGCTGGTCCCCGCGACCGACCGCGACGCCGCGGCCCTGATCCGCTCCATCAGGACCGCGCCGCTGCTGTTCGGCTGGCGCGGCAGCGCCCCGGTGGACACGCCCGCGCTGGAGGAGCTTCTGCTGCGGCTGTCCCGGCTGGTCGACGAGCACCCCGAAGTGGTGGGCGTCTCACTGGAGCCGGTGGTGGTGGCCACCGAGGGGCTCTCCGTGCTCAGCGCCCAGGTCCGCATCGCCCGTCCGCCCGCCCGCACCGACCTCGGCCCGCGCACCCTGCCCAGCTACTGAGCGCGCACCCCGGCCCGGCTGCCGGGGGCGGGGCACCGCACGACCTGCGGGCGGACCGCGTACGGCGCGGCGGGAGCGCCCCGCACGGGCCTTAGGATGGACCCCATGGCGAAAAGCGGTACGACGACCCAGGGGCTGCGCGCGGCGATCGAGCGCAGCGGCTACTACCCGGCCCTCGTGGCCGAGGCCGTGGAGGCCGCGGTGGGCGGCGAGCCGATCTCGTCGTACCTGGTCCACCAGGAGACCACCTTCGACTCCAACGAGGTGCGCCGCCACGTCACCGTGCTGGTCCTGACCGGCAACCGCTTCATCGTCAGCCACACCGACGAGCAGGCCGCCGACTCCGGATCCCCGTCCCCGTACGCGACCACCTCGACCGAGTCGGTCAAGATCAGCGCGATCTCGTCCGTGGTCGTCAGCCGCGTGGTGGCCAACCCCGAGTCGTACACCCCGGGCACCCTGCCCCGCGAGGTCGTCCTGACCATCGGCTGGGGCGCGGTCTCCCGCATCGACCTGGAGCCGGCCGCCTGCGGCGACCCGAACTGCGACTCCGACCACGGCTACACCGGCAACTCCACCGCCGACGACCTGAGCCTGCGTGTCAGCGAGGCCGGCGACGGCCCCGAGGCCGTGCGCCAGACCCTCGACTTCGCCCAGGCCCTGTCCGAGGCCATCGCCGCCCACGCGGCCGGCGCCCGCTGATGGTCCACTCCGCCTGGCAGGAGCCCGAGCCGGTCCTCCTCGACCTCTCCGGCGCCCCGGTGCCGCAGTACGGCTCCGGCTCCCTGGCCGACCTGCTGCCCACGCTGGCGGCGGGCCTCGGCGTACCCGGGATGAGCGCCGCCATCGGCGAGCTGGTCCCGGCCGACCGGGTCTGCGTCTTCCTGATAGACGGGCTCGGCTGGGAGCAGATCAAGGCCCACCCGGACGAGGCCCCCTACCTGACCTCCCTGCTCGGCAGCTCGCGGGGCGGCACCGGCCGCCCGCTGACCGCCGGCTTCCCCGCCACCACCGCGACCTCGCTGGCCTCGGTGGGCACCGGCCTGCCGCCGGCCCGGCACGGTCTGCCCGGTTACGCCGCGCGCAACCCGGAGACCGGCGACCTGATGAACCAGCTGCGCTGGCGACCCTGGACGCCGCCGCACGTCTGGCAGCCGTACCCGACGGTCTTCCAGCTCGCGCACGAGGCCGGGGTGGCCGCCGCCCAGGTCTCCTCCCCGGACTTCGCACAGACCCCGCTCACCAAGATCGCACTGAGCGGCGGCACGTTCCACGGCCGGATGACCGGCGAGGAGCGGATGGACCTCTCGGCGCAGCTGCTCGGGTCCGCCGACCGCTCCCTGGTGTACACGTACTACAGCGAGCTCGACGGCGCCGGCCACCGGCAGGGCGTCGCCTCGGACGCGTGGCGCGGCCAGCTCATGTACGTCGACCGGCTGGTGCAGCGCCTCGCGGAGCAACTGCCGCCGCGCTCGGCGCTGTACGTCACGGCGGACCACGGCATGGTGGACGTCCCGTTCGACGAGGAGTCGCGCTACGACTTCGACGAGGACTGGGAGCTGAGCGCCGGGGTCGCCCTGCTGGGCGGCGAGGGCCGGGCCCGGCACGTGTACGCCGTACCGGGCGCCGAGGCCGACGTGCTCACGGTGTGGCGCGAGGTGCTGGGCGACCGCTTCTGGGTGGCGGGCCGCGAGGAGGCGCTGTCCCTGGGCTGGTTCGGACGGCCGGGGGAGTGCGACGAGCGGGTGCTCGGGCGGATCGGCGACGTGATCGCCGCGGCCCGCGACGACGTCGCGATCATCGCGTCCCGCACCGAGGTCAACGAGTCGGCCCTGACCGGCATGCACGGCTCCATGACCCCTGCCGAGCAGCTCGTCCCGCTGCTCGAAGTCCGCTCCTGACCCCCGTACCCGCGCCCCGCACCCCGACCTGAGAGGTCCGTACTTCCCCATGTCCGAACTGGTCTTTTTCTCCGGAACCATGGACTGCGGGAAGAGCACCCTGGCGCTCCAGATCACGCACAACCGCTCGGCCCGCGGCCTGGTCGGCGTGATCTTCACCCGCCAGGACCGGGCCGGCGAGGGCAAGCTGTCCTCCCGCCTGGGCCTGGTCACGGACGCGGTCGAGGTCGTCGACGCGATGGACCTGTACGCCTACCTGGTGGGCGAGCTGTCGTCCGGCGGCAAGGCGGACTACGTCATCGTCGACGAGGCGCAGTTCCTGACCCCCGAGCAGATCGACCAGCTCGCCCGGATCGTGGACGACCTGGACATGGACGTCTTCGCCTTCGGCATCACCACGGACTTCCGCACCAAGCTGTTCCCCGGCTCGCAGCGCCTGATCGAGCTGGCGGACCGCATCGAGCAGCTCCAGGTCGAGGCCCTGTGCTGGTGCGGCGCCCGCGCCACCCACAACGCCCGCACGGTGAACGGCGAGATGGTGGTCGAGGGCGAGCAGGTCGTCGTCGGCGACGTGAACCAGGCCGCCGCGGAGGTCGGTTACGAGGTCCTGTGCCGCCGCCACCACCGCCGCCACATGACCAGCGCCGCCGCCCACGCCGCGGCCCTCTCCCCGGACGTCCTCCCCGTCACCCGGAGCTGAGGGACGGCGCCGTCCGTGGACGGCGTCCCGCGCCCCCGGTACCGGTGGGGCCCGGGACCGCCACCGGTCCGTGCGGACCGGTGGCGACCGGTGCGGATCAGACCGACCAGCGCTCGCTCATCGTGGCGATCTCGCCCTTGGCGTTGAGAGTGATCTCGTAGACGTTGCCGTAGCAGGCGAAGGGCTGCTTCACGACGTTGTAGTCCTCGCGCAGGCAGCCGTCGATGTGCTTCGACAGTTCGTCCCGGCCCACCTTCTTGTGCTGGCCCGGGCCCAGGGCCAGTTCGCCCTTGACGTCGGCGGGGAGCACGTAGCCCTTGGGCTGGCCCTCGCCGTGGTAGATGTAGTCGTTCGGCGTGCACTTCGGCTTGGCCTCGAAGGCCTCGATCTGGCTCGCGTCGCGGTGCAGCCCGACCTCGATCATCTTGACGCCCGGCGGGAGCGTCGGCGGCTTGCCGCAGTCGTACTCGCCCCCGTCCGTCCCGCCCCCGTCCGTCGGCTTCGCCGACGGGTCGGCGGGTGCGCCGGTGTCGGGCGAAGCCGTGGCGTCCGCGGTGGGCGCGCCGTCCGCGCCCTCGTCCGCCACCGGACCGCAGGCGCTGAGGGCGCCGCTGAGGGCGGCGATGAGCGCGATGGCGCCCATGACGTTCCGAGTGGAGTGCATGTGGATTCTTCCCCCGTGCGTGGATTGTCGTGATCATGATTGATCGACGACGGTTCTACACCAGCAGGGGGACAGAGATCCAATCGAGCCAACTCGCAGGTGGCGGTGGGTCCGTCGGGCGCGCGGGACCCGGTCCCACCTCGTGGGCGGGGCGGCCGGTGGACTACTGCATCATGGTGACCGTCCGGGCCGCCTCCCGCCGGCGGGCCGCATGCCCGACCGGCCTGCCCCACGACCGGACCGCCCACGAAAGGTGACAGGGATGAAGATCGCAGTGGACGACCTCTCCGGCCCGGAGATCGCCGCCTTCCTCGCCGCACACGTCCGTCAGATGCGGGAGATCACCCCGCTGGAGAGCAAGCACGCCCTCGACCTCGACGGGCTGCGCCGCCCCGAGGTCACCTTCTGGTCGGCCACCGACGAGGGCCGCGTGGTGGGCTGCGGCGCGATCAAGCTGCTGGACGGCGGCCATGCCGAGATCAAGTCCATGCGCACCGATCCGGCGCTCACGCGCCGCGGCATCGCGTCCGGGCTGCTCGGCCACATCATCTCCGAGGCCCGCGCACGGGGACTGACCCGGCTCAGCCTGGAGACCGGCGCCGCCGACTTCTTCGCCCCCGCGCGGGCGCTCTACGAGAAGTTCGGGTTCGAGTACTGCGAACCGTTCGCGGACTACCGGGAAGACCCCCGCAGCGCCTTCATGACGCGCCTGCTCGCCGCGGGACCGGCGGGCGCGTAACAAGGGGCTACAGGTCCGAGCGGATGACCGTGAAGACCGCCCCCTCCGGGTCGGCGAGGGTGGCGAGGCGGCCGCCCGCGCCCTCGTGGGCGGAACGCACCACGTGGCCGCCCAACTCGGCCGCGCACGCGGCAGCCTCGTCCGGATCCTCGACCTCGAAGTACGTCATCCAGTGCGCGCCCCGGTCGTGCGGCAGCGCGCCCCCGACCCCGTGCAGCCCGCACACCGGCTGCCCGGCGGCGTACAGGGTGAGGTAGTCGAAGTCCGCCGAGACCACCGCCTGCGCCGCGTGCCCGAAGACGACCTGGTAGAACTTCGAGACCGTCGAGGTCTCCCGGGTGATCAGCTCGTTCCACACCGGGGTGCCGGGGACCCCGGTCAGCCGGGTCCCGATGTGCGCGGCCGCCTGCCAGATCCCGAACACCGCACCCAGGGGGTCCGAGCAGATGGCCACCCGGCCCGCGTCGTCCGCGTCCAGCGGCCCCACCGCCACCGTGCCGCCGCAGCTGCGGATCAGCTCCGCGGTGCTGTCCGCGTCGTCGGTGGCGAGGTACGTCGTCCAGGCCGTGGGCAGGTGGCGGTCCGGCGGGAGCTGCCCGATGCCCGCCACCTCCCGGCCGTCGAGGCGCGCCCGTACGTACGGGCCGAGCTGTCCCGGGCCGGGCACGTACTCCCAGCCGAACAGCCCGCCGTAGAACTGCTTGGTGGCGGCGAGGCCGTGCACCATCAGGCTGACCCAGCACGGGGTGCCGGGCGTGCGTCGCGTGGCCTGCTCCGTCATGGACCGATGGTGGCACCGGAAGGCCCCGGGCGCGCCCCGGCCGCGCCGCCTTTCCCGCCCCGGGGGGAGGGTTGGCCGGATCGGTGCGCCACCGCCGGGACGGAGCTTGACGACCCGCCCCCGCCGGTGGCGGGAGGTGGAGGAGGATGGCCCCCATGAACCCGATCGTTTCCGTATCCGAGCTCACCGCCGAGCTGGCCGGCCCGCGACCGCCGGTCCTCCTGGACGTCCGCTGGCAGCTGGGCGGCCCCGACCAGCGGCCGGAGTACGAGGCCGGGCACCTGCCCGGTGCCGTGTACGTCGACCTGGACCGCGAGCTGGCCGGGCCGCCCGGCGCCGGAGGACGCCACCCGCTGCCCGACCCGGAGGCCTTCGGCGCCGTGCTGCGCCGGGCCGGGGTCGGCGCCGGAACGCCGGTGGTCGCCTACGACGGGGGCCTGGGCTGGGCCGCCGCACGACTCTGGTGGCTGCTGCGCTGGACGGGTCACGAGGACGTCCGCGTCCTGGACGGCGGGCTGGCCGCCTGGCTCGCGGCGGGCGGGCGCGTCACGGCGGACGTACCGTCCCCCGCGGAGGGTGATTTCAAGCCAAACCCGGGCGCCATGGGGCTGCTCGACGCCGACGGGGCGGCCGCACTGGCCCGGGACGGGGTCCTGCTCGACGCACGCGCGGGGGAGCGGTACCGGGGCGAGGTCGAGCCGATCGACCCGGTCGGCGGGCACGTCCCGGGCGCGCTGTCCGCCCCGACCACGGAGAACGTGGCGGCGGACGGGACCTTCCGTCCCGCGGCGGAGCTGGCCGAGCGGTTCCGCGCCCTCGGCGCGGACGGGTCGGCGCCGGTGGGCGTGTACTGCGGGTCCGGTGTCTCCGGTGCCCACGAGGTACTGGCGCTCGCGGTGGCCGGCATTCCGGCCGCGCTGTACGCCGGCTCGTGGTCGGAGTGGTCCAACGACCCGACCCGCCCCGTCGCCACCGGCCCCGAGGCGGGTTAGGGGTGTGTCCGGCGGAGGCCGCCGCGGGTCGGACACGGTCCGGCCCGCGGCGGCCTCCGCGGCACGGGTCCGGGGGCGAGCCCCCGGACCCGTTACTCCTTGCTCTTGCGGCGCGTGCCGAAGACGATCTCGTCCCAGCTCGGCACCGCGGCCCGGCGGCCCGGGCGGACACCGTCCGCCTCCGCCTGACGGTCCGTCGTGCCCGTGAGCCGCTCGCGGTGACCCGCGACGGTACGCGGCATCAGGACGTCCGCGTACGCGGCGCCGGCACCGGCCGAAGCCGCCGGCGCGGCGGTCTCCTCTGTTTCCTCGGCCTCGGTCTCCGCGGCCGCCGCCGGGGTGCGCTCGGGCACCACGAGGTCGCCCCGGAAGCTCGGCACCGCCTCCAGCAGGCTGGTCAGCGAGTCCCGCTCCTCCTCCGGCTCGGGCGCCGGCGCCACGGCCGGCATCTGCCGGTCCAGGGCGCGGTCCAGCGGCCGGTCCCGGGGGAGCCGGGCGATCCGCGGCACGAACGGGAAGCTCGGCTCCGGCGCCGGCAGGTCGTCCGCCTCGCCGATCAGAGAGCGGGCCTCGTCGTCGACGGCCTGGACGAGCCGCCGCGGCGGGTCGTACGTCCAGCTCGCCGAGTGCGGCTCGCCCGCCACCCGGTAGACCAGCAGGACCTCCCAGGTGCCGTCGTCGCGGCGCCACGAGTCCCACTGCACGGAGTCCTTCTCCACGCCGCGCAGCAGCAGCCGCTCCTGGACGGCCTCGCCCAGCTGCGGGCCGGTGCTCTCGCCGGGCCGGCGCACGGGGGTCTTGCGCGCGCGTTCCGCCATGAAGGCGCGCTCGGCGAGCACCGGGCCCTCGAAGCGGCGCACCCGGTCGACGGGGATGCCGGCGAGCTGCGCGACCTCCTCCGCGGAGGCACCGGCACGTATCCGCGCCTGGATGTCGCGGGGGCGGAGGTGGCTCTCCACCTCGATCTCGATCTGACCGAGCCGGGCCCGGTCGTTGCGTACGGCCGCGCGCAACCGCTCGTCGATCGGAAGGGTGAACTCCGTGCCGTCCGCAGCCTTGAGCACCAGTCGTGTGCCGTCATTCGAGACGGCCACGACACGCAGTTCGGGCATGGGGACCTCCCGGGTGGTGCCTGCCGACGTCACGTGCGTCGCTGCTTCCGCTAGTCGAGTGTGGCCTGCCCGGGTGCAGCCTGCCACAACCTTGCCGAGTTAAACCGGCGTGTCGGGCATGCGCCCTTGATCGCCGTTATGGCACGGTTACCTGTTCGCCACTCATAGTGACGGAGTGGTCACTCTGCGCAGCAGGATCCGTGCGATGCCGCGGCGCCGCCGGTTTCGAGCGCCGCTTCCTTCGAGTAACCGGCCCCCTCTCCCGGGTCCGGTCATCCGAAAGGAAGCACGGCCCCAGGGCTCGCCACAGTACTCCATTCGGGCCACCCCGGTGGACCGCCGCGCCGCCGAACTTGTCGCGGGGGCGGGGAGTTGGGGCGGGGGATTCCTTACTCCCGCCTGACCTCCGGTCGTTTTGAGGTGTCTTGCTTCACGCCGTCCCCCAAAGTGGAACTATCCGTTTCGCCCATATGTCAGTAACTGCTGCAAGCGCGGTGGCGCGTGACAGGAGGTGACACGGCAGAGGCCGGGGGCGGGCCGGACGGCGGGCGCGGGGGACGGGACGGACGCGCGGGCGGAGCCCGCTGCGGCCGCGGCGGGCGGGTAGGGCCGTTCGGGGGACGGCCGCGGGCGCCCGCAGCTGAGCGTCACCCGAGTGGCGCACAGTTCGCGCACCATGCACCGGGTGCGCCGCGGACCGGACCGGGCCGCCGCGGACCGGGCCGGGCCCGCCGCGGAACCGGACGGCGGGGCGGAGCGGTCCGCGGGCGACGCGGTCAGTCCCCCAGCACCCGGCGCAGGTAGTCGTTCGCGAACAGCCGGTCCGGATCCAGCCGGTCCCGCAGCGCCGTGAACTCGCCGAAGCGGGGGTAGACCCCGGCGAAGTACGCGGCGTCGCGGGTGTGCACCTTGCCCCAGTGCGGGCGGCCCCCGTGCGCCGTGAAGATCCGCTCGGCGGCCGTGAAGTAGGCCTGGTAGGGCGTGCCCTTGTACATGTGCACCGCGATGTACGCCGAGTCCCGCCCGGAGGCGGTGGACAGCGCGATGTCGTCGGCCGGGGCGGTGCGCACCTCCACGGGGAAGCTGACGCGCAGGTCCGAGCGGTCCACCATCGCCTTCAGCTCCCGCAGCGCGTCGACCACGGCGGTGCGCGGGAGGGCGTACTCCATCTCCACGAAGCGGACCCGGCGCGGGCTGGTGAAGACCTTGTACGGGATGTCCGTGTACGTACGCGCCGACAGCGCACGGCTGGCGACCCGGGCGATCCCCGGGATGGTCGCCGGGAACGCACGGCCGAGCGAACAGGCCGCCTGGAAGACGCCGTTGGAGAGGAGCTCGTCCTCTATCCAGCCGCTGACCGCGCCGTTGGGGGCGGCGGGTCCGGCGCTGCGGTTGTTGCGCTTGGTGTTGCAGTTGCCCGTGTGCGGGAACCAGTAGAACTCGAAGTGCTCGTTCTCCGCCCAGTGCTGCTCGAACTCCGCCGTCACCCGGTCGAAGGGCATGGGCTCCTCGCGGGCGGTGAGCAGGAAGACCGGCTCGACCGCGAACGTGAGGGAGGTGACGACCCCGAGCGCGCCGAGGCCGATCCGGGCGGCCGCGAAGACGTCCGGGTTCTCCTTCTCGGAGCAGCTCAGCAGCGTGCCGTCGGCCAGCACCAGCTCCATGCCGGGGATCTGCGCGGCGATGGAGCCCGACTCGCGGCCGGTGCCGTGGGTGCCGGTGCTGGTGGCGCCCGAGACGGTCTGCTCCATGATGTCGCCCATGTTCGTGAGCGACAGGCCCTCGCGGGCGAGCGCGGCGTTGAGGTCCTTGAGGGCGGTGCCGGCCCAGACCGTGACGGTGCCGGCGTCGCGGTCGATCCCGCGGATGCCGGACAGGGCCTGCGGCCGCACCAGGACGCCGTCGGTGGCGGCCGCGGAGGTGAAGGAGTGGCCGGTGCCGACCGCCTTGACCTTCAGGCCGTCGGCGGCGGCCCGGCGCACCGCCTCCTGGAGCTCCGCGACCGAGCGCGGGGCCTCGACCCGGACGGGCCGGGCCGTGACGTTCCCGGCCCAGTTACGCCACGGGCTGGGAGCCGTGCCGCCGGTCGTCGTCTGCTGCGTGCTGCTGCTGTGCATGCGCGTCGGGTCCCTCCCCTAGCGCCGGCCTGGTCAGCCGGCGGTACCCCGCGAACGCGACCGCGGCCGCGGCGGCTCCCGCCGAGATCGACACCACGTACCCGCTCCGCGCCCCGGCCGCGTCGATCACCCAGCCGGCCACGGAGGACCCCAGCGCGACGCCCACGGCAAGCCCGGTTCCCGTCCAGGTCATGCCTTCGGTGAGCCTTGCGGGTGGTACGTGCTTCTCGATCAGGGCCATCGTGGTGACCATCGTGGGAGCGATGGCGAGGCCCGCGACGAACAGCGCCACGGCTAGAAACGGAAGGTTCCCGGCCAGTAGGAGGGGGATCATACTCACGGCCATCGCACAGATGCCCAGTACCCAGCGCGGTTCTGTCCGGCCCTTGAGGTGCAGCAGTCCGAAGAGCAGTCCGGCGATACAGGACCCGAGCGCCCAGATCGCCAGGACGATGCTGGCGGCGGCCTTCCTGCCCTGCTCCTCCGCGAAGGCGACGGTCACGACGTCGACCGAGCCGAAGATCGCACCGGTGGCGGTGAAGGTGCCCACCAGGACCTGCAGGCCGCGCGAGCGCAGCACGGTGCGCCGGTCGGCGCCCGCCTCGCGCGGGTGCGGGGCCGGCTCGGTGGACCGCTGGGCGGTCAGCCAGAACACTCCGACGAGCAGCGAGGCGACCGCGATCACCGGGCCCGCCTCGGGGAACCACACGGTGGACAGGCCGATCGAGGCGATGGGCCCGACGATGAAGCAGATCTCGTCCATCACGGACTCGAAGGAGTACGCGGTGTGCAGCTCCCGCGGGCTGTCCCGGTAGAGCGCGCTCCAGCGGGACCGGACCATCGCGCCGACGCTGGGCACGCAGCCGGCGCCGGCGGAGAAGACGAACAGCAGCCAGTCCGGGGCGCCCTGGTGCGCCGAGACCAGCAGGCCGGTGACGGCGCTGGTGGTGACCAGGGTGGCGGGACGCAGCACGCGCCGCTGGCCGTACTGGTCGACGAGGCGGGACACCTGGGGGCCGAGGACGGCGGCGGAGAGCGCGAGGGTCGCGGTGAGCGCGCCGGCCAGTCCGTAGCGACCGGTGAGCTGCGAGATCATCGTGACGATGCCGATGCCCAGCATGGAGAGCGGCAGGCGGCCGAAGAACCCCGACACCGTGAAGGCCAGGGTGCCGGGGGCGGCGAATATCGCGCGGTAGGGACTGGCCAAGGGGGGCCCTCCGTAAGGGACGTAGGCGGCGGATACAGGTTACGGGCGGTAGCTCCTGGCCGCAGGGGGTTATCCGCAGTACGGACTTAGGTAAACCTAACCTACGAGTGGTGGCGGTCCGGCACCCGAGACCCGCGCGGCCGCGGTTACCGGCCGTCCGGCCCGGGTGGCAGGATTCGGGACATGCCAGACCAGCTCGCTCAGCCCGATGCCGGCGCCGCGGCCCGCCCCGACGCCGCCCCCTACGACGCCCTCCTGCTGCTGTCCTTCGGCGGCCCCGAGGGCCCCGACGACGTGGTCCCGTTCCTCGAGAACGTCACCCGCGGCCGGGGCATCCCGCGCGAGCGCCTCAAAGAGGTCGGGCAGCACTACTTCGGCTTCGGCGGCGTCAGCCCCATCAACGAGCAGAACCGGCACCTGCTCGACGCCCTGCGCAAGGACTTCGCCGACCACGGCCTGGACCTGCCGGTCTTCTGGGGCAACCGCAACTGGGCGCCCTACCTGACGGACACCCTGCGCGAGATGGCGGTGGCCGGCCACCGCCGCATCGCCGTGCTCGCGACCAGCGCGTACGCCTCGTACTCGGGCTGCCGCCAGTACCGCGAGAACCTGGCCGACGCCCTGGCCGCCCTGGTCGAGGAGGGGCTGGAGCCGCCGCGGGTGGACAAGCTGCGGCACTACTTCAACCACCCCGGCTTCGTCGACCCGATGACCGACGGGGTGGTCGCCGCCCTGGAGTCGCTGCCCGCGGACGTCCGCGAGGGCGCCCACCTGGCCTTCACCACGCACTCGATCCCGACCGCCGCGGCCGACACCTCCGGCCCGGTCGAGGACCACACCCGGGGCGGCGCGGGCGGCGCGTACGTCAAGCAGCACCTGGACGTCGCGGCGGTGATCGCCGACGAGGTCGCCGTACGCACCGGCGCGCGGCACCCGTGGCAGCTGGTCTACCAGTCGCGCAGCGGCGCCCCGCACGTCCCGTGGCTGGAGCCGGACATCTGCGACCACCTGGAGGGCCTGCACGGAGCCGGCGCCCCGGCCGTGGTCATGGTCCCCATCGGTTTCGTCTCCGACCACATGGAGGTCATGTACGACCTCGACACCGAGGCCACGGCCAAGGCGGCCGAACTGGGCCTGCCGGCCGCCCGCTCGGCGACCGTCGGGGCCGACCCGCGCTTCGCCGCAGCGGTGCGCGAGCTGGTGCTGGAGCGGGCCGCGGTCGAGCGCGGCGAGCCCGTGGAGCGGTGCTGGGTGGGCATGCTGGGGGCGAGCCACGACCTGTGCGCGGTGGGCTGCTGCCCGGCGCGCGCCCCGCGGCCCGCGGCGGCGGGCGCGGACAGCCCGTACGCCTGATCCCGCACCCTTCACCCGCCCGCCCCGCGAACCGTCGGCCCCCGTCCGGGGCCGCCCCGCCGAGACCGCCCCGTGCGCCCGAGGAGTGCCGTGACCGACCCGCTGAAGACCGAACTGCTCGGGTTCGCCCTGGAGGCCGCCAGGCGGGCCGGGGAGCTGCTGCGCGACGGGCGGCCCGCCGACCTCGGCGTGGCCGCCGTCAAGTCCAGCCCCATCGACGTGGTGACCGAGATGGACATCGCCGCCGAGAAGCTGATCACCGACTACCTGGCCGCCCACCGGCCCGACGACGGCTTCCTGGGCGAGGAGGGCGCCAGCAGCGAGGGCACCAGCGGGGTGCGGTGGGTGGTCGACCCGCTGGACGGGACCGTGAACTACCTCTACGGCCTGCCGTCCTGGGCCGTCTCGATCGCCGCCGAGTACCACGACGAGACGGTGGTCGGGGTGGTCGCGGCGCCGATGCGCGGGGAGACGTACCACGCGGTGCTGGGCGGCGGGGCCTGGCTGGCCGGCGGCGGTCCGCTGCGCTGCCGGGAGCCGGCCCCGCTGGAGCAGGCACTGGTGGCCACCGGCTTCAACTACGTGCAGCCCGTGCGCGCGCACCAGGCCGAGGTCGCCGGCCGGCTGATCCCCCTCGTGCGGGACGTCCGGCGGAGCGGGTCGGCGGCGATCGACCTGTGCGACGTGGCGGCCGGGCGGCTGGACGGCTACTACGAGCGGGGGCTGAACCCCTGGGACCTCGCCGCCGGCGACCTCATCGCGCGCGAGGCCGGCGCGCTCACCGGCGGGCGGCCCGGGACGCCGCCGTCCGGCGAGCTGGCGGTCGCCGCCACGCCCGCCGTCTTCGAGCCCCTCCAGCGCTTCCTCGACGAAGCCGGCGCCTGGCACGACTGACGCCGTCGGGGGGCCGCCCGCGGCGTGCGGGTCCGCCGCCCCGGACGCGGAAGGGCCCCGGTGCCTGGGCGGCACCGGGGCCCTTCACACGTGCGGTCGCGCCGTCCCGGACGGCGCTTGGCGCGCCTATGCGGCGGTGACCTCCACACCGTGCTCGGCGGCGAGGCGATGCAGATCGTCCAGCTCTGCCTGCTCGACTTCGACGAGGAACTCGTCGCCCGTCTCGCGCGCCCGCGTGAGGTCGAACTCCGTGGTCTTGATGCGCTGCAGAAGACCTGCGGTGAATGCGTCCATGGTGCGCCCCCTCTTCGTGGGTCGGGGTCGGTGGCACGGGGGTGCCGGGGGTGGGTGCCGCCGACCACCCGGACACGCGGGTCTCCGCGGTCGAGGGTGATCGAGGGTGTGACCCCCTCCTCCCCGTCACCCGTAACCCAGAAACCTCGCAAGGCCGGTGAATCCCCGGCTCCGTGGGCCCCCGGCCCCCGTGATTGGCGTCTTACAGCCGGTTTACCGGGGAAAAGTGCAGGATGGACGGGCACACACCCCTGCCCGTACGGGCCCATGAGGAAGGAAATCGACGTGCGCGTACTCGTCGTCGAGGACGAGCAGCTGCTCGCCGATGCGGTGGCCACCGGACTGCGCCGGGAGGCCATGGCCGTCGACGTCGTGTACGACGGCGCGGCCGCACTGGAGCGCGTCGGCGTCAACGACTACGACGTGGTGGTGCTCGACCGGGACCTCCCCCTCGTGCACGGCGACGACGTCTGCCGCAAGATCGTCGAGCTCGGCATGCCCACGCGCGTCCTGATGCTGACCGCCTCCGGCGACGTCAGCGACCGCGTGGAGGGCCTGGAGCTCGGGGCGGACGACTACCTGCCCAAGCCCTTCGCCTTCAGCGAGCTCACCGCCCGCGTGCGGGCCCTGGGCCGGCGTACGACCGTGGCCCTGCCGCCCGTGCTGGAGCGGGCCGGGATCAAGCTCGACCCCAACCGCCGCGAGGTGTTCCGCGACGGGCGCGAGGTGCAGCTGGCGCCCAAGGAGTTCGCGGTGCTGGAGGTCCTCATGCGCAGCGAGGGCACGGTCGTCTCGGCCGAGCAGCTGCTGGAGAAGGCCTGGGACGAGAACACGGACCCCTTCACCAACGTGGTCCGCGTCACCGTCATGACCCTGCGCCGCAAACTCGGCGAGCCGCCGGTCATCGTGACCGTGCCGGGCTCCGGCTACCGGATCTGACCGCGGTGGCCCAGACCCCGCCGCCACCCGCGGCACCTCCGAAACCCACGTGGGACCCCGGCCAGCCCGAGGGTCCTTTCCCTTGGCTGCGGCCGACGATCCGGATACGGCTCACCCTGCTGTACGGCGGGATGTTCCTGATCGCCGGCATCCTGCTGCTCTCGATCATCTACCTGCTCGCGGCCCAGGCCGTGCACGGGGGCAGTTTCCCGCTGTTCAAGATCGTGGGCGGTCAGAAGATCGAGGTCACCAGCGCGACCTGCCCCGGCGTGGGCGGCGACCAGACCATCGACCAGTTCAACCAGGCCATCTCGGCCTGCATGGACCAGCAGAAGAAGCGGGTCCTGGACGACCTGCTGAGCCGCTCCCTGATGGCCCTGCTGGGCCTGAGCATCATCGCCTTCGCCTTCGGCTACGCCATGGCCGGACGCGTGCTCTCCCCGCTCGGCAAGATCACCCGGACCGCCCGGCGGGTGGTCGGCTCGGACCTGAGCCGGCGCATCGAGCTGGACGGCCCGGACGACGAGCTCAAGGAGCTCGCCGACACCTTCGACGAGATGCTCGACCGGCTGGAGCGGGCCTTCACGGCGCAGCAGCGGTTCGTCGGCAACGCCTCCCACGAGCTGCGCACGCCGCTGGCCATCAACCGGACGCTGCTCGAGGTCCACCTGTCGGACCCCGGCGCCCCGGTGGAGCTCCAGCAGCTGGGCAGGACGCTGCTGGCCACCAACGAGCGCAGCGAGCAGCTCGTGGAGGGCCTGCTGCTGCTCGCCCGCAGCGAGAACCAGATCGTCGAGCGCAAGCCCGTGGACCTGGCGGAGGTGGCCTCCCGGGCCATCGAGCAGGCGCGCTCCGAGGCCGACGCCAAGGGCGTGGAGATCCGCGGCGAACGCGCCCTGGCGGTCGTCCAGGGCAACGGCGTCCTGCTGGAGAGGATCGCCCTGAACCTGGTCCAGAACGCCGTCCGGTACAACGTCCCGGAGGGCGGCTGGGTCGAGGTGACCACCGAGGCGCAGCACGGCCAGGCGGTGCTCGTGGTGTCGAACACGGGTCCCGTTGTTCCCGCGTACGAGATCGACAACCTCTTCGAACCCTTCCGGCGGCTGCGCACCGAGCGTACGGGCAGCGACAAGGGCGTCGGCCTCGGCCTGTCCATCGCGCGCTCGGTGGCGCGGGCGCACGGTGGCCGGATCCATGCGGAGCCGCGGGAGGGCGGTGGCCTGGTGATGCGTGTCACGCTCCCCATTTGAGGGAGGGGCCGTTGTTCGCCGTGGGCGAAATCGCCGGTTCCGGCCCGTGGCCGATTTATGTGTGATCGATCACATTGTGCCGTGCCGGGTCCTGTACGTTCAGTGACCCTCAGGGGGTCGGAAAGCCCGGGAAAGTCCGGGTTTCCGACCCCCCGAATGGCGGGAAATACACGGGGTGGCACCGATGCGGGGCGACCCCGGGACCGTGTACGGTCCGGCTCGACATCCACGCCCGTCGCTTCTTCAGGGGGGCGGCTGGGTGTCGATTGAGTAACAGACCTTGATGTGAGGCAAAATCTCCGCCTCAGGTCGGGCACAAGTCCGGCCTCTCGCGCGTTACGTGCGCTGAGACACCGCAACCACCCAGAGGGGGAGAGCGAATATGGCAACGGACTACGACACCCCACGCAAGACCGACGACGACGTCGACAACGACAGCATCGAAGAGCTGAAGGCTCGGCGCAGCGACAAGTCCAGCTCGGCCATCGAGATGGACGACTTCGACGCCGCCGAGGGCATGGAGCTCCCGGGTGCAGACCTTTCCAACGAGGAGCTGGCGGTCCGCGTGCTGCCCAAGCAGGCGGACGAGTTCACCTGCATGAGCTGCTTCCTGGTCCACCACCGCAGCCAGCTGGCGCGCGAGAAGAACGGCCAGCCGATCTGCCGCGACTGCGACTGACCTCGCCGTGGCAGGCTCGACGCCGTCGCGGAAGCGCTTCAGCTTCCGCAGGCAGCAGGGTCCGGCGGAGGCGTACGAGGCAGACCCGGGTCCGGAGACGGACCGCCGGTCTTCCGTCGTGCCCTCCGCATCGCTCCCGGCCGGCGGTACGGCCGACGCGGAGCCCCGGCCCGCGACCGGGGCCCGTCGCCTTCGCGCGTCCGTCAAGGCCGCGACGTCCGCGGGCACGGCGAAGTCGGCAGGCTCCCTGACGTACGTCCGCAAAGGTGTCCGCAAGGGCGGAGCGGCGGTTCGCGCCGCCCTGGACTACCTGGCGGACCGCATCATCGAGATCGCCCCGCGCGTGCCCGTGCGCGACCTCGCGACGCTGCGCGCGCAGTTCCCGGGGCTCGGCCCCGACCAGCTGGCCGACAAACTGATCGCCGGAGCCACCCGGGCCACGTCCACGGTGGGCGCCGGGGTCGGCGCGGCGGCCATGCTGCCCACGCCCCCCGCCATGCCGATCGAGCTCGCGGCCGAGATCACCGGGGTCGCCGCGATCGAGCTGAAGCTGGTCGCCGAACTGCACGAGGTCTACGGCCTGCGTCCGCCGGGCGGCCCCATGGCCCGCAGCATGTCCTACGTCGCCTCGTGGTCCCAGGAGCGCGGCATCGACGTCACCAAGCCGGTCACGGTGAACGCGGCGATGGGCGGACAGCTCAAGCGCGAGCTGCGCCAGCAGATCACCAAGCGGCTGGTCCGGAACCTGCCGAACCTGATCCCGTTCATGATCGGTGCGGCGGTCGGCGCCGTGATGAACCGGCGCGACACCAGGAAGCTCGCGGAGAAGGTCCGCGGAGACCTGCGGCGGCGGGCGGTGCCGTGGGAGGCCCTGACCGGGCTGCCGCCGCTCGAGCGGCCTGCGGACGCGCTGCCGTGGGGTCACAACCCGCACGCGCTGGGCCCGGGCTCGGACGCCTGAACACCTGAGCCGCTGCCGTCACGGGGGCGCTGCCCCCGGACCCCCGGGCCTCAGACCTCGGCGGGGCCGGAACCGCCTGCGCCGGCCGCCTTCAGGGCTGCTGCCAGGGCGTGCGGTTCGCGCGTGGAGACGTAGACGTACGGGGTCGGGTCGGCCGGGTCGGTGACCTCGACGCGGAGCGCCGTGGGGACGTAGCCGCGCAGCAGCATGAAGGCGCGCGGGTCTGCCTTGTACGTGCGCCAGGCGCGGGCCTCCTCCGCGTCCAGCACCTCCGGCTCGCCCAGCGCCGTCGCCGGGATGCGGGCCTCGCCGGCGGCCAGGGCGCCGCCCACCACGCGTACGCGCGCGGAACCGTACGAGCTCACCAGCGCCCCCGCCAGGGCCGTGCCGCCCACCAGGCCGCCCAGCAGCGCCGCCGTGCCCAGCGGGAGCAGCATCAGGGCGCAGGCGAGGCCGACCATGACCGCGATCACCCACCAGGAGCGGGGGGCCGTCAGGCGTTCGTCGTGCGAGGAGGCGGAGAGCTGCATGGTTCCTAGCTTGGCACGGGGCGACCGGCGGGTAGCCGCGCGGGTAAGGTCTGCGCCTGTGAGTGGACGAAACACAGCCCTGACGCCCCCGGCCGACGCCGTCGCGCCGGTGCGGCACCCTGACGCGCCCGCCCCCGGCGAGCTCCTCGGTGCCCATTACGACCACTGTTTCGGCTGTGGCGAGGGCCAGCCCCACGGGCTGCACCTGGAGGCCCGGGCCGGCCAGGGCGTACGGGTGACCGCCGAGTTCACCGTGAGGCCCGCCCACCAGGGCGCCCCCGGCCTCGCGCACGGCGGCGTGCTGGCCACGGCCCTCGACGAGACGCTGGGCTCCCTGAACTGGCTGCTGCGCGTCATCGCCGTGACCGGGCGACTGGAGACCGACTTCGTCCGGCCGGTGCCGGTGGACACCGTCCTCCACCTCGAGGCCGAGGTCACGGCGGTCGCGGGGCGGAAGATCTACTCCACGGCCGTCGGCCGGATAGGCGGCCCGGAGGGCCCGGTGGCCGTCCGCGCCGACGCGCTCTTCATCGAGGTCAAGGTCGACCACTTCATCGAGAACGGTCGGCCCGAGGAGATCCGGGCGGCCATGTCCGACCCGGACCAGGTCAGGCGCGCCCGCGCCTTCGAGGTGAACCCCTGATGTCCCAGAACCACGCCCCGGTCGACGTCCTGATCAGGCGCGTCGACCCCGAGGTGCCCCTCCCCGCGTACGGCCACCCCGGCGACGCCGGCTGCGACCTCGTCACCACCGAGGCCGCCGAGCTGGCCCCCGGCGAGCGCGCCGTGCTGCCCACCGGCGTCGCGATCGCCCTGCCGGACGGGTACGCCGCGTTCGTGCACCCCCGCTCCGGCCTGGCGGCCCGCTGCGGGCTCGCCCTCGTGAATGCCCCGGGGACGGTGGATGCCGGGTACCGTGGGGAGATCAAGGTGATTGTGGTGAACCTCGACCCGCGTGAACCCGTGCGGTTCGAGCGTTTCGACCGCATTGCCCAACTGGTCGTCCAGCGGGTCGAGAAGGTGCGCTTCCACGAGGTGGCGGAACTTCCCGGCTCGGCACGTGCCGAGGGGGGATTCGGGTCGACCGGCGGTCATGCCGCCGTGGCCGGATCCGGCGCTGGGCAGCAGGGTGGGAATGGCTACGCTTCGGTCGTATCCGACCGGGAAGGACAGTGACGTGTTCGGACGTCGCAAGAAGAGCAGCGCCGCCGAGAGTGTGGCGGGCGAGGCCGAGCAGGTCGTCGACGGCGTCGACCAGGACGCCGATGAGCTCGACGGGCTCGCCGCGGGCGGGCAGCGCCGGGTGAACCTGCCGCCGGCCCCGCGGCCGGACGGCCCCTGGGACATCAGTGAGGTCGGCTCGCCCGCCGAGGGCCGGGTCGACCTGGGCGGCATCTTCGTGCCCGGTGTCGAGGGCATGGAGCTCCGCGTGGAGGTCGCCGGCGACGCGATCGTCGCCGCGACGGTCGTGCTGCGGGACAGCGCGATCCAGCTGCAGGGCTTCGCCGCCCCCAAGAAGGAGGGCATCTGGGGCGAGGTCCGCGAGGAGATCGCCACCGGCATCACGCAGCAGGGCGGCATCGTGGACGAGGTCGAGGGCCCGCTGGGCTGGGAGCTGCGCGCGCAGGTCCCCGTACAGCTGCCCAACGGCGCGAGCGGCGCCCAGCTCGTGCGCTTCGTCGGTGTCGACGGGCCGCGCTGGTTCCTGCGCGGTGTGATCTCCGGGCAGGGCGCGGTGCAGCCCGAGGCCGCCGGCCTGCTGGAGCAGATCTTCCGTGACACGGTCGTCGTGCGCGGCGAGGGCCCGATGGCTCCCCGCGACCCGATCGTCCTGAAGCTGCCGAACGACGCGCAGATGGTGCCGGACGGCGTGCAGACCGAGGACCAGGACAACTCCCGGTTCTCGGGTGGCATGGGGCAGCTGGAGCGGGGCCCGGAGGTCACCGAGATCCGCTGACCGCGATCGTCTTCCTCCGGTGGGCCGTACTCCTTCGTTCGGAGTACGGCCCATCGGGTTTCGTGCGGACCCGCCTGCCACCCCCGATCAAGCGCCTCCCCCCACCACGGGACGCCGACTCCCCGTCTTCGGCCTGCCGGACCTCGCGGGCTCGTCTCCGCGTCAAGGATGTGTCAAAGCGCAGGTCCCGGGCGTATGGGAGGCGTCAAAAGCGGGGGCGGGCGTGCGGATCCGGGGTTTGCTCGGAGGGTTCGGGATCCCGGCGGCGGACCCGGTGAGCGGTGGCCCGGTCACGGTGTGCACACGGACGTGGAAGACAATAGGGACATGGCACGCGGCAAGCTACGGATCTACCTGGGCGCGGCCCCCGGCGTGGGCAAGACCTTCGCGATGCTGTCCGAGGGCCACCGGCGCCAGGAGCGCGGTACCGACGTCGTCGTCGGGTACGTCGAGCACCACGGCCGGCAGCGCACCGAGGTCCTCCTGCACGGCCTGGAGCAGGTCCGGCGGCACGAGCTGGAGCACCGCGGCGCGGCGTTCGCCGAGATGGACGTGGACGCCGTACTCGCCCGGCGGCCCGCGGTCGCGCTGGTGGACGAGCTCGCGCACACCAACGCGCCCGGCTCGCGCAACACCAAGCGCTGGCAGGACGTCGAGGAGCTCCTGCGGGCCGGCATCGACGTGGTGACCACGGTCAACATCCAGCACCTGGAGTCGCTCGGCGACGTCGTCGAGGCCATCACCGGGGTGCGGCAGCGCGAGACCGTGCCGGACGAGGTGGTGCGTCGGGCGGACCAGATCGAACTGGTCGACATGTCGCCGCAGGCGCTGCGCCGCCGCATGGCGCACGGCAACGTCTACCGGCCCGACAAGGTCGACGCGGCGCTGTCCAACTACTTCCGCCCCGGCAACCTGACCGCGCTGCGCGAGCTGGCCCTGCTGTGGGTGGCCGACCGGGTGGACGAGTACCTCCAGCAGTACCGGGGCGAGCACGACATCCGCTCCACCTGGCAGGCCCGCGAGCGGATCGTCGTGGGGCTGACCGGCGGGCCGGAGGGCCGCACGCTCATCCGCCGCGCCGCCCGGCTGGCCGAGAAGGGGGCCGGCGGCGAGGTGCTCGCCGTGTACGTGGCCCGCGGCGACGGGCTCACGGCCGCCTCGCCCAAGGAGCTGGCCGTCCAGCGCACCCTGGTCGAGGACCTCGGAGGAACGTTTCACCACGTCGTGGGCGACGACGTCCCCGACGCGCTGCTGGAGTTCGCCCGCGGCGTCAACGCCACGCAGATAGTCCTCGGCGTCAGCCGCCGCAGGCCCTGGCAGTACGTCTTCGGCCCCGGCGTGAGCGCCACCGTCGCCCGCGAGTCGGGTCCGGACCTCGACGTGCACCTCGTCACCCACGACGCCATGGCCAAGGGCCGCGGTCTGCCGGCCGCCCGCACCGCGCGGCTGGGCCGTGCCCGGATCGCCGCCGGCTGGTGCGTGGGCGTGGCCCTGCCCGTGCTGCTCGCGCTGCTGCTCACCCGGATCGAGACCGAGCTCGGCCTCGCCAACGACATGCTGCTCTTCCTGGCCCTGACCGTGGCCGCGGCCCTGCTCGGCGGCCTGGCACCGGCGCTGGCCTCGGCGGCCGTCTGCTCCCTGCTGCTCAACTGGTTCTTCACCCCGCCGGTGCACCGGCTGACCATCGCCGACCCGAAGAACATCGTCGCCATCGCGGTCTTCTTCGCGGTGGCCGTCTCGGTGGCCTCCGTGGTCGACCTGGCCGCCCGGCGCACCCACCAGGCGGCCCGGCTGCGCGCCGAGTCCGAGATCCTCTCGTTCCTCGCCGGCAGCGTGCTGCGGGGCGAGACCACCCTGGACGCCCTGCTGGAGCGGGTCCGGGAGACCTTCGGCATGGAGTCCGTGGCCCTGCTGGAGCGGGCCGGCGAGACCGACCCCTGGACCCCGGCCGGCAGCGTCGGGCCCGCCCCCGCGGCCCGGCCCGAGGACGCCGACGCCGACATGCCCGTCGGCGACCACCTGGCCCTCGCCCTGACCGGCCGCGTGCTGCCCGCCGAGGACCGGCGGGTGCTCGGTGCCTTCGCCGCCCAGGCCGCGGTCGTCCTGGACCGCAGCAGGCTGCTGGACGAGGCCGCCAAGGCCCGCGAGCTGGAGGAGGTGGGCCGCATCCGCACCGCGCTGCTCGCGGCCGTCAGCCACGACCTGCGCACCCCGCTCGCCGGCATCAAGGCGTCGGTGTCCTCGCTGCGCTCCGACGACGTCGAGTGGTCCGAGGAGGACCGTTCCGAGCTCCTCGAGGGCATCGAGGACGGCGCCGACCGCCTCGGCCACCTGATCGGCAACCTCCTCGACATGTCCCGCCTCAACACCGGCACGGTCACCCCGCTGATCCGCGAGACCGACCTCGACGAGGTGGTCCCGATGGCCCTGGGCGGCGTACCCGAGGGCAGCGTCGAGCTGGACGTCCCCGAGACGCTGCCCATGGTGGCGGTGGACCCGGGGCTGCTGGAGCGGGCGGTGGCCAACGTCGTCGAGAACGCCGTCAAGTACAGCCCCGCCGGGGAGCTTGTGCACGTCGCGGCCAGCGTGCTCGGCGACCGGGTGGAGGTCCGCGTGGCCGACCGCGGGCCCGGCGTGCCCGAGGAGGCCCGCGAGCGGATCTTCGAGCCCTTCCAGCGGTACGGGGACGCCCCGCGCGGGGCCGGGGTCGGCCTCGGGCTGGCCGTCGCCCGCGGGTTCACCGAGGCCGTCGGCGGCACGCTGACGGCCGAGGACACCCCGGGCGGGGGGCTGACCATGGTGCTGTCGCTGCCCGCCGCGGGCGGCAGGCGGGCGCCCGCACCGTACGTCACGTCCGAGGCCGCGACGACGGCCGTGCCCGGTTCCGGGCCGGCGGACGCCGCCCGGAACGCCTCCGGAGCCGCGACCGCGGCCCGGTCCGCCGAGATCCGACAGGAAGCAGGTCCCCGATGACGCGGGTGCTCGTGGTGGACGACGAGCCGCAGATCGTCCGCGCGCTCGTGATCAACCTCAAGGCGCGCAGGTACGAGGTCGACGCGGCCGCCGACGGGGCCGCCGCCCTGGAACTGGCCGCCGCCCGCCACCCCGACGTGGTCGTCCTCGACCTCGGCCTGCCGGACATGGACGGGGTCGAGGTGATCAGGGGCCTGCGGGGCTGGACCCGGGTGCCGATCCTGGTCCTGTCCGCCCGGCACAGCTCCGACGAGAAGGTCGAGGCGCTCGACGCGGGGGCGGACGACTACGTCACCAAGCCCTTCGGCATGGACGAGCTGCTGGCCCGGCTGCGGGCCGCCGTGCGCCGCGCCGAGCCGGTGGCCGGGGCGGGGGAGGACGAGGTGCTCGTGGAGACCGCGGGCTTCACGGTCGACCTGGCCGCCAAGAAGGCAGTCCGGGACGGCCGGGACGTACGGCTGACCCCCACCGAGTGGCACCTGCTGGAGGTGCTGGTCCGCAACAGCGGCCGGCTGGTCAGCCAGAAACAGCTCCTCCAGGAGGTCTGGGGGCCCTCCTACGGCACCGAGACGAACTACCTGAGGGTCTACATGGCCCAGCTCCGCCGGAAGCTGGAGGCGGACCCCTCGCACCCGCGGCACTTCATCACCGAGCCGGGCATGGGGTACCGCTTCGAGCGGTGAGCCGTCCCGGGCCCCGCCGGACCGGTACACAGCGCCTCGGGTGCCGGGCTCCGAACGGATGACGGGACAGCGCCTCGGCTGCCGGGCGCCGAACGGGTGAAGGGACAGCGCTTCGGGTGCCGGGCGCCGCGCCGGTAGTCTTCCTATATGAGTGCTGTACCTCGTTCCGAGAAGCCCGCCAAACCCGCGGGGCGGTTCCGCCGGATGATCGAACGGCTGTCCACCTCGCAGGAGGAGCTGCACTCCGCGGAGCTCCAGGAGGACGCGGAGGCCGCGGGGTGCACCCGAATCGGTGACTGCCACGACCGCCAGATCGTCAAGGTGACTGGTACCTTGCGCACGGTCACCCTGCGACCGCGGGCCGGTGTACCGGCCCTGGAGGCGGAGCTGTTCGACGGCTCGGCCGCGCTGGACGTGGTCTGGCTGGGCCGGCGCTCCATCGTGGGCATCGAGCCGGGCCGCAAGCTGATCGCCTCCGGGCGGATCGCCATGAGCCACGGCCGCCGGGTGCTGTTCAACCCGAAGTACGAACTCCGACCGCTCGGACAGGAGCACTAGCCGGTGACGTCACTCGACAAGAAGGGCCCCGAGGCGGGCCTCCAGGGGCCCGCGGCGGGCCAGGCAGCCGGGGAGGAACACGACTCCCGGGCCGTGACCCAGGCCGCGCTCTTCGACGCCTTCGGCGGCGTCCGCGGCACGCTGGAGACCATGCTCCCCGGCCTGCTCTTCGTCGGGATCTTCACGTTCACCAAGGACCTGAAGATGTCCGCGATCGCGGCCTCGGCAGTGGCGGTCGCGCTGGTCATCGTGCGGCTGGCCCGCAAGGACACCGTCAAGCACGCCTTCAGCGGCGTCTTCGGCGTCGGTGTCGGCGTGGCCTTCGCGATGTTCACGGGCAACGCCAAGGACTTCTACCTGCCGGGCATGATCTACGGCGCCGGTCTGGGCGTGGCGTTCACGGTCTCCGCCCTGGTGGGCTTCCCGCTGCTCGGCGTCGTGCTCGGGCCGATCTTCCGCGAGAACCTGTCCTGGCGGACCCGGAACCCCGGGCGCAAGGCCGCGTACACCAAGGCCAGCCTGGCCTGGGGCCTGATCTTCCTCGCCAAGTACGCGGTCATCTTCCCGCTGTACTGGTGGGGGGACACCGCGCAGCTGGGGTGGGTGCTGATCGCCCTGAAGCTCCCGCCGATGGTGCTGGCGGTCTACTTCACGTGGGTGTTCCTGGCCAAGGCGCCGCCGCCGATCGACGTCTTCGCCGAGATGGAGGCGGAGGAGCGGGCCGAGGAGGAGCGCAAGGCCGCCGGGCAGGCGGCCGCGCGGCACCGCAGGGCCTGATCCCGGCGGCGCGGGGCGCGGTCCGGGGATCCCGGTGACCGTGCCGGTGCCGGCCCCTGAGGACCGTACGTACGCCAAGGCCCCCGGAACCGACCCGGTTCCGGGGGCCTTGGCGTACGTACCGGGGCCGGGGGCCCGGCTCAGCCCTGGGCGCCCTCGGGGCGCTCCGCGTTCAGCAGCTCCTCGAGCTGGGTCTCGCGGGCCTGGGCGGCCACGAACAGCAGCTCGTCGCCCGCCTCCAGGGTCTCCTCGGGGTGCGGGGTGAGCACCCGGTTGCCGCGGATGATCGTCACCAGGGACGTGTCCTGCGGCCAGTTGACCTCGCTGATGAGGGTACCGGCCATCGGGGACTCCGGCGGCAGGGTCAGCTCGACCAGGTTGGCGTCGCCGTGGCTGAAGCGCAGCAGGCGGACCAGGTCGCCGACGCTCACGGCCTCCTCGACGAGGGCCGACATCAGGCGCGGGGTGGAGACGGCGACGTCGACGCCCCAGGCCTCGTTGAAGAGCCACTCGTTCTTGGGGTTGTTCACGCGGGCCACCACGCGCGGCACCCCGTACTCGGTCTTGGCCAGCAGCGAGACGACCAGGTTGACCTTGTCGTCACCCGTGGCCGCGATGACCACGTTGCAGCGCTGCAGCGCCGCCTCGTCCAGCGACGTGATCTCGCAGGCGTCGGCCAGCAGCCACTCGGCCTGCGGCACCCGCTCCACCGAGATGGCGGTGGGCGCCTTGTCGACCAGCAGCACCTCGTGCCCGTTCTCCAGCAGCTCGCCCGCGATGGAGCGGCCGACGGCGCCGGCCCCGGC
Source organism: Streptomyces sp. NRRL S-87 (assembly GCF_000719335.1). Classification (GTDB taxonomy): domain Bacteria; phylum Actinomycetota; class Actinomycetes; order Streptomycetales; family Streptomycetaceae; genus Streptomyces. Next base: position 29,978 of record NZ_JOGB01000052.1, read on the forward strand.
GATCGCGACCCTCATGCGTGTGCCTCCTCGGGACCCTGCGCGAACGCGGCTTCGACCTTCTCGATCTCGTCCGTGCGCATCATCACGTGGACGAGGTCACCCTCCTGGAGCACCGTCTGCGAGGTCGGCAGCGTCGCCTCGCCCAGACGCGTGAGGAAGGCGACCCGGACGCCCGTCTCCTCCTGCAGCGTGCTGATCTTGTGGCCGATCCAGGCCGGGGAGGTGTGCACCTCGGCGAGCTGGACGCCGCCGCTCGGGTCGCGCCACAGCGGCTCGGCGCCCGAGGGCAGCAGGCGGCGCAGCATCTGGTCGGCGGTCCAGCGGACCGTCGCCACGGTCGGGATGCCCAGCCGCTGGTAGACCTCGGCGCGCCGGGGGTCGTAGATGCGGGCCGCGACGTTCTCGACGCCGAACATCTCGCGGGCCACGCGGGCCGCGATGATGTTGGAATTGTCACCGCTGCTGACCGCCGCGAAGGCGCCCGCTTCCTCGATGCCGGCCTCGCGCAGGGTGTCCTGGTCGAAGCCCACGCCGGTGACGCGACGGCCGCCGAAGCCCGATCCCAGCCGGCGGAACGCGGTGGGGTCCTGGTCGATGACCGCGACCGTGTGCCCCTGCTGCTCCAGGGTCTGCGCGAGGGCGGAGCCCACTCTGCCGCAGCCCATAATGACGATGTGCACGGCCGTCCTTCCGGCTGTCTGTAGGTTTCGGACCGCTGGGGGACCGGTGCCGGACCCGGGTGGTCCGTCGGTCCCTCGGTGATCCTCTGGCTTCACAGGGTCTCAGACCATGGCCCAAGCTACACACGCGCGGTCACCAGTGTGACTCTTTGTGCCGCTCCGATGGGTATTTGGGGCGGGGTTTGGGGTGGCGTTCGCACACTGGTTGGCCAGGGCTCTTTTCGAACCCTTAACATCCTCTGTCGTGTCCAAACTGACCGACGTGCCCAAACGGATCCTGATCGGCCGGGCGCTGCGCAGCGACCGCCTCGGCGAAACGCTCCTGCCGAAGCGCATCGCGCTCCCCGTCTTCGCGTCCGACCCCCTCTCGTCCGTGGCATATGCCCCTGGCGAAGTACTTCTCGTACTTTCGATCGCGGGTGTGTCGGCGTACAGCTACAGCCCCTGGATCGCCCTCGCGGTCGTCGTGCTGATGTTCACCGTCGTGGCCTCGTACCGGCAGAACGTCCACGCGTACCCCAGCGGCGGCGGCGACTACGAGGTCGCCAACACCAACCTGGGGCCGAAGGCCGGACTGACGGTCGCCAGCGCCCTGCTCGTCGACTACGTGCTCACCGTCGCCGTCTCGATCTCCTCCGGAGTCGAGAACCTCGGCTCGGCGGTGGATTTCGTGATCGAGCACAAGGTGCTCAGCGCCATGATCATGATTTTGCTGCTGACGCTGATGAACCTGCGCGGCGTGAAGGAGTCCGGAAACTTCTTCGCGATTCCGACGTACGTGTTCGTCGCCGGCGTCTTCATCATGATCGCCTGGGGTGCGTGGCGCGGCCTCGTCCTCGGCGACACGATGAAGGCCCCCACCGCCGACTTCACGATCAAGGCCGAACACGAGGGCCTCGCCGGATTCGCGCTCGTCTTCCTGCTGCTGCGCGCCTTCTCCTCCGGCTGTGCCGCCCTGACAGGTGTCGAGGCCATCAGCAACGGCGTCCCCGCGTTCCGCAAGCCCAAGTCGAAGAACGCCGCCACGACGCTCGCCCTCATGGGCGGCCTCGCCGTGACCATGTTCTGCGGCATCATCGCCCTCGCCATGGCCACCGACGTGCGCATGGCAGAGAAGCCCGCCGAGGACCTGCTCCACAACGGCGTCCCGGTCGGCCCCGCGTACGTGCAGAACCCGGTCATCTCGCAGGTCGCCGAGGCCGTCTTCGGCAACGGCAGCTTCCTGTTCATCCTGCTCGCCGCCGCCACCGCCCTCGTGCTGTTCCTCGCGGCGAACACGGCGTACAACGGCTTCCCGCTGCTCGGCTCGATCCTCGCCCAGGACCGCTACCTGCCGCGCCAGCTGCACACCCGCGGCGACCGGCTCGCCTTCTCCAACGGCATCGTGCTGCTGGCCGGCGCCGCCGCCCTGCTGGTGTGGATCTACGACGCCGACTCGACGCGGCTGATCCAGCTCTACATCGTCGGCGTCTTCGTGTCCTTCACGCTCAGCCAGATCGGCATGGTCCGGCACTGGAACCGGCACCTGCGCAGCGAGCGCGACACCGCCAAGCGACGCCACATGTTCCGCTCCCGGGCCATCAACGCCTTCGGCGCCACCTTCACCGGGCTCGTCCTGGTCGTCGTCCTCGCGACCAAGTTCACGCACGGCGCCTGGGTGGCCCTGCTCGGCATGCTGATCTTCTACGCGACGATGACCGCCATCCGGCGCCACTACGACAACGTCGCCGAGGAGATCGCCGCCGCGGAGGAGCGCCCCGACGAGTACGTGCGCCCCTCGCGCGTCCGCTCCGTCGTCCTGGTCTCCAAGCTGCACAAGCCCACCCTGCGGGCGCTGGCGTACGCCAAGCTGCTGCACGCCAACCAGCTCGAGGCGCTCAGCGTCAGCGTCGACCCGGCCGAGACCAAGGCCCTCAAGGCCGAGTGGGAGCGGCGCGGCATCGACGTACCGCTGAAGATCCTCGACTCGCCGTACCGCGAGGTCACCCGACCGGTCATCGAGTACATCAAGGGACTGCGGTCGGAGAACCCGCGCGACGCGGTCAGCGTGTACATCCCCGAGTACGTCGTCGGGCACTGGTACGAGCACCTGCTGCACAACCAGAGCGCGCTGCGGCTCAAGGGCCGGCTCCTCTTCACGCCCGGCGTGATGGTCACGTCCGTCCCGTACCAGCTGGCCTCCTCCGAGGCGGCCCGCAAGCGGGCCCGCAAGCGCGCGGAGTGGAACGCGCCGGGCGCGGTGCGGCGCGGACCGGTGGACACGCGCAAGAAGGAGTCCGCGGGGAAGCAGTAGCGCCGCCCCGTACCGCACCGCTGCGCACTCGGTTCCTGCCCGGGACGCGACCCGACGTACACTGACGGGTCGCGTCCCGCGCGTTTTTCGCCACCAGCACTTGGAGCCGTCCCCACCATGCAGAACCAGAACCAGCCGCAGGCCGGGGACGAGAAGAGCGCCTCCCTGATCGGGACGCAGTACGAGGTCGAGGTCGGACCGGTCGCCCACGGCGGCCACTGCATCGCCCGCACCGCCGACGGCCGGGTCCTGTTCGTCCGCCACGCCCTGCCGGGCGAGCGCGTGGTCGCCACCGTGACCGAGGGCGCGGAAGACTCCCGCTTCCTGCGCGCGGACGCCACCGAGGTCGTCACCGCCTCCAAGGACCGGGTCGAGGCCCCCTGCCCCTTCGCCGGCCCCGGCAAGTGCGGCGGCTGCGACTGGCAGCACGCCAAGCCGGGCGCCCAGCGCCGCCTGAAGGGCGAGGTCATCACCGAGCAGCTCCAGCGGCTGGCCGGGCTCACGCCCGAGGAGGCCGGCTGGGACGGCACCGTGATGCCGGCCGAGGGCGACAAGCTCCCGGCGGGCGAGGTCCCGCAGTGGCGCACCCGCGTCCAGTACGCGGTGGACGCCGACGGCCGCGCGGGCCTGCGCAAGCACCGCTCGCACGAGGTCGAGGTGATCGACCGCTGCCTGATCGCGGCGGCCGGCGTCACCGAGCTCGGCATCGAGAAGCGCAGCTGGCCGGACATGGCCACCGTCGAGGCCATCGCGGCCAGCGGCTCCCAGGACCGCCAGGTCGTCCTGACCCCCCGCCCCGGCGGCCGCCTCCCCCTCGTCGAGCTCGACAAGCCCGTCTCCGTCCTGCGCGTCGAGGAGAAGGACGGCGGCGTCCACCGCGTCCACGGCCGCCCCTTCGTCCGCGAGCGCTCCGACGGCCGCACCTACCGCGTCGGCATGGGCGGCTTCTGGCAGGTCCACCCGCAGGCCGCCGACACCCTCGTGCGCGCCGTGATGCAGGGCCTGATGCCGCGCAAGGGCGAGATGGCCCTCGACCTGTACTGCGGCGTCGGCATCTTCGCGGGCGCCCTCGCCGAGCGCCTCGGCGAGACCGGCGCCGTCCTCGGCATCGAGTCCGGCAAGCGCGCCGTCGAGGACGCCCGCCACAACCTCGCCGACTTCCCGCGGGTCCGCATCGAGCAGGGCAAGGTCGAGCAGGTCCTGCCCCGCACCCGGATCTCCGAGTGCGACCTCATCGTCCTCGACCCGCCGCGCGCCGGCGCCGGCAAGGCCACCGTCCGCCACCTCGCCTCCCTCGGCGCCCGCCGCATCGCCTACGTCGCCTGCGACCCGGCCGCCCTGGCCCGCGACCTCGCCTACTTCCGCGACGCCGGCTACAAGCCCCGCACCCTGCGCGCCTTCGACCTCTTCCCGATGACGCACCACGTGGAGTGCGTGGCGATCCTGGAGCCGGTGCGCGACGACGCCTGAGTGTCGGGGCCGTCCGTGCAGGGTGGTCAGGGCCCGGGCCTGGGCCTCGGTGCGGGGGGCTTGCGCAGGCCGAGGCGGGTCTGGACGGCGTAGTTGTCGCTGACCGCCCGGGAGCAGACCCGGTTGAAGCCGCCCACACTGTGCTTGCGGGCGGTCAGCAGGAGTGCGGCCGCCAGGAAGATCTGGTCCCGCCGCCCGCGCATCAGGGTGCGGGGGAACGGATTGGCGTCGTGCACGTAGTGGGCGGCCAGGGTGACCGCGCGGCCCCGCTCGAACTTGATCACGATGGACTCGTTGCCGTGGGCCTCCTGCAGCAGGCGGCAGGCGTCGAAGCAGTCGTAGGCGCGGCGGGCGTGCTCGGCGGCCGTGCGGGCGGTTTCGGAGGTGGGGTCGAGCGGCCTGCCCTCGGCCAGTTCCCACTGCTCCACCACGTCACGCGCCCGGTCGAGGTAGAGCTTGCCCAGGCCGTCGAGCAACTGGACGCTGGTGAAGTCGGTGAGCAGCAGTTCGCCCACGAACTCCGACGTGTACTGCCCCATGTCCTGGTCGGCCGGAGCAGCGGGGGCCGGGGAGTCCGCGTCGGTGGCCGCCTCGGCGGACTCCGGGGCGGTGGGCGCCTCCTCCTGGTCGCCGAGGTAGTCGGTGAAGAGGCTGGAGAGGGGGTTGCCCCCGGAGTCGCCGCCCTTGACGGTGATGCGCGCCAGGTCGCTCAGCCGGGAGGGGCTGCGTTCCTCCCCGTAGTGGCGGCGGTCCAGGAAGCGGCCGACGGTGCCTGCGTAGTCCCCGCCGACCACCGACTCGAACGCCTCGTCGATGGGCTCCCACCGCACCGGCTGGTTGAGCCGGAGTGCGACCCGGGCCGCGAGGACCGCGGCCAGGCTGAAGCGGCCGTCGCGGCCCATGACGGAACTGAGGTGCTGCTGGGCCGCCGCGAGCCGTTCCTGCGACTGCGCGGAGCGGAGGTTCGGGGCGTACGCGACCTCCGCCAGGACCGCCTCGGCCGCGGACAGCCGGGCCATCCGGCGGACCTCGCCGTTGGGGGCGGTGCGGGCCAGTTGCCCGTAGAGCTCGATCGCCTTCCCGTAGCTCCACACGTACCGGTGGAAGGCGGCCTCTGCGGAGGTCAGCCGCGCGTCGCCGGGCCAGAGGCGGTGCGCGTCCTCGAAGAGGGCGAGGACGGGGTTGTTGTCGACGACGGGCACCTTCGTGCGCGGCCCGGGGCCCCTGCCGTCCTTGCGCTGCTGGAGGGCGACGTTGTACTCCAGGATGCCCTTCCAGCGGCGGTACTCGCGCTCGAGACGGGTCTCCATCGCGCACAGCTCGATCGACGGACCGTAGCGGTGGCGGTGGTCGCGCAGCTTGTGGCTGCGCTCGCCGTACAGGCGCTCGATCTCCCGCTGCTGGGTCTCGGCCGGCGCCATCAGGAAGTCCTTGCCGGGAGCCTGGGCGGCGCCGCGCAGGCTGCCCTGCGAGATCCAGTCGGACTCCAGGCAGGCCAGGTCCAGGATGCCGTGGGGGCGGGAGGGATTGTTCTCCTGCGACAGCCAGGTACGGACCGCGCGGACGCATGCCTTGCGGCGCCGCTCCACCGCCTCGCCGGCCTCGCTGGTCCGCGCCGTGGTCCGCCAGATGTCCATGACCTGCCGCAGCCACACCGAGTAGGCGAACGGGCTGGGCGCCAGTTCGACGGCGGCCAGGGCACGGTCCGCCGCCCTGCTCAGCCGGGTGCGCGCGGCGCCGTGCTTCTGGTCGTCGCGCAGCGCGCGCGCCTGGAATCCGTAGCACTGGGCCAGTGCGCTCAGGACGGCCGCGGTGTCCTGGTCGTGGAGGGAGGGCGGCGGAGCGTCGGGGTCGCGCGGGGCGGGCCGTTCGCGGTCGCTGCGGTCGCCGAGGTCGCACCCTTCGAGCAGGGGGAGCCGCTCGAGGAGGACCACCGCCTCCTGGGCACCGCGTCGTGTCTTCTCCGGCTTCGGGTACCAGGCGTAGACCTTGCGCAGGAAGCCCGCCACGGCCACGCAGAGGGTGGGCGGCCAGGTCCGCCGGTCGCCCCAGCAGGCGTCCAGGGCGTCCGTCACCAGGCGGCGGGTCTCGTCGAGCTCCTCGTCGTCGGTGCTCTGGTGCAGCAGGAGCACGGCGGAGTCGAGCAGGCGCATCGACCACAGGGAGAGCGGCTCGTGCTGCTCGTGGGTGATCCGCAGCCCGGTGACCGCGTTCCCCACCGCCAGGAGGAGCTCCCGGCGGCACTCCGCCGGGTCGGCCAGCAGGCGGCTGCGGGCGCGGGAGACACGGCTGTTCATCTGCAGGCGCGCCTGGATGTTGCGCGGGTTGTCGTCCTCCCGGAGCCGCTCGGTCACCAGCCGGTGCGCCTGGTCGGCCAGGTCCCCCGCCTCGTCGAGCCGGTTGGCGTCGATCAGTGCCTCGGCGGTGTTGAGCAGCCAGGAGACGGCCAGGGTGACCCGCCCGGCCTGCCCGGGGCCCCGCTCCAGGGCGCCCTCGTACACGAGGTCGGTGGCCTGCATCCGCAGGGGGAGGAGCCGGCCGGTCAGGCCCAGCCGCTTGCCGGTGTAGTCGAGCGACGCGTCGACGGAACGCAGCAGGGCGTGCGGGACCTGTCCCGGGCGGCAGGCGGCCAGGGCGGGGGCGACGTCCTGGGCGGCCGCCATGAACTTCTCGCCCCGCTCGGCGACCGCGCCCTCCAGGCGGGCGGCGAAGGTGAGGGTGGCCACCGAGTGGTAGAGCCGGAAGACCGGGTGCGGCGGGAGGGTGGTGGCGGGGACTTCCGCCGCGGCCGGGACCGGCTCGGCCTCGGGCGTGGGCCGTGGCTCGGCGGGCCTGGCGGGACCGGCGGGAGTGTCCTCGGTGGCCCGCTGCTGCGCGGGGAGCGGGGTCTCCTTCGAGCCGGGCAGGTACAGCGCGTCGCCCCTGGGGGCGACGACCAGGTCGCAGACCACTTCGTGCAGCGCCGGCAGCCGCTTCTCGGCGTCGTCCTCGATCCAGCCCAGGGCGGTGCGCAGTTGGCCGTGGAAGACCTTGTCGGCCTGGTCGTCGTCCTTGTCCAGCGCGGTGGCCGCGGTGGGGAAGAGGACGCTCGCCGCAGCGGCGAGACGGCGGTCGAGGTCACCGCTCTCGGTCAGCCCCGGCGGGATCAGGAGCTTGACGTGTTTCCGGGCGAGCACGGGCCGGGTGAACGGATCGTAGGCGGGGTCGGTGAGCGCGGTCAGGAGCAGGGTCCGCAGGGCGTGTTCGCTCGCCTGGCCGATGGTGAGGCGGCCCGCGCCGTCGGCGGACAGGACCCGGGAGTCCAGGAGCATCTTCAGGACCGTGCCCGGGAACGCGACCGCCGGGTCCTCCAGCACCTGGCGGGGCAGCGACAGCCGGTCGGCGAGGCTCCACACCGCGAGCAGGGCGAGCGGTTCCGGGGTGGCCGGCTGCTCTTCGGGAGGGGCGAAGGAGCAGCCCAGTTCCGAGAGGGTGAGGGCCAGGGTCGGGGCGGTGCCCTCCACCAGCGCGGTGGCCACGGTCTCGGGGTCGGGGTCGGGGGTCGAGGTGCCGGACGCGGAGCCGGTGACGGACTCCTTGGTCGTGCGGTAGCCGGTGGCGCCGCGGTAGAGCTCTCCCGGCAGCCGGAGCCGGCCGTCCTCGATGTGGCGGAGAACGCTCCCGCCGTCGACGGTGACCCGCTGCGAAGCCAGGAGCCTGGTCAGGAACTCGGCTGCCTCGTCGTCCGTCAGCTCGGCCAGCGGAATCGGGGCCTTCTGGGTCAGTTGCTGCCCGCCCTCGACCTCGACGGGCACCCGCGAGATGACGATGTTCGCCGTGTCGCGGAAATAGGGGTGGGCGAGGAGCTCGTCGAGTTCGTCGCTGATGTGCCCGGAGTCGTAGCCGAGGCGGGCGCAGTCGATGACCAGCACCAGGGTGTGGCCGCGGGCGTACTCCCGCAGCCGGTCGATGACCAGACGGCGGCGCGGGTCGCCGGCGCCGCCGGTCGCGGTGTGGTCGACGTCCTGCAGGCCGACCTGGAGGCCGTCGGCGAGGACGGCGAGCACCGGGGACTCGGCGCTGGGATTGGGGATGATCATCTCGAACAGCAGCCAGGGCTGTCCGGGCGGTGCGGCTTCCCTGATCCCGGGTGAGGAGAGTAACTGGCGGACGAAGGCCGACTTGCCCGCGTACTGCGGACCGTGGATGGGGAGCACCACGCGCTGTCCGAACCTCCGGCGCGCGTCGTCGAGTTCGAGCTCCCGTCCCGCGAAGTCCGGGTCGTGGGAAGGCCACGCGCGGAAGCCGTCCGGGCGCGGAACCGCCGCCGGGTCCTGCGCGGAGCCCGGCCGGCCGGCCGGGGGGAGGTAGGTGTGCGGGACGGGCGGCGGCGCCACGTGCTTCCGGTTGCGCAGCCAGGGGCGGTCCGCCCAGGTGGCGGCGGACTGCTGGGGCTGCTGGAGCGTGGTGCCGTCGGCGTCGGGGGAGTTCTTCAGAATGCCGCCGACCGCGTCGAAGACCCACTGGGCGGACAGGCTCGGCCGGTTCTCCGCGACCCCTTCGAGGGCGGTGAGCAGCGCGCCGGTGAAGAAGGTGGTCTCCTTGCCGGAGTCGCCGAGTGCCGTCTGGTACTTGGCGGCGGCGGACATCACGAACCAGCCCCGCTCGGTGTCCGCGTCCGACGCCTCGGCAGGCACCGATTCGATCGCGCCCCCGGAGAAGCAGCAGTCCAGGACGAGGAGTTTGCGCTCGGCCAGCGACTCCTCCGCGGCGACCGTGCGGAAGATGTCGGCGACCGACACCATGGAGTTCTCCGGGGTCAGCACGTCGCCGGTGTCGTGCGGCGCCAGGTAGAGGGTCTCGGTGCGACGGTCGTAGTGGCCGTGGCCGGCGAAGTACAGGACGTAGAGCCCGCCCGGTTTGCTCGTCCGGTAACTGGCGCCGATGGCGTCCAGGATCTGGGCGCGGGTCCTGTCCTTCGCGTCGAACAGGTGCATGAAACCCAGACCCCAGACGTCCGGGTTCTCGAACAGCTCCTTCAGGCGCTCGACGTTGGTGGCGGCGGCGGGCACCGGTGCGAAGGTGCTCCAGGGGTAGTTGACGCCCCCCAGGAGCAGGGCGGTGGACAGGGCGGGAGCGACCTTCTGGTCGTCCGGATTCCCCTCCTCCGCGCTCACTGCAGTTCCTTCAGGGCGGTGGCGACATCCTTCGGCGCCCCCTCCACGGTGAGTTCGGTGCGGCGGGTGCCGTCCGGGAGGTCCGTACGGACCACCTCGAACCGGAGTCCACCGCGCCGCGGACCGCGCAGGCGGTCGGTCACGTACTGCTGGAGGGCCGCGAGCACCACCGGCAGCGCGACGTTCTCCCCGAGGAACTGCAGCACCTCGACGGCGCCCAGCGCGCCCTTCTCGACCTCGCCGGCGGTGCGGGCCGTGCGCACGCCCTGGCGCCTCAGGTCGTCCTTCACCGCCCGTTCCAGGGTGCCCAGTTCGTCGGCCAGGCCGCCCTCGATGCTCAGGAGAATGCGCATGGTCTTCCCTCTACGTGCCGACCGGTGGCGACCGGAGTCGTGGCGACGGACCCGTCCCCCGTCCCCCTACGCTGCGTAAGCGTCTCGTCACATCATAGGTGACGAGAGGTCAGGCGGTCTCCGAAACGGACGGGTGCGCCCCGGTGGGGCGGGGCTCCCGGGCGAGGGGCCGCGGGTGCGGGCTCCGCGCCCCGGCCGCCGGAGGGGCGGGCCGGAGCGGCCGGGGCGGTCGTCAGGTGTAGGGGATGGTCAGGGTGGAGCCCGTGTCCACCTGGAGGGTGGACGGGCCGTTGCCCAGGGCGCTCCAGACCTCGACGCGGATGGTGCCGTCGGTCAGGTTGCCCGGGGTGCCTGACGTGGAGTGCGTGCCCTGGCGGGCGGAGGAGTAGTCCTCCCAGCCGGGGAGGGGGTCGGTGGCGAAGTAGCGGAACGTCTCGACGCGGTCGAAGGCGCCGTCGCCGGTCAGGTCGTAGGAGACCCTGGCCTGCTGGGCGTGGCCGACGTTCGGGCCGGCGTCGACCTTGAAGGTGAAGGTGGTGCCGGAGCCCGTCTTCAGGGTGGCGTTCACGTGCTTCACCTCGTACACGAGCGGGTTGTACGGGGTTCCGTCGTGGTTGGTGCCGCCCGCGGACGGGATGGTGTCCGGGGTGGCCACCGCGGCGGCCGTGGTGGCCAGTTGGCCGCCGGTGCGCAGGTAGTAGGTGTCGCCCGTGACCGGCGGGGGGCCGGACGTGGTGACGGTGGCGGTGCCGCCGGCCGGGCCGACGTGGTCGGTCGTGTCGCGGGCCCTGACGCTGTAGGTGTAGCGGGTGCCGGGGGTCAGGCCGGTGTCGGTGTGCGTGGTGCCGGTGACCGTGGCGATCCTGGTGGTGCCGCGGTAGACGTCGTAGTTCTTGATGCCCCTGTCGTCGGTCGCGGGCGTCCAGGTCAGGGTGACGGAGGTGTCCGTGACGCGGGTGGCGACGGGGGTGCCGGGTGCGCCGGGCCCGTCGTCGCCGGGGGCGCCGCACCGGGTCCCGAGCCCGGTGTCACCGCCCGTGCCGGACGCGGTGGACCTCGCGGGCACGTTCAGTACGCCGCCGTCGGAGAAGAGCACCGAGCAGGCGGTGGCCGTGTAGTTGTGTGCGGCGTAGGTCCTGGTGCCGTTCCTGGCGAAGACCACGGCGGTGGGGGAGTCGGCCGTGACGGTCATGTCCGGTGACCCGACGGCGTTCAGCGTGGCGACCCAGTGGTAGGTGTGGGCCTTGGTCTCGCCGGCCTCGGGGACGTAGCCGCCGTTCCACTGGTTCCAGTAACCCATGGCCTTGGGCGGGTCGTAGAGGGCCTGGACCTGCCAGAAGACGTCCTTCCACTCCACGGCGGGTCCGCCGTTCTCCCGCTCCATCTCGGCCACGCTGCGGTTCAGCGCGGCCTTCTCGCGGGCCAGGTGGAGCGAGCCGCCGGTCACCGGGAGGAAGTTGATGCCGTGGATCTCCTCGGGGTTGGCGGTCCACCAGGTCGCGTAGGCGCCGCCGCTGCTCCAGACCATGCCGACGACGTCGTGGGTGAAGTCCTGCGGGTACACCTGCTGGTCGGCGTCGAACCAGTACTGCGCGATCGACTCCGACTCGGTCGTCAACATGTAGACGCCCTGGTCGCGCAGCGCCGTGTCACCCGTGGCCGAGCCCCACATGACCAGGCCGGCGCTGAGGTTGATCGACTCCGAGGACGACTCCTGGTTGTTGCCGGCCGCGAACGCCGCGTGGCCCGCGGCCCAGCTGTGGCCGGCGTAGACGTCGAATCCGCGCAGGAAGGGGTACTTGCCGTCGTTCCTCGCCGGGTTGGCGGCGTCCTTGATGAGCTCCTTGACCATGCCGCCCCACTCGGAGTCGGCTGCCCACCGGGGGTCGTACTGCGCCACGACGGCCGCGGCCGTCACGTAGTACGAGTAGTGGAAGTGGTGGTCGTTGAGTTCCTGGTCGCTCCCGTAGGAGGCCGGGTACCCGATGAGGGTGCGCCAGTCCTTGTCGTAGGAGAACTCGGAGGCGCCGCCGACCGTGAACCACTCCTCCAGCCGGCCCTTGAGCAGGCTCAGCAGCCTGTCGCGGGCGGCGCCGTCTCCGACCTGGTCGGCGAGGGGGACGAGCTGGGCGAGCCTGCCCAGGGCCTTTCCGGTCCAGTAGGTGTCGGTCGCACCGCTGAAGGGGTCGCCCTCGGTCAACACCTCGTTGACGTAGGCCCTCAGCTTCGCCCGGTCGACGCCCGCCGCGCTCGGCAGGCCGGGCAGCACGCCGTTCACCTTCTGGGTGGTCGAGAAGGACGTGCCCTCGCGGACCTTCATCTCGCCGCGTGGGGAGACGTAGCGGTAGGCGGTGAGCGGGTCGCTGCTGTGCAGCCACTGGTGGCGGTAGAGGGCCTGGAAGGTGCCGGTCTCGGTCCCTTCCTTCGCCTGGGTGGTCAGCGAGTAGGTCGCCGTGACCTCGCCGCGCCCCTGCCGGTACTCCCAGTCCACCTTCGACCCGGTCACGAAGCTGAAGGCGTACTTCTTGAAGGCGGCCAGCGCCGCCCTGCTCGGGAGGACCGCCAGGGAGAAGTAGTGCCTCGCGCCGAGGTCCGCGCGGATCTCGTTGCCGGACACGGTCCAGTCGCTGCTGCTCGGGGCGAACAGCGCGTAGTCGTGCCCGGAGACGGTGACGCCGAGGACGTTGCCCTGGTCGGCGAAGACGGTCGGCGGTGCCGCGGTGGTGATCTGCGCCGCGCCTCCGGTGCCCTCCGCGTACACGTACGGCAGGCCGTGGCCGATCGTCGTGCGGAGGCTGCGCGCACCGTCGTTCCAGTACGGGCTGACGGTCCAGTCGCCCCACCCGTCCGCCTTCGCGTCGGGGGAGTTGAGACCCGCCAGTCCCAGGGTCAGGTCGGCCTTGTGGGGGAACTCGTACTGCCGGCCGTCGCCCACGACCTGGTGGGCGGTGGGGTAGCCGACCTCCAGACCGGCGGAGACGGCCTTGTAGGTGAGGGGGTGGCCGTACATGTTCTCCGACCACGGGTTGGCGGGGAAGCGCTGGAAGGCCAGCGACGACCACCAGTCGTTCGTCGGGACGGGGGTGTCCGCCATGGCGGGGGTGACCTTGGGCCTGACCGCCCGGCCGCCGTTGTCCGACGGCCCCTGGCGGCCGGCGGGACGGACATCGCTGTAGCTGCCCCGGCCCACCACGACGGTGGCGGCCGAAGCGACACCGCCGCCGACGGCGCCCAGCGCGGTGGCGGCGAGAGCCGCCGCCGTCAGCGCCGCCGTCAGCAACGACAGGTTTCTGCGGGATCTCATGCACAGCCCTTCTGAGAGCGCTCTCACGTCGCCGCACAACGTAGGACGGGGCTTGGAGGCGGTCAATGCTTTGAGTCGGGATCCGTGGTCGGTGCTGCGTGTTTTCAGAGAGTGAAGGGTGGGGAGGTGCTGGTCGCAGCGTGACCCTGGCACGGCTGGGAGCGCTCTCACTCGACGGTGTGCGGGACTATGCTTTTCCACGGCGACCTGCCGGAAGTCCGCGCGTAGACAGGAGAGCCCCTTGCCCGAGCCCACGATGACGCCCCGCCCCACCCTCGAGGAGGTGGCGGCACGCGCGGGTGTCTCACGGGCGACGGTGTCCCGTGTGGTCAACGGCGGCTCCGGAGTGCGCCAAGCGCTGATCGACAAGGTGCGCACGGCGGTCGACGAACTCGGTTACGTTCCCAACCAGGTGGCGCGTTCCCTGGTGACCCGACGGACCGGCGCCGTGGCCGTGATCATCGCGGAGCCGGAGTTCCGTGTGTTCTCCGACCCGTTCTTCGAGCGGCAGGTGCGGGGGATCAGCAGGGAGCTGTCGGCGCACGACCTGCAACTCGTACTGCTGTGGGTGGAGGGCGAGTCCGACCACGAGCGGATCGCCCGGTACCTGTCGGGCGGCCATGTGGACGGGGCCCTCGCCTTCTCCTTGCACGGTGACGACCAGTTGGCGCACCTGACAGCCCGCAGCAGGGTGCCGTACGTGCTCGGCGGCCGCCCGCCCGCGAGTGCCCCTCCCGGCGCCCCCTACGTGGACTGTGACAACAGGGGCGGGGCGCGAGCCGCCGTTTCGCACCTCGTTTCCGCAGGTCGCAGCATGATCGCCCATATCGCGGGCCCGGCAGACCAGACCTCTGCGGTCGACCGTGCCGCCGGGTACCGCGACGTCCTCGTCGACGCCGACCCGAAGCTCGTGCACCCGGGCGACTTCACCGAGGAGAGCGGCGCTCGGGCCATGGCGGAACTGCTCGACCGGTGCCCCGGACTCGATGCGGTCTTCGCCGCGAACGACCTGATGGCGCGAGGCGCGCTGCGCACCCTCCTGGACCGGGGCCTGCGCGTCCCCGAGGACGTCGCCGTGGTCGGGTTCGACGACATCGGGGACGTCGCCGGCGGCGCGGTGCCCGCCCTCACCACCGTACGGCAGGACATCGAGGGCATGGGCCGGCTCATGGTCAGGCTGCTGGTGCGCCGCATCGACCACCCGGAGCTGGCGGGGGCCGACTCCGTGATCACACCGACCCTGCTGGTGGAGCGTCAGTCCTCCTGAGGTCGGGTCCGAAGCGGCGGCCGTTGGCCGGCGGACCCTTGGTTGCTGGTTGCTGGTTGCTGGTTGCTGGCTGCTGGCTGGTGTCTGGTGTGTGGTGCCTGGTGCCGCTGAGTGCTGCCCGGCGAGCGCTGCCCGCTGAGGGCTGAGCGCTGCCCTCGCCCCTGGCGGTGCGCTGACGCGGGGGCGGCGGGCCGTGTGCCGTCGTGAGCCTGCCTCCTCTCGGGGCGTGGTGACGAAAACCCCGACACGCCTTGCCTGTTGGGCGGCCCGAGCCTTTATCGCTTCAGGTCTTGACGACGTGCGATGCGCCCGTGCAGTCTCCCCATGCACGTCTGAGAGCGCTCTCAAGTGCCTCGTGCTCAACCGAAGCCCAGGAGGCCCCCATGACCACTGCCAGAGCCGCCACGAGAACGATCGTCCGTCTCGGCGGAGTAGTGCTGGCCGGTTCCCTGCTCGCCGCTTGCGGATCCGGCTCCGACGGCTCCTCGACCGAGAAGGCGGGCGGGAAGGTCACGATCACCGTCGACCTCTTCGGCTCCTTCGGCTACAAGGAGGCCGGCCTCTACACCGAGTACGAGACGCTCCACCCGAACGTCACGATCAAGCAGACCGACACCGAGGACGAGGCCGACTACTGGAAGTCGCTCCAGACCCGTCTCGCCGGCGGCGGCGGCCTCGCCGACGTCCAGGGCATCGAGGCCGGCCGGATCGCGTCCGTCGCCCAGCAGCAGACCGACCGGTTCGAGGACCTGCGGAAGTACGGAGCGCAGTCGCTCGAGGCCTCCTTCGCCCCGGCCAAGTGGGCAGCCGCCACCGGTAGGGGCGGCGAGGTCATCGGCCTCGGCACCGATGTCGGCCCGGAGGCCATGTGCTACCGCACCGACCTGCTCAAGCAGGCCGGACTGCCCACCGACCGCACGGAACTCGCCAAGCGCTGGTCCACCTGGGCCGGCTACCTGGAGCTGGGCAAGCAGTACAAGGCGAAGGCCGGCACGAAGAGCGCCTGGCTGGACAGCGTCGGCAGCCTCTACTCCGTCATGATCGGGCAGGAGAAGGAGCGCTACTACAACGCCGAGGGCGAGCTGGTCTGGGAGACCAACCCGGCACTGAAGACCGCCTGGGACACCTCTGTCGCGGCCAGCGACGCCGGGCTGAGCGCCAAGCTCGACCAGTGGTCGCCGCAGTGGAACCAGGCCTTCGCGGCGGGATCCTTCGCCACCCTGCCCTGCCCCGCGTGGATGCTCGGCTACATCAAGGGTCAGGCGGGCGAGGCCGGCAAGGGCAAGTGGGACGTGGCCGCGCTGCCCGGCGGTGCCGGCAACTGGGGCGGCTCCTACCTCGCCGTCCCGAAGGCGGCGAAGCACAAGAAGGAGGCCTACGAGCTGGTCAAGTGGCTCACCGCGCCCGAGCAGCAGGCCAAGGTCTTCACGAAGCAGGGCAACTTCCCGTCGTCCACCGGTGCCATCGCGAAGATCGCCGACGCGACGGACCCCTACTTCTCCGGCGCCCCGATCGGCAAGATCTTCGGTGCGGCCGCCCAGGCCGCCCCGGTGCAGGTCCTGGGCATCCACGACCAGAACGTCGCCCAGCAGATCACGAACGCGCTGAGCGGGGTCGAGCGCAAGGGCACGGCCCCCGACAAGGCGTGGGACGACGCCAGGAAGGGCGTCGCCAACACCATGGGCTGACTCCAGCCGTCTCCGGGCCGGTCCGGCCACCCCGCCCCCTTCCCTCCCCGCACGCCCCCGGACCGGCCCGCCCACCCGTTCCCCACC
>NZ_JOGB01000053.1 GCF_000719335.1 Streptomyces sp. NRRL S-87
GTGGGTCCCCTCGGCGCTTGACAGGGGAGGCCTGCAGGCCTCCCCCAGCTACCGCTGGGAGGTACCCCCAGCGGCAGGCCCACCCCAGGGGCTTTGGGGGCTCCGCCCCTGGCCTTCGGCCACCCTCGGCCCGGGCCTGCCTCCGGACCAGCCTGCCACCCCTGTCAAGCACCTCCCCCACACACCACGGGGCGGCACTCTCGTGAGACGGTGACCCGGGGCTGCGCTGACGAGTGGGTGTCGGGGTGGCACTCCCGCGAGTTCGTTGACCCGGGTCCTGGGCCGCGCCCGTCGGCCGGCGGTTCACGGCCGGGCGCTCCGCGTCACGCGTCGTAGGCCGTGGAACGGCTGACGTCCTCCCAGGCGTTCAACTCCGCGCGCTCCGCGTCCGCGTGGGCGCGGATCGCGTCCACGGCGTCGTCGCCCAGCGCCAGGCGCAGCGGGGTGTGGTCGGCGTCCAGCGCGGTCAGGATGGCCTCGGCGGCCCGGACCGGGTCGCCGGGCTGGGTGCCGTCGGAGTCCGCCAGACCCGTGCGGACGCCGCCGACCGTGTCCTCGTACGCCGGCAGGACCGTGGCGGTGCTCCGGAGCGCGCCGGCTCCGGCGAAGCCGGTGCGGAAGGCGCCCGGTTCGACGATGAGGCACGTGATGCCGTGCGCGGCGACCTCGCCGGCCAGCGCCTCGGTCAGTCCTTCGAGGGCGAACTTGGTGGCCGAGTACGCGCCCACGCCCGGGAACGACAACCGCCCGCCCATGCTGCTCATCTGCACCACCGCACCCGACTTCTGCGCCCGCATGTGCGGCAGCACGGCCCGCACCAGGGCGGCCGGGCCGAAGAAGTGCAGGTCCATCAGGTCGCGCAGTTCGGCGTCCGAGGTCTCCTCGACCGCGCCGACCAGGCCCCGGCCGGCGTTGTTGACCAGTACGTCGATCCGCCCGAAGCGGTCGACGACCTCGGCGACCACCTCCGCGGCGCGGGCCGTGTCGGCGACGTCCAGGGCCACCGGCACCAGCCGTCCGGCGTGTGCGGCGGCGTCGTCCGCGAGGGCGGCGGGGCGGCGCACCGCCGCGACGACGGTGTCGCCGGCGGCGAGGGCGGCCTCGGCGAGCGTGCGGCCGAAGCCGGACGAGGCGCCGGTGATCAGCCAGATCCGGTCGCCGGGCGTCGTCGGCGTGTCCTGCGCGGGCATGGGTGTCCTCCTGGGTCGGCCGGGTCGCGCCTGTGCGGGCATTGTCGGTCACCGCGGGGGCGCCGGCGGGTTTCTCCGTGCACAGTCAGGAGCCCCTCGGAGTACGAGATTGCCCGGCGGGCGCGGCTCAGGGCGGGGCGAGGAGCATCAGGACCTCGTCCCGGGTGTCGTCCGGGGCGAGCCGGAGCGCCGCGGGCCAGCGCCCGGCCTCGCGCCAGCCGAGGCGCCCGTAGAACGACTCCAGCCCCTCACCGCCGCGGGCCGCGAGTCGGAGTTGCTCCAGGCCGAGTTCGTCCCTGGCCAGCCTGCGCAGCTCGGTCATGAGCGCCGTGCCGATGCCGCGGCCGCGGTGGGCGGGGCGGGTCTGGAGGTGGTGCACCGTCCCCCAGTGCCCGACGAGCCGGTACGGATCGCGACGCAGCAGCACCCAGCCCGCGAGCTCCCCGCCGACCCTCGCGGTGACGAGGTGCCCGCGGCCGGGCGCGAGTCCGCCGATGATCCCGTCCGCGACCGGACCCACCTCGTCGGCCGAGACCGGCGGGAACGGGAAGCCTGCGGCCCCGCCCGCGTTGGTGACGGCCACCCAGCAGTCCACGAGCTCCCCGCGCAGCCGCGCCCCGACCTGCTCCGGGTCGCTCACCCGGGCCAGCGCGGGCGGGCCCGTCCGTGCGTACGTCATGCGGTCAGTTGCCGCCGGTCTGCTCGACGAGGTCGTTCAGGGACCCGATCCGCCCCGTGGTCTTGAGCTTCTCGCCCGTGTCCGACCAGGTCCGCCCGATGTCCTTGGCGGCCTTCTCGGCGGACTCCGTGCTGTAGTCGGGCTTGTACGCGTCGGCCGAGAAGATGTCGCCCCAGGACTTCTGCTCGATGTCGTCCTCGTTCGCGTGCGGGTTGCCGTACAGCGCGTTGGCGCCGACCTTCAGGGCCCCCGGGATGTACTGGTCCTCCTCCCACAGCGCTCCGGCGGCGATGCCGAGTTCCGCGGCGAGTACGCCGGCGTCCTGGACCAGGGCCCGTACGCCCCACTCCCACCGCTCGCAGAAGTCCTCGAACGCACCGGCCACGTCCGCGTGCCCGGCCTCCATGCCGGTCATCGCCAGGGACGAGAAGCCGGCGCCCATCGACGCGCCGCCGGCCGTGCCGGTCTCACGCAGCCCGGCCACCGCGCCGCGCAGGCCCGTGGTGATGTTCCGGACCGCCTCCGGGTCCATGGCCAGGTCCTTGTCGCGGCCCACCGGTCACCTCCGCAATGTCGAGATCGGGATCCCCCGCACCGCGGGCCACGTTGTCCGCCGCCGCCGACGGGGCCGCCGGGCGGGTGCGGGGCGAGAGGCAGCCCGCAGGCGCCGGGCGCACAATCGAAGGACGAACGCAATGACCACGGCCGCCGCGCGGACGTGCCCGTCGCCCCGACGCCCCGTCGCGCCGACGCACCCGTCACTCCGGCGGCGCGGGGCACCGGAACGGCCGGTACCGGCCTTCCCCCGCCCCTCAGTCCTTGGGGGACGCCATGGATCTCGGCTTCCTGAAACCGCTCTTCACCCGGCAGGGCCCCTGGGCCTCCGTGTACATCGAGACCACCCGCGCGACCGAGGACGCGCAGAAGATCCAGCAGTTGCGCGAGCGCGCCCTCGCCTCCCAGCTGATCGACGCGGACGTGGACGGCTACACGGTCCGGGCGATCATGAACCACCTCCTGCAGGAGCCGGTCTCCGGCGCCCCGCCCGGCCGGGCCCTGTTCGCCGCCGGCGCCGAGGTGGTGCTGGACGTCCCGCTGGCCCGGCCGCCGGCAGCGACCGACGCGAGCTGGTCGATCCTGCCGCACGTGGCGCCGTTGGCCGTCCTGAAGGGCGACCAACCGGACTGTCTGATCGCCTTCATCGACCGCACGGGAGCCGACCTGGAACTGTGCGACGACCGGCAGCGGCGGCGCCTCGGCGAGGCCCGGGGCCGGGCCTGGCAGGACCGCGGCCACCGCGGCACGCCCGAGGACCGCCACGAGTGGCACTACCGGCACAAGGTGGAGAACGCCTGGGAGGAGACCGCCGGCATCATCGCCGCCGAGCTCGCCCGCCGGATGCCCGAGACCGGCGCCGGGCTGATCGTCCTGGCCGGCGACGCGCGCGAGCGCCACGCCGTGCACCACCGGCTTCCCGAGCGGGTGCGGGCGGTGACGGTGGAGATCGACGGCGGCGGCCGTGCCCGCGGCACCTCGGAGGACGTCCTGGACCGGCAGATCCGACAGGCCCGCGAGAAGTTCGCCCGGGACCGCCTCGACAGCGCCCTGGACCGGTTCCGCACCGGTCGCGGCCGCCCCGGCGAGCACCGTGAGTCCACCGTCGACACCGGCCCCGGGGAGGCGGCCGAGGGCATGCCGGCCGTGCTGGACGCCGTCCGCACCCACCAGGCGGCCACCCTGCTGCTCACCCCGGGCGGTGCCGACGCCGGACGCGAGGTGTGGATCGGCCCGGGGGCCGACGAGGTCGCCGTGCAACGCGGCCAGGCCAAGGCCATGGGCGTCGCCAAGCCCGAGCGGGCGCGGGCGGACGACGCCCTGCTGCGTTCGGCCGCGGCGGCCGGCTGCGAGGTGCTCGTGGTCCCCGAGGGTGTCGCGGGTCCCGCCGGTGGCCTGGGCGCCGTACTCCGCTGGACCATGTGAGGGACTGGGCCGGGCGCATCGCGCCGCGCCCGCGGATGCGCCACCCGTCGGTTGCGCATCCGGGGGCGCCCGCCTCTCGATCGCGCGTCGCCGAGGTGCCCGACTCCGAGGTGCGCGACGCCGGTGCCCCCGATCCCGAGGCCGCCCCGCCGGAACGGCCCTAGGTGGCGGCGGCCGTGCGCAGGCCCAGGGTGACGAGCACGGCCGCGGTGCCGCGGGCCAGGGCCACCCTCGCGCGCGGGCGGCGCAGCAGGGCGGTCGCCGGCCCCACCAGGCCCGCCCAGAGGCCCAGCCACGCGACCATGAGGGCGGCGTGCGCGGAGGCCAGCACCAGCGCCTGGCCGGCGAACGGCCGCCCGGGTGCCACGAACTGGGGCACCAGCGTCAGGTAGATCGAGGCCGCCTTGGGGTTGAGGACGTTCCCCAACAGCGCCTGTGCGTAAGGTGAGTTCCCGCCCCGCACCGGTCGCGGGAGGCGCGGGTGCCGGGACCGGGCCCGGGCGGGTGCCGGCGCCTGGGCGCAGGCCCGGGCGGATCCGACGGCGTGCGCCGCGCGGGTGGCGCCGTACCAGGTCCACAGGCCCAGCCCGACCAGGTAGCAGGCGCCCGCCAGCCGTACCGCCGCGAAGGCCCGGCCGGAGCTCGCCACCAGGGCGGACAGACCGGCCGCGGCCAGGCCCGCGTGCACGTACAGGCCCGTCACCGTCCCCAGCGCCACCGGTACGGCCCGCCGCCGCCCGCCCTCCGACACGTGCCGGACCAGGAGGGCGAGGCTCGCGCCGGGCGTGGCGACCAGGGGCAGGAGTGCGGCCAGGAACCCCGCGACCGCGTACGGGTCCGCGCCCGCCGCGCTCACGGCACCACGCGGTAGTGCGTGGTCAGCCGGCCCTCCTCGTCCAGGACGTGGTACGCGAGGCCGGGTGGCTGCTCGCGGTCGGCCACCCCTTGGCCCGCGTCCTCCCACGGCAGCCGCAGGGTCCACGTGACGGCGGGGCCGACCAGCAGCGGGCGGCCGGCGAAGGTCGACGCGGCGGCCGTGTGCGCGTGGCCCGTCAGGACGGCGGCCACCGCCGGGTGGCCGTCGAGCAGGCCGGCCAGCCGCTCGGGCCGTTCGAGCAGGTAGCGGTCCGGGAGCGGGTGGTGCAGGAGCACCGGCGGCTGGTGGAAGGCGAGCAGCGCACGGGTGCCCCGGGCGAGTCCGCCGAGCGTCGCGTCGATCCAGGCGACGGTCTCGTCGTCGAGCAGGCCGTGGTCCTCGCCGGGCACGGTGCTGTCGACCATCAGGACGGCGGTGTCGCCGATCCGGTGCACGCGGTTGACCGGCCCCCCGGCGGGCTCCTCGCCCAGCAGGGCCTTGCGGTACGCCGACCGCGCGTCGTGGTTGCCGGGACAGGTCAGCACGGGGAACGGGGCGTCCAGCAGCCGGGCCGCCTCCTCGTACTCCGCCTCGGCGCCGTGGTCCGCGATGTCGCCGGTGACCAGCAGCGCGTCGACCGGTCGGGGCAGGGCCCGCAGGTGGTCCATGACGCGCGCGGTCCGCTCGGTGGCCCGTGCGGTGCCGTCCAGGTGCAGGTCGCTGATCTGAGCGAGCAGCAGAGACAACTCTCCCCCTAATGGAAAACAAGTGTTTACCGTTAGCGATCACGACCCTAGACTGATCACCCGGGCGGCCGCAAGGAAGGGCCGGCCCGCCCGGCGGGTGCCGGGAGCGAGCGGGGCGGCCCCGGAGGGCCGCGGGAGAGGTGGGGTGAGGGGCCGTGGAGCGGTGGCTGGCACTGGAGCTGGCGGGTACGGTCCGCCACGACGGCGACGGCGGGGTGGCCGACGACCTGGACACGGTCGAGGGCCTGGCCCTCTGGCTCGCCGGCCGGCCCGAACTCGCCGCCGCCGCACCGGCGGCGGACGAGCGGCTGCGCTCCGAGGTCGTCGCCCTGCGGCAGGCGGTACGGGCCCTGTTCGCGCGCGCGGTCCAGCCGGCCCCGCCGAGCCGCGCGGACGCCCACCGGCTGCTGCCGCTCGGGGAGGCGCTGGACCGGCTCAACGCGGCGGCCGCCAGGGAACCCGTCGTCCCCCGGTTGAGCTGGCCCGCCGAGGCGCCGCCCGAGGCGCGCCTCGTACCCGTGCACGCCGCCCCGGAGGCGGCGGGGCCGGGGGTTCCGGCGGGCGCGACGGCGCCGGGCGGGTCGGGGCGGGCGGTCGGCGCGGCGCACGCCGCGGACTCCGGCGCGGTGGTCGCCGAGCTGGCCCGCGCGGCGATCGCGTTCCTCTCCGGCCCCCGGAGCGGACAGCTGCGGTCCTGCCAGGCGCCCCGCTGCGTGCGCTACTTCCTCCAGAGCCACGGCCGGCAGGCCTGGTGCAAGCCCTCGTGCGGCAACCGGGCCCGGGTCGCCCGGCACGCCGAACGCCGGCGCTCGGGCCAGCCTCCGACGTGACGGCTTCGACGTGACGGCTGCGACGTGACGCCGTCGACGTGACGCGACGTTCCGGCGGCCCGCCCGCGCGGTGGGGCCGGGGGTGCGGCCCGCGGACGCGTTCCCGGCGCGCCACGGCGCGCGGAGCGGGTGCCACCGGGATACTCCCGCTCATGGCAGAGACGTTTGAGCACAGGCCCGCGGTGTGGACCGCGGCCCGGCTGCGCGAAGCACTGGCGGAGCTCCCCGCGGACACCCCGATCCACATCGGCGTCGCCGACGCCCCCGGTGACTTCGACGAGTACGGCGACTACGTGCTCGTGGCCGCCGAACCCGTCGAGATCGACCTCGCGGACGAGGCGACGGAGGTCCGGTTCACCCTCTTCGCCGACGCCCGGGCCGGCGTCTACTTCGCCGACCTGGACTGACCGAACAGCGCGCGGGCCGCGGCGACGACCACGTCGGGCCGCTCCTCGTGCAGGTAGTGGCCGGCTCCCGGGACCACCTCGACCCGCAGGTCGTCCGCGTACCGCTCGCCGCCGGCCAGCACCCCGGGCGGCAGGACGAAGTCCTCGGCCCCGGCGAGGATCACCGTCGGCACGGTCAGCCGCGCCGCCTTGTCCCGGCCCCGCAGGAGCGCCGGCACGTCCCGCAACGCGTAGGCCCGGTGCAGCAGTTCGCCGGCCCGGGCCCGCGCCGGCTCGGCACCGGAGCGCAGGTACTCGGCCACCGCCGCCGGGTCCCATCCGCGCCGGTCGACGTACCCCTTGCGCAGCAGGAACCGGGTGAAGCCGGGCCGGCGGCGCAGCACCCACCGGCCGAGGCCCGGGAACTCCAGCACCGAGGTGTACCAGTACCGCCAGGCCTGCGGCGCCAGCCGGCGGTGCAGCGGCCAGGGGTGCACCATGTTCAGGGCGAGGTAGGCGCTGATCCGCTCCGGCGCGCGCAGGCACAGCCGGAAGCCCGCCCACGCGCCCCACTCGTGCCCGATCAGGCCCACCCGCTCCAGGCCCAGCGCGTCCAGCAGCGCCAGTACGTCGGCGACGCGGGTGTCGGTGTCGTACCCCGAGGCCGGAGCCTGCGACCAGCCGAAGCCGCGCAGGTCCACGCAGATCAGGCGGTGCTCGCGGGACAGTTCGGGGACCAGGTGCCGCCACGCGTACCAGTGCTGGGGGAAGCCGTGCAGGAGGACGAGCGGATCGCCCGTCCCCGCCTCGGCGACGTGCAGGGTGACGTCCCCGACCTCCACCCACCGGTGCGTGACGCCCGGCACCTCGGGCAGCGGCGCGGCCCCGGCGGGGGCCGGGACCTCGGGCCCCGCGTCGCCGGCGGGGGCCTCCGGATCGGCGGACGCCGGGCCGTGCCCGGGGCCTTCGTGCCCGGGGCCTTCGTGCGTCGGTCCGGCGTGTGACGGTCCCTCATGGGCCGGTCGTCCGTGGGTCGTGGTGGTGCGGTGGTCCATGCGACTCCTCCTGCCTGGTGCGGCTGCCGTGCGGCGGCCGCGAAGGGGCGGTGGGCCCCTCGCCGCTACGTCAGGAGGCGCCGAACCCGGCAGACGTTCCCCGGGATCTTCCGCGGACGTGCCGGCGTCCCTTCGGCCGTCCCGTCCGCGAGCCGGTCGGCCGGACCCGCCGGCGGACTTTCCCGGGGTCCCGGGGGAGTACGGACACCCCGTCGCGCCCTCTGAGGGGTGAAGCCCGCACACGACGGAGGAGAACCGCGATGCCCGCGCCGACCCCGACAGCCCCCACCCTGCCCCGCGACCGGCACGTCCCGGCCCCCCGCGCCGGCGCCCGGTCCGCCGCCGGACCCCCCGTGGCCGATGCCCGGTTCGGCCGGGCCGGTGCGCTCGTGCGCGCCGCGCGGGAGGGGGACGTCCTGGCCCTGGACGAGCTCATCGACCTCATGACCCCGTACATCACACGGGTGTGCCGCCCCATCGCGCTCGACGAGACGCCCGACGCGGTGCAGGAGACCCTGATCGCGCTCTTCCGCGGGCTGGACCGGCTGGCCGACCCCGACGCCTGCTACGCCTGGGTCCGTACCGTCGCGGTACGGGAGGCCGTACGGGTGCAGCGGCGGGCCCGGCGCGCCGAGCCGGTCGCCGACCCGGCCGACGTACCCAGCCCGGAGGACCACGAACTCGTCGTGCACGTCCACGACGTCCTGCGCCGGCTGCCCGCGGCGCACCGCGAGGTCCTCGTGCTGAGGGAGCTCGCGGGGTTGGGCGAGCGGGCCGCGGGCGAGCTCCTGGACCTGCCGGGCGGCACGGTCAAGTCCCGGCTGCACCGCGCCCGGGCCGGGTTCAGAGAGGCGTGGCGGGCTTGATGCTGCGGGGCGGGGCGGGGCGGGGCGGGGCCGGGCCGGGCGAGGCGGGGCGGCGGTCTCGGGGCCGCCGCGCCAGGCGCACGCCCCGTGCGAGCGGGCGGGTGCGGATAGCATGCGCGCCATGACCAAGATCACCATACGGGCCGCCCGGCGCGAGGACCTCCCGGAGATCGTCGCCATGCTCGCGGACGACGAACTCGGCGCGACCCGCGAGTCGCCCGACGACCTCACGCCGTACGAGACCGCGTACGAGCGCCTGGCCGTCGACCCGAACCAGCTGCTGGTCGTCGCCGACCGCGGGGGAGAGGTCGTCGGCACGCTGCAGCTGACCATCGTCCCCGGCCTGTCCCGCAAGGGCGCCACCCGCTCGATCATCGAGGGGGTGCGGGTGCACCGCAGCGAGCGCGGCCGGGGTCTGGGTGCCCAGCTCGTCGAGTGGGCCGTCGAGGAGTCCCGCCGGCAGGGGTGCCGGCTCGTGCAGCTGACCTCGGACCTGACCCGCACCGACGCCCACCGCTTCTACGAGCGCCTCGGTTTCACCGGCTCCCACCTGGGCTTCAAGCTCCAGCTCTGACCGCCGGCGCCGGACCGCCCGCGGGCGGATCCCGGCGCCGCTCCCGCTCGGGCGTCCAGGCGTTCGGGCACGGGACCGCGCCGCGGCTCGCCGCCCGCCCGCCCGGCGGGCCCCGGAGCGGCCGTTCGCCGGGGCGGGAGCCCGCACGGGTGGTCGGGGAGCGAACGGTTCCGGCCGTCCGGGGTGCGGACCGGGCCACGCGCGCCCGCCTGCCCCCGGCGGGGGCGCGGCAGGTGCCAGACTGGGTCGGTCGGTTCGGTGGCGTACGTTCCCGGAGGTGTCACGGCGTGGCATTCGGTGCCCAGGAGTCCTTCCCCGTCATGCGCCCCGCGGTGCGGGAGACCTACGGTCCGTCGGACCTGAGCAGGGAGCCGGTCTTCGCCGGCGGGTTCATCAACTTCGGCTACTGGAGCGCCGTCGACCTGACGGCTCCGCTCGGCGAAGCGGAGCGCGTCCGCAGCCAGCAGGACCTCTACCGGCACGTCCTGGACGCCGCCGGACCGCTCGGCGGGCAGCGCGTCCTCGAGGTCGGCTGCGGGCTCGGCATGGGCTGCGCCCTGGCCCTGCGCGAGCGCGGGCCGGCCGCCGTCACCGGCATGGACATCCACCCCGCCCAGCTGGAGCGGGCCCGCGACGCCCACGCCGGCCTCCTGGAGGAGGCGCCGGGGCGGCTGCGGTTCGTCAGGGGAGCGGCCGAGGGGATGCCCTTCGGGGACGACGAGTTCGACGCGGTCGTCAGCGTCGAGGCCGCCCAGCACTTCCCGGACCTGACCGCCTTCGCGGCGGAGACGGCCCGGGTGCTGCGCCCGGGCGGACGGGTCGCGGTCGCCAGCTTCTTCGCCGCGGACGACGGGGCCGGCCGGGCCGCGGAGCTCGCCCAACTGCTGGACACCTTCGCGAACGGGCTGGACATCGCCCGCCCCGTGACGGCCCTCACCGGCGCGCTGACCGCGGCCGGCCTCGCCGACGCCCGGGCGGAGTCCATCGGCCCACAGGTGTGGGCGGGTTGGGACGTCTGGCTGGCCCGGCTGTGGGCGCCGGACACCTGGCCGCGGAACTTCCTACGGGCCTACGAGCGGGGGATCCTCGACTACCACCTCGTCACGGCCCACCGACCGCCGACTCCCTGAGCCGCTGCCCTGTCGACCGCCGGCTCCCTGAGCCGCCGACGGCGACCCCGCCCTGGCGCCGCCGCGCCACCGTCGACGTCCGCGGCCGGCCGTCGCCGACGGGCCCGGTCGGGTCCGGTCCGGGCGCGGCTCACCCGCGCGGAGCGCCCTGCCAGCGCCACCGCGTCACGCGCTCCCGCCCGGGCAGATCGCCCCGGCCGGTCGCCCACAGCAGGGTGGCCCAGGGGTCGGCGTCGGCCGGGGCGTCGGGGAAGAGCCGCGCCAGCACGCGGGCGCACACCGCCGCCGGGGCCCGCCAGTCGAGCCCGAGACCCAGGGCGAGGTCCTCGGCGTGCACGAACAGCTCCACGAGGCCCATGGCCGCCGAGCCCTCGGCGTCCACCGTCCCGAACACGTGGTGGGCGCGCGCCTGCGGCGTCGCCGTCCGCACCATCGCCACGTGCAGCGCGCCGCAGGCCTCGAGCACCTGCACCACGCCGGCGGGTCCGCCGTCGCGTTCGGCGAAGACGACGTTCGCCGGCTTGCCCGGAGCGGTGCTGCGGTACACGAACGGTACGTCGGAGGCGGCGTGCGGGGCCTGCGGGCCCAACTGGGCGGCGTACGCGAAGAGGTCGTCGGCCAGGTGCTCGGCGGTCTCCCAGCAGGTCCACTCCAGGGTGCCGGCGGGCCGGTCCCAGTCCGCGGCGAGCGCGGCGGGCGCGCGGAGCAGCGCGACGACCAGCCGGACCCCCTCGGCCAGGTCGTCGGCCGTCACGGGCCCCGGAGCGGGGGGTCGCAGCGCAAGATCATGATCGGACACCCGGCCGAGCCTAGGGCCTTCGGTCCGCGGACGGCCACCCGCTTTTCGGCGCGACCCGCTGCCGTCGGCCGTCCCCGGCCGGGCGCCCGGGCGCGGTCCGCCCCTGCCCGTCCGTGGGACCGGGGGATGTCAGCTCTGACGGCGGATCAGCTCCTCCAGCGAGCCCT
The DNA here is from genome assembly GCF_000719335.1 of Streptomyces sp. NRRL S-87. Lineage (GTDB taxonomy): Bacteria > Actinomycetota > Actinomycetes > Streptomycetales > Streptomycetaceae > Streptomyces. The sequence continues at coordinate 11,259 of NZ_JOGB01000053.1, forward strand.
CCGGTACGGTCCCTTCGGGGGTGAGCTTGTCGACGGCCGCGGGGAGCGTGCGGGCCAGTTCGTCGGCGGCCTCCTCGGGGGAGACGCCCGCCTGCTGTGCCACGTGGTCGAGCGCCTGGTAGGGCAGCGCCTGCGCGACCTCGGGGCCGGTGACCTCCTGGTTGGCGCCCGTGCCGATCCACGAGTCGGCCTGTGCGCCCAACCCGCCCTCCTTCAGAGTGTCCAGCAGCGCCCCCAGCGGGTTGCTGCCCGCCCCGTGCGTACCGGCTCCGCCGAGGGAGGTGAGCAGCGCCCCCAGCAGTGCACCCCCGCCCTTGCCGCCCTGCCCGCCGAGCAGTCCGCCGAGCAGACTTCCCAGGTCGTTGCCCATCGCCGTCGCCTTCCCTCGCGTCCTGACGTCCTGACGTCCACCCCGTTATACGAGCCGCTCCCCGCCACCCCGTCCCGGCGAGGCCCCTCGCCCCGGCGCGTTCACCCGTCAGGGCGTGGCGGGTCGGTCAGGCCGTCGACGCGGCCGCGGCCGTGGCGGCGACCGGCAGGGTCGGGCCCGGGGAGGCGGCCGTAGGGGGGCGGCGGAAGCCCTTGACCATCAGGTGGCCGGCCAGGGCCAGTTCCCACGCGAAGACCGGGACGGCGGCCAGGGAGCCCCACGGGGACAGCTGCGGGTAGGCCCGAACAGGACCGCGGTCGCGGAGGCGAGGATCAGCGGGCCGCCGACCAGCCCGAGGACTGCGACGGGGCGCGGGACCAGCCGCGACCGGTACATCAGCAGGGCGGCCAGCACCGTGTTGGCGCCGAGGACGAAGTTCGGTCCGAGCAGGAACGTCCAGTCGTGCACCGCCACCAGGGCACCGCCGACCGTCCGCAGCGCGTCCGCGTCCGGACCGGCCGCCCCCGACCCGTCGCGGCGCAGCGTCACCACCGCCAGCAGGCTCACGATCCCGACGCAGATGGCGGCCGCCTCCAGCGTGCGCAGCGCCGCGTAGCCGAGCGCGAGGCCCTCGCCGTGGCGGCGGACCACGGGGAAGAGGGTGACCGCGGTGCCGACGACCGCCAGGGCGGGGCCCACCTCGAAGAGGGCGCCCAGCAGGACGGGGGCGTCCGGGCCGCGTCCGGTGACGTACTCCGCGTGCGCGAGCACCGGCTCGTACAGGGCGAGGGCGCGGAACTGGGCGTCGTACCCATGGCGCTCTACAAGCACGTGGCCTACAAGGAGGAGCTCCTCGACGGCCCGGTCGACGCGGTGCTCGCCGAGATCGCCCCGCCGGCCGCGGAGGGGACCTGGAAGGCGGCGGTCCGGGAACGGATCCTGTCGGCCCGTCAGGTGCTGCTGCGGCACCCCTGGGCCGCCCGGGTCATCACCTCGCGCGCCGCTCCCACCCCCGGGGCGCTGGCCTACCTCGACTCCGTCATCGGCACCCTGCGCGGCGGCGCTGTCCGTGGACCTCGCCCACCACGCCATGCACGCCCTCGGCAGTCGCGTCCTGGGCTTCACGCAGGATCTGGTCCCCACCGGGGTGGGGGCGACTCCGGGCGCGGAGACCGGTGCCGGTGCCGGTGCCGGCGGCGCGGCCGGTCCCGGCGGCGGGCTCGCCGGCGACCTCGGCGGCGGGACCGACCCCGCGGCGGCCGGGACGTCCGAACTCGCGGCCCGGTACCCGCACATCGCCGCCGTCGTCGCCGACCGCGCCCACGACGGTGCCTCGGTGGTGGGGGCGGGCTGCGACGACCAGTTCGAGTTCGAGTTCGAGTTCGCCCTCGACCTCCTCCTGGACGGGATCGAACGCCTCCACCGCCGGGGTTGGGCCTCCGGCACCGCCGGCACCGCCGGCCGCGCCTGAGGGGCGCGCCCCGGGCGGGTTCGGACGCCGTCTGAGTACCCGTACGGATGCGGCCCGCGGCCGGGCCGCGCCACGATGCCCGCATGACGAACTCCCCCGCAGGGGCGGGCGGTCGGACCCGCTCCGCCGTCCCCGTCCTCGTCGTCCTGACCGGGCTGCTGCTCACGCCGCTGTGCGCCGCCTTCTGGTGGGCCGTCAACAACGCGATCGAGCACAAGAGCGGCACCGACTGGGCCGGCAACCACGAGACGAAGGTCGGACTCGAGCACGCCGCCGTGCTGCTCGCCGGACTGCCGCTGTTCGGCCTCGCCGCCGGCTGGACCGGCGCCACCGTACTCGGGCGCCGCCCGGCGGTCGGGGCCGCGGCCGGGGCGCTGCTCGGCACGGCCGGGGTGTGGGTCGTCGGCATCGGCGCGGTCTTCAGCGCCCTGAGCAACTGGACCTTCGAGTTCTGACGCCGCGGGGGCCGCGCCGGACGACCGGAGCCGGTCCGCGGCGGTCCGCCGCACGCGCCGGCCGGACCAGGGGGTGTCGTACGACGGGCCGGAGCAGGGGGCACGGTCCGGTGCCGTGCACCGCACGGCGGAGGAGCGGAGCCACGCGGTCAGGCACCTCCCGGCGGTACCGGGGGGCGTCGGCGACCGAGGACGACGCGGCGAGGCGGGGTGTCCTACGGACCCGGCGAGCCCGGCTTGGTCCGTAGGACACCCCCAGGGGGCGGGGGCGGTGGTCCGCGGGCGTCGGTCGCCGGCGGCGACACCCGTCCGGTGGCCCGGGCCCGTCCGCGACAATGGGCGGATGCGATACGCGATTCTCGGCAGTGCCCAGGTGGTACGGGACGACGGCAGCCCGGTCGCCCTCGGCGGCGCACGGCTGCGCGCACTCGTCACCGCGCTGGCCCTGCGGCCCGGTCGGGCCGTGCCCGCCGGGACGCTGGTCGCCGAGATCTGGGACGGCGCGGAGCCCGCGGACGCCGTGGCCGCGCTCCAGGCGCTGGTCGGCCGGCTCCGCCGCGCCCTCGGCCACCACCACGTGCTGTCCGACGCCGGGGGCTACCGGCTCGCCGCGGACCGGGAGGCCGTGGACGCGTACCGCCTCGACCGGCTCGCCCGCGAGGCCGCCGCCGAGCTGGCCGCCGGGCATCCGGACCGGGCCGCCGCGCTCTACGACGAGGCCCTCGCCCTCTGGCGCGGCCCCGCCCTGGCGGACCTGCCCGAACCGGGCGCCGAAGCGGCCCGGTTGGAGGCGGTGCGCCGCGATGCCCGCCGCGGCCGGATCACCGCCGCGCTCGCGCTCGGCGAGGCGGACCGGGCCCTGCCCGAGCTGACCGCGCTGTGCGCCGACCACCCGTTCGACGAGCCGCTGCAGGCCCTGCGGATCCGCGCGCTGCGGGCCGCGGGACGGCCCGCCGAGGCCCTGGTCGCGTACGAGGACGTGCGCCGCGGCCTCGCCGACCGGCTCGGCACGGACCCCGGCCCGGAACTCCGGGCGCTGCACGGCGAACTCCTCGCCCCCGACCGGGCACCGCGGCCGACGTCCCCCACGACCCGCCCCGGATCCACCCGGACGCCCGACACCGGAACCGCGACGGCACCCGACACCCGGAGCGTGCCCGCATCGGGTGCCGCGGCGGCGGATGCCCGGGCGGTCGCGGCGCCCGGGACCGGGACCGGGACGGCGCAGACCGCCGCCGGGGCCTCCGGTGGCTCCGGCGGCCCGGAGCGGACCGGGTCCGCAACCGCTCCGACCCGCCCCGCCGGCAACCTGCGGGCCCGCCTGACCACGTTCGTCGGGCGCGAGGAGGACATCCGGGTCGTCACCGAGGACCTCGGTGCCGCACGGCTCGTCACGCTGCTCGGACCCGGCGGCTCGGGCAAGACGCGGCTTTCCCTCGAAGCGGCCGAGGCCCTCGGCCGCAGTGCCGGCCGCGACGGCACGTGGCTCGTCGAACTCGCGCCCGTGGAGGCCCCCGAGGACGTGCCCGAGGCGGTCCTGGGCGCCCTCGGCGCCCGCGAGACCAAGCTGCGCGGCGCCGCCGCCGAGGAACTGCGCGCCATGACGGACCGCACCGGCGGTGACCCGCTGGCCCGGCTGATCGACCACTGCGCCCCGCTCGAACTCCTGATCGTGCTCGACAACTGCGAGCACCTCGTCGCGGCCGCCGCCGACCTCGCCGAGGCCCTGCTCACGCACTGTCCGGGCGTGCGCGTCCTGGCCACCAGCCGTGAGCCCCTCGGCGTTCCGGGCGAGGTCACCCGCCCGGTCGAACCGCTGCCGGACCCGGTCGCCCTCCGCCTGCTGCAGGACCGGGGGGCCGCCGCCCGCCCCGGCTTCCGCACCGACGACGACCCCGACGCGGCCGCCGAGATCTGCCGCCGCCTCGACGGCCTGCCCCTCGCCATCGAACTCGCCGCGGCCCGGCTCCGGATGCTCTCACCGCGCCAGATCGCCGACCGGCTCGACGACCGCTTCCGCCTCCTCACCAGCGGCGCCCGCACCGCGCTGCCCCGCCAGCAGACGCTGCGCGCGGTCGTCGACTGGTCGTGGGAGCTCCTCGACGAGCCCGAACGCACCGTCCTGCGCCGGCTGTCCGTGTTCGCCGGCGGCTGCGACCTCGCCGCCGCGGAGGCCGTCTGCGCCACGCCGGGGGACCGCTTCGACGTACCGCACGTGGTGGGCTCCCTCGTCGACAAGTCCCTGGTGGTGGTCGCCCCCGCGGACGACGGCCAGATGCGCTACCGCCTGCTGGAGACCGTGGCCGAGTACGCCGCGGAGCGCCTCACGGCGGCCACGTCCGAAGCCGCCCCCGCTTCCGGTCCCGCCCCCGCTTCCGGTCCCGCCCCCGCTTCCGGTCCCGCCCCCGCTTCCGGTCCCGCCCCCGCTTCCGGTCCCGCCACCGCCTCCGGTCCCGCCACCGCTTCCGCAGCCGCCACCGTCCCCCAAGCCGGCCCCGCTTCCGGCCACGTCCCCGACCGGGCTGCCACCGAGGCCCGTCACCTCGTCCACTACCGTGAACTGGCCCGGACCACCGAGCCCCTGCTGCGCAGCCGCCACCAGCGTGCCGCCGACGCCCGGTTCACCACCGAGTACGAGAACCTGCGCACCGCCCTGCGCCGTGCCGCCGCGGCCGGACAGGCCGACGAGGTGCTGTGCCTGGTGCACAGCCTCTCCTGGTACTGGCTGATGCACGACCTGCGCACCGAGGCCCGCCACTGGTCCGACGCGGCCGCCGCCCTCGGCCCCGACCCGTTCGCGCCGCCCGTCGTCCCCGCCGTGCCCGTGTACGAGAGGCTGCTCGACACGCCTCCGCCGTACCACGGCGAGATACGGACCGAAGGCTGGCGCGGCGTCCAGATGATCCGGTTCGCCGCCCGCAGCGACCAGGGCGGCGGCGAGTGGTGGACCGAGGACTGGCCCGCCCGGGTCGAGGGCGTGCTCGCCGCCTACAGCCCCGGTCTGCCGCAGCTCAGCCGCCACCCGGGCGGCCTGTGGGTGTACGCCGTGATGCTGACCGGCGACGGCGAACTGCTGCGCCGCCACGTGGACGCCGCCGTCGAGACCTGCCGGGCGGGCGACCACCCGTGGGAGCTGGCGGCCGCCCTCCAGCTGCGCGCCAACATCCTCGCCAACCGGGCCGACTGGGCGCAGGGCGCGGCCCGCGACGCCGAGGAGAGCCTGGCCCTCTTCCGCCGGCTCGGCGACGACTGGGGGTGCGCCGAGGCCCTCTCCGCCCGCGCCGAGTCGCTCGAGAAGCACGGGGAGTTCGCCCTGGCCGCGGCGGACTACCGGGCGGCCGTCCGGCACGCGCGGCGGCTCGGCGCGCACGCCCAGGTGACCGTCCTGGAGGTCCGGCTGGCCGGCACCCTCTCCGAACAGGGCCCCGCCGAGCAGGAGGAGGGCGAGCGGATGCTGCAGCGCATCCTGCAGGACCCCCCGCGGTTCGGCAACGAGGCCCTGCCGGCCGCCCGCATCTTCCTCGCCGTGCGCCTGGGCCGGACCGGCCGGCACGCCGAGGCGCGCGCCCAACTGGAGACCCTCCAGAGCGAGTTCCCGATCGGCTCGTACGCGGTCTTCGACGGTTTCCTGCTCGGCGCCCTCGCCTGGCTGGAGAACCTCGAAGGCCGGTACGAGGAGGCCCTCGCCGTGGTGCGCCGCGCGCTCGGCACGGTCCACGACAGCCTCTTGCGGATGGTCATTCCGCAGATGGCCGCGGTCTACTTCATGACCGCCGCGGAGGCCCTCGCCGGTCTCGGCGGCCCCGACCGGTCCCTCACGGCGGCCCGGCTGCTCGGTGCCTACGAGGCCCAACTCCCCGCCGGGCACGTGCCCGTGACCACGGAGCGGCAGAGCGCCGCCCGGACGGAGGCGCTGCTCAGGGCCGCCCTCGGGGACGCGGCGTACGAGGCCGCCCACGCGGAGGGCACCGCGCTCGACCAGGACCGGGCCACCGCGCTCGTGTGACGCGCGGGGGCGGCCGCGATCAGCCCCGGCCCTTGGGGGGCCAGTAGTTGTGGACGGGGAAGACCCGGACCGCGGCCTTCTCGGGGTCGCTGGGCCAGCCCAGTTCGACGGCGAGCGGCATCATGCGCTCGGTGAACGCGTTCATCTGCTCCTCGGTCTCCCAGACGTCGAAGACCTCCAGGCCCTCGCCGGTGGGTACGCACGTGTGGGACACGCAGCCTTCGAAGATCTCCGGTGTCTCCTGGAGCTTCGCGTTGAGGGCGTCGTACTGGTCGGTGCTGATGCCGGGGAGCGCGGCGTGGACGAGGACCGCCATGGCCTTTCCCTCCTCGTGAGGTCGGACGTGGGGGCCGGCCCGGTCGCCCGGTGGCGGGCCGGGGCCCCGTCGCCCAGGACACCACGCCCCGGACCGGACGGCATCCGGACGGCATCGGGACGGCGTCCGGACGGTGCCCTCACGACTGCCCGGCGGCGGCCGGGCCGGGGCCGGTCGGCAGCCCCGCGGCCCCGGACCTCACCTCGGTGCCGGGCCGCCACCCGCTCCGCCCAGGAAGTCGGCGATCAGCCGGTTCGTGGGCTCGGGCAACGCGGTGGGGAGCGCGAAGTGGGTCAGGCCGGGCAGGACCTCGACCCGGGCGTGCGGGACGGCCGCCCGGGCGCGGACGGCGATCCGCGCCGCGTCGTGCACGGCGCTGTGCTCGGCGAACAGCACCAGCAGCGGGGCCCGCAGCCCCGCCGGGTCCACCCGCCGCCCCGTGACCGGCCGCCGGCCGGCGAAGGCCTCGGCGGCCAGGGCGTACAGGCGCTGCCACTGCGGGTCGGTGCGGGTACCCGCCGTCTCCCGTGCCACGAAGCGCAGCGCGCGGGCCCGCGTCGGCCGCGCCAGCAGCGGCAGCGAGCGCAGCAGGAACCCGGCCCGGAAGCCCCCGAAGCACTGCGTCGGGTCCAGCAGCACGAGCCGGTCCACCCGGCCGGGCGCGTGCAGGGCGTACGAGGCGGCGAGCCAGGCCCCGTACGAGTGCCCCAGCAGGTGCGCCCGTGCGACGCCCAGGCCGTCGAGCACGGCGTCGAGCCAGGCCGTCAGGTCGGCGGGGCCGCCCAGCGGGCGGCCGGCCGGGACGCTGCGTCCGGCGTCCCGGAGGACGTCGACGGCCAGCACGCGGTGGCGTGCCCCCAGCGCCCGGGCGTTGCCGAACCAGACGGTGCCGGTGGCACCGCCGCCGTGCAGCAGGACCAGCGGGGGCGCGTCGGGCGGCCCGTAGACGTGGACGCGGGTGCTGCCGTACGGCGTGGGCACGTCCAGCTCGCGCGTGCCGTCCGGCCAGCGGGCGAGCAGGGCGTCGTAGGCGGCGGAGAACTCCTCTTGGGCGGACACGCGAACCCCCGTCTGCGGTCGTTGCCCCGCCCGTACCCGATCACGTGCGGGCGGATAGGCGCCGACCCTATCCGGCCCCGCGCGCGAAGATCACGCCGCCCCCGGCCGACTCTCCACCGCGCGGACGGAGTTGCGGCGGTGGCGCGGCGGTTGGACCGCGAGGGACGGGCCCTCGGCCGCCCCGTCGGCCCGGTGCGCGGTCACGCCGGCCGGTGCCCGGCCGCATCCGACGCCTGCTTCGGGGCGGCCGCCGGGGCGGCCGGACCGGCGCCGACCGCCTCCCGGTCCCGTCCGGCCGGGACCAGGTGCCGTACCAGGGCGGTGCCGGCGAGCAGGCCGACCAGCGCGCACACGGCCGGCCAACCGAAGGCGGCGTACGCCCGGACGCCGAGCCACGAGCCGACGGTGCCGCCCGAGTACGCACAGGTCATGTAGGCCGTGTTCAGGCGGCTGCGGGCGTCCGCGCGCAGGGCGTACATCCGCGACTGGTTGGCGACCGCGCCGGACTGCATGGCGACGTCCAGGAGCAGGATGCCCGCGGTCAGGGCGACGAGACCGACCGTCCCGCCCAGGGCTCCGGCCGCGAGGACCACGGCCGCGGAGAGGATCCCGAGCAGCGTCACCAGGTTCACCGGGCCGGGGCCGTACCGGTCCACCAGGCGTCCGGCGTACGGAGTGCACAGCATCGTGGCGGCGCCGACCAGGGCGAGGACGCCGACGGCCGAGGTGCCGTACCCGTACTCGGGGCCGGTCAGGAGCAGCGCCACACAGGTCCAGGCCGCCGAGAAGCCGCCGAACGCGGCGGCCTGGTACAGGCAGGAGCGGCGCAGCTCCGGCTCGGTGCGCAGCAGGCGCAGGGGTTCGGCCAGGAAGCGGACGTACGGGAGGCGGGCGGCGTCGGGGGCCGGGGTGGTGGCCGGCGCCGCGTACGCCATGACCCCGGCCAGTACCAGGGTGACCGCCGCAGCCACCAGGTAGGGTGCCCGCCAGCCCAGCCACTCGCCCAGCGTCCCGCTGAACGCACGGGCCAGCAGCATGCCGCCCGTCGAGCCGCTCAACAGCGTGCCGAGCACCGCGCCCCGGCGCTCGGGCGCCACCAGCCCGGCCGCCAGCGGGCCGATGATCTGCGCGGCCACCGTGGTGAGTCCGACCAGGACGCTCGCCGCGACCAGGGGCGGCAGCGACGGGGCGCAGCCCGCGCCGAGCAGGGCCAGGCCGGCCAGGGCGAGCAGCACGACCAGCAGCGTGCGGTGCCGGAACCGGTCGCCGAGCGGCACCAGGAAGACCATGCCCGCCGTGTAGCCGATCTGGGTGGCCGTCACCACCACGGTGGCGGTGTCGGGGGAGACGCCCAGGCCGGTGGCGATGAGCGGGCCCACGGCCTGCGGGAAGTAGAGGTTGCCCACGGCCACGGCGCAGGTCACGGCCAGGATCAGCACGAGTCGACGGCTCATACCCGAAGTCCACGCCACCGACCGCGCCCTGCCAAACGATGTAGCCCTGGGCTAAACGGTCCGGCCTCCCGGACGCCCGCCGCGCGGTCGGTGGGCGTCCGGGAGGGAACGTCGGGTTCAGCAGCCGCCGCAGTTGAAGTACGTGACGTCCCAGTGGTTGCCCTCGTCGGCGTACAGGTTGCCGGCGCCGGACTTCCACTGGGGTGCCCCGTCGCCGCGCAGGCCGACGTAGGCGAAGGTGTTCTTGATGTAGGTGCCGATGCACGTGTACTTGGCGAAGTCCAGCTTGTAGCCGTTCCAGTGCGAGTACGTGCCGGACGCGTGCCCGGTCTCGGTCCCGCCGGTGATGTTGAGGGCGCAGCCGCTCGCGCCCTTGAGGGTCTGGGCGCCCTGGGCAGTCGCGAGGTTGAGCTGCTCGAAGGAGGTACAGGTGGGGTTGTTGCGGTCGGAGCAGCCGCCGGACGAGGACCAGGTGATGCCCGAACTCCGGAACATCGAGGTCGCGGTGGCGTGACTGATCTTGGTGGCGGCGTGGGCGTCCGTCGCGCCCGTGAGCACGCCGACACCGGGGGCGAAAAGGGCGCCGAGGACGAGGGCGAGTGCGCTGAGGACCGGGCGAACCTTCATGGCGTGTCTCTCCTGCGGGTCACCGTGCGGAATGGGACGGGCGTGCAGGTGGGGCCCGGAGTGCCGACCGGGCACACCGATGGTGCCCGACCGCCCGGCGCCCCCGCCAGGGGGCCGGGCCCGCGGCGGAGGACCGTGCCCCCGCCGGGGTGCGGGGCCGCTGTCGCCGGCCGTCGCCCCGGGCCGGACGTGCGCCGCGGCAGGATGTGACAGAAGCCCGTCATTGTGGTCGTGCGGGGTGCGCGGCGAGGATGGGCGCATGTCCACCACGTCCACCACCCGCCGCGTCGTCATCGCGGTCTTCCCCGATGTCGACCTCCTCGACGTCACCGGTCCGGCCGAGGTGTTCGCGCTGGCCGACCGCGAGACGGGCGGCCGGGCGGGCTACGAGGTGCTGCTGGCCGCACCGGGGGCCGGGACCGTCACCACCTCGGCGGGGGTGCGGCTCGTCGCCGACCTGTCGTTCGCCGAGGTCGACGGGGTCATGGACACCCTGCTGGTGCCGGGGGCGGTGGACGTGCACCCGGACGGACCGGTCGCCCGGATCGACCGGGACGTGGTGGCGTGGCTCGGGAGGGTCGCGCCGCTGGCCCGCCGGGTGGCCTCGGTGTGCGTGGGCGCGCACCTGCTGGCCGCCGCGGGGCTGCTGGACGGCAGGACGGCCACCACCCACTGGTCGACCGCCGCCCAACTGGCCGCCGACCACCCGGCGGTGACGGTGGACCCCGACCCGATCTTCGTACGGTCCGGCAACGTGTGGACCGGCGCCGGGATCAGCGCCTGCATGGACCTCGCGCTGGCGCTGGTCGCCGACGACCTGGGGGAGGAGGTGGCGCTGGCCGTGGCCCGGCAACTGGTCATGTACCTCAAGAGGCAGGGCGGACAGAGCCAGTTCTCGGTCCCGCTGAGCCGGCCGCCGGCCGCCCGAAGGGACATCGACGAGCTGCGCGTGTTCATCGCCGAGCACCTCGACGACGACCTGTCGGCGGCCGCGCTGGCGGCGCGGATGTGTCTGAGCGAGCGCCATTTCGCCCGGGTCTTCCGCCAGGAGACCGGCACGACGCCGGCGGCGTACGTCGAGGCCGCCCGGGTGGAGGCGGTCCGCCGGCTGCTGGAGAGCACCGACGAGCCGCTGGACCGGGTGGCCGCGGACAGCGGGCTGGGCTCGGTGGAGACCCTGCACCGCGCGCTGCGCAAACAGATCGGGACCACCCCGGCGGCCTACCGGCGCCGCTTCCGCACCACGGGCTGAGGCCTTCCCCCCTCCCGTACCCGTTTCGTCCGCCCCGGGCGGGCGCCGGCGTGCGGTCCCTCCGGGGCCGCCCGGCGGAGCCCGCCGCATCACTTCACTTCACTTCACTCGAACAGGAGTTCCCTACCCATGTCCTCGTCCACGTCCTCGTCCCCGTCCACGCCCGAGTTCACGTCCACGCCCCCGTCCCCGTCCCCGTCCAAGACGCTGCGCGACGTCATCGGCCTCGACGACCGCCTCCCCCGGCTCGCCGACAGCACCGTCGTCCTGATCGACTTCCAGAACACCTACCGCACCGGCGTGATGGCCCTCGAAGGCGCCGAAGAGGCCCTGGCGGCCGGGGCCCGCCTGCTGGCCGCCGCCCGTGCCGCCGGGGCCCGCGTCGTCCACGTCGTCAACGACGGCGGCGCGGACACCCCGTACGACATCCGCGCCGAGATCGGCGCCATCAGCGCCGAGGTGGCCCCGGCCGACGGGGAGCCGGTGGTCGTCAAGGCGGTGCCCAACGCCTTCCACGGCACCGACCTGGAGAAGACCCTGCGCGACCTGGGTGCAGGCGAGGACCTGGTGCTCGCCGGCTTCATGACCCACATGTGCGTCGCCTTCACCGCGCAGGGGGCCTTCAACCTCGGTTTCCGCCCCACCGTCGTCGCCGAGGCCACCGCCACCCGGCCGCTCACCGCCCCCGACGGCACCGTCGTGTCCGCGGCCGCGCTCCGGACGGCGGCGCTGACCACCGTGGCCGACCTGTTCGGCGTCGTGGCCGCAACGGTCGCCGACCTCACCGCCCGCCCCTGACGTCGCCGTACCGGCGATCCGGCGCCGGTGGTGGCGCAGGTCAGTACCAGGTCTGGTTCTTGCCCCAGTGGCAGTCCCACTGGGTGGCGGGGGCGCCGTTGTCCTTGGACCAGCCGCCTATCTCCAGGCACTTGCCGCTGTTCACGTTGACGAGGACGGAGGTCATGTCCTGGTCGCCCACCTCGTAGACGTTCCACTGCTGGTTGGCGCCTCCGTGGCAGTCCCACTGGCCGATGGCGGCGCCGTTGTCCTTGGACCAGCCCTTGACCTCCAGGCACTTGCCGCTGTTCTTGTTGTAGATGAGCTGGCCGGAGCCGTAGGGCACGCCCATCCACAGCTGGTTGTCGCCGATGTGGCAGGCCCACTGATTGACGCCGGCTCCGTTGTCCTTGGACCAGCCGCCCACTTCGAGGCACTTGCTGCTGTTGCGGTTGGACAACGGGTTCCACCGGGACAGATCGACCGCGGCCGATGCGGGCGAGGCGGGCAGGCCCAGTGTGATCAGCAGGGCGCCGCCGGCGGCTCCCAGGGTGCGGCGGAGGTTCTTGGGCGTGGTGAATCGCATGGTGGTCTCCTTGAGGCTGTCGGGTGTGGACTAGTACCAGTCCTGGTTCAGGCCGCCGTGGCAGTCCCACTGGGTGGCGGGCGCGCCGTTGTCGGTGCGCCAGTCACCCATCTCCAGGCACTTGCCGCTGTTCACGTTGACCAGGGTCGCCGTGTCGCTGAAGCCTTCGAAGCGCACCATCCACTGCTGGTTGGCGCCGCCGTGGCAGTCCCACTGGCCGATGGCGGCCCCGTTGGCCCTGGACCAGCCCTTGACTTCAAGGCACTTGCCGCTGTTCTTGTTGTAGATGAGGTAGCCGCTGCCGGAGGGGGTCCCCGCCCAGTACTGGTTGGCACCGGCGTGGCAGTCCCACTGGTTGACGGCGGCGCCGTTGTCGGTGGACCAGCCGCCCACCTCCAGGCACTTGCTGCTGTTGAGGTTGGACAGCCAACGCCACTGGGACAGGTCGACGGCGGCCGCGGGAGAGGTGGGCAGGGCGAGGGAGACGAGCAGGGCGCCCACGGCTGCACCCAGGGTGCGGCGGAGGTTCCCGGCCGGCTTGGATCGCATGGTGTTCTCCTTGGAGGACGGCGGTGTGGTCAGACCCACCACTGGTTCTCACCCCAGTGGCAGTCCCATTGGGTGGCCGGGGCGCCGTTGTCGTAACTCCAGCCGGCGATCTCCAGGCACTTGCCGCTGTTCACGTTGATCAGGGCGAACGTGTAGGAGGTGCTCTGGCGCACCTTCCACTGCTGGTTGGCGCCTCCGTGGCAGTCCCACTGGCCGATGGCGGCACCGTTGTCCTTGGACCAGCCCTTGACTTCAAGGCACTTGCCGCTGTTCCTGTTGCGGAGGAGGTAGCCGCTCCCGGAGGGGGTGCCCTCCCAGAACTGGTTGTCGCCGCCGTGGCAGTCCCACTGGTTGACGGCGGCGCCGTTGTCGGTGGACCAGCCGCCCACCTCCAGGCACTTGTTGCCGTTGAGGTTGACCACGGTGCCCCAGGGCATGTCGAGGGCGGCCGCGGGAGAGGCGGGGAGGGCGAGGAGGGCGAGCAGGGCGCCGCCGGCCGCTCCCAGGGTGCGGCGGAGGTTCTTGGCTGTTTCGAATCGCATGGTGTTCTCCTGGAGGGCGGGGTGTCGGACGGGATCAGGCCCAGACCTGGTTGTCGCCCCGGTGGCAGTCCCACTGCGTGGCAGGGGCACCGTTGTCGATGCGCCAGCCGCCGATCTCCAGGCACTTGCCGCTGTTCACGTTGGTCAGGAGCAGGATGCCTTCGCCCAGGACCTCCGTCTTCCACTGCTGGTTGGCGCCGCCGTGGCAGTCCCACTGGTCGATCTGGGCCCCGTTGTCCTTGGACCAGCCCTTGACCTCCAGGCACTTGCCGCTGTGCGCGTTGACGATGAGCCGGCCCTCGCCGTAGCGGATGCCCTTCCACCTCTGGTTGTCGCCGTCGTGGCAGTCCCACTGGTCGACGCCGGCGCCGTTGTCGGTGGACCAGCCGCCCACCTCCAGGCACTTGGCGCTCTTCCAGTTGGCGAGGAAGTACCACTCGTTCAGGTCGGCGGCGGTGGCCGGCGCTGAGGGCAGGGCCAGCGAGATGAGCAGCGCGCCGCCGGCGGCACTCAGCACGCGGCGGACGGACGTGGCGATGTTCAGGTGCACGGAAATATCCCCTCATGCGACCAGTGAAGGTCGACTTTCAGCCCGCAGCGGGCGAATGGTGTGTGACCGCGTCAGCCCTGTCGAGAGGGCGTCGGTCGTCAGGGCCGGAACCAGGCCTGGCGTCAGGGGAGTTTTCCCCGGTCGCGGTGCTTGACGTACTGCTGCCGGCCGGCCGACACCCGATTAAACCTTTCCGGGCACGGAGACAACTGCGCGATCCGTGCAGCGTTGTTCGATGTTCCGTGCAGGGTCCGGTTTGTCCCTCCGTACTCCCGTTAGCGTTCAGGTCGCCTCGGGGGGAGGCTCCGCACCACGTCTCCTCCCTCCCGCACGCCCTCACGCAGGGCCGACGAGTAGGGAAAGGGGAAACCGATGAGTACCCGGCGCAGGAAGGCGGCCGGCCTGCTGGCAGGTGTTGCGCTCCTCGGCTTCGGCGGCATCACGCCGGCGAACGCGGGCGTCACCGCGGAAGGCCAGTTCGAGTCGGAAATCAAGTGGTGGACGGCTCCGACGGAGTCCCGCCGCTGGTCGGACAACAACGACACCTGGGACTACACCGGCATCTACTTCGCGGGATGCCGGTCGGACGACGACTACCGGGGCTACGACTACGCGTCACTGCGCCTGTGGAAGTACGTCTCCTACGCCCCGGACCGCAACAAGGGCACCCGGGACAACCACTGCGGGTGGGTGGACTACGGCGATCCGGACGACGCGGGCACCTACTACTTCTCGCTGGTGGACGTCGGGAACGGCGACTACATCGAGATCGACTACGTCAAGGTCGCCTGGTAGCCGCCGGCCGGATCAGGGTCGGGTCTCCGATCCGCGAGGGTGCCGTCCGCTGGGGGCGGCGCCGGACACATGGAAGAGGTATCAAGTGAAGATCGGTTCGAAGTCGTTGGCCGGGGCGGTGGCCGGTGCCGCGCTCCTGGGTGCGGTGTCGGTGATTCCGGCGCACGCCGCAGAGGGGTGGTTCGAGTCCAGCATCGGCTCGTGGCACGTGGACAACGAGTCGCGTCGCTGGTGGGACAACAACGACACCTGGGACTACACCGGCATCTACTTCGCGGACTGCGTCACGGACGGCGGTGACGGGTTCCGGTTCGCCGACCTCCGGCTGTGGAAGGTCGTCGACGGCGCTCCGGACCGCGACAAGGGGAACAAGAGGAACTACTGCGGGTGGGTGGACTACGGCGACCCCAACTCGCGGGGCAACTACTACTTCGAGCTGACGGACGTGTCCAGCGGCTCGTACCTCTCCGTCGACTACGTGAAGGTCGCCTGGTAGTGCGCGTGCTGACCACGTAGGGGGAGGGTCCCGGTGGGTTCAGCACCGGGACCCTCGCCCGTCCACTGTCCCACGACCACAGCCGTCCCGCCGGCAGCGGGGTGGCGGATTGCGCGTTCCTCCATGTCTCTGGTTTTTGATCGTGTGTCGTTCCGGTACGGGCGCAAGACGCCTGTTTTCAGCGAGTTCAGTCTCCGGATCGATGCGCGGGCCACGGTCCTCCTCGGCCCGAACGGAGCCGGCAAGTCCACGCTGATGGCCCTCGCCGCCTCCCACCTGTCCCCCTCCGCCGGGTCGGTCACCTTCGACGGAGGCACCGCGAAGGGCCGCCATCTGGCCGCCTACCGCGAGCGCGTGGCGTGGATCCCCCAGCAGATCACCCCCATGCCCGGGCTGACCGTACGGGAACAGGTCGCCTATGCGGGATGGCTCAAGGGCATGCCGAAGGCCCTCGCGTGGAAGGCGTCCGAGGACGCGCTGCGCCGCGTCGACCTCACCCGTCTCGCGGACCGCAGGAGCCACCAGGTGTCCGGCGGGCAGCTCCGCCGCATGGGGATCGCGGGGGCGCTGACCCACCGCAGTGGGCTGATCCTGATGGACGAGCCGACCGCCGGCCTCGACCCCACGCAGCGCCAGGTGTTCCGTGAGCTCGTCGACGACCTCGCCGGCAGCGTGCAGGTGATCGTCTCCACACACCAGACCGAGGACCTCGCGGACCTGTACACGCACGTGGCCGTCCTCGCCCACGGCGAGATCTGCTTCCAGGGCGACCCCGCCGACTTCCACGCCCTGGCACCGGCCGACACCGGCGGACGCCGGCAGGCCGAAGCCGCCTACGTGAAGCTCGTCGGACGGGAGATCTGACCGATGCGCGTCTCCACTCTCCTGCGGTCCTCCTCGGCCGGAACCATGCTCGTCTTCCTGGCCGGCTACGTCCTGCTGCTCCTGTCGGAGGCGATCACCTCGTCCGCCGTTCCCGGATACGGGCCGTCCGTCCTCGGCAGCGCCTCCTACACGATCCCCTTCGCCGCGGCCGCCTGCGCGGCGAGCGGAGCATGGGAGGGCGCACGCCTGCGCCGGGGCAACGTCTTCGGGCAGACCCCTGCCCGCGGCCGGCTCGCCGTCGCGCTGCCGCTGCTGGTCCCGGTGTGGGCCATGGGCGTCGCCGGGATGCTCGTCGCGGTCGGTGTCGCGGTCTCGGCCGCGGGAACGCTCCCGTCCCTTTCCCACCTGGGCATGTTCGCGGTGTACGCGCTGCTGATGGCGGCCGCCACGCTGGCCGGACACCTCCTGGGCGGCCGACTTCCGCAGCTTGCGGCCGCACCGTTGGCCATGGTCGCCGGGTTCTGCCTGACCGCGTTCCCCGGATCCTGGGACACCCCGTGGCCCCGCCACCTGGTCGCCGGCGCGTACGACAGCTGCTGCTCGGTCGGATCGGTCATCGACCCCGTGGCCGTGTGGGCGCCGCTCCTGTTCACCGGCGGCATCACCACCGCATGCCTCCTCGCGATCGCCCGGGCCGGCCGCTGGAAGCCCCTGGCCGCCCTGGTCGCCGCGTCCGCGGCCTCGGTGCTCCTGGTCATCGACATGGACTACGAGCCGGTCGCCGACCGGAACCCCGAGGCCTTGGTCTGCGACACCGCCGGCGTCCCCGAGGTGTGCCTGTGGCCCGAGACCCCGGGACGCGCCCGGATCGCGGCGATCACCCGCACCTACAGCGGCCGCCTGAAGGGCGCCGGGCTCCCCGTGCCCTCCTCCCTCACCCAGAACCGGGACCTCAAGCCCGGGCAGGCCGGCTTCGGAGGCAGCGGTCAGGTCCGCGAGCAGGACATCGCCGCCAACCTCGCCCACACCCTCCTTCCCCGCATCCCCGAATGCGCCCGAACCAGCCACAGGTACCCGGCGTTTCCCGCGCGGGGACCGCTCACCGCCTGGCTGACCGCCATCGCCGAACAAGCCCCCCCGGCGCCGGTCCGGGGCCGCGTCTCCCCCGACGACGCCAGACTCACCGAGAAGGTCCTCGCGCTGCCGTCCGACCGGCAGCGCGCCTGGTACGAGACGAACCGGGCGGCGCTCACCGGCTGCGACCAGGGGCCGGCCCTGAACCCCGAAGGGGCGGGCCGGTGAACTGGTGGGCCGCATCCCGGAACGTCCCCACCCTCGCCGCCGTCACCGCCGTGACGGTCGGCGCGGGCATGGCGTTCGGACAGAGCCGCATCCCCGTACCCGCGATGGTCGGCGGGGCCGGACGCTTCCTCCTCGCCGCGCTGATCACCGTCGTCCCCGCCGTGGCGTGGCTCGCCTCCACCGGCCGCGCCCGGGACGCCACCGAAGCGGTGGCCGTGCGGGCCGTGCACCGCTTCGACACCGCCCTCGCCGCCGCCTGCGCAACCCTCGCCCTGAACATGGCCGTCCTCGGACACGTCGCGGGCGCCGACCCCGTGGCCCTGGCGATCGGCCGGAACACCGCCTTCTACCTCGGCCTGGCGCTCGTCCTCAACCCCCTCGCCGGCGCCCGGATCGCCGCCCCGCTCCTCACCGCCGTACCCCTGGTCCTCGCCGTCGGAGGGTGGCGGAGCGGCGGCCGCGGACCGCAGCCGTGGGCCGTCGTCCTGCACCCGGCAACCAGCATGCCCGCCCTCCTGGCGGGCGTCGCGGTCCTGGTCGCCGGGGCGGCGTTCAGCAGCCTCAAGCCGCCGCGCGGAACGTTCTGACCGTGGGCTCCGACGGTGAGGCCCCTGGGCGTGCGCGTGAGCGCGGCTCCTCCGCCCAGGGGCACGAGCCGCCCGGCGTGGGCCGCGCCGGCCCGGAGCATGGTGTCACGACGCGTCGGCAGCGAAGAACAGCTGGTTTCCCCCGTAGTGGCAGTCCCATTGGCGGGCCGGAGCGCCGTCGTCCGTACGCCAGTCCGCGATTTCGAGGCACTTGCCGCTGTGCACGTTCTGAAGGACCACGTAGTCGGTCCCGTCAACAGTGGTACCCATCCAGTTCCACTGCTGGCTGGCCCCTCCGTGGCAGTCCCACTGCCGTACCGCGGCACCGTTCGTGCGGCTCCAGTCGGCGACCTCGAGGCACTTGCCGCTGTGGCCGTTGTACAGCAGGTCTCCTGCACCGCCCTTGTCCCAGAACCACCACAGCTGGTTGTTCCCCGGATGGCAGTCCCACTGCCCGACCGCACCACCGTTGGCGGTGCTCCACCCGGCGACCTCGAGGCACTTGACGCTGTTGTGGTTGCTGAGCCTCTGCCAGTTGCTGCCGATGCTCGCGGACGCGGGCGGCGCGGGGAGGCACAGGGTCACGAACGCACCCGCCGCAACCGTCCCTACGGCGCGGCGAACGAACGTGGCTGTTTTGTCTGTCATGGACATCTCATTCTCTTGGGGCGGTGTCTCCGGACGAGAATGTAGGCGGGCGCAGCGCGCGCAGGTGTGCGTGGCGTGCAGGGATTCCGTCCTCTGCGTGCCGTGGGGCGGCCTGGGAGAGCGCACGGTGTTCGGTCGGGGTGATCCCGTAGGCCTCGCGGAACGCCCGGCTGAAGGCGGTGGCGCTCGAGAAGCCCCAGCGAGCCGCGATCGCCTGGACGGGCTGACCGCTCAGTTCCCCGCCCGCGAGGTCGGTGTGGGCGCGCTCCAGCCGGCTTCGGCGGATGTGTGCCGCGATGGTCAGGGGCTGGTCGCCGAAGAGGACGTAGAGGCGCCGCAGGGACATGTTGTGCCGATCGGCGATCATCTGGGGAGTCAGGCCCGGGTCGCCGAGGTTGTTCTCGATGAAGCGGTGGATCCGCTGCAGTGTCTCCTGCGCACGGGCCTCGGTGGGCGCCTGGCCGGGGTCACCGAGCTGCCGGGCGAGGAACGCGGTGGCCAGGTCGAGTGCGACGGACCCCATCCCGCGCCGCTCCTCCGAGCGGCAGTCCGGGCCGTACGCGAGCAGCGTCCTCAGGAAGTCGGCGAGGACTGCCCCCGACCCCGTGTCTGCGGCCAAGCCCGTCGCGAGGAGGCGGTCCACACGGTCGGGGCGCAACGCCACGGCCTGACGGGGGATCTGCATGACCACCGACTCGATCTGCCCGCCTATGCACGCCCCCTCACTCGGCCGTGAGGTGTCCGTCAGCACGAGTCCCCCCGCGACCACCGACTCGTTGCGTCGCTGGGAGATCCTCAAAGACCCTCGGGTGACGAGCGCCAGCTGCAGGTGCTCGGGATCGCCGCGCCGGACATGGGACAAGGTGCGGCGCGAAAGCACCGGTGAGCAAGCCACTACGGACAGCCGCACCACGCCGAGATCCAGGTCCGTGATGCTCGCCCGGAAGTCGGCCGCATGGCGTGTGCTGAGCGATACGGGCATCACATCGGTGGACACTGCCTCGCAGAACCAGTCGAACGTGCTCTCGCTCGCCCCGACAGCATCCGGCGCAACCGGCGACTCCATGCGATCCCCCAACCTCGACGTGGCCGCGCTCCGGCCCTTCACCGGCCGTCGCACCGCCGTGCTCCACCCCACCGCTGCCTTGATCATTATCGGGCACCTGCTGCTGGCGGGGCCCAGCGGCGCGCGTCAGCCGGGAACGGACGGTCCGCGCTCACGCCGTGACCGGGCTGCCGCACCGTCCCCCCGACCCCGGTTGTCCGCGGACAACCGGGGTTGTCCGGCCACCTCGACGCCCTGACCTGCGCCGTCGCTCCCCGCGGGGACGGTCAGCCCAGACCGCCCCCCAGAGTGGTGCACGGCCCGTCGCCCCGGCCCCCTGGGGCGGCCGCACGCCGCGGTTGCCCCGGTCCCCGTGGCGGCCGCGCCGCGGACCACGCCCCGCGTCCCGGCAGGCGCGCCCCGTCGCTCGGGTCGCGGCCGATCGCCCCGAATCCCCCGTACGCCCGACCCTGGAGGTTAGCGTTGTCCCGACTGCGCAACGTGGTCCCGGCGGCCGTGCTGTCGCTCGCCGTACTCGGTACCGGAGCGGCAGTCCTCCGTCCCGGACCGGCCGGAACCACCGCGACCGCCGCGCCGGTCCCCGACCGCCCGGGTCCCGCCCGCCGGTCCGCGGCACCGGCGCCCCGCCCGCCGACCGAGGCCGAGCTGGACCTGCTGCACGACGCCCGCGAGCTCCTGTTGCGCGACTGCATGCGGGCCGAGGGCTTCGTGTACCGGCCCGTACCGCGCCGGCCGCTCGCCGACGCCCGGGACTTCCCGCTGGTCGTCACCGACGTCGCCTGGGCCCGGCGGCACGGCTACGGCGGTGACCTGCGGCGCGCCGCCGAGCGCCTGGCCCGCGACGACCCCAACCAGCGCTACTTCCGCGGTCTCGACCCCGCCCGCCGGGCCCGGGCCCTGGTCGCGGCGAACGGGGCCCGCCCGGACGGGCCCACCGTCCGTACCCCCGACGGCGCCCGGCTCGGGCGGAGCGCGGACGGCTGCCAGTCCGATGCGGACCGCCGGCTGTACGGGGACCTGGCCCGCTGGTTCCGGGCCCGGTCCACCCTCACCTCCCTGACCGCCCTCACCGACGACCGCGTGGCCGCCGACCCGGACTACGCCCGGGCCCTGCAGCCCTGGTCGGCGTGCATGCGGGACAGGGGACACGCGTTCGCCGGTCCCGCCGCCGTCCGCGACACGTTCCCCCTGCCACGCGGCGCCGAGCTCCCGCTGGCCGTCGACGAGGCGGTCTGCGCCCGGTCCTCCGGGCTGGCCGGCACCGTCGAGCGGCTGCACCGGACGCACGAGCTCCGGCTGCACCGGCAGTACCGGGCCGACGTGGCCGACGCGTACCGGCTCCAGTCGGCCGCGCTGCCCCGGGCCCGCGCGGTGGTCGCGGCCGGCTGAACCCGAGCCGCACCGACCACCCCCGATACCGCACCACCCCATGCAACGACAGTCCAGTCCCTGACCTCCGACACCAGGAGAACCAGCATGCGTTCGTTACGGACCCTCACCGCCGCCACCGCCCTGGCCACGGCCGCGCTCCTCGCCACGCCGCTCGCCGCGGAGGCGGCCGCCGCGCCGGCCTCCGTCCCCACCACCGCGACGGCGGCCGCCCGGCCGGCGCCGCAGGTGGCGGACCCCAACGGCTACGTCTACGCCTGGTACGACGTCAACTTCCAGAACCTGTGCGGCTGGTGGACCGGCAACGCCGCCAACTGGGGCGACTGCTGGAACCGCGCGAGCTCGCTGTGGAACAACCGCTACCCGGGCGCCAACGACGACATCTTCGTCTACTGGGGGCTGAACTGCAGCAAGGCCCGCCGCGGCGTGTACAACGGCGTCTACCTCGCGGACCTCACCCAGTGGCCGTTCGACTGGGGCACCGGCCAGGGCTCCGGTACGTCCCTCAACGACAACATCGCCTCCCACTGCGTGACCAACCTCCCCTAGCCTTCCGCGAACGGGGGACCGCGGGAGCGGTCGGCCCCGCCCCGGCCCCCATCGGGTGGGAGCGGGGCCGGCCGGCGTCGTCGGGAGCCCGGTCAGGCGCGCCACAGCACCCAGGGCTCCTCGACGCACCCGCCCTGGCGGGCCTGCTCCGACTCCCCGCCCCCGGAGCGGACGGTCACGCACTTCCCGCTGTTCCGGCTGGCCAGGTGCCAGGCGCGGAACCGCGGACTGTAGCGGAAGGTCCAGAACTGGTCGCGGAACAGACCCCCCTCGTCACCGCAGAGGAACTGGGTGACGACGGCGTCGTCCGCCGTGCTCGCGGCGTCGACGGACAGGCACAGGCCGTTGTGCCGGTTGCGCACCGCGTACACCGGTCCGGAAGGGCCCGTCGCCTCCAGCGTGAGCTGCCAGAACTGCTCGGCACCGGCTCCGCAGTGGTTCTGCACGACACCGACCGACGGTACGTCGTTCCCGCGCGGCGCCGACAGGCACATGTCACTCGCGGCGTTGGTCAGCCGCAGTGGGCCCGTCGGCAGCGGGGGCGTGCCGTCCGTCGGGCTCGGCGTCGGGGACGGGGACGCGCTGGGGGAGGCGCTGGGCCGGGGCGGGGTCGAGGCGCCGGACGGCGGTACGGGCCCCGGCGACCGCGGTGCGGCCGGGGTCGGAGGCAGGGCCCCGGTGGTCGGGCGGCCCGTCGTCGGGGCGGCGGCCGTCGGCGTCGGGCCGGGAACGGTCGACGGACCCGTCGCGGTCGGCGGCGGCGTGCCCGGTGCGGGGCCGCCGGATCCGACCCCCGGTCCGCCGGTCGCCACGGGCGCGGCCGACTGGCCCCGCCCGGTGAGCAGCCCGCCCACCAGGGCTCCGCCGAGCGCGGCCGCGACGAGCAGGAGGGCGCCGGTCACCGCGAGCAGGGCGACCGGTGCCGTCGACCGCCGGTCGGCCCCCGGCCGTCCGGCGCCGGATATCGCGACGGCGCCGCCCGGGTGTACGGGGGCGAGCTCCGCGGCCGGACCGCCGCGGCCCACGGCGGCGGGCGGCGCCGCGGCCGGTGCGTGGTCCATGCGCTCCAGGACGACCCCCTCGAGCACCTCCTCGTCCCAGCCGTCCGGCACCTGCCGCCCGTCCCACCGGTCCGGAACCGGGCCGTGGCCGGCCGCCCCCGCCCGGTCCCCGAGCGGGTCCGCGCCCCGGTCCCCGAGCGGGTCCGCACCCCGGTCCCCGGTACGGATCCCGCGCCGGGCCACGGCGTGCAACCGCCGCACGCCCTCGCGGTGCAGCTCCAGTTCGCTGCCCACCCGGACCAGGGCCAGGGTGAGTTCGGGACCGGCGCCGGCGTCGTGCCCGTGATCGGCGGCGCGCAGATGGGCCTGGGCGAGGGCCTCGCGGGCAGCCGCCCGTACCGCACACGCCGACCCCAACTCGCCCACGGCGGCGGCCAGATCGACGGTGACGGGCACCGGCTCCGCCGGCCGCCCGGCGTCGGAGCCGGTGCCGGTGCCGGAGTCCGGGTCCTCACGAACACCGGCGTGCGGGCCCGCCGGCGCCGTGGCGTCATGACCCGCCGCAGCACCCCCGTCCGGAGCGTTCGGAGCCACCGGGACCTCGCCGTCCGGGACCGGTCCGGCCGGCTGCCCGGCGCCGGTCCGGTCGTGGAGCACGGTGATGACCGCCAGCAGGGTCTTCACCAGCCGCGCCGACTCCGCGAGGTCGGCCTCGGCCTGCCGCAACGCCGCGTCGACGCTGGGCTCCGGCGCACTCGCGGCCTCCGCCGCGAGTGCTGCGTCGTGCAGTCGACGGGCCCGCTCCAGCACGGTGTCCCTGCCCCGCGCGTCGCGCACCCGGTCCCTGATGACGGTGCCGAGCCGGCCGAAGGGGACGATCCGGGCCCCCGACCGGTACTCGCTCCACAGCGTCCGGCCGCCCCCGTACCGGCCGGCGAGCTCGCGGACGGTGAGCCCGTCGGTCATCTCCAGGAGGAAGGCGGCCAGTTCGTTGGCCGCGCTGGTGGCCCCCTTCATCGCGCCCTGGGGACGCCCGGTTCTCGCCATGCCCGACTCCTGTCGTCCGTCCGCGCCCCGGGTCCGGGGCCCGAACAGGGAACACGGGCCGATCACAGGTGTCCACGTTCCGCCGTCGCCTCGACCCGAAACGGGCAGGAAGCGTCTGAAAGAGGTAGGCGCATGATGCCCGGAACCCCGACGACCCGGTACTCCCCACTGCGCCGGCCCTCGGCCGGAACACACCGCCAGGTCCCCGATGCGCCGCCGCCCCCGAGCCACCGCCCGCTGCGCCCGACCACCCCCGGTCCGCCCCGCTCAGCCCCGTGCCGCCCCGCCCCCGGCACGGCCCGTGCGGTGCACCCGGGCCAGCATCAACACCGTGTCGTCGGTGGGGGCTTCAGGCAGGAGGCGGGCCAGGATCCGGTCGGCGGCCGCCTCCAGGCCCTCGGCCGAGCCCGCCCGCGCGCTGCCCGCCTCCTCCGAGAGCGCCCGGTGCAGCCCGGCCAGCCCGACGTCGAGGTCCCGGCCGCGGGCCTCGACCAGCCCGTCCGTGTACAGGGCGAGGACGGACCCCTCGGGCAGCTCGACCCCGGTCGACCGGAACGGTACGCCCCCCACGCCGAGCGGCACGCCGAGCACGTCCCCGAGCGGGCGAACCGAGCCGTCCGGGTGCCGCGCGAGCGGCGGCGGATGGCCGGCGTTCCCGATGCGCGCCCGCCCCGTGTCCGGGTCGTACACGAGGTACAGGCAGGTGGCGAGCTCGATTCCGGCCTCCCGCGCGCACACGTCGAGCTCCGCGAGTACCTCCTCGGGCCGCTCGGTGTAGCGGGCGACCGCCTTGGCCGTGGTGTGCAGCCGCCCCATCGCCGCGGCGGCCGGCACGCCGTGGCCCATGACGTCCCCGACGACCAGCGCGATCCGGCCCCCGGCCAGGGACAGCACGTCGTACCAGTCGCCGCCGACCTCGGTGACGCGGCCGCCGGGGAGGTAGCGGTGGGCGACGTCGACGTACGGGCTGGTGGCCGGTGCGCTCGGCAGCAGGGCCCGCTGCAGCGTGAGGGCGATGTCCTGGACCCGGCTGTAGAGGAGGGCGTTGTCCAGGGAGAGCGCCGCCCGGGAGGCGAGCTCGCCCGCTAGCTGCAGGTCGGCCTCGGTGAAGGCGGGCCGGGCGGTGCCGCGGCCGAACATCGTGATGCCCTGGACCGTGCCGCGGGCGACGAGCGGGGCGATCACGAGGGACGCCAGTCCGCTGTGGAGGAGCCGCCCGGCCCGCTCCTTGTGCACCACGGTACGGGCGGCGAAGTCCGCGTCCACCTGCACGGCGATCGGGCGGCCGGTGCGCAGCATGTCGTGGATGGCGGAGGCGGGCGGATAGGTCACCGTGTCCAGTTCGGCGAGCATCTCGGGTGCGGGTGGCGGCAGTACGGTGTGCGCGGCGATGCGGCGCGTGACCAGGGGCCGCGCCGGGTCGAACGGGACCGCCTCGTCTGCCCACTGGACGAGCTCCACGACCGAGCCGTCGCAGAACTCCGGCACAACCGCCCCGACCAGCTCCCCGGCGGTCACCCGGACGTCGAGGGTCGTGCCGATGCGCGCCGAGGCGCGGTCGAGCAGCTCGAGCCGCCGCCGCGCCGCCGCGGCCTCCACGATGGCCCGCTCGCGGTCCGTGACGTCCAGCAGCACCCCGCCGCAGCCGCGCCGGGAGTCCCCGGCCCCGCTGAGCGGGAAGAAGCTGACCGAGCGCACCTGCTCGACGTCCCCGGCGGTGCGCACGGCGACGAGGGCGCCGACCACCGGCGGTCCGCCGGCCGCGACCCGGCGCAGCATCCTCAGGTACGCGCCCCGGTCGTGGACCGGGGTGACCTCGTCCACGCGCCGGCCGAAGTGCTCGGCCAGCGGTACGCCGTCCATGTCGGCCAGGGCCTGGTTGAGATGGACGTACCGCAGCTCCTCGTCGAGCATCGCCAGCCCGATGGGGCAGCTCTCGAAGAGGGAGTCGAGGAAGGACAGGTTCGTCTTGACGCGGTCGAGGTCCACCCCGTTGCTGGCCAGCACCATGACGTCGGAGCCGCCGGTGCCGGTGACGGGGAAGCCGCGGAAGCCGCAGTCGAACACCGTGCCGTCGCGGTGCAGGGCGGGCATGCGGACCCGCCAGTAGCCGAGGGTCCGGGCCCGCTCGGCGAGCAGGGCGCCGGGATCGGGCGCACCGGGGTCCGGGGTGGGGAAGAGCACGGTCGACGGGCGGCCCAGCACGTCGCGGGCGGGGTGTCCGAAGAGCTCCCGCGCGCCCGGCCCCCACGAGCAGACCCGGTCGTCTTCGTCGAGGCCGAAGACGGCGACCGCGACCTGTTCCAGCAGCGAGCCCGCCTCGGACCGGATCGGGCTGCTCCACGACCGCTCCGCTCCCGCGGCAGGTTCCTCCCCCGGCAGGCGCGATGCCATCGGACCCCCTTCGGGTGCGGCGCCCCGGTCGGCTCCCTCAATTCTGCGCAGCGGACGACGGGCGTGCGAACGCTGGGGCTCGGCGGTGGTCCGGCGGCCGTGCGGGCCCGGGACGGGGCGCGCACCGCACGTCGGCGCGTGCACCGCGCGTCGGCGGGCGGGCCCTTTCGGAGGTGCTGCGCTGACTGCGCCGAAGAATTACCTGCATGAAAGAAGAGATCGGGCGAACGGAACGATCGGGAGGTGGACCCGGCCGGGTCGAGCCCGCACCCCCCGACTACGCTCCGCCTACACCCGTCGGTAACCGGCCCTTGCCGGCCACGACCCTCCGATCTCGACGATGCGAGCCCCACTCATGCTCATGTCCCTCCGCTCCTGGGCCACAACGTGGTTGACCCGCCTCCTGCTGGTGCGCCTGCGCAAGCAGGGCGGCCTCGACCTGTCCGTGCTCAGGAGGCTCCCCGACGCCGCGCTGATGCCGCTGCACCGGGACGGCCTCGATCCCGTCGCACCGCTCGGCGAGCTCCGCGACCGCGAACCGGTCAGCCGGCTGCCGATACCCGGAGCGACGGTCTGGCTGGTGTCGGGGTACGCGGAGGCGAAGCAGGTCCTGGGCGACGCGGGGGCGTTCAGCAACGACTTCCGGCACCTGGTGGGCACCGCCGCGTCGGAGGCGGACGAGAACCCCGGAGGACTCGGCTTCTGCGACCCGCCGGACCACACCCGGCTGCGCCGCCTGCTCACGCCCGAGTTCACGATGCGCCGGCTGAACCGGCTCACGCCCCGCATCCACGCCATCGTCGAGGAGCAGCTCGCCCAGCTGGAGAAGGCGGCCCAGGCCGACCCGGACGGCCGGGCCGACTTCGTCGAGCACTTCGCGATGCCCGTCCCCGCCCTCGTCATCTGCGAACTGCTCGGCATACCGTACGAGGAGCGCGACGCGTTCCAGGAGTTCTCCGTGGCCCGCTTCGACGTGGTCGGCGGCACCGCCGCCTCGTTCGGTGCCGTCGCCCAGTCCCTCGAGTACCTGCGCGGCGTCGTGGCCGCGCAGCGCCGCGACCCGGGCGACGGCCTGCTCGGCATGCTCATACGCGAGCACGGTGACGCGGTCACCGACGAGGAGCTGGCCGGACTCGCCGACGGGGTCCTGACCGGGGGCCTGGAGACCACCGCCAGCATGCTGGCCCTCGGTACGCTCATCATGCTCCAGGACCGCGAGCACTTCGACGCCCTGCAGCGGGCCGAGGACCCGGCCGCCGTCGCGGCCCCGTTCGTCGAGGAGCTGCTGCGCTACCTGACCGTGGTCCAGACCGCCTTCCCGCGCTTCGCCCGCGAGGACGTCGAGGTCGGCGGCGTACCGATCGCGAGCGGCGACATCGTGATCGTCTCGCTCAGCGCCGCGGACCGCGACCCGCGCCTCGGGGAGGACATGGAGGCCTTCGACCCGTCGCGCCCGCCCACCCCCTCGCACCTGGCCTTCGGCCACGGCATCCACCGGTGCATAGGCGCCGAACTCGGCAAGATGGAGCTGCGCGCCGCCTTCCCGCAGCTGGTCGCGCGCTTCCCCGGGCTGCGGCTGGCCGTGCCGTCGGCCGAGCTGGAGTTCCGAAGGCTCTCGATCGTCTACGGCGTCGACACCCTGCCCGTACACGTGGACTGACGAGCCGTCGTCACCCTCCCGCGCCGCCCGTGCGTCCGCGCCGCCCCCGCAGGACGCGGGGGCGGCGCGGGACGGCGGGCGGCAGGGCTCGCGCCGGGGCCGGGGCCCGGGGTGGGAGGCCCGGGATCGGAGGGCCGGGCCCAGACCGCCGGGGTCAGGCCCGGGGTCAGAGCATCACGTGCTTGACCTGCGTGTACTCCAGCAGTCCGGCCAGGGACAGGTCGCTGCCGTACCCCGAGTGCCGCACGCCGCCGTGCGGCATCTCCGACACGGTCGTCCCGTGCGTGTTCACCCACACGATGCCCGTGCGCAGCGCCCGGGTGGCCCGCAGCGCGCGGTCCAGGTCCCGCGTCCACACGCTGGCCGCGAGCCCGTACCGGACCCCGTCCGCCAGCCGCAGGGCCTCCTCCTCGCTGCGGAACGGCTGCACCGTCACCACCGGGCCGAAGACCTCCTCCTGCACGATCTCGTCCTCCTGCCGCACTCCCGCGACCACCGTCGGGCGGTGGAAGAAGCCGGGCCGGTCCAGGGGCCGCCCGCCGGTGAGGACCTCCGCCCGGTCGGGCAGCCGGGCGAGCAGCCCGCGTACGGAGGCCAGTTGGGCCGCGTTGTTCAGCGGACCGAAGTCCGCCGACGCATCGCCCGGCGGGCCGGTGCGCAGTGCGGCCGCGGCCGTGGCGAAGGCCTCGGTGAACTCCTCGTACACCCGGTCGTGCACCAGCAGGCGCGCGGCCGCCGTGCAGTCCTGCCCGGCGTTGTAGAACGCGACGGCGGCCAGTTCGGCCGCCACCGCCCGCACGTCCACGTCCTCGTGCACGATCACGGGCGCGTTCCCGCCCAGCTCCAGGTGGACGCGCTTGAGGTCGTCGGCCGCGGCCGACGCGATCTCCCGGCCCGCCCGCACGCTCCCGGTCACCGCGACCATCCGGACCGCCGGGTGGCCGACGAGCGCGCGCCCGGTGTCCCGGTCACCGCACACCACGTTCAGCACCCCGGGCGGCAGGTGCGCGGCGGCGATCCGGGCCAGGAGCACCGCGGAACCCGGCGTGGTGTCCGCGGGTTTGAGCACCACGGTGTTCCCCGCCGCC
Organism: Streptomyces sp. NRRL S-87; assembly: GCF_000719335.1. Lineage (GTDB taxonomy): Bacteria > Actinomycetota > Actinomycetes > Streptomycetales > Streptomycetaceae > Streptomyces. The sequence goes on from NZ_JOGB01000053.1 coordinate 40,120, forward strand.
AGGGCGGGCGCCACCTTCCACACCGCCATCATCAGAGGGTAGTTCCACGGTGTGATCTGCGCGCACACCCCGACCGGCTCCCGGCGCAGCAGCGAGGTGCGCCCGGCCGCGTACTCGGCGGCCGCCGTGCCGGGCAGGCCCCGTGCCGCCCCCGCGAAGAACCGTACGACGTCCACGACGGCAGGCAGTTCGTCGGTGCGGAACAGCAGCGGCGGCTTGCCGGTGTCCGCGACCTCCGCCGCGGTCAGCCGGCCGGCGTGCCCCTCCAGGGCGTCGGCCAGGTCCAACAGGGCCCGCTGCCGCGCGGCGGGGGTGCGCCCCGCCCACGGGCCCCCGGCCGCCTCCGCCGCCGCACAGGCGGCGGCGACGTCGGCCGGTCCCGAGCGCGGGGCCCGGCGGACCGGGCCGACGCCGGCCGGGTCGGCCAGTTCCATCCACGCCCCGGACACAGCGGGCCGGTCGACGCCGCCGATGTGGTTGGCGAGTTCGGGATCCGGTGCCGGTGCCGGTGCCGGTGCCGGTGCCGGTGCCGGTGCGGGGGCCGGCCCCGGGACCGCGCCCGGGCGGTGTCCCGCATCGAGTTCAGCCACGGCGCAGCGCCTCCTTCGCGGCGGCCCGGCCCGTACGCACCGCGCCTTCCATGTATCCGGCCACCCACTGGTCGGATCCGCAGACGTAGAAGGGCGGTTCGTGGGTTCCGTGCCGGGGCCCCACCGCCATCACGTCCCCCGGGACCCACTGCGTGACGTACCCCTGCGTCCACGGGTCGGTGCCCCATCGGCGCAGGAACACCGCCACCGGATCCAGCGCCCCGGGCCCGAACAACCGGGCGATCTCACCCAGGAGTTCGCCCTCGCGCAGCTCGTCGGGCATTCCCGCCAGCACGCCGTACCGCTCCGGCGGCACCAGCGCGGACAGGACGCCCTCGCCCTGCGGCCAGGTGCTCCCCAGCACGCCCTCGTTCTCCGACAGGCCGCTGCACCCCGTCTCGCGCCAGAACGGTCTCTCGTACGCGGCGACGAACTTGGCGGCGTGGGCCTGCCGTTGGCGGCGCAGCGAGGCGAGCCGCTCCTCGGCCACCCCGCGCACGGTCACCCGGCGCAGCGGTCCGACCGGCAGTGCGCACACCACGGCCCCGGCGGTGAGCCGCTCCCCGTGCACGAGCTCCACCGTGCAGCCGGCGGCGGGAGACACGTCGACCGCCCGGACCGGGGCGCCGAGCCGGATCCGGTCGGCGCCGAGTCCGTCCGCCGTGCGCAGGGCCACCGTGGCCGAGCCCTCCGCGACCCGCAGGCCCTCCCAGTCCTCGTACCCGTACGCCTCCCCGCCCGGCACGGCCGCGTGCTTGCGCAGAGCCGACAGCAGGGACGTCCGCTCGTACGAGCCGCTCGCCAGACCCAGTTGGCCGACCTCCCACAACCGGACCACGGCCGGGGACGCCCCCTCGGCCCGCAGCCAGTCGCCGACCGAGAGCCGGTCGAGTTCGGCGGCCCGCGGGTGGGACCACGGGTCGGCCGGGTCGACCGTACCGGCCAGGGCGACGAACGCCGCCGTGACCCGCTCGTGGCCCCTCCCGTCACCCGGGCCGAACCAGTGCGGCCGGTCTCCCGTCGAGACCGCCTCGGGCGTGGCCCGGGCGATCACCCCCGGCTCGGCGGTGTAGCTGGGCACCAGGGTCAGCCCCAGCTCGCCCGCCAGCTCCAGGTAGGCCGTGTGCGCCCGGCCCACCACCTCGCCGCCCAGCTGGACGAGCCGGCCGTCCGGCAGCCGGGTCTGCTCGACCCGGCCGCCGACCCGGTCGCGGGCCTCGACGACGAGGACGTCGGCCCCGCCGGCGGCCAGGTCGCGGGCGGCGCTGAGGCCGGCCAGCCCGGCCCCGAGCACGATGACGTCGTACCCCACGTGACCGTCCCCCTCAGTCCAGGACCAGGCAGTGCTCGGGCCGCCAGCCCACCGTGACCGGCTCGCCGCCGATCCACCGGTCCTCCCGGCGGGACCGGTCGGTGTTCTGCTCCAGGGCCGCGACGCTCACCCCGGGGGCCAGCTCGACGAGGTACGTGGTGGTGGCGCCCGAGTAGACGGTCTCGCGGACCACGCCGTCGGCGAGGGTCATGCCCGGCTCGAAGTCGGACAGCCAGATCTTCTCGGGACGCACCGCCAGGTGCACCCGGCCGCCCTCGGCGATGTCGGGCCGCTCCCCGACGGGCAGCACCGGTCCGCCGTCGACGTGCACCCGGCCGTCCCGGAACACGCCCGGCACCAGGTTGGAGGTGCCCATGAAGGAGGCGACGAAGCCGTTCGCCGGCCGCTCGTACACGTCCTCGGGCGTACCGCACTGCGCGATCCGGCCCTCCTCCATGACGGCCACCCGGTCGGACATCGTCAGCGCCTCGTCCTGGTCGTGGGTGACGAACACGAACGTGATGCCGATCTCCCGCTGGATCTGCTTCAGCTCGACCTGCATGCGCCGCCGCAGCCGCAGGTCCAGCGCGGCCAACGGCTCGTCCAGCAGCAGCACCTGGGGACGGTTGACCAGCGCCCGGGCCAGCGCGACGCGCTGCCGCTGACCTCCGGAGAGGGTGCGCGGCCTGCGGTCGGCGAGCCCGTCCAACTGCACCAGGTCGAGCATGTCCGCGACGCGGGAGCGGATCTCGGCGCGGCCGACGCCCTTGCGCCGGAGGCCGAAGGCCACGTTGTCCGCGATCGAGAGGTGGTCGAAGAGCGCGTAGCTCTGGAAGACCGTGTTGACGTCGCGCAGGTGCGGGGGCAGGCCGGTGACGTCCTGGCCGCCGAGCAGCACCGCGCCGTCGGTGGGATCGGCGAAGCCGCCGATCATCCGCAGGGTGGTGGTCTTGCCGCAGCCCGAGGGGCCGAGCAGGGAGAAGAACTCGCCGGGGGCGATGTCGAGGCTGAGGTCACGGACGGCGTACGCGTCCCCGTAGCGCCGGCTGACCCGGTCGAGCCGGACGGCGGGCGGGTCCTCGGGACCGGGTGCGGCGGGACGGGGTGCGGCGGGACCGGTGGGCGGCTGGACGGGCGCGGAGGTCATGGATCACTTCCCGGAGAGCAGGTCGAGGCCGCCGCGGCGGCCGAAGAGACGCGGGATCGCGAGGGCCAGCGCGATCAGCGCCACGGAGCCGGCCAGCATGAGCGTGCCGACGGCGTTGATGGTGGGCTGGACCCCGAACCGGATGGCCGAGTAGATGCGCACCGAGAGCGGCTGGGGGTCGACGCCCGTGGTGAAGTAGGCGAGCACGAAGTCGTCGAAGACGAGGGCGAACACGAGCACCGCGCAGGCCAGGATGCCGGGCAGCAGCGCCGGCAGGGTCACCAGCCGCAGCGCCTGCCAGCGGGTGGCCCCGAGGTCCATGGCGGCCTCCTCCACCTCGGGATTGAGGGCCGCGACGCGCGACCGCATGATCACCGTGACGTAGCTGATGGAGAAGGTGACCTCGGAGAGCATCACGGTCGCGGTGGACAGCGGTACGGCCACGCCCTTGAAGAGCAGCATCGCCGCGACGCCCGTCACGATCTCCGGAGTGATCAGCGGGACCAGCATGATCAGGCCGGCCAGCGAGCCGAGCCGGTTGCGCGAGCGGACCAGCCCGAGCGCCAGCGTCACCCCGAGCACGATCGAACCCGCGGTCGCCACCAGCGAGATGCGCAGCGACGTGCCCAGCGAGCCCAGCAGCAGGTCGTCGTGGGCGAACGCCTCGTACCACCGCAGGCTGAACCCCTTGAACACGGTCAGGGACTTCTGCGCGTTGAACGAGAACAGCGCGACGACCCCGATCGGCAGGTAGAGCAGGGCGAAGAAGCAGACGGTGACGGCGATCGCGAACCGGGGCCGGCGCTCCGCCCGCCGGCGACGCTTCCGGCGCACGGTCGCGCCCTTCGCGGCGGGACGCGCGGCGGCGGTCGGGGCCGTCGGTACGGTGGTGGACTCCGCGTTCATCGGACCGCCTCCGCCTCGTCGCGGCGGGCCCGGCGCAGGTAGCCCAGCAGGGCCACGAACAGCACCGCCATCAGCAGCATCGTCAGGGCCGAACCGAGCGGCCAGTCCTGGCCCTGGAAGAACTTGTCCTGGATCAGGTTGCCGATCATGATCTGGTCCGGTCCTCCCATGAGTTGGGCGCTGACGAAGTCGCCCATGGCGGGCAGGAACACGAGCACGCAGCCGGCCGTCGCCCCCTGCCGGGTGGCCGGCACGGTGACGAAGAGGAACGTGCGCAGCGGCCCCGCGTACAGGTCGCGGCCGGCCTCGATGAGCGAGACGTCCATCCGCTCCAGCGCCGCGTAGAGCGGGATGACCATGAAGACCACGAACCCGTAGACGAGTCCGGCGATCACCCCGGGACCGGTCTGCAGGATGGCGGTGCCGTCGCCGGCGACGCCCAGGGCGCGCAGCGCCCGCAGCACCGGTCCGTCGTCGGAGAGCACCACCGACCAGCCGTACATCCGCACCAGGTAGTTGGCGAAGAACGGGACCACGATCGCGGCGATGAGGAGGTTCTTGAACCTGCCGCCGTGCAGGGCGATGGCGTACGCCACCGGGTAGGCGACCAGCAGGCAGACGAGGCAGGCCAGCAGCGCGTACCCGAGGGACCGCAGCAGCACCACCCGGTAGGCGGGGTCGACCAGGGCCGCCAGGCTGCTCGGGTCGAGACCGAAGCGGGGGTTGCCGAGCGGGTCGGTGGTGCCGACGGAGAGCGCGGCGACCAGCAGGAGGGAGGCGAGGAGGAAGGCGCTCATCCAGACGGTGCCGGGGAGCATCAGCCACGTCCAGAGGCGGGTGCGGGTGCGGGTGCGGGTGGGGCGGGCAGGGCCCGTGGCGCGGGTGGGGTCCGTGGTGCCCGGGCGTGCCGCGCGTGTGCGTCGTGCCATGTCAGCCGGCCTTCACTTCGGTCCAGGCGCGGTCGCGGGCCCGTTCGCCCGGGCCGTCCGTGCCCCGGAAGAACAGGTCGTCCCGCAGGTCGTCGGTGCTCACCACGCAGGCCTCGAACGGGCCGACCACGGAGCGGTACGTGTCCTCGGTCCCGGCGACGGGCATCGGGTAGCCGATGTAGCGGATGTTCCGCTTCACGTTCTCCGGGCGCAGCATGTAGTCGATGAACAGCATCGCGGTGCCGGGGTGGGGGGCGTCGACGGGGATGGCGTAGCAGTCGGAGTTCACGGGGGCGCCCTCCTTCGCGGTCTCGAACCCGAACACGTCGGGGTCCTTGGCCTGGGCCAGCATCGCGGCCATGTCCCCGCTCCACGCCTGGGTCATCAGGGCGTTGCCGTTGAGCAGGTTGTTGTAGCTGTCGCTGGAGAAGCCGCGCAGGTGCGGGCGCAGCGACTTCAACGTGGCCGTGATGCGGCGCAGTTCACCCGGATCCGCGGTGCACAGGTCCACGCCCAGCTTGAGGGCGGCGAGCCCGAGCACCTCGTCACGGTCGTCGAGGACGAACACCTTGCCGCGGGCCCCCGGGTTCCACAGGTCGTCCCACGAGCCGGTCAGTTCGTCGCCGAGCCGGTCCCGGCGCCAGCCGATGCCGGTCTTGTACATCGTGAAGGGCACGGTGTGCGCGGACCTGGCGTCGTACCAGGGGTCGGCGAAGTAGTCGTACGCGTCGAACACCGCGCCCGCGTTGGTCAGTTGGGAGTGGTCGATACGGTGCAGCCGGCCGCCGGCGGCGAGTCGTTGCGCCCATTTGGCGTTCGGGAAGACGACGTCGTAGCGGTTGCCGGCGTTGAGCTTGGCCGCCATGCCCTCCATCGAGTCGTAGTTGGACTGGATGACCTTGACCTTGTACTCGTCCTCGAAGCCCGCGAAGACCGCCGGGTCGACGAAGTCGGCCCAGTTGAAGTAGACGAGGTCGCCGTCGGGCTTCATCTCGATCGGCCGCTCGGCCGCCGCGCCGGTGGACCCGCTCGCCATGAATCCGCAGCCGGCGGTGGTCAGGGCGAGGGCGGCGGACCCGCCGGCGCGGAGGAAGGAGCGCCGGGACGGGGACGGGGAGGGGGAGGGGGAG
>NZ_JOGB01000054.1 GCF_000719335.1 Streptomyces sp. NRRL S-87
AGGGCTTTGGGGCTTCGCCCTGGCCTTCGGCCACCCTCGGCCCGGGCCTGCCTCCGAGCCAGCCTGCCACCCCTGTCAAGCGCCTCCCCCACACACCACGGGACCCACCGGGCACCGCCAAGGATTCGGCGGCCGGGGGGAGGGGGGTGTCGCAGACCGAGAGCGTCGCGGCATCGGTGAGGGGATTCCGGGCCGGTGGGGTGGGCCGGTCGGGTGGGGCGGTCGAGTGGGGCCGTCGAGTGGGCCGGTCGAGGGGGGGGGCGGTCGAGTGGGGCCGTCGAGTGGGCCGGTCGAGGGGGGCGGTCGAGTGGGGCCGTCGAGTGGGCCGGTCGGGTGTCGGCGCGCAGCGGACGACAGGCGAAGGCGGTACGTATACCGGGCATGGCCGGTCGTCACGAAGAGAAAACAGGTCAGAACTGATGCGCAGAGGACTTCGCTGTTTCGCGGCTCCGGGCCGAGGACCCAATCCCCGTCCTGAAGGACCGGGCACCCTGGGAGAAGTCAGGTGACAGAACCCAGGCCGACCGGCGCGGGGGCGGCGGAGGCGGAATCCGGCGAGCCGCACCACCCCGACGGGATGAGTACCCGGCTCAACTGGCTACGGGCGGGGGTGCTCGGCGCCAACGACGGGATCATCTCCACCGCAGGCCTCGTCGTGGGCGTGGCGGGCACCACGACGTCCCGCTCCTCGCTCCTGGCCGCCGGGGTCGCCGGGTTGCTGGCAGGGTCGCTGTCGATGGCGGCCGGTGAGTACGTCTCGGTCAGCTCGCAGCGCGACTCCGAGCGGGCAGCACTCGACACCGAGCGCCGTGAGCTCGCCGAGGATCCGGAGGCCGAGCTCGACGAGCTGACCGGGCTGCTGGCCGCCCGGGGGCTGAGCCGGGACGTGGCGCGCGAGGCGGCCGTCCAGCTCAGCGAGCGCGACGCGCTGCGCGCGCACGCCCGCGTGGAGCTGGGGATCGAGCCGGACGAGCTGGCGAACCCCTGGCACGCCGCCCTCGCCAGCTTCGTGGCCTTCACCGTCGGAGCGCTGCTGCCGCTGCTCGCGATCCTGCTGCCGGGTCCCGACCAGCGGGTGCCGGTGACCTTCGGGGCCGTGCTCGTCGCGCTGGTGGTCTGCGGCCAGGTGAGCTCCCGGCTCGGGGGCGCGCCGTCCGCGCGGGCGGTGTTGCGCAACGTGGCGGGCGGCGCTCTGGCGATGAGCGTCACCTATGCGGCCGGCCGCCTCCTCGACGTCGCCGGTGCCTGAGTCCCGCCCGTCTCCCCGGGCCGCCCCTCGTATGTCGTACGTCGTACGGCCCAGTGGCCGGCACGACGTGGGCGCCGTACCCGGCCTGCGGCGCGCCCCGCAGACCGGCCGGCACCCCCCGGCCGCGCGCCTGATCGGGTCGGCTTCGGGGCGCGGTCGGAGTGCGGGCGGGGCGCGGGCGTACGAGGGTGAAGGGGTGAGACCGCGCCGACGTGGGGAGGCGGAGCCCGGCTGGCTCCGGGGCGCGCCGCCGCCCCGGTGGGCCCGGATCGCCCCTGCCGTGGCGCTGGTGGTGCTGTCCCTGCTCCAGCACGTCACCCCGGCCAACATCGAGCTCGGCTACTTCCTGGCGGGCCTGCCGCCGGTGGCGGCCTTCTCGTACGGCGCGATGGGCACGTCCGTGTTCGCGGGCCTCGTGCTGGTGCTGCTCGGCGTGTCCAGCCTCGGCGTCGGCAAGGCCCGCGGAACCGACATCGTGACCGTGGCGCTGGTGGGGCTCCTGAGCGTGGTGATCGCCTGGGTGCGCCGGCGGCGGGACGCGCAGCTCGTGTCCGTGCGCACGGTCGCCGAGGCGGCGCAGCTGGCGGTGCTCCCTCCGGTGCCGGAACGGGTGGGGGACGTCCGGTGCACGGGTCTGTACCGGGCCGCGCAGCGGGGCACGCTGGTGGGCGGCGACCTGTTCGACGTGCGGGCCGGTCCGTACGGCGTGCGCGCCGTCGTCGGCGACGTGCAGGGCCACGGGCTCGCCGCGGTGGGCACGGTGGCGGCGCTGCTGGGGGCGTTCCGGGAGGGGGCGCTGGACGACGTCGGGCTGGCGGCCGTGGCGGAACGGCTGGACCGGCGGCTCGTGGAGGACGCGGCCGGGATCAAGAACGGCGAGCTGTTCGCGACTGCGGCCCTGCTGGAGTTCCCGCCCGGGCAGGACCTGGTCCGCATCGTGTCGTGCGGGCACCCGCCGGTGCTCCGGCTGCGCGCGGACACCGTCTCGGTGGTGCCGGCCGAGCCGGCACCGCCGCTGGGACTGGGACTCGCGGGGTTGGCGACCCCCTCCGTGGCGGAGGCGGTGCTGGCGCCGGGGGACCGGCTGTTCATCCACACCGACGGGGTGACGGAGGCACGGGACACGAAGGGGGACTTCTACCCGCTGTACGAGCGCCTGGCGGCCCTCTCGGACGCGCCGGACCTCGTCGCGGCGGTTTGGCACGACCTGATCGACTTCACGCAGGGCCCCGGGGACGACGTGGCGATCCTGCTGCTCTCCCGCGACTCCTGAGCCGGCCTACGCCCCGGTCACCAGGGGCATCGACGCCGTCAGGGTGCGCAGGCAGCGGACCGCGGTCTCGGCGGGGGACCCGGGGCCGGCGACGGGTGCGTCGGTGGCGGCCCAGACCTCCAGGGCGACCCGGATCGCGTCCGTGGCGGCCGCGGCGAGGAGCCGTACGTCCAGCGGGTCGGCGCCCTCGCCGGCCAACCGCCCCAGCACCGGCACCAGCCGGTCCTCGGACTCCTGGTTCACCCGGAACCACACCGCCCGCAGCGCGGGGTCCTCCTCCGCGGCGCGCAGCAGCCCGCGCGTCCACTCCAGGCCCTCCTCGCCGCCCGGCAGGCTCAGCGCGCCCCGCACCGCCCGCTCTATGGCGGGTCCGAGTGCCACCCCCGGCTCCTCCGCCGCCAGCAGCGCCCGCCACTCGTCGCCGCCGCCGGCGAGCAGCGGCGCGACGGCGTCCTGCTTGCTGCGGAAGTACCGGTAGAAGGTGCGCAGGGCCACCCCCGCCCGGCGCGCGATGTCCTCCGCGGTGGTGGCGTCCGGGCCGTGCTCGGCGAACAGCGCGCACGCGGCGCGGGCGATGTCGAGCTGGGTGGCCGCCTTGCGGCGCTCCGTGAGCGACTGACCGGGGCCCGGGACGGGGGAGTAGGGGCGAGGCGAGTTCACATCCGCAGCGTACGCCAGTCCGGCAGCGAAGTGCGTGAATTGTCATGATGGCAAAGCGTGCCATTCGGGCGTACGCTGGCCAGGTCCGGCCGGGACCGGGAGTCCCCGCACCGCATCCGGCCCCAGCGTCACCCCGAACCCCTTACCCCCGTGGAGAAGACGGCAATGCAGCGATACGAAGGACGGCGCGTCCTCATCACCGGCGGCGGCTCCGGCATCGGCCAGGCCACCGTGCACCGGATCCTCGCGGAGGGCGGCCGCGTCGTGGCCGTCGACGTCAACGAGGCCGGCCTGAAGGCCACCGCCGAGCGGGCCGCCGCCGACGGTACGGCCGAGCGCCTGACCACCGCCGTGCTCGACATCTCCGACGAGGCCGCCGTCCGGGCGGGGGTGGCCGCCGCCGCGAAGACCCTCGGCGGGCTCGACGTCCTCGTCAACGCCGCCGGCATCCTGCGCTCCGAGCACACCCACAAGACCACGCTGGAGCTCTGGAACAAGATCGTCTCGGTGAACCTCACCGGTACGTTCCTGATGATCCGCGAGGCCCTCCCCGCCCTCCTGGCGGGCGACAAGCCGGTCATCGTCAACTTCAGCTCGACCTCGGCCTCGTTCGCCCACCCCTACATGTCCGCGTACGCGGCCACCAAGGGCGGCATACAGGCGATGACCCACTCGCTCGCCGCGGAGTACAGCAAGCAGGGCCTGCGCGCCGTCAGCGTCGCCCCCGGCTCGATCGCCAGCGACATGACCAGCGGCACCGGCCCGGGCCTGCCCGAGGACACCGACTGGAACCTGTTCGCCAAGCTCGCCCCGGCCATCGGCCAGGGCTTCGCCGGCCCCGAGACCGTCGCCGGCGTCGTCGCCATGCTCGGCTCGGAGGACGGCGCCTTCATCACGGGCACCGAGATCCGCATCGACGGCGGCACCCACTACTGATCCCTCGGTCCGACCCCAGCTGGTGGCGGGTGGTCGGCCGTGGCGGTGACTGCGAGTCGGGCCCGGTCCTGGCGAGGTTCCAGGGTCGGGCCCGCTCCCATGGGTGTGTTCCAGGGGTCGCGGCCCGCTACCGGTGACGGTGTGGGCGAGCCCGCCCCGACCCCGTACCCCATCCGGATCGCAACCCCGCGACGGAGTCGGGCCCGCGGCCCCGCCGCCCCGCTCCTCAACCCGGTGTGGTGTGTGGGGGAGGCCTGCAGGCCGCCCCTGTCAAGCGCCGAGGGGACCCACACACCACAGGGTGGCCCTCCCGTGCCACCGCCCAGCGGCTCCGCTTCCGCCCCCCACCCACCAGCACACACCCCACCAGCACACACCCCACGAGCGCACCACCCCCACCAGCACCCAGGCGCCCCAGCGCAGCCCCCGACCCCCCTACCCCCCCTCCCGGAACCTCCGCCACAGCCGTGGGTAGCGGTCCGCCAGGAGCGACTCGTCCTCGAAGTCCACCGGTGTGCCCTCCGGCTCCGCCGCCTGCTGCGGGAGGCCGAGGTCCGGGGCCACGACGCCGGTCAGCTGCTCGTACGCCTCGTCGGCGGCGTACCCGAGGTCCTCGCCGTCCCCGTCGATCTCCTCGTCGAACTCGCCCAGCAGCTCCGCCAGTCGGTCCGGCTCGTGCACCCCGCCCTCGAAGACCTCCCGCCCCTGCCCGATCAGCCAGCACCGGAAGTAGTCGAAGGCGTCGTCGCTCGCCCCGTCCAGCAGCACCCAGGCCGCGCCCCACAAGTCCCACGTGTAGGCCCGGCTGTACCGGGACTCGAAGTGCCGGGCGAAGTCCAGCACGGAGTCCGGGTCGAGCTGCAGCAGCCGCTCGACCAGCAGGTCCGCTTGCTCCTCCGGGTCGCCCTCGGCGGCCTCTCGGGTGCTGTCGACGATCTCCCAGAACTCCGTCTCGTCCATCACGCGTCCAGCATCACGGCAACGACTGCCCCACGCCACCGCGCGATCCGTGGCAGTGTCGCGGCATGACCGAAGCCAGCACACCGTCCGGAGCACCGCGCACGGCCGCCCTCGCCGGCCGGATCGCCCTCGTCGCCGGGGCCACCCGAGGAGCGGGCCGCGCCATCGCCGTGCAGCTCGGCGCCGCGGGCGCCACCGTCTACGTCACCGGCCGCACCACCCGCACGGCGGCCAGCGAGGTCGGCCGCACCACGGAGACCATCGAGGAGACCGCCGAGCTGGTGACGGCCGCTGGCGGCACTGGCATCGCGGTACCCGCCGACCACCTCGACCCCGAGCAGGTGCGGGCCGTCGTCGAGCAGATCGACACCCAGCAGGGACGGCTCGACGTCCTCGTCAACGACCTGTGGGGCGGCGAGCACCTGGTCGTCTTCGGAAAGAAGATGTGGGAGACCGAGCTCGACCACGGCCTGCGGATGCTCGAACTGGGCGTGAAGAGCCACATCATCACCAGCTGGCACGCCCTGCCGCTGCTGATCCGGAACCCCGGCGGACTGGTCGTGGAGATCACCGACGGCACCGCCGCCACCAACCGGCGCTTCCGCGAGAACTTCTTCTACGACCTCGCCAAGAACGGCCCGATCCGGATGGCCGCCAACCTCGCCCACGACCTCGAGGGCACCGGCTGCACCGCCGTCTCGCTCACCCCCGGATGGCTGCGCTCCGAGCAGATGCTGGAGCACTTCGGCGTCACCGAGGCCAATTGGCGCGATGCCACCGCCAAGGTGCCCGACTTCGCCGTGTCCGAGTCACCGCTGTACGTCGCCCGGGCGGTGGCGTCCCTGGCGGCCGACCCGGAGGTGCACCGCTGGAACGGCCGCTCCCTCTCCAGCGGCGAGCTCGCCAGGGAGTACGGGTTCACCGACGTGGACGGCAGCCGTCCGGACGCCTGGGGCTACATCGAGGAGGTCCGCCACGGCGGCGCGGACCGCACCCCCGACGACTACCGCTGACCCGAGCGGTGACGACCACCGCCGCCCCGACCCCGGCCGACCACCGCCGCCCCGACCCCGGCCGACCACCGCCGCCCCGACCCCGGCCGACCACCGCCGCCCCGACCCCGCCGCCCCGCCCCCAGCCGACCCGACCACCGCCGACCCGACCGGCGCAAACGAGCGGGCGGCCGCACCCCTCCCCCAGGGGTGCGACCGCCCGTGTCACAGCGGGGCCCTACAGCCCGTAGCGCTCCCGCGCCTCCTTGACCGCCGAGGCCGGGACCTCGCCGCGGCGGGCGAGCTGGGCCAGGGTGGCGACCACGATGGACTGCGGGTCGACGCCGAAGTGGCGGCGGGCGCCCTCGCGGGTGTCGGAGAGGCCGAAGCCGTCCGTGCCCAGCGAGGTGTAGTCCTGCGGGACCCACTGGCTGATCTGGTCCGGTACCTGGCGCATCCAGTCGGAGACCGCCAGCACCGGGCCCGGAGCACCCTCCAGCACGCGGGTGACGTACGGGGTGCGCTCCTCGCCGCGCAGCAGCGCCTCGTCGCACTCCAGCGCCTCGCGGCGCAGCTCGCCCCACGAGGTGGCGGACCACACGTCGGCGGAGACGTTCCAGTCGGCGGCCAGGAGCTTCTGCGCCTCCAGGATCCAGTGGATCGCCGTACCGGAGGCCATCAGCTGGACCTTCGGCGCGTCCGCGGCCGGGGCCGCGTCGCCGAGGTCGGCCGCGGTGTTGAAGCGGTACAGGCCCTTGACGATGCCTTCCTCGACACCCTCGGGCATGGCCGGCTGCGGCTTCGGCTCGTTGTAGACCGTGAGGTAGTAGAAGACGTCCTCGGGGTTCTCGCCGTACATGCGGTTCAGACCGTCCTTGACGATCACCGCGATCTCGTACGCGAAGGCCGGGTCGTAGTTGAGCGAGGCCGGGTTGGTGGCCGCGATCAGGTGCGAGTGGCCGTCGGCGTGCTGCAGGCCCTCACCGGTCAGCGTGGTGCGGCCGGCGGTGGCGCCCACGATGAAGCCCTTGCCGAGCTGGTCGGCGAGCTGCCACATCTGGTCGCCGGTCCGCTGCCAGCCGAACATCGAGTAGAAGATGTAGAACGGGATCATCGTCTCGCCGTGCGTCGAGTACGACGTGGCGGCGGCGATGAAGTCGGCCATGGCGCCGGCCTCGGTGATCCCCTCGTTGAGGATCTGGCCGTCCTTGGCCTCCTTGTAGTACATCAGCTGGTCGCGGTCGACCGGCTCGTACGTCTGGCCCAGCGGCGAGTAGATGCCGGCCGACGGGAACAGCGACTCCATACCGAAGGTACGGGCCTCGTCGGGGACGATCGGCACCCAGCGCCGGCCGGTCTCCTTGTCCCGCATCAGGTCCTTGGCGAGGCGGACGAAGGCCATCGTGGTGGCCATCTCCTGCTTGCCGGAGCCCTTGAGCAGCGGGGCGTAGTTCTTGTCCGCCGGCTGCGGCAGGGCGACGTGGTGGACCTTGCGGGCCGGGGCCGGGCCGCCGAGGGCCGCGCGGCGCTCCTGGAGGTAGCGGACCTCGGGGGAGTCCGCGCCCGGGTGGCCGTAGGGGACCTGGCCGTCGGCGAAGGCGCTGTCCGGGATCGGGAGTCCGAGCAGGTCGCGCATGCCCTTGAACTCGTCGATGGTCAGCTTCTTCATCTGGTGGTTCGCGTTCTTCGACTCGAACCCGGCACCCAGCGTGTAGCCCTTGACGGTCTGCGCCAGGATCACCGTCGGCGCGCCCTTGTGCTCGAGGGCGGCCTTGTACGCGGCGTACACCTTGCGGGGCTCGTGGCCGCCGCGGGAGGTGTGGAAGCACTCGGCGATCTTCGCGTCGGAGAGCAGGCCCGCAAGGGCGACGAGGGCCGGGTCGCCGCCGAAGAAGTGCTCGCGGATGTAGGCCACGTCACGGGTGGCGTACGTCTGGAACTGCGCGTCCGGGGTCGCGCGGAGGCGGCGGACCAGCGCGCCGGTGGTGTCGAGCTGGAACAGCTCGTCCCAGGCGGTGCCCCAGAGCGTCTTGACGACGTTCCAGCCGGCGCCGCGGAAGGCGCCTTCCAGCTCCTGGACCACGCGGAAGTTGGCGCGCACCGGGCCGTCGAGGCGCTGCAGGTTGCAGTTGATGACGAAGGTCAGGTTGTCGAGGCCTTCGCGGGCCGCGAGCGCGAGGGCGGCGGTCGACTCGGGCTCGTCCATCTCGCCGTCGCCCAGGAAGGCCCAGACGTGCGAGTTGGAGGTGTCCTTGATCCTGCGGTTCTCCAGGTAGCGGTTGAAGCGCGCCTGGTAGATCGCCGAGAGCGGGCCCAGGCCCATGGAGACCGTGGGGAACTCCCACAGCCAGGGCAGGCGCCGCGGGTGCGGGTAGGAAGGCAGGCCGTTGCCGCCCGACTCCTGCCGGAAGTTGTCGAGCTGCTGCTCGGAGATCCGGCCGTCGAGGAAGGCGCGGGCGTAGATGCCGGGGGAGGCGTGGCCCTGGATGTAGAGCTGGTCGCCCGACCCGTCGGTCTCCTTGCCGCGGAAGAAGTGCTGGAAGCCGGTCTCGTAGAGCCAGGCTGCGGAGGCGAAGGTGGCGATGTGGCCGCCGACGCCCAGCTTGGAGCCGCGGGTCACCATGGCGGCCGCGTTCCAGCGGTTCCACGCGGTGATGCGGGCCTCCATCTCCTCGTCACCCGGGAACTCGGGCTCGGCGGAGGTGGGGATGGTGTTGACGTAGTCCGTCTCCAGGAGCTTCGGCAGGGCGAGCCCGGCCGCTTCGGCGTGCTGGAGCGTGCGGCGCATCAGGTACTCGGCCCGGTGCGGGCCGGCGGCCTTGGCGACGGCGTCCAGTGAGGCCGCCCATTCGGCGGTCTCCTCGCTGTCGCGGTCCGGGAGCTGGTCGAGCTCGCTCGGAAGCTTTACGGGGTCGGACATCGGTGTGCGCCGCCTTCCGGACGTGGGAGGGGGTGAAGAAAGTTCCCTGACTGGCAGGACAGGGCCGACGGGCCTGGTTGTGGCCCGTCGACGACTGTAGACGCCTGATCGATGATCGATCAAAGGGATCTCACGAAAAAATGACCAACCTGCGAAAAGTTGGCATTCCGTGCCGAAATTCTGGGCACGGAGTGCCAACTCGAAGCCGGGGTGAAACGGTCATTTCAGGCGCTGGGTGCACATCCGAGCACGTGCCGCTTCACCAGATCGCCGATCTCCGGATCCTGGCGGCGGAAGGCCTCCACGAGGGCCTCGTGCTCCTCGGCGTACGACTTCTGGACCGTGCCGAGCCAGCGGATCGACAGGGCGGTGAAGACCTCGATGCCCAGGCTCTCCCAGGTGTGCAGCAGCACGCTGTTGCCGGCCGCCCGCACCAGCTCGCGGTGGAAGGCCACCGTGTGCCGCACCTGGGCCGTCCCGTCGGAGATCCGGTCGGCCTCCCGCAGGGCCACCACGTGCGGCTCCAGCAGGGCGTCCAGCAGCGCGGGATCGCCCGCCAGGGCGGGGGCGGCCAGCTCGGCCGCGATCTGCTCCAGGCCCGCCCGGACCGGGTAGATCTCCTCCAGGTCCGCCGCCGACAGGTTGCGCACCCGTACGCCCTTGTTCGGCGCCGACTCGATCAGCCGCAGGGTCTCCAGCTCGCGCAGCGCCTCGCGCACCGGGGTCTGGCTGACCTCCAGCTCCACCGCGATCCGGCGCTCGACGATGCGCTCGCCCGGCTTCCAGCGGCCGCTGACGATCCCCTCCACGATGTGCTCACGGATCTGCTCGCGCAGCGAGTGCACCACGGGCACCACGGGTGGGGTGATCATCGGGATTTCCTCTCTGGGTGGCGCGGGGGTCCTGACGAAGGGTACTGACGTGCGTACCGATGCGTAGACAATACGGCGGCGCCCCCGCCCGGAGGTGGTCCGGGCAGGGGCGCCGCAGGTGAGGCTCGTTACAGGTCCGGTGCTACAGACCGAGCTCCATCTCGAACTCGCCGGCTTCCAGGATCGCCTTGACGGCGGTCAGGTAGCGGGCGGCGTCCGCGCCGTCCACCAGGCGGTGGTCGTAGGACAGCGTCAGGTACGTCATGTCGCGGACGCCGATGACGGTGCCCTCGGCGGTCTCGATGACCGCCGGACGCTTGACGGTGGCGCCGATGCCCAGGATGGCGACCTGGTTCGGCGGCACGATGACGGTGTCGAACAGCGCACCGCGCGAGCCGGTGTTGCTGATGGTGAAGGTCGCGCCCGACAGCTCGTCCGGCGTGATCTTGTTGCTGCGGACCTTGCCGGCCAGGTCGGCGGTCGCCTTGGCGATGCCGGCCAGGTTGAGGTCGCCCGCACCCTTGATGACCGGGGTCATCAGGCCCTTCTCGGAGTCCACGGCGATGCCGATGTTCTCCGAGTCGAAGTAGGTGATGGTGCCCTCGTCCTCGTTGATCCGGGCGTTGACGACCGCGTGGGCCTTCAGCGCCTGGGCCGCGGCCTTGACGAAGAACGGCATCGGGGAGAGCTTCACGCCCTCGCGGGCCGCGAACGCGTCCTTGGCCTGCCCGCGCAGCCTCATGATCTTGGTGATGTCCACCTCGATCACGGAGGAGAGCTGGGCCTGCGAGTGCAGCGCCTTCATCATGTTGTCGCCGATGACCTTGCGCATGCGGGTCATCTTGACGGTCTGACCGCGCAGCTCGGACACCGCGAGCGCCGGGGCCTTGGACGCGGCGGCCGGAGCGGCGGCAGCGGCCGGAGCCGGGGCGGCGGCGGCCTTGGCGGCCTCCGCGGCGGCGATGACGTCCTGCTTGCGGATGCGGCCGCCGACGCCGGTGCCCGTGACCGTGGCCAGGTCGACACCGGACTCCGAGGCCAGCTTGCGGACCAGCGGGGTCACGTACGCGCCCTCGTCGCCGGAGACGGCGGCGGGGGCCGGGGTGACGGGAGCCGGGGCGGCGACCGGCGCCGGAGCCGGAGCGGCCGGGGCCGGAGCGGCGACCGGAGCCGGGGCGGCAACGGGAGCCGGGGCGGCCACCGGAGCCGGAGCCGGAGCGGCCGGGGCGGCCGGAGCCGGAGCCGGAGCGGCGGCCGGGGCCGGGGCGGCCGGAGCCGGAGCCGCGGCGGGGGCGGCACCGGCGGCGCCGATGACGGCGAGACGGGCGCCGACCTCGGCGGTCTCGTCCTCGCCGACCAGGATCTCCAGCAGCGTGCCGGAGGCCGGCGACGGGATCTCGGTGTCGACCTTGTCGGTCGAGACCTCGAGCAGCGGCTCGTCGGCCTCGACCGTCTCGCCGACCGACTTCAGCCAGCGGGTGACGGTGCCCTCGGTGACGGACTCACCCAGGGCGGGGAGGACGACGTCGGTGCCGGAGGCGGCCGGAGCCGGAGCCGGGGCCGCGGGGGCCTCGGCGACCGGCGCCGGAGCGGCCGGGGCCTCGGCGGCGGGGGCGGGGGCCGGGGCGGCCGGAGCCGCGACCGGCTCGGCGGCCGGGGCCGGGGTGGCAGCGGGGGCACCGGTGCCGTCGTCGATGATGGCCAGCTCGGCGCCGACCTCGACGGTCTCGTCCTCGGCCACCTTGATGGAGGCCAGGATGCCGGAGGCGGGGGCCGGGATCTCGGTGTCGACCTTGTCGGTCGAGACCTCGAGCAGCGGCTCGTCGGCCTCGACGCGCTCGCCTTCGGCCTTCAGCCAGCGGGTGACAGTGCCCTCGGTGACGCTCTCACCGAGCGCCGGAAGGGTTACGGAAACCGACATGGTTTCTGTTGCTCCTTACGAATGTGCGGTAGTGGTCGTCGCGCCCGTTGACTGGATTAGTCGTGGGAGTGCAGGGGCTTGCCGGCCAGGGCCAGGTGGGCCTCGCCGAGCGCCTCGTTCTGCGTCGGGTGCGCGTGGATGAGCTGCGCGACCTCGGCCGGCAGAGCCTCCCAGTTGTAGATCAGCTGGGCCTCGCCGACCTGCTCGCCCATCCGGTCACCGACCATGTGGACGCCGACGACGGCACCGTCCTTGACCTGGACGAGCTTGATCTCGCCCGCGGTCTTCAGGATCTTGCTCTTGCCGTTGCCCGCCAGGTTGTACTTGAGGGCGACGACCTTGTCCGCACCGTAGATCTCCTTGGCCTTGGCCTCGGTGATGCCCACGGAGGCGACCTCGGGGTGGCAGTACGTGACGCGCGGCACACCGTCGTAGTCGATCGGGACGGTCTTCAGACCGGCCAGGCGCTCGGCCACGAGGATGCCCTCGGCGAAGCCGACGTGCGCGAGCTGGAGGGTCGGGACGAGGTCGCCCACGGCCGAGATCGTCGGCACGTTGGTCTGCATGTACTCGTCGACCAGGACGTAGCCGCGGTCCATCGCGACGCCCTGCTCCTCGTAGCCCAGGCCCTGCGAGACCGGGCCGCGGCCGATGGCGACCAGCAGCACCTCGGCCTCGAAGGTCTTGCCGTCGGCGAGGGTGACCCGCACACCGTTCTCGGTGTACTCGGCCTTCTCGAAGAAGGTGCCGAGGTTGAACTTGATCCCGCGCTTGCGGAAGGCGCGCTCCAGCAGCTTGGAGCTGTTCTCGTCCTCGACCGGGACGAGGTGCTTGAGGCCCTCGATGACGGTGACGTCGGTGCCGAAGGACTTCCACGCCGAGGCGAACTCGACGCCGATGACGCCGCCGCCCAGGATGATCGCGGACTGCGGGACGCGGTCCAGCACGAGCGCGTGGTCGGAGGAGATGATCCGGTTGCCGTCGATGTCCAGGCCCGGCAGCGAGCGCGGCACGGAGCCGGTCGCCAGGAGGACGTGGCGGCCCTGGATGCGCTGGCCGTTGACGTCGACCGACGTCGGGGAGGACAGGCGGCCCTCACCCTCGATGTAGGTCACCTTGCGGGAGGCCACCAGGCCCTGCAGACCCTTGTACAGGCCGGCGATGACGTCGTCCTTGTACTTGTGGACGCCCGCGATGTCGATGCCCTCGAAGGAGGCCTTGACACCGAACTGGGCGGCCTCGCGGGCCTGGTCCGCGACCTCGCCGGCGTGCAGCAGGGCCTTGGTCGGGATGCAGCCGTTGTGCAGGCAGGTGCCGCCGAGCTTGTTCTTCTCGATCAGGGCAACGTCCAGACCCAGCTGCGAGGCGCGCAGCGCCGCGGCGTAACCGCCACTGCCACCGCCGAGGATCACTAGGTCGAAAACGGTGCTGGCGTCGTTCGCCACGTCACGTCCTCCATGCATGTGCGCCGGGCACCGGCCGTGCGTGACCGGGCGGCGGCTGGTATTCGGCCGCTGTTTCTTCGGCCCTGTGGTGGGGGCCCTGTCCTGCCGAGAACCCATCTTCGCATTTGTCGAGGGAACGCGGGACGCCGGGCCCGGTGTGAGACGGGAGGTTCCGCCGGAATCCGGGGTTACCGCCGCGTAGGAAGGTACGGATTTCGTCGAGGGTGAACAGGCCCCGGACCGGCTCTCGGTCCGGGGCCGTGCTCACGTCAAGCCGGCGTCGAGCCGGACGGGCGGACCGCCCGTCCGGTGGCGTAGCGGCGCCAGTGGCGGAGATCCGCCACCCGGGACGGGCGGCCGGCCGCCGACGGGGCCGGCGGCCGTACGGTCGTCCCAGGTCGTACGGCCTCGTGAGGCACCGTACGGTCCGGGCCGTACGCTCGTGAGGGGTCGTACGGACCGGGTCTTGCGGGGTTCGTACGGTCAGCCCAGGTCGCCGGAGGCGGTCCGCTCGGCCAGCCGCACCAGGGTGCGCACGGCGGAGCCGGTGCCACCCTTGGGCGTGTAGCCGTACGGGGCGCCCTCGTGGAAGGCCGGGCCGGCGATGTCCAGGTGCGCCCAGGTGATGCCCTCGCCCACGAACTCCTTCAGGAACAGGCCGGCGACCAGGCCGCCGCCCATGCGCTCGCCCATGTTCGCGATGTCGGCGGTGGACGAGTCCATGCCCTTGCGCATGTCGGCGGGGAGCGGCATCGGCCACGAGGCCTCGCCGACCTCCTCGGCGATCTCGTGCAGGGAGGTGCGGAAGGCGTCGTCGTTGGCCATCACGCCGAAGGTGCGGTTGCCCAGGGCGAACACCATGGCGCCGGTGAGGGTGGCCACGTCCACGATGGCGTCCGGGTTCTCCTCGGAGGCCTTGGTGAGGGCGTCGGCCAGGACCAGGCGGCCCTCGGCGTCGGTGTTGAGGACCTCGACGGTCTTGCCGCTGTACATGCGCAGCACGTCGCCGGGGCGGGTGGCGGAGCCGGAGGGCATGTTCTCGGCGAGCGCGAGCCAGCCGGTGACGTTGACCTCCAGGCCCAGGCGGGCGGCGGCGACGACGGCGGAGAACACGGCGGCGGCGCCGGCCATGTCGCACTTCATCGTCTCGTTGTGGCCGGCCGGCTTCAGGGAGATGCCGCCCGAGTCGTAGGTGATGCCCTTGCCGACGAAGGCCAGGTGCTTCTCCGCCTTCGGGTGGGTGTAGGCCAGCTTGACCAGGCGCGGCGGGGCCTCCGAGCCGCGGCCGACGCCCATGATGCCGCCGTAGCCGCCCTTGAGGAGCGCCTTGTCGTCCAGCACCTGGACCTTGATGCCGAGCTCCTTGGCGGTGGCCTGGGCCACCGCGGCGAAGGCCTCGGGGTTCAGGTCGTTCGGCGGGGTGTTCACCAGGTCGCGGGCGATGTTCACCTCGGCGGCGACGATCTTGGCCCGCTCGGCCGCGGCCTTGTGCTCCTTGTCGCGCGGCTTGGCGCCGAGCAGGGCGATCTCGGCGAGCGGCTGCTTGCCGTTCTTGCCGTCCTTCTTCTCGCCGCCCTGGTAGGCGGTGAAGGCGTACGCGCCGAGCAGCGCGCCCTCGACGATCGCGGTGACGGCCGAGGCGTCCTCGACGGGCAGCGCGAAGCCGGCCTTCTTGGCGCCGTGCAGTGCGCGGGCGGCGGAGCCGGCCGCCTTGCGCAGGATCTCCTCGTCGTACGAGGCGTCGTCCTCCGGGGCGTCGCCCAGGCCGACGGCGATCACGACCGGGACCTTGAGGCCGGCGGGGGCGGCCAGCTTGGTGACCTCGCCGTCGGCGCCCGAGGCGCCCAGCGCGTCGAGTACGGCGGCGAGCTTGCCGTCGAACGCCGCGTCCACGGGCTCCGCGCCCGGGGCGACGACCGGGCCCTTGGCGCCCTTGGCGACACCGACGACGAGGGCGTCGGCGCGCAGCGTCGCCGCGCCGGCAGTGCTGAGAGTCAGAGCAGTCACGGTGGTGAGGTCTCGCTTCCATTCGATTGTGAGGCCGGTGGGGGTGGCCGGCCGTGTTCAGCGATCGTATTCCGGCCCGTCGCCCGCCGGAAAAGAGCCTACGCGTGGACGGGCGTCCGTACGCCACTACGTGAAGGGAGAGCTTGTTCGACCGAATGGTCGCGAGGTTCACCCATCTGTGGCCTCTGCTCCAGGTTTGGCTCGTAGGCCTGACGAGGTCCGCAACACTCGAGCCACTCTCGCAAGGGGACGCGGGGTTCCTTTGCACGATTTCCACAGAGCCTCACCCGTCCGGCCCCCGCCAGGGCCGGACGCGGCGGGCTGCTGCGGGGGGAAGGCCATCGATGGTCAAGAGGAATCGGATGAACCGGGCAGCGGCCGTGTGCGTCGCGGCCGCGCTCGTGTCGGTCGCCGCACCGGCGGTGACGGCGGGGGCCCAGCCCGCCCTGGGGGCGGTCGCGGCCGTCGGGGCCGCGGCGGCGGTCACACCGCGGATCGACCTGAAAGTGCTCGTCGTCGACGACGGCGGCAGTTCGGTGGACGCGCTGGTCGCCGAGCTGACGGACACGGGGGTGCCCTTCACGCGGATCGACCTCCGGGACACCGCCCGCCCGGTGATCAACGCGGCTTTCCTGGCCGACACCGTCGACGGGCGGCCGCGGGCCAGGTACCAGGGCGTGGTCCTGCCCAACGAGAACCCCTTCGGCGACGGCTCCGCCGAGGCGGCGGCGCTGGCCGCCTACGAGACGACCTACGGGATCCGCCAGGTCGACGCCTACACCTGGGCCCACCCGGGCGTGGGACTGGACTACACCGACAGCGGCGGCTACGCGGGCATGCTGGACGGCACCCCTGCCGCCGTCACCGACGCCGGCAGGGCCGGCCCGTTCGGCTACCTCGCGGGTCAGGTCCTCTTCGAGGACAACTCGACCCTGATTCCGGAGAGCTACGGCTACCTCGGCCGGCCGCGCCCCGGCTACACCAGCCTCGTCGACGCCCCCGTCGAGGGCGGCCGGGCCTCGATGGTCGGCACGTACGAGCACGACGGACGCTCCGAACTCGTCGTCACCTTCGGGTACAACCGCTACCAGCGGCAGTTCCGGCTGCTGGCCCGGGGCATCGTCGACTGGCTCACCCAGGGCGTCCACCTCGGCCAGTCCCGCAACTACTTCTCGGTCCACGTCGACGACGTCTTCGCGCCCGACGCCCGCTGGAACCCGGACCTCAACTGCACGCCCGGGGACATCGACTGCGCCGGTGGCGCGGACGCCGGGAACGACATCCGCATGACCGCCGCCGACGCCGCGTACGCCGCCCAGTGGCAGCAGTCCCGCGGCTTCACCCTCGACATGGTCTACAACGCGGGCGCGGGGGAGGAGTGGAAGGCCGAGCACGGCGCCGCCGACGCCCTCACCGACCGGCTGGTGGCCGACCGGGCTCAGTACCGCTGGATCAACCACACCTACACGCACCCCTTCCTCGGTTGCGTCCAGGACGTCTCGGTCGTGCCGTGGAAGTGCTCGACCGACGCCGCCGGTGCCACCCAGTGGGTGAGCCGCTCCGAGATCGCCGGCCAGATCCGCGACAACAACGACTGGGCCGCGCAGAAGGGGCTTCCGGTCGACCGCACCGAGCTCGTCACCGGCGAGCACTCCGGCCTGAAGACCCTGCCGCAGCAGCCCGTCGACAACCCCAACCTGGCCGGGGCGCTGTCCGACACGGGGGTCCGCTGGATCGCCAGCGACAACTCCCGCGAGCCCGTCCAGCGGGCCGTGGGGCAGGCGCAGACCGTCCCGCGCTACCCGATGAACGTGTACTACAACACCGGCACCGCCGCCGAGATGGCCGACGAGTACAACTGGATCTACACCTCGGCGGCCGACGGCGGCAGCGGGATCTGCGAGAACAACGCCACCTCCACCTGCCTCCCCGCGCCCCTGGACCCGGCCACCGGCTACGCGACCTACATCGTCCCGCAGGAGGCCCGCACCGCTCTGCGGCACGTGCTCGGCAACGACCCGCGCCCGCACTACGTCCACCAGTCCAACCTGGCCGAGGAGCGCATCCTCTACCCCGTCCTCGACGAGGTCCTCACCACCTACCGCGCCACCTTCGCGGCCAACACCCCGATCGTGAACCTCCGCCAGCGCGACCAGGGCGTCGAACTCGCCCGCCGCACCGCCTGGGACAAGGCGCTGGCCGACGGCAAGGTCACCGCCTACCGGATCGGCACCACCGTCACCGTCAAGGCCCCGGTCGGAGTGTCCGCCCCGATCACCGCCCCCGAGGGCACCCGCAAGCAGATGGTGATCGGCACCGCCGTCTGGGGCACCGCCTACGCGGGCACCCGCTCCGCGTGGGCCGGCCCCGAGCTGCTGCAGTCGGGCGTGACGCTGAAGCTGCCCAGCTGACCTCCCGTCCGGCTGACGCAACCGCAACCAACCGCAACCAACCGCAACCGACCCCAACACCGCACCACTGCCTGCACCATCCCGCCGGCGCACCCGCAACCGGGCGCGCCGGCGCCTTCGAGTCCTGGGGGGACACACCGCAATGAGCCATGGGCGTCACGTCACCATGCTCACGGAAGGCACCTACCCGCACGTCCACGGCGGCGTCAGCACCTGGTGCGACCAGCTCGTCCGCGGCATGCCCGAGGTCGACTTCAACGTCACCGCCCTCACCGGCACCGGCCGCGAACCCGTCACCTGGGAGCTGCCCCGCAACGTCTACCGGCACACCGCCGTCCCCCTGTGGGGGCCCGCCCCCGGCCGCTCCCGGAACGCCGTCCTGCGCGGCCGCGCCCACCGCCGCTTCACCGAGACGTACGAGCGCTTCGTCCGCGCCCTCCTCGACCCGGCCGCCGCCCACGAGTTCAGCGGCGCACTGCACGCCTTCGCCGAACTCGCCCGCGCCGGGCGGCTGTCGGCCGCGCTGCGCTCCGAATCGGTGCTGCGCACCCTGATGAGCGTATGGACCGGCCCCGGCCTGCCCGTGGCCGCCGCCCGCCCCACCCTCCACGACGCGCTCACCGCCAACGACCTGCTGGAGCACGCCCTGCGCCCGCTGGCCGTGCGCATCCCCGCGGACAGCGTCGCCCACGCCGTCAGCAGCGGCCTGGCCACCCTGCCCGCCCTCGCCGCCCAGCACTTCGACGGCGTCCCCTTCCTCCTCACCGAGCACGGCATCTACCTGCGCGAGCGCTACCTCGGCTACCGCAGCCAGGCCCAGCGCTACCCGGTCAAGGCCCTCATGCTCGGCTTCTACCGGGCCCTCAACTCCGAGGGCTACCGGCGGGCCGACCTCATCACCCCCTGCAACCAGTACAACCGCCGCTGGGAGGAGCGCGGGGGCGCCGACGCCGACCGCATCCGCACCGTCTACAACGGCGTCGACCCGCACCGCTTCCCCGACGCCGGACCCGAGCCCGAGGTCCCGACCCTCAGCTGGTGCGGCCGCATCGATCCCATCAAGGACCTGGAGACCCTGATCCGGGCCTACGCGCTGATGCGCACCGAGCTGCCCGACCTCCGCCTCCGCCTCTTCGGCCCGGTGCCGGCCGGCGGCGAGGACTACCAACTCCGGCTGGAGAAGCTCGCCGCCGAACTCGGCGTCACGGACGGCATCACGTACGAGGGCCGCATCAGCGAGGTCGCCAAGGCCTACGCGGCCGGCAGCGTGGTGATGCTCTCCAGCATCAGCGAGGGCTTCCCGTTCAGCATCATCGAGGCCATGTCCTGCGGCCGCACCACCGTCTCCACCGACGTGGGCGGGGTCCGGGAGGCGGTGGGGGACACCGGCCTCGTGGTCCCCCCGCGCGAGCCCGAACTCATGGCCAGGGCCACCCTCGCGCTGCTGCGCGACCCCGCGCGCCGGGCCGAGCTGGGCCGGGCCTCGCGCCGCCGCGTGGTCGAGAAGTTCACCCTCAACCAGTCCGTCGACGGCTTCCGGCACATCTACCGGGAACTGGCCGGCACCGGGCCCGGCGCCGCCGCCACCGCCGTCGGGGCCGCTGCCACCGCCGTCGGGCCCGCTGCCACTGCTGTCGGGGCCGCCGCCACCGCCGTCGGGGCCGCGCCCCTCGACGCCCTCCTGCCCCCGGTGGCCGCGGAGTTCGCCGCCGACCCCTGGTCCCGCGAGCTCGCGGCCGACGGGAGCCTGTGGTGAGCGGCGGCCTGTGGCTCGTACCGGGAGCCCGCTCCGGGGACGACGCGCTGCCCGCCGTCCCGCGCCCCCGCCGCTCCGGCCCCGCCGCCGCCGACCCGATGCAGGAGCTGGCCGCCCGCCTGGACACCCTGGTCGCCGGCGCCGTGCACCCCGACGAGATCGCCGCGGTCCTGGAGTCCGACGGCATGACCGACGAGCACATCCGCCTCACCTACGGCCGCCCCGACTCCTTCACCCTCGCCGAGGACCTGTACGAGAGGGTGCCCCGCGCCTTCGCCGAACCCGCCGGAGCCCCTGCCGACCCCTGGCGGGTCTCCCTCACCGCCTGCCTGCTGCGCGGCGTGGTCTTTGCCCTGCCCGGACTGGCGTACGTGCTCGGCGCCCCGCTCCTCGAAGGCCCCCCGGACCGGCTCGGACTGCCCGCCGGCACCCTCACCCTCCTCGCCGGAGCGCTGATCGGCTGGGTCTGGGACCAGACCCTTTCGCACCGCGCGTACTCCTGGATGGGCCTGGGCGACCGGGCCGCCGCCGGTCGCACCCTGCTCACCGGCGCCCCGGCCGGCGCGCTGCTGGGCACCGCGGCCGCGCTCGCCGCGCCCGGCTCCGCCTTCAGCACGGCGTTCGCCGCCGGACAGGCCGTCTACGTCGGCGCCGCCACCGTGCTGCTGGTCCTCGGCCGCGAGCGGGTGCTCCTGCTCGCCCTGCTGCCCATGGCGGCGGGCGCCCTGGTCTCGCTGGCGGTCGGACTGCCCGTACCGGTGCGGGTCGCGCTGCTCGGGGCCTCCCTGCTCGCCGCCTGCGCGCTGGCCGTCCGGGAGCTGCCGGTGGCCGAGGGCGTACGCTCCCTGGCCGCCCGGGTGCGGGGCTGGGCCGCGACCCGCGCCACCCCGGACCCGGTGCACTGGCGGATGCTGCGCGCCACCGACGAGGACCACGTGCCGCGCGGGCCGCGGCTGCGGGACTCGGTGCCGTTCGGGGTGTTCGGCCTGGGCACCGGCGTGCTCGTGCTGTACGCCGCCCTCGGCGAGGTCTTCGCGGGCGGACCCGCCGAAGCGGTCGCCGCCCCCTCCGCGGTGGCGCTCACGCTGAGCATGGGCCCGGCCGAGTGGCTGCTGCACCGCTTCCGCAGCGGGAGCCTGACCGGGCTGCGCGCCGCCCGGTCACCGGCCGGCTTCCGCCGCGTGATGGCCACCCGGCTCCTCGAATGCCTGGCCGTCTACCTGCTCGTCCTGCTGGGGCTGGGGATCGCCGGCACCCTGCTGTGGCCCGGCTCGCCCGGACTGGGCGCGGTCCGGCTGGCCACGCTGCTGCTGCTCGGCGCCGTGATGTGGAGCGGGCTGCTGCTGCAGTCCTTCGGCGCGGTCCGGCCCGCCGCCGCGGTCTGCACCGGGGCCGCCCTCGCGCAGAGCGCGGCCCTGCTCGCCGGGGCCGGGCAGCCGCGGCTGGTCCAGCTGGTGGTGGCCGGCTGCGCGGCCGCCGTACTGGCCGCGCTGGTCTGCGTACTCCTGGGCCGCGCCACCGCCCACCGCTGACCCGTCGAGCCGCGCCGCCGCTCCGCCGCCCACCGCTGATCCGTCGAGCCGCGACCGCCGCTCCGCCGCCCACCGCTGATCCGTCGAAACGAGGACCCCCGCCATGCTGCTGGTGCCGCTGTACGAGCATCCCGCCGAACGGGCCGAGGACTGGGCCGCCCTGGTCCGCTGCGCCGACCGGCTGCGCGCCGTCGTGCTCAACCCGGCGAGCGGTCCCGGACCGGCCGCCGACGAGCACTTCCTGGCCGTCACCCACCGGTTGCGGGACGCGGGCGTCCCCGTGCTCGGCTACGCGGACACCGACTACGGGAGGCGGCCGCACCGGGACGTGGTGGCGGACCTGCTGCGCTACCGCGACTGGTACGGCACGGACGGGGCGTTCCTCGACCAGGCTGCGGCCGAGGGCGAGTTCCTGCCCCACTACCGGCGGCTCGCGGTGGCGGCCCGCGCGGCCGGGGCCCGCACCCTGGTCCTCAACCACGGCGCGCACCCCCACCCCGGGTACGTCGAACTGGCCGACCTCCTGGTGACGTTCGAGGGGCCCTGGGACGCGTACCAGGACGCCGAGGTGCCCGAGTGGACCGGGGCGCACCCGCCCGAGCACTTCTGCCATCTCGTGTACGGCGTCCCGCCCGGCGCCCCCGCGGCCCAGCTGGCCCGCTCCCGCGGCGCGGCCGTCCACTGCGCCGTACCCGGCACCGGCACGCACCCCTGGTCGTCCCTCCCGCACGCCCTGACCGTGGGCTAGGTAGGGGTAGGGGACCGGTCCCGGAGGGCCCCGACGCGGGCGTCAGCCCAGGGTGAGGACCACCAGTGCGGCGGTGGCGGAGGTCTCGGCGACCGCGCCGAAGACGTCCCCGGTGACGCCCCCGAAGCGGCGCACGCAGTGCCTCAGCAGCACCTCACCCGCGCCCAGCCCCACGAGCACCGCCCCACCCCCGCGGACCGCGGCCGCGACCCCGAGCGGCGCCGCGGCCGCCGCGGCCGCGACCAGGACGACGCCCGCCACCGCGAGAGCGGCACCCCGCGGCACCGCTCCGGCCACCGCCGCCCCGAGCCCCTCGGGCCGCGCCGCCGCCACGCCGGTGCGCGAGGCCAGCGTCAGGGCCAGCCGCGCGGTGGCGGCGGCCGTGGCCGCGCCGAGCGCGCCGTACGCCCAGCCGTCCCGGAACAGCTCGGCGACCGCCGCGACCTGGCCCAGCAGCAGGAACACCAGGGAGATCACGCCGAACGGTCCGATGTCCGATGCCTTCATGATCCGCAGGGCGTCCGCGGCCGGTTTCGCGCTGCCCAGCCCGTCCGCCGTATCGGCCAGCCCGTCCAGGTGCAGCCCCCGGGTCAGCGCCGCCGGCACCGCCACCGTCGCCACCGCCGCCAGCAGTGGCCCGGCGCCCAGCAGCAGGAGCGGCGCGCCCGCGGCCGCCGCGGCCAGGCCGACCACCAGCCCGGCGAGGGGGGCGCACAGCATGCCGGTACGGGCGGCCGGGCGGTCCCAGCGCGCGAGGCGGACGGGCAGCACGGTGAGCGTGCCGAAGGCGAAGCGCAGGCCGTCGGCGAGCGACGCGCGCTCACCGGGGGCCGGTGCGGGCGCGGGAGTCGGTGACGGCGGGGGACTCGGTGGAGGCGGAGGAGTCGGTGACGGCGGGGGACTCGGTGGAGGCGGAGGAGTCGGAGAATCGGTCATCGGCCGGAACGCTACCGGTTCGCCCTGCCGACGCGGCAGCCAGGTAAATTACCGCATATCTGCCGAAACGGGAGCTGGTGGTCATGGGGCACTGGTGGTATCGGAACATCGTCGAACCGGGCAAGCTCCCGCTCCTGATCGCCCTGGTGTCGTTCGTGACGTCGTTCCTGGTCACCCGCACCATCACGCGGCTGATCCGGGCCGGCAAGGGCCCGTTCCGCAACGTCACCCCCGGGGGGCTGCACGTCCACCACGTCGTCCCGGGCGTGGTCTTGGTGATCATCGGCGGCTTCGGTGCCATCAGCAGCGGCCACCACGGCTTCGGCGCGCTCCTGTCCGCCATGCTCTTCGGCCTCGGGGCGGGCCTGGTGCTCGACGAGTTCGCGCTGATCCTCCACCTCGACGACGTCTACTGGAGCGAGCAGGGCCGCAAGAGCGTGGAGATCGTCGTGCTCACTGCGGCGCTGGTGGCCCTGGTCCTGGGCGGCTTCCTCCCCTTCGGGGTCAACGACCTGACCCAGCACGAGCGGGCGAACCGCGGCCTGGTCGTGATGAACACGGCCACGAACTTCTTCCTGGCTCTGGTGGCCCTGTGGAAGGGCAAACCGCGCACGGCCCTGGTCGGCGTGCTCGTCCCGTTCGTCGCGCTGATCGGCGCCGTCCGGCTGGCCCGGCCCGGCTCCCCGTACGCGAAGCGGTTCTACGCGAAACGCCCGCGGGCCCGTGCGAAGGCGGGCCTGCGGGCGTACCGGCACGACAAGCGCTGGGTGGTGCCGCGGCGCAAGCTGCACGACTGGATCGGCGGGGCCCCGGATCCCCGGAAGGAGCCGGCCCGGCCGGGGTGACCCGGGCCGAGCCTGGGGTCGGTTCCGGGGGGATCGGGTTCTGGGGGCTGAGGGGCTGGGGGCTGGGTGAGTGAGGGCCGGGGGAGTGAGGGCTGGGGAGGCTGGGGGTCTGGGGAGTGAGGGCTGGGGAGGCTGGGGGTCTGGGGGAGTGAGGGCTGGGGAGGCTGGGGGTTCCCGGGTCAGCCCGGGATCAGTCCGTCGTCGCGCAGCATCTCCCGCACCTCCGCGAGGGTCGCGTCGGGTGCGGGCAGGATCAGTTCCGACGGCTCCAGCGCCTCGTCCGGCAGCGGCGAACCGAGCCTGCGGACCGCGTTCAGCAGGCCCTCCAGGGTCCGGCGGAAGCCGGCCTCGTCGCCGCCCTCCATCTCCCGCAGGAGCTCGTCGTCCAGCGCGTTCAACTCGGCGAGGTGGCTGTCGTCCAGCCTGACCTGGCCTTCCCCCATGATGCGGACAATCATGTCTGGCCTGTCCTCCCGCTGGTCGGGCCCGATCGGCGCCCCGGGACGTGCCCGGGGGCCAGGTCCGAGCCGGCTCTCAGTTCTTGTCGAACCGGTGCTGGTTCTGCTGCTGGTGCGACGGGTCGGCGGCGCCGCCCTCGATCGCCGGCTTGGCCGGGGACCCGCCCGCCAGCTCGGCCTTCATGCGCTGGAGCTCGAGCTCCACGTCCGTGCCGCCGGAGAGCCGGTCGAGCTCCGCCTGGATGTCGTCCTTGGGGCCGATGCCGCTGTGGTCGTCCAGCGCGCCCGAGGCCAGCAGCTCGTCGATGGCGCCCGCGCGCGCCTGCAGCTGCGCGGTCTTGTCCTCGGCCCGCTGGATCGCCAGGCCGACGTCGCTCATCTCCTCCGAGATGCCGGAGAAGGACTCCGCGATCCGGGTCTGCGCCTGGGCCGCGGTGTAGGTGGCCTTGATGGTCTCCTTCTTCGTGCGGAAGGCGTCCACCTTGGCCTGGAGCCGCTGTGCCGCCAGCGTCAGCTTCTCCTCCTCGCCCTGCAGCGTCTGGTGCTGCACCTCGAGGTCGCTGACCTGCTGCTGGAGCGAGGAACGCCGCTGCAGCGCCTCGCGCGCCAGGTCCTCGCGGCCCAGCGCCAGCGCCTTGCGGCCCTGGTCCTCCAGCTTGGCGGACTGGCTCTGGAGCTGGTTCAGCTGGAGTTCCAGCCGCTTGCGCGAGGTCGCGACGTCCGCGACGCCGCGGCGCACCTTCTGCAGCAGCTCGAGCTGCTTCTGGTACGAGTAGTCGAGGGTCTCGCGCGGGTCCTCGGCCCGGTCAAGGGCCTTGTTCGCCTTCGCGCGGAAGATCATCCCCATACGCTTCATGACACCGCTCATGGGCTTCGCGCGCCCCCTTCTAGACGACTGCAGAAGACTCTTCAGGTCCCGGACCCCAGCAGGACCCACACTACGGGCCCTGCCTCCATTACCGCACTGTTCGGGCCCCGATGCGCTCCTCCTGCAGGACGAGTGCGGCGGCCCGCGGATCACGCCTGAGGAGTAGGTGGTACCCGGACGGTGCGCGTACGGCGGGGAGGCCGGTCCGCAGTGATGAGGACGCCCGTCGTTGTCGGATCGTTCCCCGGGGCGCTGGGGTCTGTGCCGCACACCCCGTACCCTTGGGTTCTGTGTTTGGTAGCCGTTCCTCCAAGGAAGAGAAGGCGTCCACCGACAAGGTGACCGACGGCCTCTCCAATCAGACCCGCCACCCCGAGGCGCCCAAGGGCCGTCCGACGCCGAAGCGCGCCGTGGCCCAGTCGCAGCGCCGGGGGTCCGTGGCCTCAACCGGTGACCGCAAGGAGGACGCGAAGCGGGCGCGTGAGCGCCGTCGTGCCGACATGACCCGTCAGCGCGAAGCCCTGGCCAACGGCGACGAGCGCTATCTGCCGGCGCGTGACAAGGGCCCCGTGCGCAAGTTCGTCCGCGACTACGTGGACTCGCGCTACTCGGTGGCCGAGATGTTCCTGCCGCTCGCGGTGGTCATCCTGGTCCTCAGCATGGTCCGCGTCCCCGCGCTGCAGAACATCGCCCTGCTGCTCTGGCTCGCCGTGATCGCGCTGATCGTCCTCGACTCGATCGGCCTGTGGTTCCGGCTGGGCAAGGCCCTCAAGCAGCGCTTCCCGAACGAGCCGACGCGCGGCGCGGTTCCGTACGGCCTGATGCGCACGCTCCAGATGCGCCGACTGCGTC
This sequence comes from Streptomyces sp. NRRL S-87, assembly GCF_000719335.1. GTDB lineage: Bacteria > Actinomycetota > Actinomycetes > Streptomycetales > Streptomycetaceae > Streptomyces. The sequence goes on from NZ_JOGB01000054.1 coordinate 25,642, forward strand.
TGCCGAAGCCGCAGGTCAAGCGCGGGGAGAAGCCCTGACCGGGGCCGATACCGGGGCGGTGTCGGGTAGTGGGTCGGGCTTGGGTTCGGGTTCGGGTTCGGGTTTGAGCTTGGGTTCGGGTTCGGGCGCGGGTTCGGGTTTGAGCTTGGGTTCGGGCGCGGGTTCGGGTTCGGGTCTGAGCTCGGGTTCGGGTTCGGGCGCGGGTTCCGGTCCGCCGGTCCCTGCTCCTGCTGGTGTGGATCCCCGGATCGTGCCCGTGCAGGTCGGGCCGCCGGCCGTGCCCGTCGCGGCGGCTCCACACCAGGCCACGCCCGTGCCGGGCGTCATCTCCGTGCCCGCGCCCGCCTCCGCCCCGGCGGCCGAGTCCCTCGAGGCGGCCGGCGCCGGCCGGGGCGGTGCTCCGGTGCCGCTGCCGGCCCGTCCCACCGGCTTCGCCGGCGGGGCCGCGGCCTGGCTGGAAGGGCTCGGCGGCCTGCGCAACGTCGTGCGTCAGGAGCTCGTGGCCCGGCAGGTCGACGAGCAGATCGCGGCGCGCTACCCGGTGGGTCAGCGGCTGCGCGTCCTCGACGTCGGCATGGGCCAGGGCACGCAGGCCCTGCGGCTCGCCCGGGCCGGCCACAAGGTCACCGGCCTCGAAGCCGACCCCGACATGCTGCGGGTCGCCCAGGAGGCCCTGGCCGGCGAGCCCGCCGGCATCCGCGAGCGGGTGCACTTCCTGGAGGGCGACGGCCGGGACACCGGCGCGCACTTCCTGCCCGGCAGCTTCGACGTGGTGCTGTGCCACGGCGTACTGATGTACGTGCCCGAGCCGGACCAGATGCTCGCCGCGCTGGCCCGCATGCTGGCCCCCGGCGGCCTGCTGTCACTGCTGGTGCGCAACGGCGACGGCCTCGCCATGCGCGCCGGGCTGGGCGGGAACTGGGAGGGCGCGCTGGCCGCCTTCGACGCCACGGAGTACACCAACCGCATCGGGCTGTCCGCCCGCGCCGACCGGCTCGAAGGACTGACCTCGACCCTCGCGGGCATCGGGGCGCCGCTGCACGCCTGGTACGGGGTGCGGGTCTTCACCGACACCGTCGCCAACGACGAGCCGCTGCCGCCTGCGCAGGAGCTCGACCGGCTGCTCGCCGCCGAGGACCGGGCGGGGCGGACCGACCCCTATCGGGGGGTCGCCGCGTTGCTGCACGTGTGCGGGGTGCGGGGCTGAGGGCAGTTCGAGGCTGAGCGCAGTTCGAGGCTGAGCGCAGTTCGGGGCTGAGGACTGCGTAGCCCGCTTCGGGGACCGGCCGCTTCGTGGGTGCGGGCGGGGGCTTCGGCCGGCTCGCTTCGGGGGTGGGTCCCGTGGTGTGGCGGCCTGGGTCGGGGAAGCGCACATCACGCGTGCCGGTGGCCCGGCGCCCCTCCGCGGGGTGCCGGGCCACCGGTTTCAGGGCCTCAGGCCTCGGCGGCCGCGCTCAGCGACATCTTGTAGATCTCCGTGCTGTCCTCGAACAGCCGGACCTGCGCCGCGCCGCCCTCCAGCAGTTCCTTCCACACCTCGCCGATCCACGACTCGGCGTCCCCCTGCGTCGTGAACTCCTCGGGTTCCACCGCCGGGGCCGTCTCCGTGCCGTCCGCGGCCTCGAAACGCCAGATCCACGCCATGCCAGCCTCCTCTGCTCGTGTTCCGCTCGTGTCCGTACGCAGTGCAGCGTGATCGCAGCGTAGCCGGGCGCGCACGACTTGCGCCGACGCGGGAGGATCTTCCTCGTGGAACTGACTCTCCTCGGCACCGGCGCCCCTGACGGACTACCCCGGGCGGACTGCCCCTGCGCGGTGTGCGCCCTGTCCGTCGGCGAGCGGGCGCGGGCCGCCACCGCCCTGCTCGTGGACGGCGCGCTGCTGCTCGACCTCACCCCCGGAGCGGCGCTGGCGGCGGCCCGGGCCGGCCACTCGCTGGCGGGGGTCCGGCAGGTGCTGCTGACCCACCCGCACGAAGGTCCCGCCGTGGAGCTGCCGCCGGGGCTGCCGACCGCGGGGCGGGTGCCGGACGGGCGGGAGCTGGCGGTGATCAGCGGGCACCGGGTGCGGGCCGTGCCGATGGACGGGCCCGGCACCGGGTACGAGGTGACCGGGCCGGGCGGCGAGCGGCTGCTGTACCTGCCGCCCGGCGGGGCGCCCGCGGGGATGGGGTCGGAGGCCGGCGGGGTGCCGGTGGAGCCGTACGACATGGTCGTCGCGGACGTGTCGGGGCGGCCGGACGCGCTGGCCCGGCTGCGGGCGGCCGGGGCCGTGACCGCGGCCACCGACGTCGTGGCCGTGCACCTGGACCACGACGCTCCTCCGGGCGCGGAGCTGGACCGGCGGTTGGCGGCCGCCGGGGCGCGGAGCGTGCCGGACGGCAGCACGCTGGTGGTGGGCGAGTACCACGCGGTGCCGGACCTGCCGCGCCGCACCCTCGTGCTGGGCGGGGCCCGTTCGGGGAAGTCGGTGGAGGCGGAGCGGCGGCTGGAGGCCTTTCCCGCGATCGAGTACGTGGCCACCAGCGGCAGCCGGGAGGGCGATGCCGACTGGGCGGCCCGGGTGACCCTGCACCGGGACCGGCGGCCGGGCAGCTGGCGGACGACCGAGACGTGCGAACTGGTGCCGCTGCTGGCGAAGGACGGGCCGCCGCTGCTGATCGACTGCCTGGCCCTGTGGCTGACCGACGCCATGGACCGGGCCGGTGCCTGGGACGACGCGGTGTGGGAGGAGGGCGGGCGGCGCGCGCTGCGCGAGCGGGCGGCCGAGCTGGTGGCCGCGGTCCGGGCCACCCGCCGGCACGTGGTGCTGGTCTCGAACGAGGTCGGCTCCGGCGTCGTCCCGGCCACGGCGTCCGGCCGCCGCTTCCGCGACGAGCTGGGCCGCCTGAACGCCGCCGTCGCCGCCGAGTGCGAGCACGTCCTCCTGGTCGTCGCGGGCCAGGCCCTCGTGCTGCGCGGTTGAGGTTGCAAGCACCCTGCGGGCAGGGCGAGAAGGGCCGCGGGCACCCGGTACTGTTCGGCAAATGGACAGGCTGAACCTCGACGACTTCTCCGACCTGATCGAGCGCCCGGACGCGGGCGTGCGGCGTGACGCCGAAGAGCGGCGCGAGCGGCTGGCCGTACCTGCCGGAGCGCTGGGACGGCTCGACGAGCTCGCCGACTGGCTGTCCGCCGCCCAGGGCGCCGTACCGGTCCGCCCCGTCGAGCACCCCAAGGTCGTGCTGTTCGCCGCCGACCACGGCGTGGCCTCCCTCGGCGTCTCCGCCCGGCCCGCCGGCAGCGCCCACGAGCTGGTGCGCGCCGTGCTGGAGGGGGAGAGCCCCGTGGCGGTGCTGGCCCGCCGGCTGGGTGCGCCCGTACGGATCGTCGACGCCGCCCTGGACTGCGACCCGGAGCTGCTGCCCGAGGAGGTCGTCCGCCACCGGGTGCGCCGGGGCAGCGGCCGGATCGACGTCGAGGACGCCCTGACCGCGGACGAGGCCGAGGCCGCGCTGCGGCTCGGCATGGCCGTCGCCGACGAGGAGGCCGACGCGGGCACCGACCTGGTCGTCCTCGGCGACCTGAGCGTCGGCGGCACCACCGTGGCCGCCACCCTGATCGCCGCCCTGTGCGGAACCGACGCGTCGGTGGTCACCGGCCGCGGCGGCCGGCCCATCGACGACCTGGCCTGGATGCGCAAGTGCGCGGCGGTCCGCGACGCGCTGCGCCGGGCCCGCCCGGTGCTGGGCGACCAGCTCGAGCTGCTGGCCGCCGTCGGCGGTGCCGACCTGGCCGCGCTCACCGGCTTCCTGCTCCAGTGCGCGGTGCGGCGCACCCCGGTGATCCTGGACGGCGTGGTCTCGGCCGCGGCCGGGCTGGTGGCCCAGCGGGCCGCGTTCCGCTCCCCGGACTGGTGGCTGGCCGGCCAGGCCAGCGGTGAGCCGGCCCAGGCGAAGGCACTCGACCGGATGGCACTCAACCCTTTGCTCGACCACGGCGTCACAGTGGGAGAAGGCACCGGGGCGCTGCTCGCGCTCCCCCTCGTCCAGGCGGCCGCCGCACTCGCGGCGGAGCTCCCCGTCCGGACGGTGGAGGAGACGGGCTGAACGTCAGGGGAGCGGTCCCGACCAGGCCGCTCTCCCGCTCGCGGCTGAGCGACTCTCGAATCTGAGTGACTCTCACATGCGGCATGATGCCCCATATCATCGTTTTTCATGGGAGAAGTCCGCTTGGCTACCGTAGACACCGATCGTGCGCCCGGCCGCAGCCGGGAGCAGGTGCGGGGGGAGGACCGGGAGCCGGTCCGCAGCACTGCCCGGTCGCGCCGCAGCGCCTCTTTCGCGGTCTGGTACCTCCGTGCCGTCGCGTTCGTCAACTTCCTCAGCGCCGTCTGGGTCTCCTTCGGGGCCGACCTGCGCCGGCACAACGCCGACGACTACTTCACCCCGTACATGCTCACCGCGGGCTTCGCCTCGGGCATGTTCACCCTCTTCCTCGCGGTGACGATGCGTCGGCGCAAGCGGGCCTCCTGGATCCTGAACCTGGTCCTCAGCGGGCTGCTGCTCGTCGGGCTCGCGCTGACGCTGGTCTGGCCCGACCCGGACTTCGCCGACATCCGCCGCCACGCGCAGAACTGGGTCTCCCTGGTCCTGACCCTCGCCTTCGTCACGGCCCTGCTGGTCGGCCGGCGCGAGTTCTACGCCAAGGGCGACCGCTCCAACCCCAAGCTCGCCGCCGCCGTGGCCGTGCTCGGCCTGCTGGTCACCTCGCTCGTCGCCGCCCTCCTCGTCGGCGCCACCAACACCACGCCCGAGCACGCCGAGGCGTCCTTCATGCACCGCTGGCGGTACGGCGTGATGCGCCTGGTGACGCTGGCCGCGGACGACTCCTCGTACCCGGGCATCAACACCCCCGGCTGGGTGGACGTGGCCATCAACGTCCTGTCCACGCTGCTCCTGCTGGCCGTCCTGTACGCCGCCTTCCGCTCCCGCAGGGCCGTCGACCCGCTGACCGAGGAGGACGAGGAGCGGCTGCGCGCGCTGCTCGCCCGGCAGGGCGACCGCGACTCGCTCGGCTACTTCGCGCTGCGCCGCGAGAAGAGCGTCATCTGGTCCCCGACCGGCAAGGCCGCCATCGCCTACCGCGTCGTCGGCGGAGTCTCGCTGGCCTCCGGAGACCCCATCGGCGACCCCGAGGCCTGGCCCGGCGCGATCGAACCCTGGCTGGCCGAGGCCCGCGAGCACGGGTGGGTGCCGGCCGTCATGGGCGCGAGCGAGGAGGCCGGCACCGTCTATGCCCGGCACGGCCTCGACGCGCTGGAGCTCGGTGACGAGGCCATCGTCGAGACCGACGACTTCACCCTCGAGGGCCGGGCCATGCGCACCGTCCGGCAGGCCTTCAACCGCGTCAAGCGGGCCGGGTACGAGGTCCGCATCCGCCGCCACGCGGACATCCCGGCCGCCGAGATGGAGGAGCTGCTGCGGCGCGCCGACGACTGGCGCGACGGCGCGACCGAGCGCGGCTTCTCCATGGCGCTGGGCCGGCTGGGCGACCCCGGCGACGGGCAGTGCGTGATGCTGGAGTGCACGGACGCCGAGGGCAGGCTGCGCGCCGTGCTGTCCTTCGTGCCGTGGGGCCCCAAGGGCCTCTCCCTGGACCTGATGCGCCGTGACCGGGACTCCGAGAACGGCCTGATGGAGTTCATGGTCATCGAACTCCTGCAGCGTTCCCGGGAGATCGGCATCACCCAGGTCTCCCTCAACTTCGCCATGTTCCGCTCGGTCTTCGAGCGCGGCTCCCGCCTCGGCGCCGGCCCCGTGCTGCGCATGTGGCGGTCGCTGCTGAGCTTCTTCTCGCGCTGGTGGCAGATCGAGTCGCTGTACCGCGCCAACGCCAAGTACCGGCCGATCTGGGAGCCCCGGTTCATGCTCTTCGAGAAGAGCTCGGACCTGCTGCGCATCGGCATCGCCGCCGGTCGGGCCGAGGGCTTCCTCGAGGCTCCCGGCCTGCCCAAGTGGCTGCACCGCAAGCACCTGGAGACCAAGCGTTGAGGGACTTCGCACGCCGCGAATGGGGACCGCTCTACGTCACCGTTCGCGACGCGCTGACCGCCCGCCGCTGGCGGGCGGTCCCGATGACCCTGGGGGCCGTGGCCCTCACGTCCGTCTTCCAGATCGTCCAGAACCAGCCCTGGGGCTTCCGGCCCGTCCAGAACCTCGGGTCGGTGCACACCACCGACCCGCTGTGGGTGGCCCTGCTGCGCACCCCGCTCTCGCTCTTCGTGCCCGCCCTGGACCTGCCGGTGTGGGGCGCGCTCGCCCAGATACTGCTGGTCTTCGGCGTCGCGGAGATCTGCATCGGCTGGTGGCGGACCCTGCTGATCGGATACGTCGCCACGGTCGCCGGCACCACGTACGCGCGCATCGGCGTCGCCCTCGGACCGGAGCACCCGCTGGGCCTGCCCGCCTCGGACAAGCTGGTCAACGACACCGGCCCGTCGGCGGCCGTGGTGGGCCTGGCGGTGTACCTGTGCTGGCGCTACCGGGCGTACTGGACCGGCGGCCTGGTGGTGCTCGCGATGGTCGTCGAGGTGCTGGTCAAGGACAACCTGGCGGGCAAGGAGCACCTGGCGGCCATCGCCGCGGTGCTGCTCCTGATCGGTGCCCGGGTCGCCCTGCGCGGCACCCCGCCGCCGCCCCCTACCGTGCCCGCCCGGGCACCGGCGGGACCGGCCCCGCGGGACCGCGGGCCGAGCGGCAGGACGTAACGTGTCGGGATGAGCTCCCCCCTGGCCGCACCGGCACCCGGGCTGGACCCCACCCGGGCCTGGATGCGCGGCCACCGCACCGCGACCGACGCCGTCCTGGCCTTCGGCGTGCTCGTCGCCATGGTGCTGGGCTCCTTCGTCCAGCCGCCCGGCATCCACGAGGCGGCCACGTTCGGCACCCGCACCCCGGACCTGCCGAGCGTCGTCCTCATGCTCGTCGGCGCCGCGGCCCTGGTGCTGCGCCGCCGCCGGCCCATGGCCGTGCTCGCGGCCACCGGCGCGGTCTCCCTCGTGGAGCTGTTCACCGGCGAGCCGCGCGCCCCCGTCGCGATGAGCGCCGTCGTCGCGCTCTACACGGTCGCCGCCCGCACCGACCGGCCCACCACCTGGCGGGTCGGGCTGGTCACCATGACCTGCCTGACCGCGGTCGCCATGCTGGTCGGCCCGCTGCCCTGGTACGCCCAGGAGAACCTCGGCCTGTTCGCCTGGACCGGCATGGCCGCGGCCGCCGGCGACGCCGTCCGCAGCCGCCGCGCCTTCGTCGACGCGATCCAGGAGCGGGCCGAGCGGGCCGAGCGCACCCGCGAGGAGGAGGCCAGGCGCCGGGTCGCCGAGGAGCGGCTGCGCATCGCCCGCGACCTGCACGACGTGGTCGCCCACCACATCGCCCTGGTCAACGTGCAGGCCGGGGTGGCCGCGCACGTCATGGACAAGCGCCCCGACCAGGCCAAGGAAGCGCTGGCCCACGTACGGGAGGCCAGCCGGTCGGCGCTGAACGAGCTGCGGGCCACCGTCGGGCTGCTGCGCCAGTCCGGCGACCCCGCCGCCCCGACCGAACCGGCGCCCGGCCTGGCCGTGCTCGACGAGCTCGTCGACACCTTCCGGCACGCCGGGCTGCCGGTGGTGGTGGCCCGGGACGAGCAGGCGCTGCCGGCGGCGGTGGACCTGGCGGCGTACCGGGTCATCCAGGAGGCCCTGACCAACGTCCGCAAGCACGCGGGGACCGGGGCCCGGGCCGAGGTCAGCGTGGTCCGCGTCGGCCGGACCGTCGAGATCACCGTCCTCGACAACGGCGGCGACCCGGCCGACCCCGCCCCGGAGGGTCCGGGCGGCGCGGCGGGCAGGGACGCCCGGACCGCCGACGAGGCGGCGGGTGCAGCGGCCGCGCCGGACGGCGGGGGCCACGGTCTGCTCGGCATGCGCGAGCGCGCCACCGCCCTGGGCGGCACCTGCACCGCCGGGCCGCGCTACGGCGGCGGCTACCGCGTGCACGCGGTCCTGCCGGTGGACGGCGCCCCGGCGCCGGCCGCGGTGGACGCGCACTGACCCCCGCGCCCGCCCCGCCGGATCGCGAGTCGTCCGCCCGGCGCGGGGCTGCCCGGCCGGGGGGAGGCCCGGCCGGGAGAGGCGTGCGGCGGCTGCTTAGGGTGGGGCCATGACTGCGGAAGCGGACCACGGGCTCGCGGGCGCCGACCGGACCGAGCGCCGGATCAGGGTCGTACTCGCCGACGACCAGGCCCTGTTGCGCAGCGCCTTCAAGGTGCTGGTCGACTCCGAGCCCGACATGGAGGTGGTCGGCGAGGCCTCCGACGGGGCGCAGGCCGTCGAGCTCGCCCGTACCCGGCAGGCCGACGTCGTGCTGATGGACATCCGCATGCCGGGCACGGACGGACTGGCCGCCACGCGGATGATCAGCGCCGACCCGGAGCTCTCCGGGGTCCGGGTCGTCATGCTCACCACCTTCGAGGTCGACGAGTACGTCGTGCAGTCGCTGCGGGCCGGCGCCTCCGGGTTCCTCGGCAAGGGCGCCGAGCCCGAGGAGCTGCTGAACGCCGTCCGGATCGCCCACGCGGGGGAGGCGCTGCTGTCCCCGGCCGCCACCAAGGGCCTGATCGCCACGTTCCTGCGCCACACCGGCGGGCTGGCCGCCGGTGACGACGGCGACGGACCGGGCGGGGGAGCGGGCCGGCACGCCGAGCGGCTCGCCGCCCTGACCGGGCGCGAGCGCGAGGTGCTGGTGCTCGTCGCCGCCGGGCTCTCCAACGACGGGATCGCCGACCGGCTGGAGGTCAGCCCCCTCACCGTCAAGACCCACGTGAACCGGGCCATGGCCAAGCTCGGCGCCCGCGACCGGGCCCAACTGGTCGTCATCGCCTACGAGTCGGGCCTGGTACGCCCCCGCGTGGACTGATTCCCTCCGCCCACCCCGACGCAGGGGAGGAGTACACCTCCGTACTCCAAACGCGGTATGCGCGAGATAAGGAAAGGGACCTGCGGGCGAGGAAGCGGGCCGCCCCGATGGCGGAGGGTGGACGGTGACCGGCGCTCCGTCGGCCGCGTACGACGTCCTGCCCGACCCGCCACGGAAGAGAGACCCACCACCCATGTCCTGGCTGTCCCGCTTCAGCCTCGCGCAACGGGCCTTGATCGGGCTCGTCTCGATCGTCGCGCTCGTCTTCGGCGCGATCGCCATCCCGCAGCTCAAGCAGCAACTGCTGCCGTCCATCGAACTGCCCATGGTGTCGGTCCTCGCGCCCTACCAGGGCGCCTCCCCCGACGTGGTCGAGAAGCAGGTCGTCGAACCCCTCGAGGAGACCATCAAGGGCGTCGACGGCCTCACCGGCGTCACCTCCACCGCCAGCGAGGGCAACGCCCTCATCATGGCGACGTTCGACTACGGCGACGAGGGCACCAAGCAGCTCGTCGCCGACGTCCAGCAGGCCGTCAACCGGGCCCGCGCCCGCCTGCCCCAGGACGTCGACCCCCAGGTCGTGGCCGGCTCCACCGACGACATGCCGACCGTCGTGCTCGCCGTCACCTCCGACAAGGACCAGCAGGCGCTGGCAGACCAGCTCGAGCGCACCGTCGTCCCCGCCCTCGACGACGTCGACGGCGTCGGCACGGTCACCGTCTCCGGCGTCCAGGACCTCCAGGTCACCGTCACCCCGGACACCGCCAGGCTCGCGGCCGCCGGCCTCGACGTCCAGGCCCTCACCCAGGGCCTCCAGGCCGGCGGGGTCAGCATCCCGGCCGGCTCCTTCGACGAGCAGGGCCAGAACCGCACCGTCCGCGTCGGCGGCGGCTACACCTCGCTGGCCCAGATCCAGGACCTGCGCCTGACCGCCGGCCCCGGCAGGCCCGCCGTCCGCCTCGGCGACGTCGCGGCCGTCGAGCAGGAGCAGTCCACCCCGGTCTCCCTGACCCGTACGAACGGCAAGCCCAGCCTGGCCGTCGTCGTCACCATGGACAAGGACGGCAGCGCCGTCGCCATCTCCGACGCGGTCAAGGACAAGCTGCCGCAGCTGCGCGCCGACCTCGGCTCCGGCGCCGAGCTGACCGTGGTCAGCGACCAGGGCCCGGCCGTCTCGAAGTCCATCTCCAGCCTCACCACCGAGGGCATGCTGGGCCTGGCCTTCGCGGTCGTCGTGATCCTGGTCTTCCTCGCCTCGCTGCGCTCGACCCTGGTCACCGCGGTCTCCATCCCGCTCTCCGTGGTCCTCGCCCTGATCGTGCTGTGGACCCGCGACCTCTCGCTCAACATGCTGACCCTGGGCGCCCTGACCATCGCCATCGGCCGCGTCGTCGACGACTCGATCGTGGTGCTGGAGAACATCAAGCGCCACCTCGGCTACGGCGAGGAGCGCGAGAGCGCCATCATCACCGCCGTGAAGGAGGTCGCCGGCGCGGTCACCTCCTCCACCCTCACCACGGTCGCGGTCTTCCTGCCGATCGGCCTCGTCGGCGGCATGGTCGGCGAGCTCTTCGGGTCGTTCTCCCTGACCGTCACCGCGGCCCTGCTGGCCTCGCTGCTGGTCTCCCTGACGGTCGTCCCGGTCCTGTCGTTCTGGTTCCTGCGCGCCCCCAAGGGCACGGCGCAGGACCCCGACGAGGCCCGCCGCGCGGCCGAGGAGAAGGAGGCGCGCAGCCTGCTCCAGCGCGCCTACGTCCCGGTGCTCCGCTTCGCCACCCGCCGCCGCCTCACCAGCGTCGTCCTCGCCCTCGTGGTGCTGGTCGGCACCTTCGGCATGGCCCCGCTGCTGAAGACCAACTTCTTCGACCAGGGCGAGCAGGAGGTCATGTCCGTCAAGCAGGAGCTGCCGGCCGGCACCTCGCTGGCCGCCTCCGATGCGGCCGCCCGCAAGGTCGAGAAGGTCCTGGACTCCGTCGAGGGCGTCAAGGACTACCAGGTCACCGTCGGCTCCTCCGGCTTCCTCGCGGCCTTCGGCGGCGGTACGGGCTCCAACCAGGCCTCGTACCAGATCACGCTGAAGGACTCGGCCACCTTCGAGGACACCCGCGACCGCCTCCAGGCGGAGCTGGCGAAGCTGGACGGCGTCGGCACCACGAACATCGCCGCCGGCGACGGCTTCGGCAACCAGAACCTCAAGGTCGTCGTCAAGGCCGGCGACGCCGCCGTCCTGAAGAAGGCCGCCGACCAGGTGCGCGGCGCGGTCGCGGGCCTGAAGAACGTCGCCGACGTCGAGAGCGACCTGTCCCAGTCCGTCCCCCGGATCTCCGTCACCGCCACCCCGAAGGCCGCGGAACTCGGCCTGAACCAGGCCGCCCTGGGCCAGATCGTGGCCCAGGCCGTGCACGGCAGCCCGGTCGCCAAGGCCGTCCTCGACGACACCGAGCGCGACATCGTCATCCGCTCCGCCCGCCCGGCCGCCACCATGGCCGAACTCAGGGCCCTGCCCGTGGGCCCGGCGAAGCTCGGCGACATCGCGAAGGTCGAACTCGTGCCCGGCCCGGTGTCCATGACCCGCATCGACGGCGCCCGCGCCGCCACCATCACGGCCCGCCCGGTCGGCGACAACACCGGCGCGGTCAGCTCGGCCCTCCAGACCGAGCTGAAGACGCTGGACCTCCCCGAGGGCGCCACCGCCTCCATCGGAGGCGTCTCCGAGGACCAGGACGACGCGTTCGCCTCGCTGGGGCTGGCGATGCTCGCGGCCATCGCGATCGTCTTCATGCTGCTGGTGGCCACCTTCAAGTCCCTGGTGCAGCCGCTGATCCTGCTGGTGTCCATCCCGTTCGCCGCCACCGGCGCGATCGGCCTGCTGATCGTCACGGGCACGCCGATGGGCGTCCCGGCGATGATCGGCATGCTGATGCTCATCGGCATCGTGGTCACCAACGCCATCGTCCTCATCGACCTCGTCAACCAGTACCGGGCGCAGGGCCTGGGCGTGGTCGAGGCCGTGGTCGAGGGCGGCCGCCACCGGCTCCGCCCGATCCTGATGACCGCCCTGGCGACGGTCTTCGCCCTGCTGCCGATGGCCCTCGGCGTCACCGGCGAGGGCGGCTTCATCTCGCAGCCGCTGGCCGTGGTCGTCATCGGCGGCCTGGCCACCTCGACCCTGCTGACGCTGCTGCTGGTCCCGACGCTCTACGCGGTGGTCGAGCTCCGCAAGGAGCGCCGCCGCGCGAAGCGGGCCGCGAGGCGCGCCGCCAAGTCCGGCACGGTCCCGGCCCCGTCGTCCGCGTCCGACGACGCGGACGGTGCGGACGACGCGTCGGAGCCGGTCACGGTCTGACCCGCTCCGGCCACCCGAAGGCCCCGGTCCACCTCGCGGTGGGCCGGGGCCTTCCCCGTTCCGGAGCGGGACGGCCGGGTCGGTACGCGGCCCCGGACGGGACGTCCCAGGGACGAGCGGCCGGGCCCGGGCCCTGAGCTGGCTGGACGCCCGTCCCGCGCGTCCCGGGACGGATGGGATGCAGGAGGCCGCCGCGCCCCGTGTGGCAGCTTTTCGCTGTCCCCAGCGAAAGGCTCTCGACATGCGCATCCCCCGCCCCGCCAAGGGCGTCACCTCGCTCCTCCTCGCGGCCGTCGCCGCCGGCTCCCTGCTCGCCTCCGCGCCGGCCGCCCAGGCGGACGACTCCGCGTACAAGCTCTGCAAGGACGAGTACGGCACCCGCACCTCCCCGCACGGCTACACCATCCCGAAGTACGACTACTCCGTCGGCGACGCCGACGTCTGCGTCTCCGCACTCCAGGAGCTCGTCGCGGCGTACGGCCTGACCTCGTGGGAGCAGAGCGGCGGCACCTTCGTCGACGGCAAGTTCGGTGCCCGTACCGACTCGGCCATCCGCCGGTTCCAGAGCAACCACAGCCTCCAGGCCGACGGCATCGTGGGGCCGCGTACCTGGGAGAAGCTCCTGACGGGCTGAGTCCCGCCCGGTGCGCGCCAGGCCATTCCGCGGCCCGGTCCCGCCTCCGGTTCCCCTCCGGCCCCGCCTCCGTCCCGGCCCCGCCTCCGTCCCGGCCCCGCCTCCGTCCCGGCCCCGCCTCCGTCCCGGCCCGCCTCCGTCCCGGCGCCGCCTCTCCCTCCCTCTCCCTTCCTCACCGTCAGGAGAAGCTCCTCCATGTCCACGTCGCGCCGCGTCCGCCCCCTGGCGGCCCTCGCGCTCGCCGCGTCCGCCGTCGGCTCGCTGCTGGTGACGGCCCCCGCCGCCTCTGCCAGCAGCTACCGCGACGCCTGCCTCGACAGCGTCGGCACCCGCACCAGCGCAAACGGCTGGGTCATCCCCGCCCGCAACTTCCAGTACGGGTCCAGGGGCGTGTGCGTACGCGAGATCCAGCTCGACCTCCTCTCGCTCGTCGATGTCGACGACGCAGACGTCGACGGCTTCGTCGACGGCATCTTCGGCACGAAGACCGACGACTACGTCAAGGAGTTCCAGAGCAAGGCCCACCTGCAGCCCGACGGCGTCGTCGGCCCCAGGACCTGGGAAGCGCTCATCTCCCGGACCACGGACTGATCGCCATGACGAACCAGACAGCGGCGAACGACACGGCCCGGGCGGCGACGCACACCCCCGCGCGCCGGCGCATGATCCGGGCGGGCGCGCTCGCCGCGTCCGCCGCGGCCCTCCTCGGAGCTCTGGCCGCCGCCCCCGCCCAGGCCAGTTGGGGCGGTGAACTGCAGGCGTGCAAGGACGCCTACGGCTCGCAGTACTACATGGGCTGGGACATCCCCACCGTGGTGCTGCGCAAGGGCTCGTCCGGGGTGTGCGTCCGCGAGCTCCAGGAGGAACTGCTCGAGGCGGGCGCGGTCCGCAGCGAGGACCAGCCCGGTTTCATCGACGGCGCCTTCGGCCCCAAGACGTACAACGCGGTCGTGAACTTCCAGCGCCGCGCCTTCGGCGAGGCCGGCACGGACGGCGTCGTCGGGCGCAACACCTGGCACCACCTGATCGCCACCGTCTACTTCGAGTAGTCCGGGGGCGGCCCCGCCCGCCCCCGCCCACCGAGAGGAACACCCGCATGAACCCCCTCAGGCGTACGGCGACCCGCGCCGGGGTCCTGGGCGCGACGCTGCTCATGGCCGTCGGGTTCGCCGTCCCGCAGGCGTCGGCCCAGGCCGGCTACCTGGAGACGTGCACCAACCAGGTCGGCACCCGCTGGGCCCCCAACGGCTGGCCCGTCCCGGCCGTGACCCTCTCCCGGGGCTCGCGGGGCGACTGCGTGCGGGCGCTCCAGTGGGCGCTGGTCCGCACGGCGTTCGTCAGCTCCGGCGACGCCCCGACGTTCATCGACGGCGACTTCGGGCCCAGGACCGAGGCGGCCGTGCTGCGGTTCCAGTCGGCGTACCCGGACCAGACCGGCGGCCCGGACGGCATCGTCGGCGTCAAGACCTGGGGCTTCCTCCTCCCGGCCGCCCAGGGCTAGCGGTACGGACGGTCAACTCCCGGCGTTCGGGGGAGGACGCGCGAAAGGGGCACCCGATCGATCCGATCGGGTGCCCCTTCCGTATGGGCGAGGCCTACGGCAGCGCCAGCATCCGCTCGAGCGCCAGCTTCGCGAAGCTCTCGGTCTCCTTGTCGACCTGGATCTGGTTGACGAGGTTGCCCTCGGCCAGGGACTCCAGCGCCCACACCAGGTGCGGCAGGTCGATGCGGTTCATCGTGGAGCAGAAGCAGACCGTGCGGTCGAGGAAGACGACTTCCTTGCCCTCGGGGGCGAATCGGTTCGCCAGCCGCTTCACGAGGTTCAGCTCCGTGCCGATGGCCCACTTCGAGCCGGCCGGGGCGGCCTCCAGCGCCTTGATGATGTACTCCGTCGAGCCGACGTAGTCCGCGGCCGCGACGACCTCGTGCTTGCACTCGGGGTGCACCAGCACGTTGACGCCCGGGATGCGCTCGCGCACGTCGTTGACCGAGTCGAGGCTGAACCGGCCGTGCACCGAGCAGTGCCCGCGCCACAGGATCATCTTCGCGGCGCGCAGCTCCTCGGCGGTCAGGCCGCCGTTCGGCTTGTGCGGGTTGTAGACCACGCAGTCGTCCAGCGACATGCCCATGTCGCGGACGGCGGTGTTGCGGCCCAGGTGCTGGTCCGGGAGGAAGAGCACCTTCTCGCCCTGCTCGAAGGCCCACTCCAGGGCCTTCTTCGCGTTGGACGAGGTGCAGATCGTGCCGCCGTGCTTGCCGGTGAAGGCCTTGATGTCGGCGGAGGAGTTCATGTACGAGACGGGCACCACCTGCTGGGCGATCCCGGCCTCGGTGAGCACGTCCCAGCACTCGGCGACCTGCTCGGCGGTGGCCATGTCGGCCATCGAGCAGCCGGCGGCCAGGTCCGGCAGGACCACCTTCTGGTCGTCCGTCGTCAGGATGTCCGCCGACTCGGCCATGAAGTGCACGCCGCAGAAGACGATGTACTCCGCCTCCGGCTTGGCCGCCGCGTCGCGGGCGAGCTTGAAGGAGTCACCGGTGACGTCGGCGAACTCGATGACCTCGTCGCGCTGGTAGTGGTGGCCGAGGATGAAGACCTTGTCCCCGAGCTTCTCCTTGGCCGCGCGGGCGCGCTCCACCAGGTCCGGGTCGGACGGCGACGGCAGGTCGCCGGGGCACTCCACGCCGCGCTCGCTCTTGGGGTCGGCCTCGCGGCCGAGCAGGAGCAGGGCGAGAGGTGTGGGCTGGACGTCGAGGTCCTGCCGGGTCTGGGCGGTGGTCACGAGACACGCACCCTTTCTGTTCTGCGGAATGTCTGTTCCGCTGAGCTCACTTCTCGTCTACTTGACGCTATCTATCATAACTGCTTCACGTCAGTTTGACGATGGCGATAGTGTCGATGTGACGAATTCGCAGGGCTCGGCCGCGCGGCTCCACCGTCGCGCGAGGGTGTGCGAGCATGAATATCTGACACAAGCGTCAGGCCCGGAATGAATCCGCGGCCCCGTCGGTTCAACCCGACGGCAAGAGTCCGACGTTTCCCTGCCCCGGCGGGGAGCCGCCCCACTTCGGGAGTGAATGCAGATGTCCGTTCAGGACGAGAAGACCACTGTGAGCGACGGCATCCTCCTGACCGACGCCGCCGCGGCCAAGGTCAAGGCCCTGCTGGACCAGGAAGGCCGCGACGACCTGGCGCTCCGCGTCGCCGTCCAGCCCGGTGGCTGCTCCGGCCTGCGCTACCAGCTCTTCTTCGACGAGCGCTCGCTCGACGGTGACGTCGTCAAGGACTTCGACGGCGTCAAGGTCGTCACCGACCGCATGAGCGCCCCGTACCTGGGCGGCGCCTCGATCGACTTCGTCGACACCATCGAGAAGCAGGGCTTCACGATCGACAACCCGAACGCCACGGGCTCCTGCGCCTGCGGCGACTCCTTCAGCTAAGCCGTCTCCGTCCAGGAGCGGCCCTGAAGAGGGCCTCAAGCACACGCCGAGGGCGGTCGTACCGGACGAACTCCGGTACGACCGCCCTCGGCGTTTCGTGGGGGTGGGTGGGTGGGTGGCTGGGTGCGGGCCGGTGGGTGTCGTCCCGCGGGTGCTGGCCCGCGGGTGCCGTCCCCCGGGTGCCGGCCGGGTTGCGCCGGGGCGCAGGTGCCGGAGGTGCCGGAGGTGCCGTCCGGCAGGTCCGGGGTCAGCTCGTGCGCGGCAGCGTCTTGCCCGTCGTGGCGTCGATCACCTTCCGGTCGCCCAGTGGCTGCTCCAGCGTCACCGTGAGGGACATCTCCTTCGCGATCATGATGCAGGCCTTGTGCGGGTCCGTCGGCGTATCGGTGATCTTCACCGTCACGGCCGCCGCGCCCTCCCGCACCGACGCGGAGTACGTGCTGCACACCCCGCCCCAGAAGTGCACCGTCAGCCGGCGTCCGTCCTCCTGGTACGAGAACCCCGGCGCCGACGCCGGCGGAACGGTCGGTGCGTCCGCCGCGAGCGCCGACTGCGAGACCGTGTGGTCCGCCCGGCCGTCGCGCCCGGCGACGGTGAACAGCCACGCCGGCACCAGCTGCGCGCCCCTGTCGTCGGCCTGCGGGGTCAGCCCCAGCACCGCGCCCTCGACCTTCTCCGTGCGCGGCTGCTTCGGCGGGGCCGGCGACTGCGTGCACGGTGCGACGGAGTCCGGCGCGGCCGGATCCGTGTCCTGCCCGCCCCCGATCCCGGTCGCCGCGCCGTGGTCGGCGGTCGACGTGTCGTCGTCCGTGGTGGGGCCGCTGTCCGTCACCGAGCCGTCGTCCGAGACCGGCGTGTCCGGGCCGGCCGCGCCGACCTCGGGCCCGCCCGGGCCGCCCCCCGGCATCTTCGGCATGTCGACGTTCGGCACGGGGGTGGCGCAGGAGTCGGTCTCCGGGCTCCGGGACACCGCGTTCAGCCGCTTCAGGGCCTGGTCGGCCGTGATCACCGACTGCTGGCCGTCGCGCACCGGGGCCTTCAGGTTGCCGCTGCCGCCCGTCACCTGTCCGTCCGGGCCGATGATCAGTGCGGTCCGCCAGCCCTCGGTGGGCAGGCCGCCGATGACCGGGTCGGCGTTCACGTAGCGCGTGGCGCCGTGGACGACCTTGGCCTCCAGCTTCGCGCCGTCCTGGCCGGCCGCCTTGAGCACCGGGGCCGCGGCCGCCTTCGCCGCCGCCTCGCTCACCGGCGTACCGGTGCCGCCGCCCTCGGGGAGGACGGCCGGGCCGCAGCTGTCGGACCCCTTCTTGCAGTTGTCGCCCCCGCCCGGGTGGTACGCCGAGAACGTCCACGCCCCCGGGGCCTGCCGGCCCACCGTCAGGCGCATCCCGCCCGGGTCCTTCACGAGCCCGGCCTGCCACTGCTCGCCGACCAGCCGCGGCTCGCCCGCGATCCCGAGGGACGCCGCGAGCCTGGCCACCTCGTCCTTGCCCACCTCGCCCTTGACGTCGTACGACGGCGCCGAGCCGGGGCCCTTCGGCAGGGTGCCCTCCGCCACGTAGACCACCCCGCCGCCGGACGGATCCGGCTCGCCGGGCGCGATGCCCGGCAGGGGGGTGCCGCCGTCCGCCTTCTGCTCGCGGGAGGCGGCCGTGTCGCCGAGGGCCGCCTTCGACTCGCCGCCGCCCGAGGCCGACGCCGCCCAGTAAGCGCCGCCACCCCCGGCCAGCAGCACGGCGGCCGCCACCGACACGACGGCGAGCCGGGGCCGCCGCCGCTCCTGTGCACTGCGCTCGTCCGTACGCTCGCTGGTCACCGCATCGCTCCTTCGCCCGCAGTCCCGTTCGTGGTGCCCCTGTGACGGAAGCCGGGGTCAACCGGTTCCCTGGTCCTTTCGGTGGGTGGGGTGGGTCGGTGGGTGGGTGGGGCGTGCGTGGGTCGGTGCGTGCGTGCGTGCGTGGTGTCGGGGGCGGCGGCCCGTGCGGGCCGGTCCTGTCCGGTGGGGGCACCTGTTTCAGTCGCCGTACTGCGCCGTCCCCGCGATCAGGCGGGCGGAAGCCGTCGGCACGCGTACCCCGTGGATCTCCGTCGGGCTCACCGGCGCCGGTCGCGGCTCCGCCGGCACCGCCCAGTGCCGGGCCATCCGCGCCGAGGCGCCCAGCAGCTCGGCGAACGAGCCCTCCCCGCCGTCCCGGCCGCGCCGGGCCGCTGAGCGGGCAGGACGCGAGGGATGGACGGAGTGGACGGGGTGCGCGGGATGGGCGGCGTAGGGGGAGTGCGGGGAGTACTGCGTCATGGAGGTGCTCCCGATTCTGTGAGGGGTACCACGGGTAACCGGGTACCTGGGCACCGTAGGCACGGCGATCTCCACGAAGAAAGACCTACTATCGGGTAGTTTCGTCTGCTCGAACCTCCGGCCGGAAGCGTCCGGTCCGGCTCCGGAAGCGGGTAGCGTGGGATGTCAGCCTTTCGCCGCCCGCAGGAGCATCCACGCCGTGCGTATCGCAGTCACCGGCTCCATCGCCACCGACCACCTCATGACCTTCCCCGGCCGCTTCGCCGACCAGCTGGTCGCGGACCAGCTGCACACGGTCTCCCTCTCCTTCCTCGTCGACAACCTCGACGTGCGCCGCGGCGGCGTGGGCCCGAACATCTGCTTCGGCATGGGCCAGCTCGGCTCCCGCCCGGTCCTGGTCGGCGCCGCCGGCTACGACTTCGACGAGTACCGCGCCTGGCTCGACCGGCACGGTGTCGACACCGACTCCGTGCGCATCTCCGAGGTCCTGCACACCGCCCGCTTCGTGTGCACCACGGACGTCGACCACAACCAGATCGGCTCCTTCTACACCGGCGCCATGAGCGAGGCCCGCCTCATCGAGCTCAAGTCGGTGGCCGACCGGGTCGGCGGCCTCGACCTGGTCCTCATCGGCGCGGACGACCCGGAGGCGATGCTGCGCCACACGGAGGAGTGCCGGACCCGGAACATCCCGTTCGCGGCCGACTTCTCGCAGCAGATCGCCCGCATGGACGGCGACAACATCCGCACCCTGATGGAGGGCGCGACCTTCCTCTTCTCGAACGAGTACGAGAAGGGCCTGATCGAGACGAAGTCCGGCTGGAGCGACAAGGAGATCCTGTCCAAGGTCGGCACCCGTGTCACCACGCTGGGCTCGCGCGGCGTCATGATCGAGCGGGAGGGCGAGGAGACGATCACCGTCCCGTGCCCGCCGGAGGAGAAGAAGGTCGACCCCACCGGTGTGGGCGACGCCTTCCGCGCCGGCTTCCTGACCGGTCTGGCCTGGGGCGTCGGCCTGGAGCGGGCGGCGCAGGTCGGCTGCATGCTGGCCACGCTGGTCATCGAGACGCTGGGCACGCAGGAGTACACCCTGGCCCGCGCCCACTTCATGGAGCGGTTCACCGCTGCTTACGGCGAGGATGCCGCTGCCGAGGTGCGGGCGCACCTGACCGTCTGACCGTTTGGACGTCTGGCCGTTTGGCTTTGGGCGTCTGGTCGTTCTGGCCGTCTGGTGGTCTGGCCTTCGGGTCTGGTCGTCTGCTGAGCCCCGTCCTGGTTTGGGCGGGGCTTGGTTTTTTGTCCGGTCTGGCCTGGTGGGTCGGTCGTGGGTCCGGTCGGTACCGGTGCCCGGCTCGCTTCGGGGGTGGGGCGGGGGCTTCGGTCGGCTTGCTTCGGGGGTGGGTCCCGTGGTGTGTGGGTCCCCTCGGCGCTTGACAGGGGCGGCCTGCAGGCCCAGCGGCAGGCCCACCCAGGGGCAAGGGGCTTCGCTGACGGAGGCCGGCGTGTGCGGTCGGCCGGAGGAGGGGTGCCGATGGAGCGGAAGCGGGGCGCCCCCGAGGAGCGGTACGGGCGGCTGGTCGCGCTCTTCGAGGCCGAGCCCGGTGTGACCGTGCCCGGCGACGAGCCGCAGCGGGCGGGCAAGTTCGGGGCCGACGCCATGAAGACCGGCGGCAAGATCTTCGCGATGCTCGCCGGGGGCCGGTTGGTGGTGAAGCTCCCGCGGGCCCGCGTCGACGCGCTGGTGGAGGCCGGCGAGGGGGAGCGGTTCGACCCCGGGCACGGGCGCGTGATGCGCGAGTGGTTCAGCCTGGACCCCGGCTCGGCGCTGGCCTGGGACGGACTGGCCCGCGAGGCCCTGGAGTTCGTCACCCCCCGCCGCTGAGCGGCGCGGCGGTCAGTGGAGGCGGCGGACGCGGTACGACGTACCGACGGGCGCCGGGGCCTCGCCGAGGTACTCGTGCCCGCGCATCGCGCACCAGGCGGGGATGTCCAGCCGCGCGACCTCGTCGTCGGAGACGACGGTGACGGTGCCGCCCACCGGGACCCGGAGGACGGCCCGTGCGAGGGAGATGACCGGCTGCGGGCAGCGCTCTCCGAGGGCGTCGATCTGGAGCGACTCCGCGTCGGGGGCGACGGGTGTGGCCGGGGGGACGGCGCCGAGTTGCTCGCGGACTCCCGCCACCGCGGTGGGCAGCACCTCCAGGAAGCGGTTGACGTCCTCCGCGGTGGTGCCCGGGGGCAGGGAGACCCGCACGTTCCCCTCCGACAGGACTCCCATCGCCTTGAGCACGTGGCTGGGCGTCAGCGTCGAGCTCGTGCAGGAGGAGCCGGAGGAGACCGAGAAGCCCGCCCGGTCCAGCTCGTGCAGGAGGGTCTCCCCGTCGACGTAGAGGCAGGAGAAGGTGACGAGGTGCGGCAGGCGGAGGTCGGCCGCGCCGACCACCTCCACGTCCGGGACGAGGCGGGCCACCCGCCGGCGGATCCGGTCCACCAGGACGCGCAGCCGTGCGGCCTCCGCCTCGGCCTCCGCCCGTACGGCCCGCAGGGAGGCGGCGGCGGCGACCACCGCCGGGATGTTCTCGAAGCCGGCGGAGCGGCCCGACTCCCGCTCGTCGGCCGGACCTTGCGGGGCGAACCGGACACCCTTGCGGACGGCGAGCAGTCCGACGCCGGGCGGGCCGCCCCATTTGTGGGCGCTCCCGGTCAGCAGGGACCACTCGCCCGGCACCTGACCCCACGCCAGTGACTGCGCCGCGTCCACGAGGAGCGGTACGCCGGCCGCCCGGCAGAGCTCGGCCACCTCGGCGACCGGCTGCAGGGTGCCGACCTCGTGGTTGGCCGACTGCAGGCAGGCCAGGGCGGTGTCGGGGCGCAGCGCCTCGGCGTACCCGGCGGGGGTGACGGCTCCCGAGCGGTCCACCGGGACCTCGGTGCGGGTGCCGCCGCGGGCCTCGTGGGCCTCCGCGGCGTGCAGGACAGAACTGTGTTCGACGGCTGATACGACCAGATGCCCGCCGACACGCCGGCGGCCGGCGAGCGCCCCTTCGACGCCGACGTGGACCGCGCGCGTCCCCGAAGGAGTGAACACGAGCTCGTCCGGCCGGCAGCCCACCGCCTCGGCCGCGGTCTCGCGCGCGGCGTCCAGCAGCAGCCGGGCCCGGCGGCCCTCGCGGTACAGTCGGGCCGGATCGGCCCAGCCCTCGTCGAGGGCGGCCAGCAGGGCCTGTCGGGCGACCGGGTGCAGCGGGGCGGCGGAAGCGGCGTCGAAGTACGGCACACGGGAACCGTACGACACCCTGCGGCGCCCTCCGCCGGGCGCGGCCCGGGGTGGCGGCGGTGGTCGCCGGTCCGCCCGCCCGATCCCTTCCAGTGCCCGTCAAATACCCCCCGAACCCAGTCGATCGGGGCGCGTCGAGACGTCCCCCGGACGGCGGAGCCACCCCTTCGGGCGCTGTAGCGGCGCGTTGGGCACCCTCCCCGCGCGACCCCAAATAGCGTCCAGTAGGGTTTGGTCCGCATAAACATCCAAACCCCTGCCCGCGCCAGGGCCGGCGACCGACCCGCGAGACGGCCGCAGCCGGTCGCGCGGGCCGAATCCTCGGGAAGGCGCTACGTGAGTCCCTACGGCTCCGACCGCTCGCCGCGGCGCCCGATGCGGCGGAAGCTGCTGCAGGCGCTGACTGCGGGTGTGGTCCTGGCGACCGCCACTGGTTGCTCGTATACCTGGAAAGACTTCCCCCGCCTCGGAATGCCCACCCCGGTCACCGAGCAGGCGCCGCGCATCCTCTCCCTGTGGCAGGGATCGTGGGCGGCGGCCCTGGCCACCGGCGTGCTGGTCTGGGGCCTGATCCTGTGGAGCGTCATCTTCCACCGGCGCAGCCGCACCAAGGTGGAGGTCCCGGCGCAGACCCGGTACAACATGCCGATCGAGGCGCTGTACACCGTGGTCCCGCTCATCATCGTCTCGGTGCTGTTCTACTTCACCGCGCGTGACGAGTCCGAGCTCCTCTCCCTGGACAAGCCGAAGCACACGATCAACGTGGTCGGCTTCCAGTGGAGCTGGGGCTTCAACTACATCGAGAACGTCGACGGGGACGTGTCGACCCCGAGGCTCCGCGAGGTCCCGAAGGAGCTCGCCTCGATCCCGGACAAGTTCACCAAGGACTTCCCGGCCGGCGCCGAGGGCGTCTACACCAAGGGCGTTCCGGGCGACCGGAACCCGCAGACGGGCAACCCGGGCCCGACCCTCTGGCTCCCCAAGGGCGAGAAGGTCCGCTTCATCCTGTCGTCCAACGACGTCATCCACTCCTTCTGGGTGGTGCCGTTCCTCTTCAAGCAGGACGTCATCCCGGGCCACACCAATGTCTTCGAGGTGACTCCTTCGCAGGAGGGCACCTTCATGGGCAAGTGCGCCGAACTCTGCGGCGTCGACCACTCCCGGATGCTCTTCAACGTCAAGGTCGTCTCCCCGGAGCGCTACCAGGCGCACCTCAAGGAGCTGGCCGAGAAGGGTCAGACGGGTTACCTCCCGGCGGGCATCAAGCAGACCGATCCGGCCCGGAACTCGGAGACGAACAAACTGTGAGCATCCTCAACGAACCCCAGGGTGCCGCCGCGGCCGACTCGTATGAGAACGAGCTGCCGGTGCGGCGCAAGGAGCCCGGCAACGTCATCGTCAAGTGGATCACCACCACGGACCACAAGACGATCGGCTCGCTCTACCTCATCACCTCGTTCATCTTCTTCTGCATCGGTGGTGTCATGGCCTTGGTCATGCGCGCCGAGCTGGCCCGCCCGGGCACGCAGATCATGTCGAACGAGCAGTTCAACCAGGCGTTCACGATGCACGGCACGATCATGCTGCTGATGTTCGCGACGCCGCTGTTCGCGGGCTTCGCGAACTGGATCATGCCGCTGCAGATCGGCGCGCCCGACGTGGCGTTCCCGCGGCTGAACATGTTCGCCTACTGGCTGTACGTCTTCGGCTCGGTCATCGCGGTGGCCGGCTTCCTCACCCCGCAGGGTGCGGCCGACTTCGGCTGGTTCGCCTACTCCCCGCTGTCGGACGCGGTCCGTTCGCCGGGCGTCGGCGCCGACATGTGGATCATGGGTCTGGCCTTCTCCGGCTTCGGCACGATCCTCGGCTCGGTCAACTTCATCACCACGATCATCTGCATGCGCGCGCCCGGCATGACGATGTTCCGCATGCCGATCTTCACCTGGAACGTGCTGCTGACCGGTGTCCTGGTCCTGCTCGCCTTCCCGGTCCTGGCGGCCGCGCTCTTCGCGCTGGAGGCCGACCGCAAGTTCGGCGCCCACGTGTTCGACGCCGCCAACGGCGGTGCGCTCCTGTGGCAGCACCTCTTCTGGTTCTTCGGACACCCAGAGGTGTACATCATCGCCCTACCGTTCTTCGGAATCATTTCCGAAGTGATCCCGGTCTTCTCGCGCAAGCCGATGTTCGGTTACATCGGCCTGATCGCCGCCACGATCGCGATCGCCGGCCTCTCCGTGACCGTGTGGGCCCACCACATGTACGTCACCGGTGGTGTGCTGCTGCCGTTCTTCTCCTTCATGACCTTCCTGATCGCGGTCCCGACCGGTGTGAAGTTCTTCAACTGGATCGGCACCATGTGGAAGGGCTCGCTGTCCTTCGAGACCCCGATGCTCTGGACGATCGGCTTCCTGATCACCTTCACCTTCGGTGGTCTGACCGGCGTCATCCTGGCCTCGCCGCCGATGGACTTCCACGTCTCCGACTCGTACTTCGTCGTCGCGCACTTCCACTACGTCGTCTTCGGCACCGTGGTCTTCGCGATGTTCGCCGGCTTCCACTTCTGGTGGCCGAAGTTCACGGGCAAGATGCTGGACGAGCGCCTCGGCAAGATGACCTTCTGGACGCTGTTCATCGGCTTCCACGGCACGTTCCTCGTCCAGCACTGGCTGGGTGCCGAGGGCATGCCGCGCCGCTACGCCGACTACCTCGCGGCCGACGGCTTCACCGCGCTGAACACGATCTCCACGATCAGCTCGTTCCTGCTCGGCATGTCGATCCTGCCGTTCTTCTACAACATCTGGAAGACGGCCAAGTACGGCAAGAAGGTCGAGGTCGACGACCCGTGGGGTTACGGCCGTTCGCTTGAGTGGGCGACCTCCTGCCCGCCGCCGCGGCACAACTTCCTCACCCTGCCGCGGATCCGCTCCGAATCCCCGGCGTTCGACCTGCACCACCCTGAGATCGCGGCCCTCGACCACCTCGAGGACCACGGTCCCGTCACCGCCGTCGCGGGCGGCAAGGAGGCCGGCAAGTGAAGATCCAGGGCAAGATGTTCCTCTGGCTCTCCGCGTTCATCCTGATCATGGCCGTCGTGTACGGCGTGTGGTCGAAGGAGCCGGCGGGCACCACGGCGCTGTTCCTGGCCTTCGGCCTCAGCGTCATGATCGGCTACTACCTGGCCTTCACCGCCAAGCGCGTGGACGCCATGGCGCAGGACAACAAGGAAGCCGACGTCGCGGACGAGGCCGGCGAGCTCGGCTTCTTCTCCCCGCACAGCTGGCAGCCGCTCTCCCTGGCCGTCGGTGGCGCCCTGGCCTTCATGGGCGTCGTCTTCGGCTGGTGGCTGCTGTACTTCTCCGCTCCCGTGATCATGGTCGGTCTGTGGGGCTGGGTGTACGAGTACTACCGCGGTGAGAACGCGAACCAGTAGCACTCGCGCCCGACGCGGCACTTGGGGCCCGGACACCTCGACACCGAGGGGTCCGGGCCCCTTGTCGTACCCGGCCGCTCCATTACCAGAGACGGTTCGTTTTGCCGAGCACCCTCGTTTGCAGTCACCCCGCATGCCGTAATTGTCATATCTTCATAGCGTTGGGGTATGAGCCACTCACCGCGTCTTTGGACGGTTCTCAGCTGCTCCCTGCTGGTCGCGTCCCTCGGGGCCGGGGCCACCGCCTGCGGGACCGACGACAACCCGCTCTCCGCCCGCCCCTTCGACGCGGGCGACCAGGTCGCCTTCAACACGAAGGCGGGCAGTCGCGCCGTCGACCCCGACCGGCCCCTGGAAGTCACACTCAAGGGCGGTGACGGCCGTATCACGGACGTCACGGCCGTCGACACCCACGGCCGGCGGCTGGCCGGCGAACTCTCCGCCACCGGCGACCGCTGGCGCAGTACCACCGCACTCGCCGCCGGGGTCCGCTACACCGTCACCGTCGACACCGAGGACGCCCACGGCGCCCCGGGGGAGCGCACGATGACGTTCGAGACCACCCCGGCGAAGAAGCTGCTGACCGCGGAGTTCGGCCCCGAGGCGGGCACGTACGGCGTCGGGCAGCCCGTCACGGCCGAACTCAGCGAGCCCGTCAAGGACAAGGCCGCCCGCGCGGTCGTCGAGCGGGCGCTGGTCGTCGAGTCCAGCCCCCACACCGAGGGCTCCTGGTACTGGGTCGACGACAAGAAGCTGCACTTCCGCCCCAAGGAGTACTGGCCGGCCCACGCCACCGTCTCCGTACGGAGCAACCTGGAGGGCGTCCGCATCACCGACCACCTCTACGGCGCCGGCGCCAAACCCCTCAAGCTCACCATCGGCGACCGGGTCGAGGTCGTCACCGACGCCGCCTCGCACCAGCTGACCTTCAAGCGCAACGGAGAGGTCGTCAACACCATCCCGGTGACCACCGGCAAGCCCGGCTTCTCCACCCGCAACGGTTACAAGGTGGTGCTCGGCAAGCAGTACTTCGTCCGGATGCGCAGCACCACCGTCGGCATCGCGGAGGGCTCCTCGGACTCGTACGACTTGCCCGTCTACTACGCGACCCGGGTCACCTGGAGCGGTGAATACGTGCACGCCGCGCCCTGGTCCGTGGGGTCGCAGGGGTACGACAACGTCAGCCACGGCTGCACGGGCATGAGCACGGACAACGCCGCCTGGTTCTACGAGAACATCAAGGAGGGCGACGTGGTCCAGGTCGTCAACAGCATGGGCGACGACATGGACCCGTTCGGCAACGGCTTCGGCGACTGGAACCTGCCGTGGAAGAAGTGGCGCGAGGGCAGCGCCCTGCTGGCCGGCACCCAGGACGGCCGCAGCCCCGCCGACACGGCACGACTGCGGCCCCAGGTGTGAGACCGGGCCCCCCGGGGCCCGGTACGCCGTGAGAAGGAAGGGAGGGGCTGCTCAGGCGGCGTGGTTGTTGCCCGACAGCCTGCGCCGCAGCAGCCCCGCCAGGGCGTCCGCCAGCTCCACCGGGTCCACCGGCAGCGTCACCGCCGCGTCCGCGCGGCTCCACGTGGCCAGCCAGGCGTCCTGCGGCCGGCCGATCAGCAGCACCACCGGCGGGCAGTTGAACACCTCGTCCTTGATCTGCCGGCACACGCCCATGCCGCCCGCGGGCACGGCCTCGCCGTCCAGTACGCACACGTCGACGCCGCCCTCGTCCAGGGCCTTCAGCACGGCCGGCAGCGTCGCGCACTCGAGGAACTCCACCGGCGGCAGGTCCGGTGCCGGCCGCCGTCCCGCGGCCAGCCGCACCTGCTCACGCGCAGTGGCGTCGTCGCTGTAGACCAGGACCCTCGCAGTCGCCCGCATCGTTCCTCCACGTGTCACAAGAATCACGTTGATGTTGCGCGGACTCTACTCCGTCCGACGGCCCCTCAACATCGGTTCGGACAGGCATCGGATGGGCCGTTCGGGCAGTGCACACCTCCCGGACACTCCGAACGGCACCCCCCGGCGTGAGGGCCGGATAAGCGACCGACATAATGTCGGTCGTGGCGACAGCAACGACAGTAGATACCGGGCACGCGCACCCGACGGTCAATCGACCGAACCTCGTCAGCGTCGGAACGATCATCTGGTTGAGTTCCGAGCTGATGTTCTTCGCGGCCCTCTTCGCGATGTACTTCACCCTGCGATCGGTGACCGGCACCGAGTACTGGACGGAACAGGCCTCCAACCTGAACCTGCCCTTCTCGGCGACCAACACCACGATCCTGGTGCTCTCCTCCCTCACCTGCCAGCTCGGCGTCTTCGCCGCCGAGCGCGGTGACGTGAAGAAGCTCCGCACCTGGTTCGTGATCACCTTCGTGATGGGTGCCATCTTCATTGGCGGCCAGGTGTTCGAGTACACCGAGCTGGTCAAGCACGAGGGCATCTCGCTCTCGTCCGGCCCCTACGGCTCGGTCTTCTACCTGACCACCGGTTTCCACGGTCTGCACGTGACGGGCGGTCTGATCGCCTTCCTGCTGGTCCTGGGCCGGACGTACGCGGCCAAGAGGTTCACCCACGAACAGGCCACGTCGGCCATCGTCGTGTCCTACTACTGGCACTTCGTCGATGTTGTCTGGATCGGCCTCTTCGCCACGATCTACCTGATCAAGTAACCGGGCCCGGCCCGACTCATCCAGCAAGCACCGACGCAGAAGATCCTGACACCGGGGTAATCCGTGAAAAAGCTCTCCGCACGACGACGCCATCCGCTGGCGGCGCTCGTCGTTCTACTCCTCGCGCTGGCGGCCACTGGGGGGCTGTACGCCGCCTTCGCGCCCGCGGGCAAGGCGCAGGCCGACGACACCGCCCAGTCCCTCGCCATCGAGGAAGGCAAGAAGCTCTACGCCGTGGGCTGTGCGACCTGCCACGGTACTGGCGGTCAGGGTTCCTCTGACGGCCCGAGCCTCGTCGGCGTCGGCGCCGCCGCGGTCGACTTCCAGGTCTCGACCGGCCGCATGCCCGCCCAGCAGCCCGGGGCGCAGATCCCCCGGAAGAAGAACATCTACTCCCAGGCGCAGATCGACCAGCTCGCCGCGTACATCGCCTCCCTCGGCGCCGGCCCGAGCGTGCCGACCGAGAAGCAGTACGACCCGGCCGGTGCAGACGTCGCCAAGGGTGGCGAGCTCTTCCGCAACAACTGCGCCCAGTGCCACAACTTCACCGGAGAGGGCGGCGCCCTGACGTACGGCAAGTACGCGCCGAACCTCGAAGGCGTGGAGCCGAAGCACATCTACGAGGCCATGCTCACCGGCCCGCAGAACATGCCCTCCTTCCCGGACAGCACCATGCCGGAGAAGCAGAAGAAGGACATCATCGCGTACCTCGAGACCGTCAACGGCGATAAGTCGGAGAGCCCCGGTGGCCTCAAGCTCGGTGGCCTCGGCCCCGTGTCCGAGGGTCTCTTCGGCTGGGTCTTCGGTCTGGGTGCGCTCATCGCTGTCGCCGTCTGGGTCGCGGCCCACACCGCTAAGGCCAAGAAGTCATGAGTAGCCAAGACATTCCCGAAGAGAACCTGCCGAGCGCGCAGGACGCCCACCACGGTGCGGTGACCGTCGCGGACGATCCGTTCGCCGACCCGGGCCTGCCGGCCCACAAGCCCCGTATCCAGGACATCGACGAGCGGGCCGCCAAGCGGTCCGAGCGCACGGTCGCCCTGCTGTTCACGGTCTCGATGCTGGCCACCATCGGCTTCATCGCGTCGTACGTGACCATCCCGGTCGACAAGATCGTCTACATCTTCCCGGTCGGTCACGTCAGCGGGCTGAACTTCGCCCTCGGCCTGACCCTGGGCGTCGCGCTCTTCTGCATCGGCGCGGGCGCGGTCCACTGGGCCCGCACCCTGATGTCCGACGTCGAGGTCGCCGACGACCGGCACCCGATCGAGGCCTCCCCCGAGGTCCGTGCCAAGGTCATGCAGGACTTCAAGGACGGTGCCGAGGAATCGGTCATCGCCCGTCGTCCGCTGATCCGCAACACGCTCCTCGGCGCGATGGCGCTGGTGCCGCTCTCCGGCGTCATGCTGCTGCGCGACCTGGGTCCGCTGCCGGAGGAGAAGCTCCGCAACACCGCCTGGTCGAAGGGCAAGCTGCTCATCAACCAGAACACCCAGGAGCCCCTGCGTCCCGAGGACGTCGCTGTCGGTTCCCTGACCTTCGCCGCCCCGGAGGGGCTGGAGGAGGAGCAGGAGGACTACCAGCAGCAGATCGCCAAGGCCGCCCTGATGATCGTCCGCATCCTGCCGGAGGACATCAAGGACAAGCGCGAGCTGGCGTGGTCGCACGACGGCATCGTGGCCTTCTCGAAGATCTGCACCCACGTCGGCTGCCCGATCAGCCTGTACGAGCAGCAGACGCACCACGTGCTCTGCCCGTGCCACCAGTCCACCTTCGACCTCTCCGACGGCGCCCGCGTCATCTTCGGCCCGGCCGGTCACGCCCTCCCGCAGCTGCGCATCGGCGTGAATGACGAAGGCTTCCTCGAGGCGCTCGGCGACTTCGAAGAGCCCGTCGGTCCTGCTTTCTGGGAGCGCGGATGAGCACTGCCACTGAAACCAAAAAGGCTCCGGCCGGCGAGCGCCTCGCCGACTGGGCCGACGGACGACTGGGCATCTACAGCCTGGCCAAGTCCAACATGCGCAAGATCTTCCCGGACCACTGGTCCTTCATGCTGGGTGAGATCGCGCTCTACAGCTTCATCATCATCATCCTCACGGGTGTGTACCTGACGCTGTTCTTCCACCCGAGCATGAACGAGGTCGTGTACCACGGCTCGTACGTGCCCATGCAGGGTGTGAAGATGTCCGAGGCCTTCTCCTCGACCCTGGACATCAGCTTCGACGTCCGCGGCGGTCTGCTCATCCGGCAGATCCACCACTGGGCGGCGCTGATCTTCATCGCGGCGATGCTCGTGCACATGATGCGCGTCTTCTTCACGGGCGCCTTCCGCAAGCCGCGCGAGGTCAACTGGCTCTTCGGCTTCCTGCTGCTGGTCCTCGGCATGTTCACCGGCTTCACCGGTTACTCCCTGCCGGACGACCTGCTCTCGGGCACCGGTGTCCGCTTCATGGAGGGCGCGATCCTGTCCGTGCCGATCGTCGGCACGTACCTGTCGTTCTTCCTCTTCGGCGGCGAGTTCCCGGGCCACGACTTCGTGGCGCGGTTCTACTCGATCCACATCCTGCTGCTGCCGGGCATCATGCTCGGCCTGCTGGTGGCCCACCTGATCCTGGTCTTCTACCACAAGCACACGCAGTTCGCGGGCCCCGGCAAGACCAACGAGAACGTCGTCGGCATGCCGCTGCTGCCGGTCTACATGGCCAAGGCCGGAGGCTTCTTCTTCCTGGTCTTCGGTGTCATCGCGGCCATCGCGGCGATCGCCTCGATCAACCCGATCTGGGCGCTCGGCCCGTACATTCCGGACCACGTGTCCACCGGCGCCCAGCCCGACTGGTACATGGGCTTCTCCGAGGGTCTGATCCGTGCCATGCCCGGCTGGGAGATCAACCTGTGGGGCCACACCCTCGTCCTGGGCGTGTTCATCCCGCTGGTCATCTTCCCGCTGGTGCTGGTCGCGATCGCGGTCTACCCGTTCATCGAGTCCTGGGTCACCGGCGACAAGCGCGAGCACCACATCCTGGACCGCCCGCGCAACGTCCCGACCCGTACCGGGTTCGGTGTGGCCTGGCTGACGTGGTACGTCATCCTGCTGATCGCCGGTGGAAACGACATGTTCGCGCAGTACTTCCACCTGTCGATCAACTCGATCACCTGGTTCACCCGCATCGGCTTCTTCGTGGGCCCGGTCATCGCGTTCATCATCACCAAGCGCATCTGCCTCGGCCTCCAGCGCCGCGACAGGGACAAGGTGCTGCACGGCCGCGAGACCGGCATCATCAAGCGCCTGCCGCACGGTGAGTTCATCGAGGTCCACGAGCCGCTGCCGCAGGGCCAGCTGCACAAGCTGACCGCGCACGAGCAGTACGCGCCCGCGGAGATCGGCCCGACGGTCGACGAGAACGGCGTCGAGCGCAAGGTGAAGGCCGGCGAGAAGCTCCGCGCCAAGCTGAGCAAGGGCTACTACGCCGAGGGCAACCAGATTCCGAAGCCCACGGTGGAGGAGTTCAAGGAGATCCAGAGCGGCCACGGCCACCACTGATCCCCGACGGTCACCCGGCACCGCCGGCTGACCACGACATGTAGTCGCCACGGCAAGAGCCCCGTCCACACGCTGGACGGGGCTCTTCGCCGTCCGTGGGGGGTGGATAGGCTGAGGGTGACATGGAGGCCCGTGTGAACGCATCCGGGCCTCATCCGGCTGTGGACCCCAGGAGCGGACCATGAACGTTGTGACCCCGGCAGGCGGCGACAGCGTGGCGGCCGGGTCCTGGCCGGCCGTACTCGACGCCCTGCTCAACGGCAAGGACCTGACCGCGGACGACACCGCGTGGGCCATGGACCGCATCATGCGCGGCGAGGCCACCGACGCCCAGATCGCCGGCTTCGTGGTCGCGCTGCGCGCCAAGGGCGAGACCGTGGCCGAGATCAACGGCCTGGTACGGGCCATGTACGCGCACGCCAACCTCATCGAGGTCTCCGGCCGCACCGTCGACATCGTCGGCACCGGCGGCGACGGTGCGAAGACCGTCAACATCTCGACGATGTCCTCGATCGTGGTCGCCGGTACGGGCACCAAGGTCGTCAAGCACGGCAACCGGGCCGCGTCCTCCGCGTCCGGCTCCTCGGACGTGCTGGAGAAGCTCGGCGTCAACCTCAACCTCACGCCCGCGCGCGTGGCGGCGGTCGCGGAGGAGGCGGGCATCACCTTCTGCTTCGCGGTGAAGTTCCACCCCGCGCTGCGGCACGTGGCGGCGGCCCGCAAGGAACTCGGCATCCGCACCACCTTCAACGTGCTCGGCCCGCTGACCAACCCCGCCCGGGTGCGGTCGGTGGCCGCGGGCGTGGCCGACCCCCGGATGGCGCCCATCGTGGCCGGGGTGTTCGCCGAGCGCGGTTCCTCGGCGCTGGTCTTCCGCGGTGACGACGGCCTCGACGAACTGACCACCACGTCCACGTCGCGGGTGTGGTGGGTGCGGGACGGGGGCGTCACCGAACTCGCCTTCGACCCGCGGGACGTGGGCATCCCCCTGGTCGACGTCTCCGCCCTGCGGGGCGCGGACGCCTCGTTCAACGCCGACGTGGCGCGGCGCCTGCTGGCCGGTGAGACCGGGCCGGTCCGGGACGCGGTACTGCTGAACTCGGCGGCCGCCCTGGTCGCGGCGGACCCCGGTACCGGGTCGCTGGAGGAGCAGCTCGTCACCGCCATGGCGCGGGCCGCCGAGTCCATCGACTCGGGCTCGGCCCGGGCGGCCCTCGACCGCTGGGTGGCCGCCAGCAACGCCTGAGTGGTGTGTGGGGGAGGCGCTTGACAGGGGTGG
This sequence comes from Streptomyces sp. NRRL S-87, assembly GCF_000719335.1. GTDB lineage: Bacteria > Actinomycetota > Actinomycetes > Streptomycetales > Streptomycetaceae > Streptomyces. The sequence goes on from NZ_JOGB01000054.1 coordinate 58,499, forward strand.
CCTGCAGGCCGCCCCTGTCAAGCGCCGAGGGGACCCACACACCACGGGACCCACCCCGCGAGGGGGACCGGCCCCGCACGGCGAGGCCGCCGGAGCTGCGGGCAACCCGGGTCAACGGGGGAAACGCTGGCTAGAGTTGGGGCGTCGGGGCGGACGCGCTGGGCGGGGCGCGGTCGCGTACCGCCAGGGCCACGCCGCCGCACGGGGGAAGCGATGGGCGATCGCGGGGGACCGGAGGGCGACGCGTCGACCCCCCAGGACGGCACGCGCGGGCACGGCGGCACGACCCCCGGCCCGCGGCCGGGCACCGGCGGGTCCGGATCGCCCGCGGCTCGGCCGGGTACCGGCGGCCTCGGAGAGCCGGGGGCGGCGGCGCGGCGTACGGCGTCGCCCCGTACGGCGGCGGCGGGGGACGTGCGCGGAAGGTCCGGACTCGGCGTCTGGTACCGCGAGCAGGATCCCGGCGTGAAGGCCGCCGTGATCACGATCCTCGGGTCACTGGCCGTGGCCCTCGTCGGCGCCGCCGCGAACCTCGTCGTCGCCCTCATCAGCGTCCCGGGGGACGGGCCGCCCACCGCCGCTCCGGCGCCGGCCGTGGTGACGACCGGGCCCGCGGACCCCGAGGGGTCCGGGCGCCCGGCGACGTCCACCGGCCCGACACCCACCGCCACGCCTACCCCGACGCGTTCCGCGTCCGACACGCCACCGCCCACCGCGGACCCGACCGACGCCCCGCCCCCCACGCCGCCGGAACCGAGCCGGGAGGACCCGCCGGAGCCGACCCCGCCCGCCCCCCGCCCCGTACGCGTCCGGTGGCAGGGCGAGCTGGTCGTGGACGGCAGCGGCTACCGGGCCGGCGGATGGTTCCTGGACTCGGCCCCGCCCTCCCGCGCGCCGCTCGGCGACCTAGGCCCCCGCGGCACCCACGAGCTGTACGGCCCCTACGCCCTCGTCGCCTGGAGCGGGGCCCGGTCGCCCTCCCGCCAGCAGTGCGTCGAGCTGCTGAACAGCCGACCGGGGCAGAACGCCCTGGACGTACAGGTCGGCGACACGGCCTGCGTCGGGACCGAGAACGGCCGGGTCGCCCGGCTCACCGTGACAGGCTTCTCCGACCCCGACCGACAGATCACCGTGGCCGTCACCGTGTGGGAACGCCCCTGACGCGGCCCCCGCGCCCCGACCGCACCCCGTCCAGACCGCGCCCCCGGCCGAACACGGGCCCGCGGTACGGCTGTCCGCGATACGGACACGGGTTGCGGGGTCGGGATCTTGTCGGCAAGGATGCTCACAGGTCACGAGTGACAGCGTTTTGGCCCCGGCTTGCTGTCCGGCAACCCTCCGTCCGTGGCGGGGTGCCCCGGGTGATGACCAGGCCGTGGGCAGCGAGGTCCGCGGCAAGCGCGGACCCCTCGACCACCAGGGGTCCTGGTCCTCGAGGAGCGTTTTTCCGTGAGCGAGCGAATGCGATAGGCGCCCAGCGCCCTCTTCTCCACCCCTCCGTACGCGCGGTCCGCCGGAATCCCCGGCGTCCGTCCCGCCGTACGTCGAGGCACACCCCCGCCCGCGCGACCGTCCAGGCGTACCCCCGGCGGGGTCAGCGAAGCCATTCACCCTGCCTGCCCCGGGAGATACCGCCATGTCCGCGTACCCGAACGCCGCCGCCGTAGCCGCCACCACCTACGTCGCCACCGTCACCCCCTCCGCCCCGGCCGCCGCCGAGGAGGGCGACGCCTGCTGCGCCGGCGCCCACGCCGCCGGCGCCGACTGCGCCGCCGCACCGCTGCCGGTCCTCGGCCGCGACGTCACCGTCCCCCTCGTCACCGGCGGCGAGGTCACCTACGCCGCCCTCGACTACGCCGCCAGCGCCCCGGCGCTCCAGCGGGTCTGGGACGACGTCGCGGCGTACGCCCCGTACTACGGGAGCGTGCACCGCGGGGCCGGGTACCTCTCCCAGCTGTCCACCGACCTCTTCGAGGCCAGCCGCGCCACGGTGGCCGAGTTCCTCGACTGCCGTTCCTCCGATCAGGTGATTTTCACCCGCTCGACGACCGACTCCCTGAACCTGCTCGCCCACGTGCTGCCGGCCGACTGCCGCGTCTTCGTCTTCGAGACCGAGCACCACGCCTCCCTGCTCCCCTGGAGCGGCCACCAGGTCACCTACCTGGACGCGCCGCGCACCCCCGCCGAGGCCGTCGACACCCTGGAGCGCGCGCTCGCCGACCGCGACCCCCACGGCCCGGCCCTGGTGTGCGTCACCGGCGCCTCCAACGTCACCGGCGAGCTGTGGCCCGTCAAGGAACTGGCCGCCGCCGCCCACGCGCACGGCGCCCGCATCGTCCTGGACGCCGCCCAGTTGGCGCCGCACCACCCGGTCTCCGTACAGGACCTCGACGTGGACTGGGTCGCCTTCTCCGGCCACAAGCTGTACGCGCCCTTCGGCTCGGGCGTGCTGGCCGGCCGGGCCGACTGGCTGCGGGCGGCCGAGCCGTACCTCGCCGGCGGCGGGGCCTCCCGCACGGTCGCCCGCGGCGAGGACGGGGGAGTGGCCGTCGAGTGGCACACCACCGCGGCCCGCCACGAGGCCGGTTCGCCCAACGTCATCGGCGTCTACGCCGTCGCCTCCGCCTGCCGGGCCCTGACCGAGGCGGGCTTCGACCGCCTGGTCGCCCGCGAGCAGGAGCTCGTGCGCCGCGTCCGGGAAGGCCTCGCGGAGGTCCCCGAGGTACGGGTCCTCTCGCTGTTCGGCGAGGACGCGGCCCGCGTGGGCGTCATCTCGTTCGTCGTCGAGGGCTGGAACAGCTCGCACTTCGCGGCCGCGCTCTCCGCCGAGTACGGGATCGGCGTGCGCGACGGGCTGTTCTGCGCCCACCCGCTGGTGCGCATCCTGCTCGGCGGCGCTCCGCAGGAGCCCGGCGCGTGCGGGTCCCCCGAGGCCGCTCCGGGCGAGCGGTCGCTGAACGCGATCCGGGTCAGCTTCGGCGCGGGTACGCCCGACGAGCACGTCGAGCGGTTCGTCCGCGCCGTGCGGGAGCTGGTCTCCCAGGGCGCCCAGTGGGAGTACCGCACGGAGGAGGGCCGCTGCGTCCCGGCCGTGTGATCCCGGGACGCGGGGCGGTGCCGGGGACGGGGGTCCCGGCGCCGCCCCCTTCGCGTCGTCGCGGTGCCGTTCCGGCGGAGCCGCGCGGTGAGCGCCGGTCAGGCGTCCAGACCGATGGCGAAGGCCGCCTCGAGGTCGTGCTGCGAGTAGGTGCGGAAGGCGACGTGGGTGTCCGTGGCCTCGACGCCCGGGATCTTGCTGATCCGGCCGGGGATGATGTCGGCCAGGTCCTCGTGGCGGGAGACCCGCACGAGGGCGATGAGGTCGTACGTGCCGGTCACCGAGTAGACCTCGCTGACGTTCTCCAGGGCCGCGATCCGCTCGGCGATCTCAGGGATCCGGTCCACGCTGGTCTTGATGAGGACAAGGGCAGTGATCACGGCGTGCTGTCTCCCTCGGTGGCCGCGGCTGATCTCCTCACTGTAGTCGTACGCCGGTAGCGGCCCCAGGCGTACAGGAAGCCCAGCGTGAAGCCGACGAGGTGGGCCAGGTAGGCCACCCCCGGGCCGCTGCCGGCCCGGTACTGGGCCAGGCCCTGGAGCGCGAACCAGAACAGCAGGACCACCCATGCGGGCAGGCGCAGCGGCAGGAAGAAGAGGAACGGGAAGACGCTGGTCACCCTGGCCCGCGGGAACAGGCACAGGAACGCGCCGAGCACACCGGAGATCGCCCCGGAGGCGCCGACCAGCGTCTGGTCGGAGGAGGCGTTGGCCGCCGCGTACGCCACCATCGCGAGGTAGCCGCACACGAGGTAGAAGACGGCGAACTCCAGTCGGCCCATCCGCTCCTCGACCATCGCGCCGAAGACGTACAGGAAGAGCATGTTGCCGAGCAGGTGCAGCCAGTTCCCGTGGACGAACAGCGCCGTCAGCGGGGTGAGGGCGGTGCGGGCGCCGCCGGCGAAGAGCTCGTCGGGGACCACGCCCCATTCGCGCAGGTAGGCGGTCTGCTCCGCGAGCAGCGCGTCCCCGGTGCCGTACGACGGGACGAACCCGGACAGCGGCCCCGCGAGGAACAGCACCGCGCCGGCGGCGATCAGGGCGTGGCTGATCACCGCGCCCCGGACGGCTCCGCACCTTACGATCATGAACAGAGCATGACCTATCGGGACGGAACGGAACAGGCCGCCCCGCCGCGTCCCGTATGCGGGACGGGGCCCACCCGGGGCCCCTGCAAGGCCGTAGGGTTACGAGCGGTACCGAAGGCGTACCGAAGTGAGCCGCGGGGCGACGACGGCGTGGAGTCACGACGGGGTGAACCCGCGACCGGCCCGGACCGCGCGGCACGCACGAAGGAGAGATCGGCCCGATGACGGTTCCCCTGCCGACCGCCACGACCCGCTGGCGCTGCACCCTGTGCGGCAACCTCACCCGTTTCGACGTCACCCGCTCGTCGAAGGTGGTCGAGTACGTCCACCTCGACCTCGCCGGAGAGCCCAAGGTGGAGGAGCGTGAGGTGCTGAGTGAGACCATCGAGTCGGTCCGCTGCCGCTGGTGCAACGCGGTGGACCAGATCGAGCTCGTGGACAGGCCGGGTGCCGACTCCTGAGGGAGGGGTACCCGCCGATTGAGGAACCGACGGTAGGGGTGACGGATTGTGGAGCCTGCACGCGGCGCTGAACCGGCCGGCGCGGCCGGTGGCGGCGACGCCGAGGCGCTCGACCGGCCTCTGCCGGAGGGCGTACGGCGCAGGGTCGTCGCGTTCACGGCGGACGCGTTCGGCGGGCTGACGCTCGCCGACCTGCCGTCGCAGCTGCGCCAGTACGCCCGGTTCACCCCCACGCGGCGGGCCAAGTTCGCCGGCAACGCGATGGCCGCCGCGCTGGAGGGCGACCCGGTCTTCCGCGGCCGGATCGCCGAACGGCTCCGGGAGGCGCAGCCCGAGCTGGCCGCCGCCCTGGAGTCCGGCTCGTCGCCGGCCGCCGCCGACCCGCTGGACGTGGCGGCGGTGGCGTACGTCCTGCGCCCGGCCGGCTGGGTGAAGCTGGTGGCGGCCGCGGGCGAGGAGGCCCAGCGGGCCGACGCCGAGCGCGCCGGCGAGGAGGCCCAGCGCGAACTCGAACGACTGCGCGAGGAGCTGGCCCTGCTGCGCGAGCAGCAGCGCACCCACGGCGAGCACCAGCGACAGGAGCTGGAGGCGGCCCGCAAGGAAGCCGAATCGCTTCAGCGCAAGCTGCGCAGCGCCCTGAACGACGTCAAGCGCGGCGAGGCGGCACTGCGCAAGGCCGCGGCCGAGGCCGACGCGTTCCGTGCCGAGGCCGCCGCGCAGGTGGCCGCGGCCGAGAGCGAGGGCCGGCGGCTGAAGTCCCGCCTGGCCGAGGTGGAGGCGGCCCTGGAGGCCAGCCGCCGCTCGGCCCGTGAGGGGCGCAGCGTCGAGGACATGCGGCTGCGGCTGCTGCTGGACACCGTGCTGGAGTCGGCGCAGGGGCTGCGCCGGGAACTCGCCCTGCCGCCCGCCTCGGTACGGCCGGCGGACACCGTCGACGCGGTGGAGCCGGGCCGGATGACGCCCAAGGACATCGCGGCCCGCGCCCTGTCGGAGACGGACCCGGCGCTGCTGGACCAGCTGCTCGCGCTGCCGCAGGTGCACCTGGTCGTCGACGGCTACAACGTGACCAAGACCGGCTATCCGACGATGCCGCTGGAGAAGCAGCGGTTGCGGCTGCTGGGCGGCCTGTCGATGCTGGCTGCGCAGACCGGTGCCGAGGTGACGTGCGTCTTCGACGGCGCCGAGCTGGCGGCGCCGGTGCTGCTCGCGCCGCCGCGCGGGGTGCGGGTGCTGTTCTCCAAGGCCGGTGTCACCGCTGACGAGTTGATCCGTCAGCTGGTGCGGGCGGAGCCGCCCGGCCGGCCGGTAGTCGTGGCGTCCACCGACCGCGAGGTGGCCGACGGAGTGGCCCGTGCCGGGGCGCGGCCCGTTGCGTCCCTCTTGCTTCTCAAGCGGCTTTCGCGCGCCTAGTCAACTGCTGCGCCCTATGCCCGATTTGGCAGGGACGGTCCGTCAAGTGGCCGGTACGCAGCGTGCACCGGATGTGAAGAAGTGGGCTTCCGGGCGAGATTTTGCTCATCAGGATTTGAACTGATCACAGAAAGGTCACTAGGGTCTGGGCTCAAACCTTCGTGCGGTTGATCACTCATTCGGGGTGGCCGCGGAGGTACCGCCGCGACTGCGTCGTTCGGCGGCTCTAGGAAGAAGGAGCTCGCCCCCGTGGCGTCCCACCGTCGACCCAAGCAGCCGACCCGCGCTCGTGTGACCACGCTCACCGCGCTCGCGGCCGCAGCAGTAGCCCTCGCCTCCCAGAACGCGCAGGCTGCCCCCGCCAAGCCGAGCAAGGACGAGGTCAAGTCCAAGGTCGACGGACTGTACGAACAGGCGGAGAAGGCCACCGAGAAGTTCAACGGGGCCCGCGAGCAGCAGCGCAAGCTCGAGAAGGAGATCGGCCAGCTCCAGGACAAGGTCGCCCGCGGCCAGGCCGAGCTCAACGAGATGCGCGACCAGATGGGTTCGATGGCCAGCGCCCAGTACCGCAGCGGCGGCGTGGACAGCTCCATCCAGCTCCTGCTGTCGGACAACCCGGACGAATACCTCGACAAGGCGTCCGTGCTCGACCAGTTGAGCGCCAAGCAGGTCGAGTCCGTCCACAAGATCCAGGAGAAGCAGCGGGCCCTCGCGCAGGAGCGCCAGGAGGCCGCCGGCAAGCTCAAGGACCTGGCGGACACGCGCAAGGAGCTCGGCGAGAAGAAGGCCGAGATCCAGACCAAGCTCGCCGAGGCGCAGAAGCTGCTCAACTCCCTGACCGCCGAAGAGCGTCAGCGTCTGAACGACGACGACAACACCCGCGCCAGCCGCGGCGGTGGCGGCGGCCGCGGCGGCAGCCTCGACCCGAACGTCAAGGGATCGGGCCACGCGGGCGAGGCCCTGGCGTACGCCAAGACCAAGCTGGGCTCGGCCTACATATCCGGCTACGAGGGCCCCAACGCCTTCGACTGCTCGGGTCTGGTGCAGTGGGCCTACGGGAAGGCGGGCGTGCAGCTCTCCCGCACCACCTACACCCAGGCCAACGAGGGGCCGCACATCGGCCGCAGCCAGCTCCAGCCCGGCGACCTGGTCTTCTTCTACTCGGACCTGCACCACGTCGGCCTCTACGCCGGCAACAACACGGTGCTGCACGCCTCGAACCCGCGCGGCGGCGTCAAGTACGAGAACATGGACTACATGCCGTTCCAGTTCGGCGTCCGCATCGCCTGACGGCCGCACCCCGTCGGCGGGGGTCCGGATCAATCGGACGACGACCCGCCGACACCCGCCCAATCGGGCGAATCGCGACAACCCAAGCTGACCCCGCGCCCCGCCGGTGACCTGTGTTCTCCGGCGGGGCGTCACTGTGCGTGCCCTCGGCGGTCGTTGGTCCGGCCCTCCCCGCGCGGCTACTGTCGGCCAGCGCGGGCCCCGGAACACGGCCGTCCACGGGGGGCGGACCCGGCCCCGCGCGAGCGGAAGGGGTACGGCTCCTGTGGCGTCCCATCGCCGGCCCGCCTCGGGCCTCGACCGCGGTACGCGCGGCACCAGCCTCACCGTCCTGACCGCCGCGGCGGCGACCGCGGCGGCGGCCCTGACCGGTGCCCCCGCGCACGCCGCCCCCGAGGAACCGGCGGCCGGCGCCCGCGCCCGGGTCGACCGGCTCTTCGAGGAGGCCGAGCAGGCCACCGAGCGCTTCAACGAGGCCGGCGAGCGCGCCGCGAAGCTCCGCAAGGAGATCCGGCGCACCCAGGACGCCGTGGCCCGCGGGCAGGACCGCATCAACATGATGCGCGGGCTGCTCGGCACCTTCGCCGGCGCCCAGTACCGCTCCGGCGGCGGCGTCGACCCCGCGGTCGAACTCCTCCTGTCCGACGACCCGGACGACTACCTGGAGAAGGCCGCCACCCTCGACCGGCTCTCGCTGCGCCAGGCCGCCACCCTCACCGAACTCCGCGAGGCCCAGCGCCGGCTGGGCCAGGAGCGCCGCGAGGCCTCCCGCAAGCTGGGCGAACTGGAGGCGCTGCGCGCGGACGCGGCCCGGCACAAGCGGTCGGTCACGGCCAAGCTGGCCGCCGCCCGCCGGATCCTGGAGGCGATGCCCTCCGACGAGCGGGCCGCCTTCGAGCGCGCCTCCCGCTCCGGCGGCCGCGCCGAGGCGATGCCCGATCTGTCCGGGGTCGCCGCCTCGTCGGGCCGGGCGGCCGCCGCCGTGACGGCCGCGCGGGCCGCCGTGGGCCGGCCGTACGTGTGGGGGGCCACCGGACCCTCCGCCTTCGACTGCTCCGGGCTCATGGTGTGGTCCTACCGGCAGGCAGGCGTCTCGCTGCCGCGCACCTCCCAGGCCCAGCGGTCCGCCGGCCGGCGGGTCCCGCTGTCCGAGGCGCAGCCGGGGGACCTGGTCACCTACCGGTCGGACGCCAGTCACGTGGCCATGTACGTGGGCAACGGGCAGGTCGTGCACGCCCCCTACCCGGGTGCCCCGGTACGCTACGACCCGGTCGGGATGATGCCGGTGTCCGCGGTGACGCGCCCCTGAGGCGCCGCCGTCGGTGACGCGGCCCCGAGCCGGTGCCCGTCGGCACCGCGCCCCGGCGGGCGTACGGTCGTACGATCGGGCACGTGTTCCGACGTGCGACGCTCCGGCTCCTGACGCCGCTCGCCCTCCTGCCGGCGCTGCTGGCCGGGGGCTGTACGGCGCCGCCCGCGCCCGTGGACGGGACCGAGCGGGCGGAACGGGCCGTGGAGGGCACCCTCGACGGCTGGAGCGCGGCCTTCCTCGCCCGCGACGAGGCCCGCTACCTGGAGCTCGACCACCGGCCGGGTGCCAGGGCGACCTTCGCGGACGCGGCGCAGGTGCCGCTGGCCGCCTGGGACTACCGGGCCGGCTCCGTACGCGTCGACGGCAACCGGGCCTTCGTCTCGGCGGAACTGAGCTACCGGATCACCGGCTACGACGCCCGCCCGCTGGTCTCCGCCCGCGAGGTGGAACTGCGGCGGGGGCAGGCCCTCGAACCCGCAGCGACCGCCGTGCCCGACAGCCCCGAGGAGCCGGACGACGACGGGAAGGGTCCCGGGCGGCAGCGGGACGGCGGCTGGTACGTCGTCGCCGACCGGCCGGGTCCCGGGTCCCACCCGCTGCTGTGGGAGCAGGGGCCGGTGACGGCGGTCCACGGCACCCCGAGCCTGGTCCTGGGCGTCGGCCAGGACCGCGCCCTGCTGACCGGGGTGGCGGCGGACGCCGACCGGGCGGTGCCGGCCGTCCGTGCCGTGTGGCCCCGGCCCTGGTCCGGCCGGCTGCTCGTGCAGGTTCCGGAGTCCGTGGCGGCGATGGCGCAACTGCTGGGCTCCCCGGCCTCCTCGTTCACCGGCATGGCGGCGGTCACCACCTCGCCGGGGGACCGGGTGACGATCAACCCGGAGGCGTACCGGCGCCTCGGCGACGTCGGCCGGCAGGTGGTGATCACCCACGAGGCCGTCCACGTCGCGACCCGGGACGCGACCACGCAGCAGACCCCGCTGTGGCTCTCCGAGGGCTTCGCGGACTACGTGGCCTACCGCGCGACCGGCCGCCCGCCGCGGCAGATCGCCCCGGCCCTGACCCGGGCGGTGCGGGCCGGCGCGCTGCCCGCGACCCTGCCGGACGCGTCCCAGTTCGCCTTCGCGGGCGACGCGGACGCGCTGGCCCGGGCGTACGAGGGGGCGTGGCTCGCGGTCCGGATGCTGGCGGAGCGCTGGGGGGAGGCGAAGCTGGTCTCCTTCTACGAGACCGCCGGCCGTTCCCCCGACGCCGCCTTCGCCCAGCTCGGCCTGCTGCCGGCCGACTTCACCTCGTCCTGGCGCGACTACCTCCGTACGCAGCTCGGCTGACGGCCGGTCGACACGGCGGGTCGACGCGCCGGGTGGGGCGGCCGGTCGACGCGGCCGGGTGGGGACGGCCGGTCGACGCGGCCGGGTGGGGCGACCGATCGATGCAGCGGGGTGGGGGCGCCGTGGACGGCGGCCGTCGGCCGGGGCAGGGGAGGCACCAGGGAGGCACCGTGGACGGGGAGCGTCAGACGCGGGCCGGGCTTCGTCGGCGGGTGGGGACCGTGTCGCGCCAGAGGGCGCGGCAGGCCGTGGCCGCAGCGGCCATGAGGAGTCCGTTGCGCAGCACGAGCAGGCCCACGCCCAGGGGCTCGCTGTGGACGACGTACGAGAACGCCAGCGGGAACTCCAGGAAGGTGGCCGCGGTGGCCGCCAGGACCAGGTAGGAGGCCGACCGCATGCGCGTGGAGCGCAGCGTGAGGCAGACGGCGGCCAGGCCGAGCGGCCACAGCAGGTACTGCGGGCTGATCACCCGGCTCGTGGTGATGAACAGCAGCACGGCCGCGAACGCGGCGTCCGCCACCGTGTGGGGCCCGAACGCCCGGGCCCGCGCCCGCCACACCAGCAGCCACGCGAACCCCAGCAGCGTCAGCGCGAGCGCGGCCCGGCTGACCAGCGGCACGTACGGCCCGACGAACTCCACCGAGCCGTAGTTCATCATCACCGCCCCCTGCCAGCCGAAGTGCGCCGCCGCGTGGAAGACCAGCGCCCCCAGCGACTCCACCTCCGTGCCCCGGTCCCGCTGGAACGTCAGGAACGCCAGTGCCCCCGGCATCAGCACGGTGAAGGCCGCCAGCAGCCCCGCCGCCGCCAGGCCCGCCGACACCCACACGGCCCGGTCGCGCACCCCGGCCAGCAGCAGCACGGGCCACACCTTCAGGAGCGCGCCCAGCCCGATCAGGGGCCCGCGCAGCTGGGGCACCAGCAGCGCCGCCACCGCCACGGCCGTCACGAGCAGGTCGAAGCGGGCGTACGCGGTGGGCCCCAGCAGCGGCACCCCGGCCGTCCAGGTCCACGCCCCCGCAGGACTGCGCCCCGGTCGCCGGCCCACCCGTACCAGCAGCCACAGCACCACCACGTCCGTCAGCAGCGCCAGGACGAAGAAGGCGGCGGCGTAGTCCAGGAACGGCAGCAGGCCGGGCGCGAGCACGGGCAGCGCCGCGGCGGGCGGGTACTGCCAGGTGACGTCGTCGAGGGGGAAGGTGCCGGTGCGCAGCACCTGGGACCAGCCCTGGTAGATCACGGAGACGTCGGTGGTCACGTCCGGGCCGGGTACGACCAGGACCCGCAGGACGCAGAGCACGAGCAGGGCCCTGGTGGCCGACCAGGCGGTCAGGAGCATCGCGCCATGATGCCGTGCGGCCGGGGCCGGGAGCCATTCGGCGCGGCCGTTCGGTACTGTCGCAGGCGATGCACAAGACGCTGATCGTGACCAACGACTTCCCGCCCCGCCCCGGCGGCATCCAGGCCTTCCTGCACAACATGGCGCTGCGCCTGGACCCCGACCGGATCGTCGTCTACGCCTCCACGTGGAAGCACGGCGTGGAGGGCCGGGAGGCCACCGCCGCCTTCGACGCGGAGCAGCCGTTCCCGGTCGTGCGCGACCGCACGACGATGCTGCTGCCGACCCCGCGGGCCACCGCACGGGCCACCGCGCTGCTGCGCGAACACGGCTGCAGCTCCGTCTGGTTCGGCGCGGCCGCGCCGCTCGGCCTGATGGCCCCGGCCCTGCGACGGGCGGGCGCGCAGCGGCTGGTGGCGACCACGCACGGGCACGAGGCGGGCTGGGCGCAGCTGCCCGGTGCGCGGCAGCTGCTGCGGCGGATCGGCGAGGGCACCGACACGATCACCTACCTGGGCGAGTACACGCGCTCGCGGATAGCCGCGGCGCTGACGCCCGCGGCCGCCGCGCGGATGGTCCAGCTGCCGCCCGGGGTCGACGAGAAGACCTTCCACCCCGGCTCGGGCGGTGACGAGGTGCGGGCCCGGCTCGGGCTCGCCGACCGGCCGGTCGTGGTGTGCGTCTCGCGGCTGGTGCCGCGCAAGGGGCAGGACACGCTGATCCGGGCGATGCCCGCGATCCTGGCGCGGGTGCCGGACGCCGTGCTGCTGGTGGTCGGCGGCGGCCCGTACGAGGAGGACCTTCGCAGGCTGGCCGCCGAGACCGGGGTCGCGGACTCCGTGCGCTTCACCGGCGCGGTGCCGTGGGGCGAGCTGCCCGCGCACTACGGGGCCGGCGACGTCTTCGCCATGCCGTGCCGGACCCGGCGCGGCGGGCTGGACGTGGAGGGCCTGGGCATCGTGTACCTGGAGGCCTCGGCCACGGGCCTGCCGGTGGTGGCCGGCGACTCGGGCGGAGCGCCGGACGCGGTGCTGGACGGCGAGACCGGCTGGGTCGTGCGCGGCTCCGACCCGGCGGAGTCGGCGGACCGCATCGCCACGCTCCTGCTGGACCCGCAGCTGCGCGCCCGCATGGGCGAGCGGGGCCGGGCCTGGGTCGAGGAGAAGTGGCGCTGGGACCTGCTGGCGGAGAGGCTGCGGGAGTTGCTCTGAGGGGGGCGGGGTCGGGGTGGGCTCGCTTCGGGGGGTGGCCCGGTGTGGGGGCCTGCTGCTCGCTTCGGGGGTGGGTCCCGTGGTGTGTGGGTCCCCTCGGCGCTTGACAGGGGTGGCCTGCAGGCCTCCCCCAGCTACCGCTGGGAGGTACCCCCAGCGGCAGGC
>NZ_JOGB01000055.1 GCF_000719335.1 Streptomyces sp. NRRL S-87
GCGACGCCACCGGCACCGGCGGCACCGTCTCCAAGAAGGACATCAAGAAGCAGGTCAAGGCGGAAGTCAAGGCCAAGCTCGGCAAGTGAGCCGCGCCCAGCCGCCACCGCTTTCCCCCGGGGGCCGCGCCCGGTGACGTCACCGGGCGCGGCGGGCGCCGGAGAGGCCGTCGAGCCCCTCCGGCGCCCCGCCGCGCGCCGGCTCCCAGACCGAGCAGTCGTGGGCGAAGAGCACCCGGCGCGGATCGAAGTCCGCGAGCCGGTCCAGCCACGGCCGGTAGGGGGGCAGCGGCGGCTCCACCCCGTCGAGCGCCGCCCGGCGGGCCAGCTGGTCGGAGGCGAAGTCGGACGCGAAGTCGTGGGCCTGGCCGGCGAGGACGACCGTACCGTCGCCCCGCTCGAGGACCAGTGACTGGTGTCCCGCCGTGTGCCCCGGCGTCGGCACGATCCGGACGCCCGGCCAGATCTCGGCTTCGCCGTCCAGCTCCTCGTAGGTCGCGCCGGGGAAGTCGACGAGCTCCTCGAAGGTGTAGCCGGCACGGCGGGCGGCGGCCAGTTCGACGGCCTGCACCAGGACGGGCGTGCCGGCCAGGAGGGGGTTGCCTCCGCAGTGGTCGAAGTGCAGGTGGCAGTTCACGACCAGCGAGATGTCGTCCGGGGCGGCACCGGCCGCCGCGAGGGCGTCCCGCACGTCCCGGCGGTGCGGACGGTAGTGCGCTTCGGTCTCGGGAGAGGCGTAGCCGATGCCGGTGTCGAAGAGGATCGTTCCGTTGTCGTGGCGCACCAGGTAGGCGAGAACGGGCTCCACCCGCGGTTGTCGGCCGTCCGTCTCCGACGCCGGCCTGACGAAGTACCCCAGATCCAGTCGATGTACCGCAGCACTGTTCCCCATGCGGACATCCTCGCAGGCCGCGGTGCGATCACGTACTCAAGTCACCGCACGGGTCGAACTCGGGTGGGAGGGGCGGCGGTTCACCCGGCCCGGTGTCCGCTGCGGCCGGGACCGGCAGCGCGCCCGCCCCACGGACCCGGGGTCCGTGGGGCGGGCGGGCTTCGGTACTGCGCGCGGCGCTACGTCAGGTACGGTCCGGCGGTCACTTGGCCGGCTTGGCCACCCGGGTGCCGGTGAAGCCGCTCCTGAGGAGCACGGCCGGCGTCGGGGTGGTGTTCTGGGTCCAAGGCTCGTCCCAGATGAAGTTCTGGCCGTTGACGTCGCCGTGGGTCTGCCAGACGGTGCCGGACGTGGTCACGACCTTGACCCACGCGTCGTTGCCCTGGGAGTTGAAGGCGACACCGCACACGCCCTCGGGGTAGTTGGGGTTCGCCGGGTCGGTGGGGGTGCCGACCGCGTTGCTGAGGTCCTGCCAGACGATCGTCCCGCCCGGGGTCGCGGCCCGGCCGGCGTACGTCCGGCCGCCGGTGAGCACCGCCTGGAAGTCCTCGGTGTTGCTGGGGCTGTAGGCGTCGATGTCCGAGCACGGGCCCGCCGCGCCGGAAGCGCCCGTGGCACCCGTCGCGCCCGTCGCGCCGGTCGGACCCGTCGCGCCCGTCGGGCCGGCAGGACCCGTCGGGCCCGTGGCGCCGCCGCCGCCTCCGGCCGGACCCGTCGGACCCTGCGGACCGGTGGCGCCCGTGGCGCCGGTCGCACCCGCGGGACCCGTCGGGCCCGTGGCGCCGCCGCCGCCTCCGGCCGGACCCGTCGGGCCGGTCGGACCCGTCGCGCCGGGCGCGCCGGTCGCACCCGTGCCGCCGCCACCAGCAGGGCCGGTCGGGCCGGTCGGACCCGTGGGGCCGGTCGGGCCGGTGGCGCCCGTGCCGCCGCAGTGGTCGCCGTGGCCGTCCCCGTCGCCGCCGCCCAGGTAGCGGTCCAGCAGCTTCACGTGCAGCGGCTTGCCCTCGTGGTGGCGCGGCTCCTCCTTGCAGTCGTCCCCGTCGCCGCCGCCGGCCGGCCGCACCGCGGCCACGTCAGCTCCGGCCGCCTGCCCCGCCGCCACGGCGATGGGGCTGACGACGCCGACCAGCACGAGGGAGAGCGAGGCCAGAGCGCCGCCCGCCACCCACGTCCGGTGTCGGGGAAGGGGGCCGAGGGGGGCCTTGGTCTGGTGCTCACGACTCATGAAGCGCTCCTTTGGGAAGGTAAGGGCGCACCGGGACCGTCGACGTCCCGGTTGCGGGGACGAGCTTCCCGCGGCGATCACGCGTCATGGACGCAACGCCCCACCGATCGGCCTTCGTTGTCAACACATCGGCCTACACGGTGCCCGCCAATCGGGGCATCCGGTATGCCCGGAATCGTGCACCATTGCGTGAATCCCCTTGTGCGGGCCCCCGTTGAGTCAGCACCCGGGGCGCCGGCGGGCGTCGACGGAGCGTTCGCCGGCGCCCGTGGCAGTACGGCGCTCGGGCTCCCACGCGTCAGGGGCCCGCAACCGGTCCGCGCGGCCGACCCGTTGCGGCCCGGGGCCGGCCGGGTGAACCGCACCGGGACGGCGTGACCCCGGGGACGGCCGGTCGGTTGTTCCGGGCGTCCCGACCACGCCGACCCGCACCCGTCCGCCACCGCGGACGTCAATCCACCAGCTGCGGGGCGAAGTGGTCCCGCAGGCGGCCGATCCTCCCGTCGCGGACGCGGAAGATCTGCTCAGAGGGACTCGGTCAGGGAGTCCGCCAGGCGGCGGCGGGCCGTGCGCGTGGCCGGCAGGGCGGCGGCCGCGACCGCGCCGAGGACCGCCGCCGCGACGACCGTCAGCAGCACCGCGGGCGACGGGAGCCGGGCGATGCCTGCCCCGATCCCGCTCGAGGCGCCCTGAGCGTCCACCAGCCAGCGGCCGGCGAGCGCGCCGACGGTCGTGCCGGCCACCGCGGACACGAGGGCGGTCAGCGCGGCGGCCGTCATGATCATCGCACCGATCTGCCGGGGGGTCAGTCCGATCGCCTTCAGAGCGAGCAGGTCCCGGCCCCGGTCCCGTACGCGCGTGCCGACCAGCGTGAGCAGTTCGATCAGGCCGATCAGGGCGAGCACCCCGACCAGGGCGGCGACCACGGCGCGGGCCGGTTCGAGGCGGTCGGCCGGGTTGGGGGTCTCCCTGACCTCCACGGCACCGCCGGTCGCCGCCGCGACGGCGCCGCTCACCGTCCTCGGGTCCGCCCCCGCCCGCAGTACCAGGGCGTGGAAGCCGGGCCGCAGGTCCGGGTCGCCCTCCCGCAGGGTGTCCAGCGTCGTGGTGATCACGCGGCCGCCGGAGTCGGGTTCGATGGTGCGGCCGACGAGGTGGAGGACCTGCGGCCGTCCTTCGACGGTCATCCGTACCCAGTCGCCGACGTGCACCCCGAGGAGGTCGAGCAGCCCCTGCCCGGCGACCGCCTCGTCGGGGCCGCCGACCGGGCGGCCCGCCACGACCGCGGAGGGGTACGGGCGGGCCGCCGTGCCCAGCCCGCGCAGGGTGATGGTGCCGGTCTGGCCCGGGACGAGGGCCGCGGTCTCCGCGCCCGGGTGGACCGCGGCGACGCCCGGGAGCGCGGCCAGGGTCTTCTGCAGGGCGGTGTCCGCGGGGCCGGCGTGCTGCTCGGCCCGTACGGTCAGGGCCGCGGGCAGACCCACCCGGTCGGGGTGGCTGCGGAACTGGTCCAGCGTGGACCAGGCGACGAGCGCGACCGTGATCAGCGCCAGTGGCAGGGCGAGCCGGACCAGCGGCACGAGCGTCCGGCCGCGCCGCGGGAACGCCGCCCGCCACCCCAGGACCAGCGCGGGAGGCACCCGCAGGCCGAGGGCCCGCTTGCCGAGGGCGGTCAGGGGCGTGGCGGTGGGCAGCGCCGCGCGGGCCACCGGGACGGGGGGCACGCGTCCGGCCCGCCAGGCCGCGAGCCCGGTGGCGGCCGCGATCAGCAGCACCGCGCCGCAGGGGATGCCGATCATCAGGGCGGTGTGGCCGGGGAGCTCCTGCCACACCTTCGCCGCCTCCCCGATCCGGCCGGGTATGCGGGCGCCGAGCAGCGCGATCGTGGCCGTGCCGAGGGCCACGCCGAGGAGCGCGAAGGCGAGGTGCTGGACGAGGAAGCCGCGGACCACCTGGGCGGGGGTGAAGCCGATCGCCTTGAGGACGGCGATGTCCCGGAGCTGGCCGTGCACCCGCGCGGCGATGGCGCCGGACGCGGCGAGCGCCGCGGCGAGCAGGGCGCCCAGGCCGAAGACCGCGAACAGCTGGCCGAGGAGCCGTTCGTCGCCGCCGGCCTCGGCGCGCGCCTGCTGCCACTTGGTGACCTGCACCACGTGGTCGGCGCCGAGGACCGTCACGGCCCGCTGGACGATGAAGTCGGCGTCGTCGGGGTCCGCCAGGCGCAGGCCCACGCTCTGCCCCGGGTCCGTGTGCGCGATCGCTTCGAGCGTGCCGGCGAGGACCCAGCCGGTGCCCGGCGCCGCGCCCGGGCGGTAGCGGGGCTCGGCCGCTTCGGCCGTACCGCTCACCCGCAGCGCGTGCGTGGCGCCGTCCGGCCCGGTGACCTGCACCGTGTCGCCGGGTTCGGCCCACAGCGCGCGGGCGACCGAGGCCTCCAGTACGACGCTGCCGGGGCGACCGGGGGCGCGGTCGCCGGTGGCCGGCCAGCGGCCGGCGGTGACGAGGGGGCGTCCGACGGCCGGGGGCGCGGGCGGGGTGGCGCGCAGGGTCACCGCGGCCCGTACCCCGTGCGACTCGACGGTGGCGGTCGCGGTGCGGAAGGGCCCGGAGAGGGCGGTCACCCCGTCGACGCGGGACAGGGCGGCCAGGTCCGCGCCGCCCCGGGTGTGCAGCCAGACGTGTGCGCCCCTGGACTGGTTGAAGATCCGCTGCCAGGGGTTCGCGGCGTAGCCGAAGAGGGCGCCGGCCAGCAGGAGCGAGGCGATGATGCCGGCGCTGGCCAGGACGACGAAGAGGGCTTCGCCGCGGTGCGTGCGGACGTCGGCGTGCGCCCAGCGCAGGGTGGCCCGCACGGTCACTCCGACAGCTCGAGCGTGCGGGACACGCCGGCCGGGTCGCGGCGGGCGCCGCCGGGCGGCACTCCGTCGCCGAGCCGGGCGTCGTCGGCGATGCGCCCGTCGAAGAAGCTGATGACGCGGTCGGCGGCGCTGGCCATCCTGGCGTCGTGCGTCACCATCATGATCGTCTGGCCGCGCTGGTGGAACCGGGACAGCAGCCGCAGCACCTCGCGGGTGCCCTTGCTGTCGAGGCTGCCGGCCGGTTCGTCGGCGAGCAGCAGCGCGGGCTGGTTGACCAGGGCGCGGGCGAGTGCGACCCGCTGCTGTTCGCCGCCGGACAGCTCGCCGGGCATGGCCCGGCCGCGGGCTTCGAGGCCGAGTTCGGCGAGGAGTTCGGTGCGGGCGGCGCGGGCGGCCCTGGGGGTCGCGCCGGCGAGCAGGGCGGGCAGTTCGACGTTGTCCGCGACGTTGAGGTTGGAGACGAGGTTGAAGAACTGGAAGACGGTCCCGATGCTGCGGCGGCGCAGGACCGCCCAGCGGGCCTCGCGGTAGGCGTCCACGCGTTCGCCGCCGATCCACAGCTTCCCGCCGTCCGGGCGCTGGAGGCCGCCGATCAGGTGCAGCAGGGTGGACTTCCCGGCACCGGAGGGACCGGTCACGGCCACGAACTCGCCGGGCCGGACGCTCAGGTCCACTCCGCGCACGGCGTGGACGGGGGCGCCCTCGCCGTGGTGGGTCTTGGTCAGGCCTTCGGCACGGACGATGGGGACGGCAGGAGGGGCGGGGGACGCACCGCTCATTCCAGCTCCTCCTGACAGCGTTCCAGCCAGTCGAGGTCGGCCTGCAGGTGCAGCATCGCGCCCTCGATCAGCAGTTGGGAGATCTTGTTGTCGCGGTCCTCGGCGGCGGCCAGTTTCGACAGGTCCCGCATGGTGTTGAGGTACTGCCGGCGCTGCTTGTTGATCAGCGCGACGGGATCGGCCATCCCCGACCGCGGTGCGAGGGCGAGCTTCATGAAGAACTCGTCCCGCACCCGTGGTTCCTCGGCGGTGTCCTCGAACCAGGCCTGCACGGCCTCGCGCCCGGCGTCCGTCAGCCGGTAGGTGCGCTTGTTGGGTCGGCCCGCCTGCTCGACGTCCTCGCCTTCGATCAGACCGCTCTTCTCGAGCCGTCCGAGGGTGACGTAGATCTGGCCGACGTTGGGCTGAGGGTACGCGGCGCCCAGGAGCTTCTCAAGGTCCTGCTTGAGCTCGTAGCCATGGGCCGGGCCACGGGTGAGGAGCGCCAGGAGCGGCAGCCGCACTCGCTCCCCCTCCTTCTCGCTCCGTAGTCACCTGTTGACCCGGCAGTGGGCCGGTCGTCAGCAGCGCCCACCCCTCCTGCCTGGGCCTCTAGTATCGCGCATGCCTAACAGGTATACATAGGCCCCACTGGTCGGCGGTGCGGCCGGTTCGTGCACGGGGAGGAACCTATGCGGTGGATGCGTGCCGCGGGTAGGGCTCTCCTGGTCGTGACGGTGGTCCTGGCCGGGTACGCCGGTCTCGGCGTCCGTGCCGACGCGGGCGCGCACGACGGGGCCCGCGGTCCCGTGACGCTCGCGACGGCGGGCGACCTGACCCACTACCTCGCCCCGCTGCTCGAGGACTGGAACCGGGGGCATCCCGCCGAACGGGCCACCCTCGTCGAGCTCCCCGACTCGGCCGACGAGACCCGCGCCCAGATGATCAGCGAGCTGCGGTCGGGCGGCCGCCGTTTCGACGTGCTCAACATCGACGTCGCCTGGACCTCCGAGTTCGCCGCGGCCGGCTGGATCTCCCCGCTGGAGCGGCACCGCTTCCCGCTGGACGCGTTCCTGCGCCCGGTCGTCGACACAGCGACCTTCGACGGCCGGCTGTACGCGGTCCCGTACGTCACGAACGCGGGCCTGCTCTACTACCGCAAGGACGTCCTGGACCGGGAGGGCGAGCGGCCGCCGCGCACCTGGGCCGAGCTGGCCCGGCTGGCGCGCACCGTCGCGCCGAAGTACGGGCTGGGCGGCTACGCCGGCCAGTTCCTGCCGTACGAGGGGCTGACCGTCAACGTCACCGAGGCCGTGCACTCGGCGGGGGGTGCGGTCCTGCGCGACGACGGGGCGCGCGTGGCCGTCGACTCGGCCGCCGCGCGCACCGGGCTGCGGTTCCTGGCGGACGGGGTGCGGGAGGGCTGGATACCCCGCGAGGCGCTCGCGTACAAGGAGGAGGAGTCCCGGCGGGCGTTCCAGGACGGCCGGTTGCTGTTCCTGCGGAACTGGCCCTATGTGTACGCCGACGCGGGCGGCGCGGGGTCCCGGGTGGCCGGCAGGTTCGGCGTCGTCCCGCTGCCCGGACCGGACGGTCCCGGCACCGCGGTGCTGGGCGGGTCGAACCTGGCCGTCAGCAGCGGTGCCCGGCATCCCGCGTCGGCGGCCGACCTGATCTCCTTCCTCACCAGTGAACGGGTCCAGCGCAGGGTCCTCACCGAGGGCTCGCTGCCGCCGGTGCGCGCGGCGCTGTACGAGGATCCGGAGCTGGTGCGCACCCATCCGTACCTGCCGACCCTGCGGCAGAGCGTGCTGTCGGCGGTGCCGCGCCCCAAGAGTCCGCGGTACGACCAGGTCAGCCTCGCCGTGCAGGCGGTGGCACAGGACGCGATGGCGCTGCGCCAGACGCCCGAGCAGGCGGTGGCGCGGCTCGCGCGCGAGCTCGAGGCCCTCTCCCGCAAGGGCTGACCGCACCGCATCGTTCGCGCCTCTCTGGGAAACCCCCAAGGGCGGCTACTTACATGTTAAGTAGCCGCCCTTCGTCATGCGCGCCGAATTTTCTACACAAACCTCCTCATACCGCCGCTCCAGCTGGACACATCGTTGACACCTCGCGGTTGCTGCTACTTAACATGCATGCATAACAGCGCACCCGGTCAGACCGATCAGGGCGCTCTCGCATTCAGCGCATTTCATGCAGAACAGGTCGACGCGAGATGCTCAGCACCCTTCCGGCCGACATCGGCCTCCCCTCCCGCAGCCCCGCCGGACACGGCTCCTGGTGGCGCGACGCGGTGATCTACCAGGTCTACGTCCGCAGCTTCCTCGACAGCACCGGGGACGGCATCGGCGATCTGGCCGGCGTCCGCGCCGGACTGCCGTACCTGCGCAAGCTCGGTGTCGACGGCATCTGGCTCAGCCCCTTCTACCCGTCGCCGCAGCACGACCACGGCTACGACGTCGCCGACTACTGCGGCGTCGACCCGGTCTACGGCGACCTCGCGGAGTTCGACCGCCTGGTGGCCGACGCCCACCGGCTGGGGCTGCGGATCCTGCTCGACATCGTCCCCAACCACTGCTCGAGCGAGCACCCGTGGTTCCGCGACGCGGTCGCCGCCGGGCCCGGCGGCGCCGCCCGCACCCGCTTCCACTTCGCGCCGGGCCGCGGCCCGGACGGCGCCGAGCCGCCCAACAACTGGCGGGCCATGTTCGGCGGTCCGGCCTGGAGCCGGGTCACCGAGTCCGACGGCCGTCCCGGCGAGTGGTACCTGCACCTGTTCACACCCGAGCAGCCCGACCTGAACTGGCGCGACCGGACCGTGGGCGACGACTTCGAGCGGGTGCTGCGCTTCTGGCTCGACCGCGGCGTGGACGGGTTCCGCATCGACGTCGCGGCCGGCCTGTTCAAGCACCCCGACCTGCCCGATTCGGACGACCCCGGGGCCGACGAGCGGTCCCGCGACGCGGTGAACCAGCTGGCCTGGAACCGGCCCGAGGTCCACGACGTGTGGCGCCGCTGGCGTTCGGTGTGCGAGGAGTACACCGCACGCGACGGGCACGAGCGGCTCCTGGTCGGCGAGGTGTCCGTACCCACCGCGCGCGAGCACGCCGAGTACGTCCGCCCTGACGAGCTGCACCAGGCGTTCTTCTTCGACCTGCTCAGCGCGCCCTGGGACGCGGAGGCCTTCCGCCGGACGATCACCGAGGCGATGCGCGACATCGCCGGCACCGGCTCCACGGTCACCTGGGTCCTCAACAACCACGACCAGGTCCGGACGGTCACCCGCTACGCGGGCGAGCCCGGCGTGGAGGGGAGCGGACTGGGCGCCGCCCGCGCCCGCGCCGCCGCCCTGCTGATGCTCGCGCTGCCCGGCGCGGCCTACGTCTACCAGGGCGAGGAGCTCGGCCTCCCCGAGGTGCTCGACCTGCCGGACGAGGTCCTCACCGATCCGATCTTCCGCCGCACCGGTAGCCGCCG
This sequence comes from Streptomyces sp. NRRL S-87, assembly GCF_000719335.1. Taxonomy (GTDB): domain Bacteria; phylum Actinomycetota; class Actinomycetes; order Streptomycetales; family Streptomycetaceae; genus Streptomyces. The sequence goes on from NZ_JOGB01000055.1 coordinate 9,210, forward strand.
GCACGTCCGGGACGGCTGCCGCGTACCGCTGCCCTGGTCCGGGCACGCCTCCCCGTTCGGCTTCAGCCCGGCCGCGGCCGACGTCAGGACGTGGCTGCCGCAGCCCGCCTGGTTCGCCGAGCACGCCACCGACCGCGCCCTGGCCGACACCCGGTCCTTCTGGCACCTCTACCGCGACGGCCTGCAGCTGCGGCGCAGCCTCCCGCAGCTCGGCGACGGCACGCTGCGCTGGCTGGAGACGCCGCCGCAGGTGCTGGCGGTGGTCCGCGGTGACGGCCTGGTCTGCGCGGTCAACTTCGGGACCGAAGCGGTGCCCGCCCCCGTCGCCGGGACCCCGCTGCTCGCGAGCGGGCCCTGCCCCGACGGCGTGCTCCCCGCGGCCACCGCCGCCTGGTGGACCGGCGAGTTCCCGGCGCCGTAGTCGCGCGGCGCCCCCGGCCCACGGCCAGGGCGCCTCCCCCTTCTCCTCCCCTCCCCTCTCCCCCTCCCCTCCCTTCGCCTCCCCCTCCCCCTTCGCAAAGGAGCTCACCATGCGACGACCCAGCAGCGCGCCCCGGCGGATCGCGGCCACCACCTCGGCCGCCCTCGCCCTCGCCCTCGGCGCCACCGCGTGCGGCGGCACCACCGGACCCGCCTCCGGCGGTGAACTCAGCGGCCAGACCGTGACCGTGGCCGGCGTCTGGACCGGCAGCGAGCAGAAGAACTTCAAGAAGGTCCTCGACGCCTTCACCGCGAAGACCGGCGCCAAGACGGTCTTCGTCCCCTCCGGCGACAACGTCTCCACGTTCGTCGGAAGCAAGATCGAGGGCGGCAACGCCCCCGACGTGGTGATGGTCCCGCAGGTGGGCGTGCTCCGGCAGTTCGCGCAGAAGGGCTGGCTCCAGCCGCTGTCCGAGCGGGCCGCCGGCACGGCCGGCGCCTCCCTCGCCCCGGTGTGGAAGGACTACGGCACCGTGGACGGCACGTACTACGGGCTCTACTTCAAGGCCGCCCACAAGTCCACCGTCTGGTACGCCCCCGAGGCCTTCGCCCAGGCCGGCGTGAGCGAGCCGAAGAGCTACGCCGACCTGCTGAAGGCCGGCCACGCCCTCGCCGACTCCGGCCGCCCGGCCTTCGCCGTGGCGGGCGAGGACGGCTGGACCCTCACCGACTGGTTCGAGAACATCTACCTCTCCCAGGCCGGCCCGGAGAAGTACGACCGGCTCGCCCGGCACGAGCTGAAGTGGACCGACGCCAGCGTGGTGAGGGCCCTCACCACCCTGGCGGCGCTCTTCAAGGACCAGCAGCTCGTGGCCGGCGGCGCCCGGACCGCGCTGCGGACCGACTTCCCCACCTCCGTCGAGCGGGTCTTCGGCCCCGAGCCCGAGGCCGGCATGGTCTTCGAGGGCGACTTCGTCGGCGGGGTCGCCAAGGACCAGTTCGGCAAGAAGCCCGGCACGGACGCGAAGTTCTTCCCCTTCCCCGGCGTCGACGGGGGCAAGGCGCCGGTCGTCAGCGGCGGTGACGCGGCCGTCGTCCTCAAGCGGGCCAAGAACGGCGCGGCCGGCATGAAGCTCGTCGAGTTCCTGGCCGGGCCCGAGGCGGCCGAGGTGTGGGCAGGAGCGGGCGGCTTCCTCTCCCCGAACAGCAAGGTCGACCTCCAGGCGTACGGCGACGAGGTGTCCCGCAGCACCGCCGCATCGCTCGTCTCGGCGGGCGACACGGTCCGCTTCGACATGTCGGACCAGGCCCCGGCGGCGTTCGGCGGCACCAAGGGCGCCGGCGAGTGGAAGGTCCTGCAGGACTTCCTGCGCGACCCCCGGGACCCGCGGGGCACGGCCGCCACGCTCGAGGCCGAGGCCGCCAAGGCCTACGGGAACTGAGATGGCTCCCATGACCGACACCCCGGCGGCGCGCCCGGACACCGGTGCGCGCACCGCGCCCGACCCGCGGCGCCGGGCCCGGAGCCGGCAGCGCCGCCTCGCCGTCCTCTTCGTGCTGCCGGCCCTGCTGCTGCTCGGCGCCCTGGTCGTGTACCCGGTCGTCTTCTCGTTCGTCCGCAGCCTCTTCGACGCCAGCGGCGACCGGTTCGTCGGCGCCGCCAACTACGCGGCGATCGTCCACGACCCGGCCACCCTCAAGGCGATCCGGAACAGCACCATCTGGGTCGTCGTCGCGCCGACCGTGCTGACCGGACTCGGGCTGGTGCTCGCGGTACTCACCGAGAAGGTGCGCTGGGCGACCGCGTTCAAGCTGGTCCTCTTCCTGCCCATGGCCGTGTCGTTCCTCGCCGCGGGCATCATCTTCCGCCTCGCCTACGAGCAGGACCCCGACCGGGGCGTCCTCAACGCGGTGGCCGCCGGCGTCCACGACACCTTCCGGGACGCCGCCGCGTACCCCACGGCCCGCCCCCGCCCCGGCCACGGCCTGGCGGGCGGGGCGGGAGGCCCGTACAGCACCACGGATCCGGTGCGCCCGGGCACCCCGGTCGGCCTCGGCCTCGTCGGCGTGGCACCCGGTGCGGTACCCGCCTCGGCCAGGGCCGCGGCGGCGCCGGCCGCCGGTGCGGAGGCCGCGGGCACCCTCGCGGGCGTGGTCTACCTCGACTTCGCGCCCGGCGGGGCCGGTACCCCGGGCGCCGTCGATCCGGACGAGAAGGGCCTGCCCGGCATGACCGTCGAGGCGGTGCGCGACGGCCGGGTGGCCGCCACCGCCACCGCCGGGCCGGACGGGTCGTTCCGCTTCACCGGGCTGTCCCCGGGCGCGTACACCGTGCGACTGCCCGCGGCCAACTTCGCCGCCCCCTACGAGGGCCTGAACTGGCTGGGCCCGGCCCTGGTCACGCCGGCGATCATCGGCGCCTACCTGTGGGTGTGGACCGGCTTCGCGATGGTGCTCATCGGCGCCGGGCTCGCCGCCGTCCCGCGCGAGGCGCTGGAGGCCGCCCGGGTGGACGGCGCCACCGAGGGCCAGATCTTCCGCAAGATCACCGTACCGCTGCTCGCACCGGTGCTCACCGTGGTCTTCGTGACGCTGGTGATCAACGTGATGAAGGTCTTCGACCTCGTGTACGTCATCGCGCCCGGCCCCGTGCAGGAGGAGGCGAACGTGCTGGCCACCCGCATGTGGCTGGTCTCCTTCGGTGGCGGCGACGACCAGGGGCTCGGCAGCGCGCTCAGCATCGTGCTCCTGCTGCTGGTCGTGCCCGCGATGGTCTTCAACATCCGGCGGTTCCGAAGGAGTCGAGCATGAGCGGTCAGGGCACCATCGAACGTCGCCGACCGGGACGGGCGGCAGCGGCGCGGCCCGCGTCCGGCCGCGCGGCGTCGCCGCCCGGGGCTCGCCACGGGAGCCGGCTGTCGCGGCTGCTGGGCAGTTCGGCCGTGCAGGCCCTGCTGGTCCTCGTCGCCCTCGTCTGGATCACACCGCTGGCGGGCCTGCTCCTGTCCTCGCTGCGCTCCGAGCGGGACAACGCCGCGGGCGGCTGGTGGACCGCGCTCGCGGACCCGTCCCAGCTGTCCCTGGACAACTACGGCGCCCTGCTGGAGGACTCCGGCATCGCGGCGGCGTTCGGCAACACGGTCCTGATCTCGGTGCCCGCCACGGTCCTGGTGGTCGGCATCGCGGCCCTGGCCGGGTACGCCTTCGCGTGGCTGGACTTCCCGGGCCGGGACGGCATCTTCCTGGTGGTCGTCGGTCTGCTGGTGGTACCGGTGCAGGTCGGTCTGCTGCCGGTGGCCAAACTCTTCGGCGCCGTGGGGCTGTTCGGCACGATCGCGGGCGTGGTCCTCTTCCACGTGGCGTACGGTCTGCCGTTCGCGGTCTTCCTGCTCCGCAACTACTTCGCCGAGATCCCGCGCGAGATGCTGGAGGCCGCGCGGATGGACGGCGGGAGCGAGTGGCGGATCTTCTTCCGGCTGGTGCTGCCGCTCGGCCGGCCGGCGATCGCGAGCCTGGCCATCTTCCAGTTCCTGTGGGTCTGGAACGACATGCTCGTGGCGCTGCTCTTCGCGGACAGCGGCTCCCAGCCGCTGACGGTCGCGCTCCAGTCGCAGATCAGGCAGTTCGGCAGCAACATCGGGGTCCTGGCACCGGGTGCCTTCCTGTCGCTGGTGGTCCCCCTGGTCGTGTTCTTCGCCTTCCAGCGGCACTTCGTCCAGGGGGTGATGGCGGGGTCGGTGAAATGACGGCCGCGGCCGGGGGCCGGTGCCCCCGGCCGGCCAGGGCGCCGGCCGGGGGCACCGGCCTCACGTGCGCCGCCAGACGGCCATCGCGACGGAGAAGACCCCGAAGAGCATCAGCCCGCCGGCCACCGCGACCAGCAGCCAGGGTCCGGCCGGCGTCCCGGCGAACGAACGGAGCGTGTCGTCCACGCCCCTGGCCTTCCGCGGGTCGTAGGACACGGCCGCGTGGACGAGGAACGCGCCGGCGGCCGTGAACACGGCGCCGCGCGCGAGGCCGCCCGCGACGCCGAGCGCGTCGACGCTCCGGCGGACGCCTTCGGGCAGGTGTCCGGTGTCCATGTTCTCGCGGAAGGTGCGGCGGACCGCGCCCACCGCGATCACGACGCCGCCGATCGCGATCGCCAGGCCGGCCGCCGCCACCAGCCAGACTCCGGCGGGGAGGCCCAGCGCACCGGCCGTCGCGTCCCGTGACTGCTCGTCCCCGGAACGGCCGCCGCCGCGGCCGGCGGCGAAGGCCAGGACGGAGGCGGCCACCGCCGCGTAGAACACGGCCCGGGCCGCGGACGCGGCGCGCTTGGTGGCCTTCCTGCCGTCGGGGCCCGAGGCGCCGAGCACGGCCTCGGAGAGCCGCCAGAGGGCCATCGCGACGAGGCCGATGCCGATGGCCCAGACCAGTACGCGCCCGCAGGGGCGCCCCGCGAGCTCGGCCAGCGCTCCCGTGCGGTCGGCCTGCTCGCCGGTGTCCCCGAACGCGATCTGCACGGCGAGCAGGCCCACCAGCAGGTACAGCACTCCTCGCGTCACCAGGCCGCACCCGGCGGCCACGCCCACCGCCCCCTGGGCGGCCCGGCGCGGGGCCGTGCCGTCGCCGACGGGCTCCGCCATGCCTCTTCCCCGCCTCCCGCAGCCGGTCGCGCCCGCCTCCCGTGACGGGGCTCGTCCACCGCCCCTGCCCGCTCCCGGCCCGCGCCATGCGCCGCGCTCACCGGGGCGTGGGACCCACGCGGTCCCCACGGTTCGGCCCCGGCCGAAGAGCGGACGGACGGCCCGCGCCGCCCGCGGCGCATGGTCGGGACGTGCCCGGGCAGGCGCAGGTGACGGGCGTCCGCGGCGGGCGCCGTTCCCCGCCGGGCCCCGTCCCCCGCCGGGCTCCGGCGCCGGCGCCGCGCCGTGCCGTGTGCCCGTGGGAGTCCTCGGGAGTCCTCGGGAGTCCCCCATGACCTTCGTACACCAGACCAGGACCGCGGATCCGACCGGGGAACGTGGCGGCCGTGAGTGATCACGAGGCCGCGTTCCGGCAGGCGGTCCGCGCGGTCCTGGACGAGGCGGGGTTCCCCGAGAGCGCCGCGGGCGCGGAGGGTGTCCGCACGGTGCGGCACGCCCGCGGGATGATGGTCGGCTGGACGCCCCGGGACATTCCCCACCTCCGGGTCCTGCGCCGAGGGCTCCGACGCGCCCGCACCCCGGAACGGACCGACCTGCCGGGCCTGCGGCACGCCTTCGCCCTCGCCCTGGCCGCCGCGTTCCGCGACGCCGGCTTCGCCGTGGAGGCCCACGGCGACGAATGGCTCCTGGTCGTACGACCCGAGCCGTGACGCCGGCGGCCGCGGCGGCCGGGCGCCGGCACCCGCATCCGGTCGGACGCCCCGAGCGGTGCGGGTGCCGGGCGGTGCCGGCGGGAGCTACCGGAGGAGCTTCGCCTTGGCCCGCTCGTACTCCTCCGGGGTGATGTCCCCGCTGTCCTTGAGCTTGGACAGCCGGTCCAGCTGGTCGGCGGTGCTGGAGCCGGCGGTCGCGCGGATGTACTCGTCCATCGCCGCCTTCTGGTCCCGCACGTCCTCCATCTGGCGCCGGCTCATGCTCTTGCCGCGGGCGATGACGTAGATCAGGACGCCGAGGAAGGGGAGGACGATGATCAGGATCAGCCAGCCGGCCTTGGCCCATCCGCTGAGTCCGTGGTCGCGGAAGATGTCGACGATGATGTGGAACAGCAGGATGAACCACAGGACCCACAGGAAGATCCACATCACGGTCCAGAACGCCCCGAGCAGCGGGTAGTCGTACGCGAGGAACTGGGTCTCCATCGCACGTCTCCTTCCTTGCGCACAGCGGTGCGGGGGCGGGAGCGTGATCCCCGGCCCACCGTCTGCAGGATGGACGGGAGCCCAGGGGGCGGTCTTCACCCGCGGCGGGTGAACCCGCTCCGGAGGGGACGCGAGGGACGGGTGGCGCGGCGGCCCGGGAACAGGTCGTGTCGCCGCCGGTCGGCGGCGGGCCGGGCGGCTCAGTGGGACAGGGCCGTCTTCGCGGCCACGATGGCGGCCCCGAGCACCAGGTTGACCACGGCGGACAGGGCGACGAGCCGGCGTGGCGCACCCGCGCGCACGGCTCCGGCGACCGCCCAGCCGACCTGGCCGCAGAGTGCGACGGCCAGGGCCAGCCAGGCCGCCCCCGTGACGTCCAGGCCGAGCAGGGGGCTGATCGCCACGGCTGCGGCCGGTGGGACGGCGGCCTCGACGAGGGGTCGCTCGGTCGCGCACACCCTGCGCAACGCGCGCCAGCTGAAGGGCTCGTTGGCGAGGGAGGCACCGAACAGGTGGGCGTACACGTGGGCCGCCCAGAACACCACGCCCGTGCAGAGCAGCAGCGCGACCAGCTGCGCCCGCGGACGGCTCCCGACGGTACTCGCGCCCACCACGACCGACGCCGCCAGCATCGACCCGTAGACCGCCCCGGTGTAGTCCACGCGGATCCTGCTGCGCGGCCGCCGCCAGGGCCGGTCCCCCACGGCCATCGCCCCGGGGCCGCCCCGCGGCCCGGGGCGGGCGCCCAGCGCGGCCCGCCCCATCGACAGGGCCAGCCGGCGGACCCCGGTCCAGTCCATGGGGACGCCGGCTCGGTTGCCCGGCCTCTTGCGCGGCACCCGGACGCGCAGGACGCCCGGTTCCACCCGGCAGCGCACCGGGACCGGCAGTTCGACCGCCTCGCCGTCGATGCCCACGCTGACGACGGGTGCGTCGGCGTCCACGGACACCTCGCGGGCGGTGAGCGCGGTGAGGCCGCCGGAGCGGGTGCCGCGCAGGATGTCCACCGCCTGGGCGGCGCTGTCCACCTTCACGCCCAGCACGCCGAGGACGCCCGCGTCGAGCCGGGTCCGCATGCCCAGGCCGGCCACGTCGCCGCGGCCGTAGACGTTGTTGCTCACCAGGACCGCCTGCGGCCCCTCGATCACGGTGCCGTCCGCGTGCACCGTCAGGCGGGGGCCGGACTGGCGTGCGAGCAGGTCGGGCAGCAGGCGCAGGATCGTGCGCAGCTTGTCGTCGCGGTAGGCCGGGCTCTGGACGACTTCCGCGTACACGCCGAAGGAGGCGTTGTTGACGAAGGGGTGGTCACCGACGCGCCCGAGGTCCGTCCGCATCTCCACCCCGTCGGTGAGGGCGTCCAGGCAGGACGCCGGATCGCTCCGGTCGAGGCCGAGGTCCATGGCGAAGTGGTTGCGGGTGCCGGCGCAGATGACGAGGAAGGGGACCCCGCGCTCCGCCGCGACGCCGGCGACCAGCGCCTGCGTGCCGTCCCCGCCGGCGACCCCCAGCAGGTCCGCGCCCCGGTCCACGGCGCCGCGGGCGAGGGCGGCGACGTCCTGGGGGTGGTCGGCGTCGAGCATGACGACCTCCGCCCCGAGCGCCTCGGCCTTCTCCCGGATGCGGAAGGTGCCGACCTTGCCGCCGCCGGAGCGCGGGTTCAGGATGAGGAACGGTCGTACGGGCGCCGGCGTCGGGCGGCCCGGCATGCGGGCGCGGGCGTCGTCCGCCAGCGCCGCCCGGCCGCTCGACACCGCCAGCGCCCACAGGGCCAGCGAGCACAGCACCACCCACAGCAGGTCCGCCCGCGCGTACATGACCACCACGACGACGGGCACCGCCAGGGCGACGGCGACGGCGAACCACCGCAGGGGCCCGCGGTGGGCCAGGACGAGCCAGCCGGCGGCGGTGCCCACCACGGCCCCGGCCAGCGCCACTCCCAGCAGCAGGATGCTGCGGAACCCGGCGAAGACCACCAGGACGACGAGCGCGGCCGCGCTCGCCAGCAGCGCCACGCGGGCCTTGGCCTGCATGCTCACCGGGCCACCTCCAGCCGCCCCGCCCCGTCCGCAACCGGCCCCCCACCGTCCACCATCCCATTGGCGCCCCGAACCGGCCCGGTCGGCATCACCCGGATCGGGCGAGGGCCGGCGGGCGGCCGGGGGGCGGGGCACGGGCAGGGAGGCCCGGCGGGGACGGCCCGGGCGCGGCGGCGGTACGACCGCCGCCGCGCCCGGTGTGCCGCGGCCGCCGGCCGGTGGCCGGGCGGCCGCCGGTGTCCGGGCGGCCGCCGGTGTCCGGGCGGCCGCCGCGTCAGGCCGTCGGCACCGGGAAGGGGTCCAGGTCCGGCTTGAGGACCTGGCCGGGCTTCGGCGCGGTCCCGTCGACGAGGTACGAGGTCACCAGTGCGTTCAGCGCCTTGCTCCGGCCGACCGCGCAGTGCTCGATCATGTCGACCGTCACCAGCACCGCGTTGCCCAGCTGCCGCTGCATCCGCTGCGAGAACCGGTACTGGGTCGCCGGGTCGAAGGTGTTCCCGATGACCATCACCTTGTTCGCGGTGCGGCGGTTCCACGGCCCCGCGTACCGCTCGGCGGCACGCGCGGGCGCGGGCCAGGTGGCGCACGCCGGCGCGTCGAAGGCCTGGTATCGGCCGAAAGTAGGCGCACCCCGCTCCCAGGCGCGGGCCACGAGCGCGAACACCCCCGGGTTCGAGGGGTACGGCTTGTCCTGGCAGTTGACCCCGAAGTACGAGTCGTCCGACGTGTACGGGGAGTCCGCGGGGGCCTCGCGCAGTGCCGCCGGGACGACCTTGGCCAGCCGGTCCGCCGCACTCGCGGCCACCTTGCCGGCCCCCGGGGCCAGGCCCTGCTGGGGCGCCACCGTCTGGTACAGCGCCTGGAGCGAGACCGCGAGCGGCGCCAGCCGGCTCTGCGCGTACAGGGCGTTGGCCACCTGGCTGGTGAAGCTGCTCAGGGTGACCTGGACGCCGCTCGGGAGCGTCACCGGGGCGGCGCGCAGGTGGTCACGGATCGCGTCGAACTTCGCGCGGGTGTCGCCCTCGGCGAAGGCGCAGCGCGGCGCGCCGGCCGCCCCGCAGCGCCGGAGGAACTCGGCCAGGGCCACCTCGAAGCCGCCGGTGGCGCGCTGGCGGTCGTACTCCAGGCCGTTGTGCAGGCGCAGGTTGGGGTCGACGTTGCCGTCGACGATGATCGCGCGCACCTTGTCCGGGTACATGTTGGCGTAGGTGGAGCCGATCAGCGTGCCGTACGAGAACCCGGCGAAGGTCAGCTGCGCGTCGCCGACGGCCCGGCGCATCCGGTCGAGGTCGCGCACCACGTTGATCGTGGACATGTGGCGGACGAGGGGGCCGGCGTTGCGGGCGCAGGCGTCGGTGTAGTCCCGGGTGGCCGCCAGCGTGTCGTCGACCTCGGTGCGGGTGACGGGCACCCCGGTCATCCGGCCGAAGACGGCGTCGGCCTCCTCGTCGGTGGTGAAGCACCGCAGCGGGTTGCTGCGGGCGACGCCGCGGGGGTCGAAGCCGATCAGGTCGAAGCGTTCCTGGACCCGGGGCTCGAACCGGGCCGTGGTGGCCCACAGGTAGCCGCTGCCGCCGGGGCCACCGGGGTTCAGGAAGAGCGATCCGATGCGGTGGGCGGGGTCGCCGGCCCGGCGCCGCATCATCGCGATCCCGATCTGCTCGCCGGACGGGTCCGCGTAGTCCAGCGGGACCGGGTACACGGCGCAGTCGTAGATCCCGGGGTCGGGCTTGGACGGGTCCGGGTTGCAGGGCGTCCAGTCCACGGGGGCGACCGGCCCGCCGGGGGTGGCGGGGGCGCCCGGGGTGACGAGGGCGCCCGGGGTGGCCGGGGCGGTCGAGCCGGTGGGCGTCGCTCCGGCGGGCGCCGCGGGCGCCGCCGTGGCCGTGGCGGCGGCGCCGGCGGCCAGGGCCAATGCGCTGGTGAGCGCTAACGCCAGAGTGGATATGCGAGACAAGGAACCTCCTTCGGCTGCCCAAACCCGGCCAGCATGGCAGGAGTTGGGGTGCCGGTAAAGATCGCGTGCCGAGTCGGCCGAAGGTGTGTAATGGGCCGGGTGGATCATCATGTGAACCCTTCCGACCAGCTCGACGAGCACCGGATCGACGCCTACCTGGCGCGGATCGGGCTCCCGCGGCCCGAGCGTGCCGACGCGGAGGCGCTCGCCGCCCTCCAGGAGGCGCACCAGCGCGCGGTGCCGTTCGAGAATCTGAGCATCCATCTGGGCGAACCGATCGCGCTCCGGCCCGACGCCCTCTTCGAGAAGGTCGTCACCGGCGGGCGGGGCGGTTTCTGCTACGAACTCAACGGCCTGTTCGCCGCGCTGCTCGAGGGGCTCGGCTTCCGGGTCACCCGGCTCGCGGCCCGGGTGTTCGGGCCGGAGCGGCTCGGTCCCCCGTTCGACCACATGGCGCTGCGGGTGGACCTGGCGGAGCCGTGGCTGGCGGACGTCGGCTTCGGCCGCTTCAGCCAACGGCCCCTGCGGCTCGACGAGCGGAAGGACCAGGGCGACCCGGCCGGGACGTTCACCGTCACCCCGCACGGCGACCAGCTCGACGTGGCGCAGGACGGCAGTCCGCAGTACCGCCTGGACCCGCGGCGGTACGAGCTGGTCGACTTCGCGCCCACCTGCTGGTGGCAGGCCACCTCGCCGGACTCGCACTTCCGGCGCGCCCCCATGTGCTCCCGCCTCACGTCCGACGGCGGTCGCACGACGCTCAGCGGCACCCGTCTGATCCGCACCTCCCCCGCCGGGGAGCGCGAGGAGCGGGAGCTCGGCGGGGCGGAACTGCTCGCCGCCTACCGGACGGAGTTCGGCGTCGACCTCGAGCGGCTGCCGGGGCTCCCGGGCGCGGACGCGCAACGGCACGGGTAACGGCACGTAACGGCACGCACCACAGCCACGCCCCGGGCGGTCGGCCGCCGGGGCGTGGCTGCGGTGCGGCGAGGTGCCGGCCGGTCAGTGGCGGGCACCGCGCTCGGTGGCGCCGACCGGTCAGTGGCCGGCGATGAGCTCCAGCGTGTCGATCACGCGGTTCGAGAAGCCCCACTCGTTGTCGTACCACGCGACGACCTTGACGCGGCGGCCCTCGACGCGGGTGAGGGCCGAGTCGAAGATCGACGAGTGCGGGTTGCCGACGATGTCGGACGACACCAGCGGGTCCTCCGAGTACTCCAGGACACCGGCGAGCGGGCCCTGCGCGGCGGCGCGGTAGGCCGCCAGCACGTCCTCGAGCGTCACGTCGCGGGCGACGGTGGTGTTCAGCTCGACGATCGAGCCGACCGGGACCGGGACGCGGATGGAGTCGCCCGACAGCTTGCCGTCCAGGTTCGGCAGCACGAGGCCGATCGCCTTGGCGGCGCCCGTGGTGGTCGGGACGATGTTGACGCCGGCGGCGCGGGCGCGGCGCGGGTCGCGGTGCGGGCCGTCCTGCAGGTTCTGCTCCTGCGTGTAGGCGTGCACCGTCGTCATGAAGCCGTGCTCGATGCCCGCGAGGTCGTCGAGGACCGCGGCCAGCGGGGCGAGCGCGTTGGTGGTGCACGACGCGTTGGAGACGATCGTGTGCAGCTCCGCGTCGTACGCGTCGGTGTTGACGCCGTACGCGAGGGTGACGTCGGCCCCGTCGGCCGGCGCACTGACCAGGACCTTCGAGGCACCGGCGGTGAGGTGGGCGCGGGCGGCGTCCGCCGAGGTGAAGCGGCCGGTGGACTCGAGGACGACGTCCACGCCGAGCTCGCCCCACGGCAGCTGCGCCGGCTCGCGCTCGGCGAGCACCTTGATGCGGCGGCCGTCGACGACGAGGACGTCGCCGTCGACGGTCACCGGGCGGCCCAGCCGGCCGGACGTGCTGTCGTAGGCGAGCAGCCGCGCCAGGGTGGCGGGCTCGGTGAGGTCGTTGACGGCGACGACCTCGAGCTTGCTGTCGCGTTCGAGCAGTGCGCGCAGGACGTTGCGCCCGATACGGCCGAATCCGTTGATGGCGATGCGAGTCATGGTGTGTCCCTCCGGTTCGACCCCAGACTCGCCTGTGCCGGACGGCCGTGACAGCGGCGCGATTGCCACGGTTCGCAAGGATCGCGCCACACGTGGATCACGCCACGCACAGCTGCCGCCCGCCCGTGGTGTGCGGGGGAGGCGCTTGAGGCGTCGTGGCCGTGGGGGGCTTGTGGCGGCCGGGGTCCGGAGGCGGTCACTCGCCCCGGGTGAAGGTGCGTCGGTATTCGCTGGGGGTGGTGCGCAGGATGTGCTGGAAGTGCAGCCTGAGGTTCGAGCCGGTCCCCAGGCCCACGTCCGCTGCGATCTGCTCGACGCTGCGTTCCGAACGTTCCAGCAGCTCGCGGGCCATGTCGATGCGGGCCCGCATCACCCACTGCATCGGCGTGTAGCCGGTGTCCTCGGCGAAGCGCCGCGAGAACGTGCGCGGGGACACCGCCGCGTGGCGGGCGAGCGCGTCCAGCGTGAGGGGTTCGCCGAGCCGGTGCAGGGCCCACTCCCGGGTGGCGGCGAACCGCTCGCCGAGCGGTTCGGGGACGCTGCGCGGTACGTACTGCGCCTGGCCGCCGCTGCGGTAGGGGGCCGCGACCAGCCGCCGGGCCGCGTGGTTCGAGGCGGCGATGCCGAGGTCGCGGCGCAGGACGTGCAGGCACAGGTCGATGCCGGAGGCGGCGCCGGCCGAGGTCAGGACGCTGCCCTCGTCGACGAACAGGACGTTCTCGTCCACGCGGACCAGCGGCCGCTTCTCGGCGAGGGCGCGGGTGTAGTGCCAGTGCGTGGTGGCGCGCTTGCCGTCGAGCAGGCCGGTGGCGGCGAGCGCGAAGGCCCCGGTGGAGATGCCCGCCAGGCGCGCACCCCGGTCGTGCGCGGCGACCAGCGCGTCGAGGACGGCGCGCGGCGGGTCCTCCCGGTCCGGGAACCGGTAACCCGGGACGAAGACCGTGTCGGCCCATTCCAGGGCCTCCAGGCCGTGGGCGACCGCGTACGACAGGCCGTCGCCGCCGGTCACCAGCCCGGGTTCGGCGCCGCACACCCGCACCTCGTAGGGCATGCTCGCGCGGGTCGTGAACACCTGCGCGGGGATGCCGACGTCGAGGGGCTTGGCGCCGTCGAGGACGAGGACGGCGACGCGGTGGTGGCGGGAGGCTGGCACGCAGGAGAGGGTACGCGTTCCGGCCACTCCGCCCGACTCGGCGAATTATTGGTCCAGACCTGTTGACGGTCCTGTCGGCGGCGGAATAGGTTCCCGGACACGAAGCGACGGCGACGCCAACTCCCCACCGGCCACCGGGCGTTCCCCTCCCCCCACCGCATCGGTCCCGTCGGCCCCGGGGCCTCGCTGCGCGCTTCGCGCCGTCCCCCCATTCCCCTGGAGGCACCCCCTTGCGCACCCCCACCCCCACCCCCACCCGGACCCGGACGCGGACGCGGCTGGCCTGCGGCCTCGGCGCCACCCTGCTCGGCGCGGCCGCGGTGCTGAGCTCCCCCGGCGCCGCCTTCGGCGCCAACCTGCTCTCGAACGGCGACTTCGAGGCCGGCACGGCCGGCTGGAACTGCTCCGGCGGCCTGGGCTCCGCGGTCGGCTCACCCGTCCACGGCGGGAGCAGGGCGCTCGCCGGAGCGGCGAGCGCGAGCGACAACGCCACGTGCACGCAGAGGGTCGCCGTGCGGCCGAACACGACGTACACCCTCTCCGCCTGGGTCCGCGGCAGCTACGTCTACCTCGGCGTGACCGGCGGGGCCTCGACCTGGACCACGTCGGCCGGCGCGTACTCCAGACTGACCGTCAGCTTCACCACGGGCGCCGCCCAGACGAGCGCCGAGGTCTACCTCCACGGCTGGTACGGGCAGGGCACCTACTACGCCGACGACGTCGCGCTGGACGGCCCCGGAGGCGGCACCGACACCCAGGCCCCGACCGCGCCCGGGAGCCTCACCGCCTCCGGCAAGAGCGCCACCAGCGTCTCCCTGTCCTGGACCGCGTCCACCGACGACGTCGGGGTGACCGGCTACGACGTCTACCAGGGCGGCACCCGGGTCGCCGGCTCGACCGGCACGAGCACGACCGTCACGGGACTGACCCCCCGCACGGCCTATTCCTTCACCGTCCGCGCCCGCGACGCCGCCGGGAACACCTCTCCCGCCTCCAACAGGGTCGACGTCACCACCGACGACGGGACCACGCCGCCCACCGGCTTCAAGCAGGCGGCGCCCTACTACTACCTCGGCTGGGGCAACCCGCCGAGCGCGGCCGCCGTGATGAACGCGACGGCGTGAAGTGGTTCACCATGGCCTTCATCCTCTCCTCCGGCGGCTGCAACCCGTCCTGGGACGGCCAGCGCCCGTTGACCGGCGGGGTGGACCAGAGCACGATCGCCTCGATCCGCGCGGCGGGCGGTGACATCGTGCCCTCCGTCGGCGGCTGGCAGGGCAACAAGCTCGGCCCCAACTGCACGACTCCCGAGGCCCTGGCCGGCGCCTACCAGAAGGTCATCGACGCCTACGGCCTCAAGGCGATCGACGTGGACATCGAGAACACCGACGAGTTCGAGAACGCCGTCGTCCAGGACCGCATCCTCGGCGCGCTCAAGATCGTCAAGCAGAACAACCCCGGCCTGCGGACCATCCTGACCTTCGGCACCGCCACCTCCGGCCCGACCAGCTGGGGCAACCGCCTGATCGACCAGGCGAAGGCGCTGAACGCCGGCATCGACGTCTTCACCATCATGCCGTTCGACTTCGGCAACGCCTCGACGGACATGTACGCGTCCAGCGTCAGCGCGACCGAGGGCCTCAAGGCCAAGCTCAAGTCCGCCTTCGGCTGGGACGACACCACCGCCTACGCCCACATCGGCATCTCCGGCATGAACGGGATCAGCGACACCCAGGAGACCACCACCGTCCAGAACTGGACCGACATCCGCAACTGGGCCAACTCCCACCACCTCGCCCGGCTGGCCTTCTGGTCGGTCAACCGCGACCGCGGTTGCCCCGGCGGCGGCCTGCAGGAGACCTGCTCCGGCATCGCCCAGAGCGACTGGCAGTTCACCTCCGTCACGGCCGGCTTCACCGGCTGACCGCGCCGGCACCGCCCACCGCGCGCACGCGCCACGCGCCACGCGCCGCCGAGCACCCGGCCGGCGCCGGGGCGGCCCAGCACGTGGAGCGGCTGTACGCCCGCGAGCTGCTGGCCGACGGCTCCGGTGGCGTCGGCTACCTGCTCAAGGAGAGCGTTCCCCCGGCAGGTGACGGGGGCCGGCTCCGGCTCGGTCCGGGGGTTCAGGTGAGGGCGGTGGTCAGGGTGCCCCAGGGGTTGGGGAGTTCGCCGGTGACGGGGCCGCTGACGGCGGCGCCCCGGGCGGTCGCGGTGCGCACGGCGAGCGGGACGAGCGCCTCGGGCACCCCGTAGACGAGGTGGCAGAAGCGTTCGGGCGGGTAGCGGGCGGTCCAGGCCGGCCGGCTGAACGCGGTGGCGTACGTCGACCAGTGGCCCTCGAAGGTGACCACGAGGTCGGCGAACCGGAGGTAGCCGGGGGCCGGGTGGACGCCGGGGTTGAGGACGACCGTGGCGGCTCCCTGCCGGCGCAGGGAGCGCACGAGCCGCCGGCAGGCGCCGGCGCCCTGCGGGGTCGGGGTGACCCGGTCCAGGAAGCAGCCGTGGACCCCGTACCACTGCTGGTGGCGGCGCAGTTCGTCGGTGGTCTCGGCCCGGTCGCGGGCCCCGTAGGCGGTGTCGACGTAGCCGAGCAGCCGGGCGCCGGCGCCTCGCAGGGCGTCGGCCGCCGCCACGAAGGCGGGGTCGGGCCGCGGGCCCGGACCGTCCGCGGGGTTGAGCACCACCGCGTAGGTACGGGCCGCGGCTGCGATCAGCCGGTGCCAGGCCCCCGGATCCTCGGCCGGGTGGACGTAGAGGGGGACCAGCAGGGTCATCGTCCGGCGCCGACCTCCGCGGCCGTCGCCCGCCACAGGGCGGCGACCATGTGGGTCAGGCCGCTCCGCGGACGCCAGTCGAGCGCGCGGTCGGCCGCGGAGACGTCCGAGCACTGCCAGCCGGCCGCGGAGCGGGCCGAGCCGGCGCCGTCCTCCTCGATCCGGCCGCGGAATCCGGCCCGTTCGGCGAGGGCGTGCACGAGCTCGCGCACCGCCACGGCGTGCCCGGCGCCGATGTTGAGCACCGGGGGCAGCGTTCCGGGCGCCGTGACCGCCAGCTCGACGGCGCGGGCGACGTCGCGGGCGTCCACGAAGTCGCGGTACGCCGACAGGTCGCCCAGCCGCAGCACCGCCCCCGGGTCGCCGCCGGCCGCGCGGAGCAGGCCCGCGACCCGGCCGGGCAGGCCGGCGGCGGGGGCTCCCGGCCCCACCGGGTTGGTCACCCTGAGGACCACGGCGTCCAGTCCGGAGGCCGTCACCGCGAGGGTGCCCGCGAGCTTGGTGGCGCCGTAGGGGGTGGTGGGGCAGGCGGCGGCCGACTCCGCCACGCGGCTGCCGGGCGTGCCCGGTCCGTACTCCGCGGCGGAACCGAGGTGGACCAGGCGGGCCGACGGGGCCGCCTGCCGCAGCGCCGCGCACAGCGCGGCGGGGCCGCGGGCGTTGACCTCGGCGAGGGTGACCGGGTCGCCGCCGGTGGCGCCGGCGCAGTTGACGACGGCGTCGGGGGCGGCCGCCGCGAGGGTCTTGACCAGCTGTTCGGGGTGGTCGGCGGCCAGGTCCAGCGGGTGGTCCGCCCCGGCTGCCCGGCCGCCGTCGAGGAGACGGGCGCCGGGCAGTGCGTCGAACCGCTCGGCCACGTGGCGGCCGAGGTAGCCGGTCCTGCCCAACACGAGGATGCGCATGGTGTGCTCAGGCTCCCTTGAGCAGGAGGGACTTGCGGCTGGTGAACTCGGCGTTGGCCCGGTCGTAGTCGTCGGGGCGGCCGATGTCGAGCCAGTAGCCGTCGAACTCGTAGGCGTGCGGCGGGTTCTGGGCGTCGAGGAGGTCCAGGACCAGTTCGTCGAAGCCGAGCGGGAGGCCGGGGGTGTAGCCCGCGAGGGTGTCCCGGCTGAGGCCGTAGATGCCCATGGAGACGCGGTAGTCCATGCTGGGCTTCTCGGTGAAGGCGACCACGCGGCTGTCGTCGGTGGTGAGCACGCCGAAGTCGATGTGCACCTTGCGGGGGTAGGTGGCGATGGTCAGCGGTGCGTGCGAGGCCTCGTGACGGCGCAGCAGGTCGGCGTAGTCGAGGTCGGTGAGCACGTCGCCGTTCATCACCAGGAACGTCTCGGGGAGCCGCTCGCGCAGGCCGAGGAGCGGTCCCATGGTGCCCAGCGGGCTCTCCTCGGTGGCGTAGTCGATGCTCATGCCCCACTGGGAGCCGTCGCCGACGTAGGCGCGGATGATCTCGCCGAGGTGGCCGATGGCTATGGTGCAGCGGGTGAAGCCGGCCGCGGAGAGCTGGCGCAGCACGATCTCCAGGATCGCGTGCTGGTCTCCGATGGGGACCAGCGGCTTGGGGAGCGCGGTGGTGTAGGGCCGCAGCCTAACGCCCTTGCCGCCCGCCAGGATGACTGCGTACACGGGTTTCCTCCTTCGTCGGGTGAGGGGCGTGGGGGGATGGTGAGGGGCGTGGGGGGATGTGTGGGGTGGGTCGGCGCGGGGCCGGTCAGATGTTGTAGATGCCGGTCTTGTAGCGGGCCAGGTGGGCCGGGTCGCGGAAGAACTCCACGGTGCGGGCCAGGCCTTCTTCCAGGCTGTGGCCGGGGGTCCAGCCGGTCGCGGCGGTGAGCCGGCTGGCGTCCGCGACCAGGCGCATGACCTCGGAGGCCGGCGGGCGCAGCCGCGCGTCGTCCTCGCGGACGTCGATCGGAGTGTCCATCACCTTGCCGATGAGGGCGACGAGGTCGCCGACGGAGATCTCGGTGCCGGTGCCCGCGTTGAAGGTGCGGCCGACGACCGCCTCGGCCGGTGCGGTGCCGACGGCGAGGAAGGCGGCGGCGGTGTCCGCGGCGAACGTGAAGTCGCGGGTGGGGCGCAGGTCGCCCAGGGTGATGGTGCGCTCCCCTGCGGCCACCTGGCCGATGACGGTGGGGATGACGGCGCGCATGGACTGCCGCGGGCCGTAGGTGTTGAACGGGCGCAAGGTGACGACGGGGGTCTCGAAGCTGGCGTGGTAGCTGTCGGCCAGCCGGTCGCCGCCGGCCTTGGACGCGGCGTACGGGGACTGGGTGTTGATCGGGTGGTCCTCGGTGATCGGCACGGTTTGCGCGGTGCCGTAGGTCTCGCTGGTGGAGGTGTGCACCAGGCGGGGGGTGCCCAGGGCGCGGACGGCCTCGAGGACGTTGAGGGTGCCGGTGACGTTGGTGTCCACGTAGCTGTGCGGGGCCTGGTAGGAGTACGGGATCGCGATGAGCGCGGCCAGGTGGTACGCGCACTCGGCGCCGTCGAGGAGGCCGCGCACGGAGCCGGGGTCGCGGACGTCGCCGAGGACCACGTCCACCTGGTCGAGGACGTCGGGCGAGAGGGTCTCCAGCCAGCCGTAGGAGGAGAAGGAGTTGTACTGGGCCATGGCGCGGACCCGGTAGCCGCGGGCGACGAGGGCCTCGGTCAGGTGCGAGCCGATGAAGCCCTCGGCGCCGGTGACGGCTGCGAGCGGGGTGGCGGTCAACGGGGTGGTCCCTTCGGTGGGTCACGGGTGGAGCGGAAGGTGGCGGACGGGAGACGGCGAACGGGAGACGGCGGACGGGAGACGGCGGACGGGAGACGGGGAGGGTGGCCGATCAGGTGTGCGGGGCGGGCCGGCCGAGGAGCCGCAGGGCGAAGCCGGCGAGGCACAGCGCGGCGGCCCCGCAGTACGCCGGCAGCGCCACCGGGCCGGGCGCCAGGCCCAGCAGGTCCGCGAGGGCGGCGCCGGCCGCGGCCGTCAGGCAGAGCAGGGCCGGGGGCCAGGCGGCCCCGAAGGCCTGGAGCAGCAGGGCGGTCCACAGGGTGGCCGCGAGCAGCGGCAGCGCCGCCGGTCCGCCCCCGGTGAGCAGGGCCGCGGGCACCAGCGGCAGGGTGTAGGCGAGCAGGCACACGGCCAGCACGCAGGCGCAGCGCAGCAGGAACCCGGCCGGGGTGGCGCTCCTGCCGAGGGCGGCCAGGGCCAGGCCGCGGAAGCGGTGGAGCAGCCATTCGGCGGGGCCCATGCTGAGGGTCAGGACGACCACCGCGTACGGTTCGCGCCGGCCCTCGACGAGGACCAGCACCGCGGCGCCCAGCCCGAACAGCCCGTAGGGCAGCGAGCGCAGCAGCGCGGGACGGGTGTCCTGGTCCGCCGGTGCCGGCGGGGCGGTGAGGCCGGCGCGCAGTGCCCGGCCGGCCGCGGCGAGCGCGCCGGCCAGGGCAAGGGCGGGCAGTCCGGTGCGCAGCAGGGGGCCCGGCTCGTACCAGGGCAGGGCGGCGGCGCCCGCGCACAGCGGGCCGAGGGCGGCCAGGAGCAGCCACTCGCGGCCCAGGACGAGCAGGACGCCCGCGGCGGCCAGGTACAGCGACTGGGCGGCGGCGGCCCGGACGAGCGGTCCGGCTCCGGCGCTGCCGGCGAGGGCCGTGCCGGCGGCGGCCGCGGTGGCCAGGGCCGCGCCCAGGGGGGCGCCGTACAGGAGCGTGCGGGCGGCCTCGCGGACGCCCACCGCCATCCGCAGGTAGGCGCGGTGGCCCAGGGCCTGCCCCCAGGCCCAGGACAGGATGCCGGCGACGACCAGGGGGGCCGCGTCCCGGCCGGGGTTCCACAGCGGGGCGGTGAGGAGGTAGGCGAGGGCGGGCAGGGCGAAGAGCACGCCGCGCAGCAGGCAGCGGACGGTGTCGGGGCGCCAGGGGTCAGGGGTGCGGGGCGGCTCGGGGAAGACCCGTGGCACCCGCTCGTAGAGGGCGGCGGCGAGCGAGAAGATGTCGGGGTGTCCGTACCGGCGCCGGATGGCGTCGGCGGACAGGCCGTCGGCCTCCAGTAGTGCGGCCACCTCGTAGGGATGGACGGCCGGGCCCACGCGGTCCGCGAGCTCGGCGGCGAGCAGGCTGACCGCCGCCTCGTCGGGGCCGTGTCCGGGCAGCCGCAGCGTGAGGGTCGAGGCGTCGGCCACGTGGCGGCGCGGGGTCCGGGCGACGGGGGCCGCCAAGCGGAGCGCCAGGGTGTCGTGTTGGCCGCCGGTGCGGGGCTCCAGGTCCATCGGCCCGCTCATCCGGCGAGGCTTCCGGTGTCGAGGCCGGCGGGGGCGCCGGTGGGCGCGGGGGCGGTCGGTCCGCCGGCGTACGGGTCCGCCGCGGCCGGGACGGGGGCGACGGCCGGGCCGGGCACGAGCGCGGGGGCGGATGCGGGCACGGACACGGGTGCGGGCAGGGGAGCCGGTGCTCGTACGGCGCCCGCGGCGGCGGAGCCCTCCGCCGGCAGGTACGGCAGGCCGCCGGGGCGGGCCGGGGACGACAGGTCGAGGTAGATCCCGCGGAAGGTGTCGATGGTCTGGCGCAGGGTGAACTGCTCGATCACCCGCAGCCGGGCCGCCGCTCCCATCGCGGCGCGGCGCGGGGCGTCGCCGAGGAGTTCCAGGGCTGCGGCGGCCATGGCCTCCGGGTCGCGCGGGGGGACCACCAGGCCGGCCTCGCCGACGGCCTCGCGGACCCCGCCCACGTCGGTGGAGACGGTGGCGCGGCCGCAGGACATGGCCTCGATCAGCGTGAACGGGAAGCCCTCGCTGATGCTGGAGAGCATCACGACCTTGCCCGCCGCGTAGGCGTCCTTGATGTCGTCGACCCGGCCCTCGAAGGCCACCGCGTCGGCGTGGCCGAGTTCGGCGGCCAGGGCCTCGCAGCGTTCGCGGTAGGCCTCGCCGCCGCGCGGGGTGCCGCCGAAGAGTCTGAGCCGGGCCTCCGGCACCTGACGTCTGACCAGGTCGAAGGCGCGGACCAGGGTTTCCAGGTCCTTGATCGGGTCGACCCGGCCGGCCCAGCTGAGCGTGGGCGCCGCCGGTTCGGGGCCGGCGGGCGGGAAGGCGGCCGGGTCCACGCCGTTGTAGACGGTCCGGATCGCGTCGGGGCGCGCGCCGCCCTGCTCCTCCCACAGCCGGTTGTAGCGGTTGCCCGGGGTGATGAGCGCGGCCCGCCGGTAGCTCTCCTCCGCCAGCAGCCGGAAGAAGCCGAGGACGACCGCCTTGACGGGCCATCGGTAGGGGGCGGTGCGGTAGCCGAGGTAGCGCTCGCGCAGGTAGACCCCGTGCTCGGTGAGGAGCAGCGGTACGTCGTGCCGGTCCAGCCCGGCGAGCCCCGGCAGGACGGCCACGCCGCCGCTGACCGCATGGGCGACGCCGTGCCGGGGCGGTTCGGCCGCCAGCGGGCGCAGCGCGTGCTCGAGCAGGGAGGTGGCGGTCAGTGCGTCGCGCAGGGTGGGGCGGGCCTCCCGGACGGCGAGGCCCGGCCGGTTCCACACGGCCGCCAGGACCGCGATGGCCCGGTCGCCGCGCAGGAAGGCGCTGAGCCCGCCGTCCGGCGCGGCGTGCGCCATCGTGTAGAGGGCGGGCGGGAACCCGGCCTCGGCGCACGGGTCGAGCAGCGCGGTCAGGAAGCGCTCGTAGGCGTCGGCCAGCCGGCGCAGGGCGCGGCCCCGCGGTGCCCGGCCTTCGGGCGGCGCCCCCCACATGGGGACCGACCGGACGTCCAGGACGTGGCCCGGCAGGTCCCAGGCCAGGGGTTCGCGGCCGGTGCCGGTCACCGCGACGACGTCGAAGTCGATGTCGGGCATGCCCTGGACGAGCTGGTCGCACCAGACGCTGACTCCGCCGTGGCTGTGGGGGTAGGTGCCTTCGGTGAGCAGGGTGACGCGCGCCGCGCCGGGGCGTCGCGCGCCGTGGTGAACGTGCATGGATGTGCTCCACGGCGGAAGAGCGGGGACGTGGGGTCGGGCGTCGGGCAGGGCGTACCGGCCGCACGGGGGCGGCCGGGACGCCCGGGGCGCGGGTCAGCCCAGGGCGGCGGTGGAGCGGGGTTCGCGCACGGCCTCGGGGATCCGGGTGCGCGGCGCCGGTGAGACGTTCACCGGGTGGCGGGCGACGGTGGCGGGCCCGATGACGCGCTGCTCGGGGTCGCGGGAGTTGTCCGAGGCCGGCCATCGCTCCGCCGCGACGGCGTCGGTGGCCGGGCCGCCGTCCCCGACCAGGAGCACCTTCAGGTCGGTGCGGGGTGCGGGGTCGGCGTGGGCGGCCCCGGCCGGCAGGCCGGGAGCAGCGATAAGCGCGCCCACCGTGGGTGCGGTGGTGCGTACGGTCCGCTTCATGCGGTGAAGTCCCCTCCCAGGCAGGGGTGAGCACGGCTCGCACGGAGCGGACGCACCCCCTTGCGCGACGCCGGCGCCCCCTCAGAAGCCAGTCGTCACGCATCCGTCGCGTCACAGTGTGATGGGCGTGTGTAGCTTCTGTGGTGATGCCGGGAGAACCGGCGAAAAAGTGCACGTGCACAACTAGGTGTAGTTTCAAGGGAGTTGACCCGTTTAGGGCCTGCGCCGGAGGCCCGGCCGCGCCCTTGGGGGCCGTGCGCGCTGGTCCGGGCCGACAGCCGCGAGCCGGCGGACCCCGCGGGTCCACCGGCTCGTCTCCCTGTGGTCCAGACCACACCGAAGGTATGTTCTAGGGCGTTTTTCGGCCAACCGGGGCGCGGTGACCGGACGGCAGCGTCAGGCGGTCAGGCGCACAGGACGCGCGTCTCGGGCGTGAAGACAGGGCCGCCGCTGGTATTGGTGCTGTCGCTGAACTCGGCGTAGGAGTACGAGTAGACGGCCCCGGACCCCCGACCGCCCGCCCCGGCGGGCGCGGCGGGCGGTCCGGACGGGCGCGGCGTCGCGTCGCGTCGCGTCAGGAGACCGTCGCCGGGGTGTCCCGCAGGGTGACGTTCGCGTGGCTCTCCTGGAAGCTCTGGTCCGAGACCAGGGTGAGCCGGGCCGAGGACTGGAACTCCGGCAGCGTCCGCGAGCCGCAGGAGACCATCGTGGTCTTCAGCTTGGCGACGGTCAGCGCGAGCCCCTCCTCGAGGTCACCCGCGTAGGGCACGTAGCCGTCGACGCCCTCCTCGAAGAGCAGCCCCTGGCCGCCCTGGCCGTAGCGCTGCCAGTTGCGGGCCCGGTTCGAGCCCTCGCCCCAGTACTCCTTGACGAAGCCGTCGCGGGTGGGCAGCTTCGCGCCGGCCGCCTGGTCGAAGCGGGCGAAGTAGCGCCCCATCATGACGAAGTCGGCCCCCATCGCCAGCGCCAGGGCCACGTGGTAGTCGTGCACCAGCCCGCCGTCGGAGCAGATCGGCACGTACTCCCCGGTGCGTTCCCGGAAGGCGTCCCGGGCCGCGGCGACGTCGAGGACGGCACTCGCCTGGCCGCGGCCGATGCCCTTCTGGTCCCGGGTGATGCAGATGGAGCCGCCGCCGACCCCGACCTTCACGAAGTCCGCGCCGGCCTCCGCGAGGAAGGTGAACGCCTCGCCGTCCACCACGTTGCCGCCGCCGACCGGGACCTCGGGGTGGTGCTTCTTCACCCAGGCCAGCGCCTGCGCCTGCCAGTCGCTGTAGCCGTCGGAGGAGTCGAAGCACAGTGCGTCGGCGCCCGCCTCCAGCAGGGCGGGGACGCGCTCCTGGTAGTCGTGGGTGTTGATGCCCGCGCCCACGCGCAGGCGCTTGGCGGCGTCCACGAGCTGGTTCGGGAACCGCTTGTTGTCCGCGTAGTCCGAGCGGAACACCAGGTGCTGCAAGTGGCCCTCGGCGGTCAGGACCGGGAGGCAGTCCAGCCGTTCGTCCCACAGCCGCGCGTTCGCCTCGGACAGCGTGATCTCGGGCCCGGCGTGGGCCAGGTCCGCGACGGCGGTCATCCGGCCGCTGACCGGTCCGGCCAGGTCGTGCCGCTGCGGGTGGAAGTCCCGGGAGGTCACCAGGCCGAGCAGGCGGCCGGTCGCCGTCCCGTCGTGGGTGACGGCGGCGGTGCTGTGGCCGGTGCCGCGCATGACGTCGACCAGGTGGCCCAGGCTGTCGTCGGGCCGGACGTTGGTGTCGCTGGTGACGAAGCCGGCCTTGAAGTTCTTCACCTGGCGGACCGCGGCCGCCTGGTCCTGGACCGGCTGGTTGTGGTGCAGGAAGCTGAGACCGCCGCTGCGGGCGAGCGCGATGGCCAGCTCCGGCGTGCTGACGGCCTGCATGATCGCGGACGTGAACGGGGACTGCAGCTCGATCGCCGGCGCTTCGCCCACGACGTGCCGTACCAGGGGCGCGCGCAGTTCCACGGTCGCGGCCGTGGTGTCCGTCCGGGTCCGGTTCGGCAGGAGCAGGAACTCGTTGAACGTCCGCGAGACCTCGGCGATGATCTGTGCCACTCATTCCTCCTGACCTGGCGGCCGGGGCCGGGTGCCCCGCCGCGCGGATCGCCCCCGTCGACCGGGCCCGGGCAGGCGGAGAACGGCACACCGGCCGTGGAGGTGCCACCGGCCGTGGCGGAGCCTGACCGGCCCGAGGATCACCGGGGTGCGGTCGTGACCAGGCACTTTAGCGGCCGATCGGTCGTGACACGAATCGGGGTGCGGCAACGGAGGCCGCCGGGCGGGCAGTTGTCGCACCGGCCGGCCGGGGCGGCCCGCTCCGGCGGTGGGCGGCCGGCACCGTGTCAGGTGTCGGCCGGGCGGCGCCGCGCCGGGTGCCGGCCGGGCTACGCCGGGCCAGGTGCCGGGCGGCCTACGCCGGGCCAGGTGCCGGGCGGGCATACGGCGGAGAGGCGGCGGGCGGGCGCGCGGCGGATCAGGCGGCGGGCGGGCGCATGGAGCGTTCGACGGTGGAGACGACGCGGACGAGCGCCGGCGCGGCGGGGGCCGAGGCGAAGCCGAACCGGACGGGCGGGAGGACCGCGGCGAGCGGCCCGAGGTCGGTTCCCCCGAAGGACGCGACGGCGCCGGTGATCGGGAGGAGGTCGCGGGCCGCGTACCACTGCCGGCAGCCGGGGCGGGAGCTGCCGCGGGTCCGTACGCCGGGCAGGGCGCGGGCGGGGAGGTCGGCCAGGGCGGCCCAGGCCGGCCGGCGGGCGAGGGCCCCCGGGACGGCCCGCAGGGCCAGGCCGAGCGCGCCGCGCCGGCCGACGGCGAAGCCCAGGGCCAGCGGGCCGGCCGAGACCTCCCACCCCGGGCCCTGCGTGCGCACCGTCACCGGGCCGGTGCACAGCTCGTCGAAGTGGTAGACGCCCGCGATCCACCGCGTCGTGGGGGCCGTGGGGGCGTACAGGACGCGGTGCCCGTCGGCCCGCTCGAGCATCACGTCGTCGAAGGCGCCGAACGGGGAGCGCAGCCAGTGGCCGACGACCACGCGGGTGCCGGAACCGGTGCCGACGGCGGCGATCCAGCCGTCGAAGGCCAGGCGCTCGCGCCGTCCGCGTCGTGCAGCTGCCACACGGAGGACATGCCCCGGATCCGGCCGCCGGGAAACATCCTCCGGAGCACCGCGGGAAGGCCGTCCACGTGCGGCGACGGCTCCGTTCGGGAGACGCTCCGGCGCCGCGCCGGCCGCCCCTGCCGGGGTGGTCATGCTCCGGTCGCCGTTCCGTTGCGGATCGGTCATTGAACGGCCGTCAGATCGCCGGTGATACTGCGAGTCCCGCGGTGTCACGTTCTTCCCGCGGGCAATCGCATGTGTTTCAGGGGGAATTGACGTGCGCACATTTCGCAATCGGCGGACGGGGGCGGCCTCGGCCGCCGTCCTCGCCCTCGCGGCGGGCCTGGCGACACCGGTCGCGGCCGCGCCCGCACCCGGCGCCGTCGGCGCCCCGGGTCCGCAGGCCGCCCGGCCGGGGTACGCGGGGGTGACCCTGGTCACCGGCGACCGGGTGACCGTGGACGCCCAGGGCCGACCGGTCGGCTTCGTGCCGGCCCGAGGCCGCGAGCGGATACCCGTCTCGGTCCGCCGCGCCGGCGGCCGTACCAGCGTCGTCCCGCTCGACGCCCAGGGTCTGATCGCCGCCGGCCGGCTCGACGCCCGGCTCTTCGACCTGACCGGGCTCACCGCGCCCGCCTACCGCCGGGCCCGCGGTGACCGGCTGCAACTGATCGTCCGCTACGAGGGCGCCGCCGGGGCCGCCAGGTCCGCCCGGTCCGCCGTGCACGCCGCCGACGGGCTGCGCGTGGACCGTACGTACGGACTGCTGAACGCCGATGCCGTCACCGCGACCCCGGCGACGTCCGCCGCGCTCTGGGCGGCTCTCACCGACCGGCCGCGCGGCGGCACCGCACGGGCCACCGCGGCCGGCGTCGCCGGGATCTGGCTCGACGGCGTCCGCAGCGCCACCCTCGACAGGAGCACCCGGCAGATCGGCGCCGACAAGGCGTGGGCCGCCGGGTACGACGGCAAGGGTGTGAAGATCGCGGTGCTCGACACCGGGATCGACGCCACGCATCCCGACCTCAAGGGCAAGGTGGTCGCCGCCCGGGACTTCTCCCGCTCCGGCAGCACCGCGGACCGCTTCGGTCACGGCACCCACGTCGCGTCCATCGCCGCGGGTACGGGCGCCGCGTCGGGCGGCAGGTTCAAGGGCGTCGCACCGGGCGCCACGCTGCTCAACGGCAAGGTGCTCGACGACAGCGGCTCCGGTGACGACTCCGGCATCCTGGCCGGCATGGAGTGGGCCGTCGCCCAGGGCGCCCGGATCGTCAACCTCAGCCTCGGCGCCCCGGACTCGCCCGGGACGGACCCGGTCGAAGCCGCCGTGAACGAGCTCTCCGCCGCCAAGGGCGTCCTGTTCGCCGTCGCCGCCGGCAACGACGGGCTGTCCGGGCCCGGCTCCGTCGACTCCCCCGGCAGCGCCGACGCCGCCCTCACCGTGGGCGCCGTCGACGGCGCGGACCGCCTGGCCGACTTCTCCGGCACCGGCCCCCGCGCCGGCGACGGGGCGGTCAAGCCCGACGTCACCGCCCCGGGCGTGGACATCACCGCGGCCGCCGCCCCGGGCAGCGCCCTCGCACGCCGGTACGGCCAGAAGCCGGCCGGCTACCTGACGCTCTCCGGCACCTCGATGGCCACCCCCCACGCCGCCGGCGCCGCCGCCCTGCTGCAGCAGAAGCACCCGAAATGGACGGGCGCCCAGCTCAAGGGCATCCTCGTCGGCTCCGCGGAGCCCGGCCCCTACCACGCCTTCCAGCAGGGCGGCGGCCGGATCGCGGTCGACCGGGCGCTCGGCCGGTCCGTGGTCGCCGAACCGGTCTCGCTGGCCCTGTCCGGCGGGCAGTGGCCGCACGGCGACGACGCCCCCGTGACCCGCAGGGTCACCTACCGCAACCTGGGCACCACCCCGGTCACCCTGAACCTGTCCGTCGCCGCCGAGGGCCCGGACGGCAAGGCCGCCCCGGCCGGCTTCCTGGCCTTCGCCAAGCCCCGCCTGACCGTCCCCGCCGGCGGCGCCGCCTCGGTGGACCTCACCCTGAACACCCGGCTCGGCGGGGCCGTGAACGGCCGGTACACCGCCCGGGCGCTGGCGACCGGGGCCGGGCAGAGCGTCGGCACGGCCGTGGTCGCCGACCGCGAGGTCGAGTCGTACGCGCTGACCCTGCGCCACGTCGGCCGCGACGGCAGGCACGCCACCGCCTACTACAGCGCTGTCCAGGGCGTGGGCGGGCTCGCCGCCGGCCGGTTCTTCGAGAACCACGAGAACTCCCGCTCGGAGACCGTACGCGTCCCCAAGGGCCGCTACGCCGTCGACTCGCGCCTGTCGGTCGACCCGGCGGACCCCGCGGGCGGCCTCGACTGGATCTCCCAGCCCCGCCTCGACGTCACCCGCGACACCACGGTCACCGTCGACGCCCGCACCACCAGGCCGGTGGACATCACGGTGCCCGCCGCCTCCGCCGTGCAGGCGTTCGTCACCCCCGGCTACGAGCTGCGGGTCGGCGGCACGACGTACGCCTCCGGCTGGTGGCTGCCCTCCTACGACCGCCTGCGCACGCGCGGCCAGGGGCCCGGACCGGCTGCGGGCAGCACCCTGTTCCAGCGGTGGGACACCCACTGGACCGACGGCGACGACGAGTACCACGCCACGCTCGGCGGCCCGGTGCGCCGTACCGCCACCGGCTACACCCGGCACCTGAAGGCCGCCGACCTGGCCACCGTCCTCGTCGAGCAGGGCGCCTCGGCCCCCGGCAAGCAGGGCGTCGTGCAGGCCGTCGGCCGGCTCCCCGGGAGCGCCCCCGGCAGCTCGCTCACCTCCTGGCGGGAGGTGCCGACCACGGTGAGGCTGTTCCTGTCCGCGCTCGACGGCGCGACCTGGGAACTGTCCGCGACCCAGTACGGCACGGCCGGGGAGGGCTACCGGGAGGAGACCGCGCACGCCGGCGTGCGCGCCTACCCGGGTGGCCGCACCCTCACGGAGCGCTTCGGCGGCGCCGTCGTCGGCCCGCGTCGGACACCGCGGCGGGCCTCGGCCTGTACCGGAAGGGCGACACGGTGTGGGGGACGCTGCCGCTGCTCGCGGACGGCGCCGGCCACGACGGGGGCGACGCCCTCGCCAAGGGGAAGACGGTGCTCTACGTCAACGGGGTCGTCGCCGGCACCCGGTCCGCCCAGCTCCGCGACGCGAAGCCGTTCACCGTGCCGTCCCGCGAGGCCTCCTACAAGCTGGTGGCCTCCGCCACCCAGCCGGCGGCCGTCACCCGCACTTCGTCCAAGGTGACCGCCACCTGGTGGTTCCGCTCCGGCGCCACCCGGGCGGGGGCCACGACGCGCCTCCCGGCCTCGGTCGTGCGCTTCGCGCCCACCGTCCGCATGGAGGGCACGGTCAACGGCGGCCACCCGCTGCGCGTCCCGGTCACGGTCCAGGGTCCCGCGGCGGGCCGGGGGCTGAGGTCCCTGGCGGTGGCCGTCTCGTACGACGACGGCCGTACCTGGACGGCCCTGCCGGTCCGGGACGGCGCGGTCACCGTGCAGGGCCCGGCAGCGGGCGGGCACGTGTCGCTGCGCGGCACGGTGGTCGACACCGCGGGCAACAGGTCCGAGGTCACCGTCCTGCGCGCGTACCTCACCGACTGAGCCGCCCCCGCACGCCGGCGGCCCCGGAGGCGTCGCCTCCGGGGCCGCCGGCGTGCGCCCCGCGCAGGTCGCCTGACCGGCCGGCCCGCTCGCCTCCCGATGCACCGGCAGGGCGCCGGGTAGGGAATCATGGCCTGCCGGAACCATGCGAGTCGGGAAGCGGGGCGGGCGGCGTTGGCCAAGTCGGAGTTGGAGGGGGTCGCCCTCACAGGCCTCGTACAGGACGGCGCGCAGGAGCAGAGCGGCGCCCTGTGGCGGCTGCGCCGCCGTACCCGCCAGCTCGACGCGAACGTGGTCCGCTTCCCGGCCGGCGGCACCGTGGCCGCCCACACGGAGGCCGAGGTGGACGTCCTGGTACTGGTGGTCGCCGGGGGCGGCACCCTCACCGTGGCCGGCACCGCCCGCGACCTGGCCCCCGGCGCCGTGGTGCTGGTGCCGCGGGGGGACGCCCGCGCCATCGAGGCCGGCCCGGGCGGGCTGGTGCTCCTGACCGCGCACCGGCGGCGGACCGGCCTGCGGATCGGCCGGCGCACCCCGGTGCGGGCGGGCGCCGCGCAGTGCGCCGTGCACCTGGTGTGCACCAACTGCCGCCGGCACGCCATCGAGGCCGACGCCCGCTTCTGCAGTGCGTGCGGTACGCCGCTTCCGGAGCGCGCCGCGCCCCGTTGACGGGCCGCCCGCGGCGGCCGTACCGCGGGTGCGGTCTCATCAGACGGCCGGAACCGGCGCGCCGGGGTCCCCGTCCTCGGGCATCAGGCGGCCGGAACCGGCGCCCGGGGTCCCCGTCCCTGGGGCATCGGCCGGTGGCGTCACGACGACCACGTGGTCCATCCGTCCACCGGCACCCCGTCACAGCCGCGCGTACGTGCCCCCGCCGGAGTCGACGTGCACGACGTGCCGGCCGACCCGCACCACGTGGTAGCCGGGGCCGCTCCAGGAACCGGATTCCCCGTCGGCGGCGGGCAGCGGGGTCCAGACCTCCAGGAACGTGCTGCCGTCGGTGTTGGTGCCCCACTCGACGAGGTTCGGGCCCTCCGACCGGAGGCTGCCCGTGTCCTCGCCGGGCTCGCCCGTCAGGTGGTGGAAGTGCACGCGGGACCCGTCGTACGACGTGACGCCGGCGAAGCCGCGGCTGTCGGCGAAGTACGGGCCGGCCTGCAGCCACACGACCTCGCTGTCCTCCACCAGGGGCCCGCCGTTGCGGCTGATCCCGCGCCGCAGCCATGCGGCCGGCTCGGGCACCGGGATCCCGGGCCCGCCCGCTGCGGGAACGCGTCCTGGAGAGGCTGCCGGCCCGGGCGTCGTCATGCGTCCAGCCTATCCGTGGGACGAGGGGACCCCGCCCGGCCGGGGGGCGGTCAGATGCTGGTGAGGCCCTCGACCAGCACGAGGACGCCGATGGCGATGATGGCGACGGCCATCACGGCGGCGGCGTTGCCCTCCAGGGCGGTCCGGGTCCGGCCGAGCGGGCCCACGACCCGGTCCCCGAGCGCGAAGCGGAGCAGCACGGGAAGGATGACGGTGCTGGCGGCGCAGGCCGTGAACAGCACCACGCCCAGCACCGCGCCGGCGGCGGTCGGGTCCCCCGCCGCGATCGCGACGCCGGCCGCGGCGGAGACGAGGAAGATCTTCGGGTTGGCCAGCGAGAGCACCAGCCCGAGCCGGACCGCCTTGGCCGGCGTGGCGTCCGCGAGCAGCCGCATCCACCGGGGCGGTCCCTTGCCGTGCCGGTCCAGCCAGTGCTCGATGCCCAGGCCGATCAGGAGCACGCCCAGTCCGACGCGCACCCAGGCGGTCCAGGAGGGGCCGCCCGCCCCCTTGTGCAGGAGCTCGGCCAGCGCCACGGTGAGCGAGGCCGGGATGGCGACCCCGACCAGCCAGCCCGCCATGAAGGCGCTGCCGACCTGCCGGGCACGCGGGGCGAACTGCATGAACAGAGCGGGGATGAGGGTGAACGGCGACAGGGCGATCACCAGGGAGAGGAGCACGACCTCCGCGGTCACCAGGGGCCTCCGCGGGCGTGGCGCCGCACCGCCGGTGTGTCCATGGGATACGCCCCTTCTGCCGGTGGGGGTCGCCTCGCGCGGTCGGCCGACGGCACGTTCCGCGCCGCGGCGCCCCGTTTCTCAGCCTAGGCAACCGACGCCGCCGGGGCGGGCCGGGCTCGGCCGTGTGGCGGTCCCTCCGGACGGGTGGCGGGCGGTTCCGGCCGCCGGACCGCGGCCTCCGCCCGTCCGTCGGCGGGTGGGGGTCGCGGCTCGGCCGTCCGGGGGATCGCGGCGCTGTCCCCGCCTCCGGCCGGTTCCGTACGCTGGCGGCATGCGCACGCGCCCCACTCTGAGCTGGACGCCCCCCGAGGACCTGCCGCCGGGCACCACGGACCTGGAGCCGGTCGCCGGTGCGCTGGGGGCCGGGGGCGTGCTGGTGCTCAGCGGCGCCGGCCTCTCCACGGAGTCGGGCATCCCCGACTACCGGGGCGAGGGCGGCAGCCTGCGCCGGCACACCCCGATGACGTACCAGGACTTCACCGCCAGTGCCCGCAACCGGCGCCGGTACTGGGCGCGCAGCCACCTCGGCTGGCGGACGTTCGGCCGCGCCCGGCCCAATGCCGGCCACCGGGCCGTGGCCGCGTTCGAGCGGCACGGCCTGCTCGCGGGCGTGATCACCCAGAACGTGGACGGGCTGCACCAGGCCGCCGGCAGCGCGGGCGTCGTGGAGCTCCACGGCAGCCTGGACCGGGTCGTCTGCCTGTCCTGCGGCGCCTTCAGCCCCCGCCGCGAGCTGGCCCGGCGCCTGGCGGAGGCCAACCCCGGCTTCGCGCCGGTGTCCGCCGCCCTGAACCCGGACGGGGACGCCGACCTCACCGACGAGCAGGTCGGGGACTTCCGCGTGGTGCCCTGCGCGGGCTGCGGCGGCGTCCTCAAACCGGACGTGGTGTTCTTCGGCGAGGCCGTGCCGCCGCCGCGGGTCGAGCACTGCCGCGACCTGGTCGGCGGGGCGGCCGCGCTGCTGGTCCTGGGCTCGTCGCTCACGGTGATGTCCGGGCTGCGGTTCGTCCGGCAGGCGGCCGGGGCCGGCACGCCCGTCCTGATCGTCAACCGGGACCCGACCCGGGGCGACCGGCACGCCGTCACGCGGGTCGCGCTCCCGCTGGGCACGGCCCTCGGGGCGGTGGCCGACCGGCTGGGCATCTCCGTCGACGGGCGGGCGGCGGACTGAGCCGGGCGGACGTTCCGGCTCCCGCCCCGGGCACCGGCCGCACCTCCGTCCCGGCCGCCGCGCACCACGCTACCGCCCGGGCCCGCCGTCACACCGCCCGTCGGCGGGGAACGCCGGTCCGACCGGGACGGCGGCCGGCCGTCGCCGGGCCGGCCCGTCGGCGGCGGCCGTCAGCAGGCGTCGCGCGCGTAGAGGGCGCGGCGTTCCTCCTCCGTCAGCCCGCCCCAGACCCCGTAGGGCTCCTGGACGCGCAGGGCGTGGCGCAGGCACTCCACCTGGACCGGGCAGAGCGCGCAGACCTCCCTGGCC
The DNA here is from genome assembly GCF_000719335.1 of Streptomyces sp. NRRL S-87. Lineage (GTDB taxonomy): Bacteria > Actinomycetota > Actinomycetes > Streptomycetales > Streptomycetaceae > Streptomyces. The sequence goes on from NZ_JOGB01000055.1 coordinate 42,040, forward strand.
GCCTCGTCGCGGACCGCACGGTCCTCGCCGCGCTCGCCCGCGGGGTGGAAGAACCGGTCCGTGCCGAGATCGCGGCAGGCGGCGCGCTCCTGCCACGTCCAGTGGTGTTCCGCCGTGCCCGGCAGTCGTGTCACGTTCGTCATCCGTCGACTCCTCTCACGTGGGTTCGGTCCCCGTACGTCAGTCCCTCGTCTGGCCGGAGCAGGCGCGTCGAAACCCGCGCCTGCGCACGCGTCGCGGGCCGTCACCGGTCGCCCGGAGCCGGCGCGGCCGGGGACGTCGCCACGCGGGGCAGGGCGTAGGGGTGCTTCTCGGCGAGCCAGGCCACCAGTTGCTCGCGCACCGTGCAGCGGACGGTCCACAGGTCGTCCGGGTCCTTGGCGGTGACGATCGCGCGCAGGACGACGGTGGTGGGGGTGGTGTCGGTCACGGCGAGGTCCCAGCCGCGGCCGTCCCACGCCTCGCAGCCGTCGAGCACCTCCCGCAGCCGCTCGCGGATCAGCGGGACGGGGGCGCTGTGGTCGCAGTGCAGGAACACCGTGCCGGTCATCTGGGCGCCGCCGCGGGACCAGTTCTCGAAGGGTTTGCCGGTGAAGTAGGAGACCGGCATGGTGATGCGCCGCTCGTCCCAGGTGCGCACGGCCAGGAGGGTGAGCGTGATGTCCTCGACCACGCCCCACTCGCCGTCGACCACGACGGTGTCGCCGATGCGCACCATGTCGCCGAAGGCGATCTGGAACCCGGCGAAGAGGTTGCCGAGCGTCGACTGCGCGGCCACGCCGGCGACGATGCCGATGATGCCGGCGGAGGCCAGCACCGAGGTTCCGACGGCCCGGAAGTCGGGGAAGGTGAGCAGCATCGCGGCCGCGGCCACCACCGCGACGACCGCGGTGACGATCCGCATGACGAGGCTCACCTGCGTACGGACGCGACGCACCCGGGACGGGTCGCGGGTGCCGGTGGCGTACCGGGCGTAGGACGACTCGACCACCGCGGAGGTGAAGTGGACGACGAACCACGCCGCGGCGCCGATCAGCAGCAGGGACAGCACCCGGCCGACCGCCACCCGGTGCTCCACGAGCGGCCGCCACTCCACCTGGAGGTACGTCCCGCGGAGCAGGGCGGCCAGCAGGAGGAGGCGTACCGACCGTCCGCAGCGGCGCAGCAGGCTCCACAGCGGGGTCTCGGGGTGCCGGGCGTCCGCTCGGCGCAGCAGCAGGTCGGCGAGCCAGCCGAGGGCGGCGGTCAGCAGGACGGAGCCGCCGATGACGACGAGCAGGCGGAGAACGCTGTTCATGGCTCCTCGTGGGGTGTCGGGGTGCGGGGGAACGGGACGCGAGCGCGTGGATCCGCGCGTGCCCGGTCGTCCTGCGGTCAAAACGCCCCGCCGCGCGTCCCCCGGGGTACGCCACCCGGGCACGTCCGGGGCGAGGCGCGCGCGCCGGCCACCGGTCCGGCCCGCCCCAACACCGTTGCCCACGGCGGGGTTTCGTCGGGCGCACCGTTTCCGGCCCGGCTTCCCGGGTAGCCGCGCGTCAGAAGACGACAGTGCCGACGAGGAGGTAACACCCATGGCCGGCATAGGCGGTTGCATCGCCCTGATCGTGGTGGGGGCGATCCTCACCTTCGCAAGCGACTGGCATATGGACAGCGTCAACCTCGACGTGGTGGGGCTGATCATGATGGGCGCCGGGCTCCTCGGCCTCGGCGTCTACGGCAGCGTGCTGCGCCGCCGCCGCGTCACCGCCCTCCCGGTGGTCGACGAGACCCGCGACCGCATCTGAGGCATGGTCTTCGACGAGTGGGCACGGGCTCTTGAGCCGTTCGGCCCAGGCGCGGGCGCGCCTGCACGGTGCGCGCGGGCACGGGTGGAGGATCGGGGTGCGGCAGCCAGGGAACGCGCCGCGCCACCCCCGCGCGTGAGGAGGTCCGGCCATGACGTCGTCGTACGCACCGCCGCCGCCCGCGTTCCGGTCCCGCTCGTGAACGGCGTGCCGCACGGCGGGGCACCGGCGGGCGGCCGGTACGGCGAGGCCGTGTTCCCGCCCGAGCGGGCGGGCGAGGGCGAGCGCATCGACTACGGCGCCCTGGCGTACGACGGGTTCAGCATGGCGCGGCTGCGGGCACTCGGCGTCGGTCCGGGCTGGAACTGCCTCGACGTGGGCGCCGGTACGGGCACGATCGCCCGTCGGCTGCTGGACGAGGCCGGGGTCGCCGGCGTGCTCGCCGTCGACCGCGACGTGCGCTTCCTCCCCCGACGGCCCGGACTCGACGTCCTGGCGGCCGACGTGACCGCCCCGGACTTCGCCCCCGGCACCTTCCGGCTCGTCCACGCGCGCTTCGTGCTGATGCACCTGGCCGAGCGCGAACGCCTGGTCTCCTCGCTCGCGGAACTCGTCGCGCCCGGCGGGGTGCTGGTGCTCAGCGACGCCGTCGACCTGACGAGCGACCGCACGCCCGACACCCCGTACACCGTGGCGATGCGGGCGATGTGGCAGGGGCTGCGGGCCACCATCGGCACCGACGTCTCCGTCGTGCCGACGTACCCGCACCTGCTGCACGGGGCCGGCCTCGGGCGCGTGGCCGCCGAGATCCACGTGCCGCCCCTCCTGCCCGGCAGTCCCATCAGCCGCTTCTGGGCCGAGACATGGGACCGCAGCCGAGCGGCGATGCTCGCGACGGGTTCGGTCGACGACGCGGCCGTCGACGAGGCCGTCCGCTACCTGGACTCCGCCGCGTGCGCCGCCCTGTCGGCCGGCATGCTCACCGCCTGGGGCTGGAAGCCCGACGACCACTCCGCGCGCTGACGGCGATCCCGAAGCGAGAGCGTCCCGTGGTGTGTGGGGGAGGCGCTTGACAGGGGTGGCAGGCTGGTCCGGAGGCAGGCCCGGGCCAGGGGTGGCCGCAGGCCAGGGCGAAGCCCCTTG